>NVTW01000001.1 GCA_002401725.1 Gammaproteobacteria bacterium
GGTTCACTAACCATGATGGATTTTGATCCAAATATCCCTAAGTGATATTAAGCCTTCATTTTTAAGAAATTGAAGACTTAATGCCCTATTGATCCCTTTGGTTTTAGCACTTTTCCATGCGCCTTTACGGGTGCTCCCACAACTAATGGCTAGTTTTAAGGAAGCCCCGCGCTTGAGTAAATTCCTCACTTTGGTTCTTGGCTTACGCCATTCTCGCCAGCCAGTAACACATGCGGATCCACTGTTCTATATCTGCTATTAACTGATATCCTTGAGCGGTGAGAAAACAATTCCCCCAACCGCGTAAATATCGGCTCAGGCATTCAATTTGTTTTACCCTCGAAATTCCCCAGTTTCGGTTCGTTAACTAATATTTCAATGGTTCAGTCTGTTATTGCACTTAAAGTATCTATGTCTTAATCCCTTGATGTTCAGGGTCACTGTTACCACATCTTCTTCCGACTAAGGTTTAGCATAAAAATGTGTTAGCTATGGGCACGTATGACTTTATTTACGATATTAATTAACTTGTTTTAAAAAATTGATCAACCATTTCATCGAAATAACATCATCGGTTTGATGCGTTAGTGTTGCACTGGCTGCATCAATAACTGATGCGCTAATACGGTCTCTTCGTGAATTAATCAGGGCTAATGAGTATTGACGGCTAAATTCAGGATGCCCTTGAATACCTATAAAACTCACACCAACTTTAATCATACTATATGGGCAAAAATCATTACTAGCCAACACCTCTGCTTGTGGTGGTAACTTAATGATTTGATCTTGATGACTCACAACAAGGGCTAGTTGTTTTTTTACCGGTAACATCCAATTTTTCTGGTTGGTTACATTACTAAATGCGATACCAATCCCCCAACCTTTCGATGATTTATCAACCAAGCCACCTAATGACTTGGCAATAAGCTGATGACCAAAACAAATCCCGACAAACCCTTTACCTGCCTTGTAAAGTGCTCGAATAAAATCTTCTAATTCTCGGATCCAGATCTGATCGTCATTAACCCCATAACGACTGCCAGTAGTTATGTAACAATCACAAACATTAATATCTTCGGGCAGATTGTGCTCAATAGCAGAAAAACAATGAATTTCTAATGACTCATCAACACGTTGCAGTAATGTTTTAAACATTTCAGGATAGTCGCCAAACTCTGGTTGTAACTGCTCCTGAACCTGATCACAAACTAATATACCTAATTTCATCACTTACTCACTTCTTACAGCTCACCATTAATGGCTGATAAACAAATAGCGGAGTATTGTTGTGCACTAAAATGGATTGGATTACCTGCAGCGGTAGGATCTTTAACCGCCATGAGCCCTATTTTCTCTATTTGAGCCGCGTCTATGCCCATTTCAGCTAAACTATGAGGAATTTGTAACTGGTCACGTAAGCTAACTATCCAATTAATAAAACCATCAAAGCTAATATCTTCCAATTCAAGATAACGGGATAAACGTTCAATTTTTTGTTCAATCACTTCACGATTAGCTTTTAGGACATATGGCATTAATACCGCATTAAGCAAACCATGATGACTGTCATACAAGGCACCCAGTGAATGCGCTAGTGCGTGCATTCCTCCTAAGCCGCGTTGAAATGCTGTTGCTCCCATAGTTGACCCCACCATTACTTGTATTCTTGCTTCTAAATCATCACCAGAAGTAACTGCTCGGGGTAAATAATTTTTAATTAACCTGATCCCTTCTAAGGCGATCCCCTCTGCCATTGGATGATAATAAGTTGCACAATAAGCTTCTAATGCATGTGAAAGTGCATCCATCCCCGTTGCAGCAGTTAATTTTTTCGGCAAACCAACCGATAATTGAGCATCAAGAATAACAATAGATGGCAACATATTTGGATGAAAGATCAAACGTTTAAGATGTTGCTTACTATCAGTGATCACTGATGCTCGCCCTACTTCAGAACCTGTGCCAGATGTTGTTGGCACCGCAACAACGGGCGCCATGGTTTTAGAACAAACTCTTGTCCAGTTATCACCTATATCTTCAAAGTCCCACAATGGACGTTTTTGACCAACCATAAGAGCTATCGCTTTTGCCGCATCAAGTGCAGAGCCACCGCCAAAAGCTATAACACCATCATGTTTCCCTTGATGATATGCGGTTACACCATCAATCACATTTTTACAGGTTGGATTAGCTTTGATCTTAAAAAACAAACCACAGTTCAACCCTGCTTTTTGGCAAATATTAACGGCTTGCTCAACCATTGGCAGTTCAGCCAAACCGGGATCAGTTACCAATAAAGGAGACTGCATACCTAGCTCTTGACATGCTTCTGCTAATTCATTAATTCTGCCAATACCAATACGAATATTGGTTGGGTAATTCCAATTTGCGTTAAATTGATCAAGGTTCATTCTACTTTCCTTAACTTGGTATTTTCAAATGAAAAGACTTAGGTCTAGTTATTGAGCTATAACCTAATGATGATAAAGAACAACCTCGACCTGAATTTTTAATACCTGTCCAAGCAAGAGCTGGATCAAGRTAATCACAACGGTTAAGGAAAAACGTACCTGTTTCTAGTTGTTCACCGATGGTTAATGCTGCATCTATATTTTGACTAAAAACACTGGCAGTTAAACCAAATTCTGAATCATTCATTAAGTCAATTGCTTGTTCATCAGATTCTACTTTCATAATACCAACAACTGGACCAAAACTTTCTTCAGTCATAATTCGCATACTATGATCAACATTAGTAAGCAACTGTGGAGCCAAATATGGCGTACCTCGTTCATCGAGTGGAAAATTAGTCACGTCAATATGTGCTATAGCTCCCATAGCAATAGCATCATCAATTTGTCTTCGGACAAAGTCTGCGGCAGACGCTTTAACAAGAGGTCCTAAAGTTGTTGTGAGATCATCTGAACGTCCCAGTTTATAACTATTAACTAAAGCAGTAGCTTTAGTAACAAATTCATCAAATACCTGACTTGTAACATAAATACGTTCAATACCACAACACGATTGTCCTGAATTGAAAAAAGCACCATCAATACAAGTTTCGACAGCATGATCTATATCAGCATCTGCACGTACATAAGCAGGATCTTTTCCGCCTAATTCCAAACCTACGCCAATAAAACGCCCACTTGCAGCTTTCTCTACCATAGCACCACCAGCAACAGAGCCGGTAAAAGCAACATAATTAATTTCTGTATGTTTGATTAAAGCTTCTGTATCGGAATGACTCAAATGTAAATATTGAAAAACCCCTTCGGGTAAACCTGCTTTCATAAAAGCTTTCGCTAATTGTTCTGCACATAAAGGTGTTTGTGCTGAATGTTTTAAAATAACAGTATTGCCTGCCATAATCGCAGGTATAATTACATTTATTGCTGTTAAATATGGATAGTTCCATGGCGCAACAACAAACACAACGCCCAGTGCTTCACGTTTGATATAGCGAGAGAAACCTTTAACGGCTGGTAATTCAATATCGGCTAACGCTTGCTCGGCAATATCAATCATATATTTTGCACGGTCAGTCATTCCTGAAACTTCACCTTTAGCATATTGAATAGGACGTCCCATCATCCAGCATAACTGCTCAGCAATTTCATCCGCGTTATGATTAAAAGCTTCAAGCATGACTAAGCAAATGCGACGACGTTCATTTAATGTTGTTTGTTTCCATTGCTGTTGGGCTTTAACTGCTTGTTCAAGAGTATGTTTAATTGTTTTTTGATCAGCTAAATCTCTTTCGACATATATTGAACCATCAATAGGTGAAATGGTTTGTTGTATCATATTGCTATTCATAATATTTTAGCTCTTAAATAATTTCAAAATAACGAGATAATTCCCAATCAGAGACATGTTTGCGATATTCCCGTTCTTCCCATTCACGGGATGCAGCGTAATGAGCAACAAACTCTTCACCAAACATTTCTATTGCCGCTTTTGATCCTCTCAAACGCCCTGCTGCTTCAAATAAAGTAGCGGGTAAGGTAAGTTCCTTTGGATGATTTTGCTGGTAAGCGTTACCCTTAACTTGTGGCAACGGCTCTAATTTATGTTCAATACCATAAAGTCCTGACGCCAATGCCGCCGCTAATGCTATATATGGATTAGCATCAGCTGCACCAAGACGATATTCAACCCGTTGTGATTTGGCTGAGCCCGGAATAACTCGTAAGGCGGTGGTTCGGTTTTCCACTCCCCATGTAGCGTCTAACGGAGCCCAAGCTCCAGGAACCATACGACTAAAACTATTTACCGTGGGCGAGATCATCGATAAAAACTCAGGCATTAAACGTTGCTGTCCACCTAGAAAATAACGTTGAATATCGCTCATATTATGTTTGTTATTGGCATCAAAAAAAGCCGAGGAACCATCTTTATGAGTCAAAGAAATGTGAATATGACCACTTTGCCCCGGTAAATCGCCAGACCACTTAGCCATAAAGGTAGCCATCATATCATTGCGCTGTGCCCATACTTTAATAAAGGTTTTAAATAAAGCGGCTTTGTCAGCAGCATCACTAGCATTATCATATGCTAAAGCGGCTTCAACAACACCAGGACCAGTTTCAGTATGAATCCCCTCAATGGGCATATCCATATCTTCACAAAGTTTTAAAATATCATGATATAACTCAGCGTGTACCGAGTTTCTTATCACTGAATAACCAAAAAGTCCTGGAGAGATAGGTTCAAGATTTTTATAGCCTTTTTTACGAACCGAGTCAGCTGACTCATTAAACATAAAAAATTCATACTCAAAAGCTGCCATAGCGTTAAATCCCATTTCATCAGCCTTTTTTAAGACTCTTTTTAAGGTGCTACGTGGGCATAATTTCTCTGCTTGTCCTTCAAATTCAGCGATAAATAACAACATATTGCCTTCAAAAGGAATAGAACGACAACTACTAGGAATAATTTTTACTGGTGCATCGGGATAACCGGTATGCCAGCCCGTATACGTGACATTATCATAGAGTTCATCGTTTGAATCCCATCCCAATACCACATCACAAAAAGCAAAACCGTTGGTGAGAGAGGAAATAAATTTATCTTTACTCATGTATTTGCCGCGCATAACACCATCAACATCAAATAATCCAACTTTAATGTGGGTTAAACCGCGTTCTTCTATAATAGCTATGGCATCGGCCACACTCGCTACTGCTCTTGGATCTAACATAGTTTTATCCTCGGTAAGTTAGGCGTTAATAATGATAAGACATTGCCCTACCACTGCGCATTGTTTCGGGTTAAAGCTCTGATTCTGCGTTACTTATTGCCGCAAACTCTTCATCGGGAGATTTAGCAACTAAATGATGGCGACTATAAAAAGCAAAGTAGGACACTAAAATGGCATAAAAAACACCTGACCATAAAGCCGCTTCCAAGCTAACAAAGAAAGTACTGGCAAAAGCAACCAGTGATAATATTAAAGCAACTCCAGTGGTAAAGGTGCCACCGGGCGTACGGTAAGGACGTTCTAAATCAGGCTCTTTTTTACGTAAAATAATATGAGATAACATCATTAATACATAAGAAATAGTTGCACCAAATACAGCCATAGTGATCATCAAATCACCCTGCTCTGTTAATGAAAGTAAAAAACCAATAATACCTGGAATAATTAATGCCATTGTAGGTACTTTTCGCTGGCCTGTTATTGATAAAAAACGTGGTAAATAACCTGCTCTAGATAAAGCAAAAACCTGCCGAGAATAAGCAAAAATAATGGAAAAGAAACTAGCGATCAAACCGAATAAGCCAACAACATTTACAAAGGTAGCGATACCGGAGTTCTCACCATAAACAACCTGTAATGCGCCTACAAGAGGTGCACCATGATTTTTCATTAATTCTGAACCAGCAACACCTGGTGCTAAAAATAATACAAGTACAGCAAAAATTATAAGAATACTCATCGCGGTAATAATGCCTTTAGGCATATCTTTACTCGGATCAGCACTTTCTTCTGCGGCAAGTGGTACCCCCTCAACAGCTAAAAACAGCCAAATAGCGAAAGGTATCGCACTCCAAATCCCTAAATATCCTTCGGGTAAGAAAGTGCTAGCACCTACGGCTTGCTCGTTTACAGCAATATCAAATAAATTATTGTAATCAAAGTAAGGGATCAATCCTACAGCGAAAACTAATAATGCAACAACGGCTATCCCTGTAATAACCATCATTATTTTTAATGCTTCGCCAGCTCCAAATAGATGAATACCAATAAAAACCACATAAAAAGCGGCATACACCATTGGACCATTGAAACCAAATATTTCATTAACATAACCCCCAATAAATACCGCGATAGCCGCTGGCGCTATTGAATACTCTAATAAAATTGCAGTTCCTGTTAAAAATCCACCCCATGGCCCCATGGCGCGACGAGCAAAACTATATCCACCACCAGCCGTTGGTAATGAAGAAGATAATTCAGACAAACCAAATATTAAGCAAGTGTACATGGTTGCCATTAAGATAGTTGCGATTAACATACCACCAAAACCACCTTGCTCTAAACCAAAATTCCAGCCCGCAAAATCGCCAGAAATCACATAAGAAACTCCGAGACTAGCTAGTAATATCCAACCTGCGGCTCCTTTTTTTAATTGGCGTTTATCAAGATAATCTGATGAAACATTATCATAATCGACCGTTGAGGGTATATTATCTGGCATGCTTGCTCCTCTTTTTATTGTTATTGTGAGAATCTGTTTTATTTTCAATTTAAACTGACTTTATACTATTCCCCTTTTTTGTACACATCAAATACAATAAGTCATTAATTCTTAATAATTTAATTTTCGCCTAACTAAAATTAAGTTAGCAGTTATTATTTATTAAACTCACCTAGTTTTTTAGTTTTATTTCATCAAACTACAATAGACAAATAATGGTTTGGGCAAAGCCATCGAATAGAACCGGAAGATATTTAACTCAATTTCACAAATATTTTAGAGTGTAATCAAGGGTTCATATCATTAAACAAAATGCGTTAACATTTTATCATGTTTGGCTAAAACCTTAACATCATCTTGTGGTGCCATATTGCTTACCACGTAAATAACTAAAGAACATAAAATAAAACCAGGTACTATTTCATACATCACAGAACTTAATGATTGACCATTAATAGTGATAGGTACGTAAATCCATAACAATACCGTTATCGCTCCGGTTAGCATGCCCGCTAAGGCACCATTTCTGGTCATTTTTTTCCAATACAAACTACCAATAACTACCGGACCAAAAGCGGCACCAAAACCTGCCCAAGCATTACTCACTAATGATAAAATAGATGAATTACGATCATAGGCTAGGTAGATTGCCACAAGCGCCACTAAAAATACTGATATTCGTCCAACCAACACTTGCTGTTTATCGCTAGCGTCACGATGCAAAAATGTTTTGTAAAAATCTTCCGTTAAAGAACTTGATGTCACCAATAATTGCGAAGAAATTGTACTCATAATTGCCGCTAAAATTGCCGCCAATAAAAAACCTGCAATTAATGGGCTAAATAAAAGTTGAGAGAGCAGAATAAAAATAGTTTCTGCATCATCAAGCTTTATACCTGTTTTCGCAACATAAGCAATACCGGCAAAGCCTGTTGCCATAGCACCAACAATAGCAACTATCATCCAACTCATGCCTATGCGACGTGCTGTAGGTATATCTTTAACACTACGTATTGCCATAAATCGCACAATAATGTGCGGCTGTCCAAAATATCCTAGTCCCCATGCCATCGCCGAAAGTATACTAATAACACTGACACCACTAAAAACATCGAGCAGTTGTGGGTTAATAGCGTTAATAGTAGCGTGCATTTCGTCAAAGCCACCAACCTCATTAATTGTTACGACGGGTACTAAGACTAAAGCGATAAACATAATACAGCCTTGAACAAAATCGGTTAAACTCACCGCTAAAAAACCACCAAATAGCGTGTAAGCAACAACCACACCCGCAGTAACATACAAGCCTAGTTCATAATTCAAGCCAAAAGAGCTTTCAAATAATTTTCCCCCAGCAACAATACCGCTTGAGGTATATAGGGTAAAAAACAACACAATGACAATAGATGAAACGACTCGTAACATGTGAGAATTATCATTAAAACGATTTTCAAAAAAGTCAGGCAAGGTAATAGAATCATTAGCTATTTCGGTATAGGTCCTCAGGCGAGGCGCAACAATAAGATAATTCAAAAAAGCACCAATAACCAAGCCTATTGCAATCCATAAACTACTCATCCCCGAAATATACATAGCACCAGGTAGACCCATTAACATCCAGCCACTCATGTCAGATGCCCCAGCAGAAAGTGCAGCAACACTTGGGCTTAAACTCCTACCACCAAGCATATAACCTGAAACATCACTCGTTGATTTACGATACGCATAGAGTCCTATACCAAGCATGGCACTAAAATAAAGGCCTAAAGAAAAAAGAGTTTCAAATTCCAAAATAATTTCCACCGTCATATTTTTTTAATTGTGTTAGTAAATTTACTCATATATACCGTTAAAGAGCTTGTTTACTGGTTAATCCATAAATATTTATGAAAAAACTTAATAGACTCAAATCACGACAACTAAAAATAGCTTTAATGTCATTTACTCTTCATTATTTTAACTGCAAAGAGAATGAAAAATTAGGTTATAATTTGCACGAAATGCAATAAAAAAATTGTGCTAGCTATATTTTATCTAAAATAATTATGGATTATGCAACAGACAAGCTCTTTAAGAGAGATGTGTATTATTGGAAACATTAAATGCCAACAAACAAGCAGTCGAACAATAGAGTTTTAAGAGCTTTTCAATCATGCAAGGATGGATTAGTGCGTTCTATTATGAAGATGAGCGTAGAACAACAAGACGTTGATGATATTTTACAGGAAACCTTTATAAGAGTTTTACACTCTGATGCTAAACAACAAATTAAATCACCCAAAGGTTATTTATTTGTTGTTTCAAGAAATTTAGTGCTTAAAAAGTTAATGCAACAATCAAAAGAAATACATACTGAATTAGATGATGCCTTATTAGAAAATGATATCGATAATACGGTTGAAAAAGAATTATACCAAAAGCTTAAATTTAAACGTTTTAGCAAAGTATTAAGTTCTCTACCTGAAAAAAATCGCCGCGCGATACTATTAAGAAAACTGTATTGTTTAAGCCATAAAGAAATAGCTAAAAAAATGAATGTATCTGTAAGTTCCGTTGAAAAATATATTGCTACCGGTTTAAAACAATGCAAACAGTCTCTTTGCGCTCAAGGATATGAAGTTAATGAAGTTAAACTTCCGATACAGTTAAATCAGTCAAAGGAAGAGCGTACAAAATGAATACCAATAATAAAGTAATTCCACTGCGTACGATAAATACAATTGATGATGAAGCCTCTATCTGGTTAGTAAGATTAGACAATGGTAATTTATCTGAGCAATCAAGAAAAGAATTAAGAATCTGGTTGTCGGCAGATAAAAGACATCAAGTAACATTAAAAGCTATGGCCGATATATGGGATGATATGGATGAAGTGCTCAGTATTGTTGATGATAAAAACCCACAAAAAAAGGTAACTTTATGGCCACTATTAAAACCTATTTTCAACCCCTTTTTGTTGGCTGCCAGTATAAGTTTTTTGGCTATTTTGATTTGGTCGGTAATGCCGACTAACGTGCAAAAAAGTTCATATGCTACCTTGATCGGGCAGCAGATGGATGCAACATTTGATGACGGTTCAATTATACACTTAAACACCAATAGTCGTATTGAAACTGAATTTTCAGATGAAAAACGAATAATTAAGTTAATAAAAGGTGAAGCTTTATTTGAAGTTGCGCATGATCCTAATCGCCCATTTATCGTTTATGCTGGCGATCGCCTCGTACAAGCGGTAGGAACAAAGTTTGTTGTGCATTTAAAATCTAAAAATATTCAAGTTACTGTTACTGATGGTAAAGTTAAAATGTCAAAAGTGGCACTCAACACAAGCTTAACTGAGATTAAAAAATTGAATAGTGCAACAATTAAAGCAGATGATATTTATATAACTAAGGGAGAAAAAGTTATCGTGGGTATTAATCAAGCCCCAAAATTAACTCATATTAAACCGGAGAATATAAAACGTGAACTTTCGTGGCTAAATGGAAAGTTAATTTTTGATAATGAAGAATTGTTTGACGTTATTGAAGAAATTAATCGATATATCGATATAGAAATTGTGCTAAAAGATCCTGCTCTACATAATATACGAATAAGTGGCCGTTTTGATTTAGGAGACAGTGAAGCGTTAATTGAAGCTTTAGAACTTTCTTTTAATATTAAGTCTCAACGGATTAATGCAAATAAAATATTGCTTACTAAAAAAACATAACTGCTCAGCCTAAATAAAATTTATTTTAGGATCTCAGCATATCGAATTAATTGAACATTTTGAGGTTTTACCATCGGATCGTGAATGATAAAGCCTCAAGTAATGTCCCTTCCCTGTTTAAAACTAGTTATCGCTGCTAATTTTTCCTATGTGATCATTGACCAGCTGAGTAGTTACTAATGGATCACCCCGCGCCAAGGTTTTACGCCGCAAACAGCAAGAAATGATAGCGGTTTAAATTAAGTTTTAAAAAATAAATAAATAAAATTACGGTTTTGTAAGCCTCCTAGCTCTTTAGTACAGGTTGCGAATTATTTAAGTAAATAGCAACTGGACTAAATAACTATAAAATTTAATAAAAACGGGGAAAGAAATAACATGTCTATTAAATTCCGTACCGGAACATTAGCGTTTGCTGTAAGCATGGCGTTAGGCACTGTATCTACATATGCTGCAGATAATAATACAAAAGCAGAACAAGATGTCGAAAAAATCGTTGTTGTTGGCTCACGTGGCGCACCACGTTCAGTTAGCAACTCACCTGTACCTGTTGATTTAATTGGTGGTGATGAATTAGCAAGGGGTGGCAACACTGACATGCTTGAGTTATTAAAAGGTACTATACCCTCTTTTAACGTGCAATCTAATCCTATTTCAGATGCAGCCAGTTTAGTTAAACCGGCTAACTTACGTGGCTTATCTTCTGATAGCACCTTGATCCTTGTAAACGGTAAACGTCGTCATCGTGCGTCTGTTATTGCATTACTAGGGGGTGGTATTAACGATGGTGCTCAAGGCCCTGATATTTCAGTTATTCCAAGTATTGCCTTAAAACAAGTTGAAGTACTTCGTGACGGGGCTGCTGCACAATACGGCTCTGATGCTATTGCCGGTGTAATGAACTTTGTATTAAAAGATGATGCCGATGGTGGTTCTTTAACAGCCCGCTATGGTTCTTATTATGAAGGTGATGGTGATACGGTTGAAGTAGCTGGTAATATTGGTGTGGCGCTAACCCAAGACGGTTTTGCTAATGTGAGCTTTCAATATAAAAATGCTGATGCTACTAGCCGTAGTATGCAACGTCCTGATGCTGCGGCTTTAATTGCAGCAGGCAACACTGAAGTTTCTAGCTTAGCGCAAATTTGGGGTTCTCCTAAAGTAAGTGATGATATTACTATTTTTGGTAATGCAGGTTTAGATATTGGTAACGATCGTGAAGTGTACATGTTTGGTAACTATTCTGAACGTGATGTACGTGGTGGTTTTTACTTCCGTAACCCACATACTCGTGGCGGCGTATATTCTGGTGATGGTGGTGCATCACTATTAATTGGCGATATTGCTCAGGCTGGTGGAGCAGAAAGAACGTGTCAAGCAGTACCTATAACAAGTGGTAATGTATTAACGCAACAAAACTATATTGACAATGTTCAAAATAATGACAACTGTTTCTCATTCAATGAATTGATACCAGGTGGTTTTACGCCTAATTTTGGTGGTAATATTGTCGATACCTCATTGGTCATGGGTACACGTGGTGAGCTTTCATCAGGTATCATGTACGATGTTAGTGGTACTTACGGTCGTAACAAATCTAGTTATGTAATTTACAATACCTTAAATGCTTCTTTAGGACCTGAAACTCCTCGTGATTTCAAACCAGGTGCTCATACTCAAGTAGAGAAAATGTTCAACCTTGATTTAAGCAAAGATTTTGACATTGATGGTATTGAAAATCTATTAATTGCTGGTGGTTATGAATGGCATACTGAGTCATTTGAAGTGACGGCAGGTGATACATTTTCTTATACTGCTGGCCCTTATACGGATCAAGGTTTTGGTATTGGCTCTAACGGTTTTCCTGGGTTTAAACCTGAAGCTGCAGGGATATTCTCTCGTCGAAACTTTGCCTTTTATTTTGATTCAGAAGCTCAAATTAATGAACAATTGATGCTTGGTGCTGCTGTTCGTTATGAAGACTATAGTTCGTTTGGGAGTGATGTAAACTATAAAATTACAGGGCAGTATAAATTAACCGACGCATTCTCACTTCGTGGTTCAATCAGTACCGGCTTTCGTGCTCCAACAGTTGGTCAAGCAAACTATGCTAATGTACAAACAGCCCTTGACGGTGGTGTGTTAGTTGATTCTGCGTTATTACCACCAACAAACCCAATTGCTGTACAATTAGGTGCACAAGCGTTAACGCCAGAGCAATCTAAAAGTTATACTTTAGGTGCTGTGTATACTGAGGGTGATTTCTTCTTAACAGTTGATTATTACAACATCCAAGTAACAGACCGTATTTCTCAATCTGATCGTTATACACTAACAGAAGATGATAAACGTGCGCTTAAAGACCAAGGTGTACCAAATGTTGATTCAATTCAACAAGTAAGTTTTTTTACTAACGACTTTAACACCACAACTGAAGGTGTTGATGTTATTGCCAATTATACGGCTGAATTATTCAATGGTGATTCATTATTTAGTGTCGCGTATAACTATAATAAAACTGCTGTTGATAAGTACACAGAAGTAACAGGTGCATTTAAAGTATCTCGTTTAGAAAATGATTTACCCAATAACCGTGCAACGTTTACATGGGCGCAAAACTATGACACTTTTAGTTTTTTCACTCGCGTGAATTACTACGGTGAATATCAAGCTGTTCACGTTGATTATGATGCTACAGCAGTAACGGGTAGCGCTAAAACCACCGTTGATGCAGAAGCAAGTTATCATATCAATGACAGCTTCACCGTAAGTGTTGGTGCACAAAACATTTTTAATGTCTATCCTGACAGACTAGACTTCGAGAAAAACACAGGAATACCAAACAACAACTGGGGTGGTAAGTATGCTGAAACTTCTCCATTTGGTTTTAATGGTGGTTTCTACTACGTAAAAGCAGTTTATAACTTCTAATAATCTATAAATTAGAAAAAATTGTTAATATATCGAGTAGGATGAGGATTTTTCCTCATCCTACTCACAACCCCTTACGCACCTCGTATACTACTCCTGCAAGTTACTATTTCTCATTTAAATGAATTACCAAGGTAGTTATTATGCCTTGATCAGTTCGCTATTTTTCAAAAAATCAGTTTAAAATAATCTTGCCCTATAGTGGTAATAAGATGACAATTACTTGACAGGTTAACACATCATTGTAATATTATTGCAACAGTCAATTACAGTTACCGATTCAAAAAGTCATTAAGAAATAAAGATAAGGAGGTTAACTAAAGATCTAGCCCAAAAAGGCGGTTATTATATGACCACTAAGGTGGTTTAATTTACAATGCAAATTAACAGACAGCGAGATATATTAAGTGTTTAATCGCCAATTAATACATAAAAAAGCGAAATATAATCACTTTAATATTGTATTTGGCTTGTTATTGTTAGGTAGTGCTTGGGTGTGTCAAGCAGTTGAACGTTACCACTTTGAGTTACCGGCAATGAATGCCGATGCAGCTTTAGATAAATTAGCTGTTATATCCGACTACTCTCTTATATACCCCTTTGATGATTCTGTAGTTGTAATTACTAATCCACTTTTTGGTACTTATACACTTGCAGATGCTTTGGCAAAACTTCTTTTAAATACTCCTCTTAGTGCTATTGCCACAGAAAAACGGGTAATTGCAGTGTCATCAATATTGAGCAATAACAATAATAATTTAAAAACCCCTGCTGTAGTCGCTATTTTACCAGAAGCTAAACTTTCCCGTACGACTAAAAATGAAACAAAAAACACACATAAAGAAATAAAAGCAGAACATATTCAAATTATTGGTTCACGTCGTATAAACCGATCACCTAATGATGCATTAGCACCTGTGGATGTTATCAATCAACAAGATTTAAGAGCACGAGGTAATAACGATATTATCTCTACACTATCGAATGTTATTCCCTCATATAATGCAAGGCAGGAAGCTATTAGTGATGCTGGCACTATGGTACGACCCGCTAACCTTAGAGGATTACCTACTGATAACTTATTAATATTAGTTAATGGCAAACGGCGTCATCGTAGCGGTGTTATTTATGAGTTCATATCAGGGCTAAATGTAGGTGCTCATGGGGTAGATCTAGAACCAATTCCGAGTATTGCTCTTAAAAGTGTCGAAGTTTTAAGAGATGGTGCTGCCGCACAATATGGTTCGGATGCTATAGCGGGTGTGATTAATTTTCGATTAGAAAACAGTGCACAAGTCAACCGTATTGAAATACGCACAGGTCAATATTATAAAGGCGATGGGGCTAAGTTTGAGCTGTCTGGTATTTTGGGAAGCAATATTGGTGACAACGGTACGGCTAATTTTTCATTCGAATATTCAGAAAGTGATGCAACATCTCGCGGTATTCAAGACCCTGCAGTGCAGAACTTAATTGACAGCGGCATTAGCAAAGATGATATACAAGATCCTGTTGTTATCTGGGGGGCTCCTAAAATAACCAACAATATCAAGCTTTTTACCAATATGACCAAAGATATTGGCAATAGCAGCAATTATAAGCAACTTTATCTATTTGGTAACTGGGCACAGCGTGATATAGATGGTAGTTTTTTCTATCGCAACCCGAATACACGAGCAAGTGTATTTACTAACCCCAGTAATGGTACTCGTCTATTCTTTGATATGACCAATAATAATAGCGGAAATTGTCCGGTGCCTACAATTCCTGGTGGTATTGGTGACGCTGAAGCTTTAACAGCAGTTTCTACCAACGCTAATTGTTTTTCTTTTAATGAACGATTTCCTGGTGGTTTCACCCCAAGATTTGGCGGTAGAGTAACCGATGAAAGCATAGCCGTTGGTATGCGAGGTTCTTTAGCTATAAATAAAGCTGAATTAACTTATGATATTAGTATGGTAGGCGGTAAAAATCATATTGATTATGAATTATGGAATAGTGTTAATGCATCATTAGGTGAAAATTCACCAAGAAATTTTAAATTAGGATCTCAAATTGAAACCGAGCGTGTATTCAATGCTGATTTTACTTATCCTGTAGAGGTTGGTTTTGAGTCGGAGTTAAATGTTGCCTTTGGCTACCAAAATCATTTTGAACAATTTGAAGTTGTCGCTGGCGATAAAGCATCTTATCAAGCAGGTCCTTTTTCTAACAATGGCGAAGCCATAGGTTCAAATGGTTTTCCTGGCTTTTCTCCCGAAACTGCGAGTATAAACAATCGTACATCAAATGCCGTATATTTAGATATAGAAGGCGATGTTACTGACGCCCTTTCGGTATCCCTTGCGATGAGATATGAAGAAATAGGCAAAATAGGTAATACTTTTGATGGCAAACTTTCAGCACGTTTACGAGTAACCGATGAAATAGCATTACGTTCAACACTAAGTACTGGATTTCGTGCTCCAACTGTTGGACAGTCAACTCTCCAACGTATATCCACCTCAAATTCTATTGTCAATGGTATCGTCGTTCAACAAAGATCACAATTAGTAAGTGCTTTAAGCCCCATAGCAACAGCGCGTTCTGGTGGAGGACTTAAACCAGAAACATCAATAAATTTTAGTTTCGGTATTTTAGCAGAAATAGAGTCCGWTAATATTACCTTAGATTATTTTTATATAAACATAGATGATCGCTTATCACTCTTTGCTAGTGAAATAACAGCAAGTGATGCTCCCTTATTAGAAGCTTCCGATATTAATTCTAATGTAACAAATATTCAATATTACGCTAACGATTTTAATTCAGCGACTCAAGGTATTGATTTAGTGGTAAGTTTACCATTTGAATTTGCGGGGGGAAATGATATGTTATCACTAGCATTTAACTATACCGACACAGGACTAGAAGTTACTAACACTAAAAGTCCAATCTCAAATGTTAATGTCCGTAAAGAGCGTGAACAAGGGATCCCAAAAACTCGAGCAGTATTAACATTATCTCACTCGCAGGGAGATCTGAGTGCAATGGCGCGCATTAATTATTATGGGTATTTTTATAATGCACAATTTAATGATGTATCTCTCCTTGAAAAAGTTGACTCTATGGTTATCACTGATATGGAAGTTTCCTATGCTATTACCGATAGCTTAGTTGTCGCTTTAGGGGCTAAAAATATCTTTAATGTATTTCCAGATGAATACAGTGAAGGCCGTACTGCTGGATTTTTAGGCGCTATATATCCTTTAAACTCGCCAGCTGGTTTTAATGGCGGTAATTATTATCTACGTATGGGCTGGGATTTTTGATCTTAATGATGGCAAGTATTTTCTTTTTAATAAATACCTGAGTGATCTGCATAGGCATGTTAATAAATTAGGCGCTTACATTGACTATATAACTTAAGGAATTGACGTTGAATACCACAAAACATGGCTTAGAAAAAACATTAAAACAAGTAGATGTGCTTGCCCTTTCTTTTGGCGCTATGATCGGCTGGTCGTGGGTGGTATTAATTTCTCAATTAATGCAAAGATCAGGCAGTTTAGGTGCAATAATTGCCACTTTAGCCGCAGGTGCAGTTATTATTATTATAGGTTTAATCTATGCAGAGCTTGCTGCTGCAATGCCTGATGTTGGTGGTGAGCATGCCTATAGCTTACGCGCTTTAGGAAAAACTGTTTCATTTTATTGCACCTGGTCAATTGTTTTTGCTTATATTTCCGTGGTTGCTTTTGAAGCAGTCGCTTTACCTAGTGTGTTAGAAAACTTATTTCCACGCTTAAGAAATGGCGAATTATGGTCTGTTAATGGCGCCATGGTTTATATGGATCAAGCTTTAATAGGCGCGGTTGTTTCTATCATCATCACGTGGATAAATGTTCGCGGTGTTCGTATTGCCGCAATCATTCAAGGGATCACGGTTACCGTCATTGTTTTATCTGGATTAGCATTATTTATTGGTTTAGGTGTTCACGGAGATACGGCTAATCTAACACCATTAATTGTTGGTGGCGGTAGCGGTATTTTAGCGGCAATGGCGTTAGTTCCTTTTATGATGGTTGGCTTTGATATTATTCCTCAAGCTGCTGAAGAAATAGACTTACCGGCAAAAAAAATAGGCCAAATGTTAGTACTTTCTATTGTAATGGCTATTCTCTGGTATTTATTAATAGAGTTAGCTGTGGGCATGTTGTTAACAGAAAGTGCACGCAATGCCTCTGACTTAGCCACCGTAGATGCTACTCAAGCTGCTTGGGGAAGAACCGGCGCTCTTATCCTATTGATTGGTGGTGTAGCAGGTATTTTAACCAGTTGGAATGGGTTTTTATTGGGTGGTAGTAGAGCCTTATTTGCTATGGCTGCCAGCGGAATGCTGCCTAAATTTTTAGCAAAAGTTCATCCTACTTATCGTACCCCCGTCAATGCCATTATCTTTATTAGCGTTTTAGGCACCCTATCACCGTTTCTAGGTCGACAAGCACTCGTTTGGTTCGTCGACGCGGGTAGTATGGGATTAATGTCGGCCTATATTTTTGTGACTGCATCATTCTTAATGCTTCGTTATAAAGAACCTAACATGGAAAGACCATTCAAAGCACCTGGTGGCAAAGCGCTAGGCTGGTTTGGCTTATTATCAAGTATTATGATGGTTAGCTTATATTTTCCAGGCATGCCAGCAGCACTAATTTGGCCACAAGAATGGCTGATGGTGATTGTATGGTTTGCTGGTGGCAGCTTATTATATAAATTTAAAGATAGGTTATAATACCAATACAAATAAATAAGTGATCATTCTAAATGGACTAAATATTCCAATAACATCGTTGCTTTCAATCCTAATAGCCAGCTATTACTTAATCAAGCGCCTTGTTCTTGAAAATTTATCCTCATTAATATTTGATCACTTACTTACTAGTATTGGTATAAATCCATTTATTACGTTTAGCTATTCCATTAAAAAATTTAAGCCTTGGTATTTTACCAAGGCTTTTCTTTTTGGTTTATTTTGGAGAGAATACCAACTTGTTTTTAGATTTTATGATTTCTTTTCTATTCATCAGCATAGGTCTAAATTGACCTTTGATATACATTTGCGCTTGATCATCATAATGAGGACTTAAAGGATTACCCGATTGTCCCGTTGGCAAAATACTGACACTGTTTTCAATATCAGAAAAATCAATAATGCGTCGAGTAGAGGGGCCTGCATTTACTTTATATAAACCTTCATCGTTTAAACTAAACATTAAGTTATTAATGACTTCGCGAGCGCCTGGCGCTTTAAATGGACCAACATTCAAATATTTCCGTAAAAAGGGTGCTTTAGCCGTTATAGCATGTGCATGCTCTAACGTATGTACATTACCCCATGTCCATTTTTGAATATCAGCCCCCAATTGTTTTGTTAAATCAACAATAGTTTCGTTAAAAGCAGCCGTTAAAACATCGGCTCTCGTTTCTATTTTATCTTTTGTAGCTACATTATCCCACCACACTGAATTTTCTCTTTGAACTTGTTTTGCTTCCATAATTTTGGCAACATCGGTTCTCATAAATTGTATAAAGCCGTCTTCACCTAATTCATCTTGATAAGTTTTCTGCATCACTTTATAAATCCATTTATAATAAATAGTCGGGGCAATGTTTTTTAGTTGATTAGCGCCACGCCATTTTTTTAAAATATCAAACGCTTGTTTTTCTGTGCTATTGAAATCTTTTTTATGCGCCAAAACCTTAATTAATACTGCGGTATTATCTGGAGTTTCAGAAGATGTTACGTCGGTTATCATCTTCTGAAAATCAGCTTTACTTAATTTTTCTTTACTTTCTATAAGGCTAACAATTCGCTTAGCACGATCTTTGGGTAAATAATAACCCGGATAAAAATAACCACCATCAATACTGTCTGGCTGATTATTGGCTGAGTACACATAACCCCAAGGAGGATTTATAGCTTGCGGGTTTTCAGAAAAATCTAAATAACGTATTGGTTCATCATTTCCGCTTGCGCCATCTAACACAAATTTAGGATTAACCCCTTGATTAAATCTGTAAATTTTACCTGCTGCCCACCAAGCAATATTGTTATCAGCATCACCATACATAATATTTAAACCGGGCGCGTGGATCATCGCGGCACCTTTTTGAAACTCTTCAATATTAGTCGCGTGACTCATAGTGTACATAGCATTCAGTGACTTTATAGGGAATTGTGTATAAATCCAGCGCATCGCTATCGGTGCTTTATCTTTAATGCCACTGATCACATCATTCATAATAGGACCGTGTTTTGAATAACGGATTTTGAACTTTATATCATCACCATTTTTAACCTTTATCGTTTTGGTTTTAGTGACAAAATTCTGCCATCCTTGGGGGGTTTTATATTGATTTTCATTTTCTGGATTAACACTTTCACGATAAAAATCAAGATCGTCATTTTCAAACATGGTTAAACCGTAAGCGATACGGTGATTATGACCCAATAATGGAAATGGAATTCCCGCTAAATGATAGCCATACATTTCATAATCGGGTGTTTTTAAATAAGCTTCGTACCAAACGCCAGGTTGTGCATAAGTCATATGGGGATCGTTGGCAAATAATACTTTCCCTGTCGCCGACTTGTTAGGCCCTACTACCCAACTGTTACTACCGATAAATGGACTTGGAATATTATTGGCAACGCTATTAGCCACCTCTGCAATAGGGCTTGAAATATTTTGATAATTATTGTGAATTAACGTTGTATTAGGATCTGGTTTTAAACCGAGTTCTTCTAAATAAAGTGGTTTTAGATTTTTTTTAACTTCGGTAAAAAAAGGATCTGCTTTTTGAGCCATGGCAAAACTAAATGACATATAACCGAACACATTATAGACATCATTAAGCGTGTAATGTGTTTTTTCAATGCCAGTTAAGAGGTATTCAACTGGTGTTGGACCTTGATCAATAAATTGATTAATGCCATTTAAATAAGCTTGGGTGTATTTATATTGACTGGTACTTTTATCTAATACCGCGATAGATTTCTCAGCTGCTGTTTCTAACCCCATACTTGCAAAAAACTTATCGGTTTCAATTAAATTTTTACCAAATATTTCAGCAAGGCGACCCGGTGCAATCCGACGGATCACTTCCATTTGCCACAACCGATCTTGCGCATGAAGATAACCCAAAGCGATGTAAGCATCAAACTGGTTCTTTGCATAAATATGCGGAATACCAAAATTATCAGAATACACTTCAACTTGATCTGATAAGCCTTTTAGATTTAAATGCCCACTGTATTGCGGTTTTAAACTGTTGATAAAATACCATAAACCTAAAGCTAATAAGACAACAACAACTAGAAATACTTTTAAAAATTTTTTCATAAGATACTTTACTTTTCAACTTGGTATATATACTCATGTTACCTCGAAATACTCGTTTCAGCGAGAATTAAAAGGCTTAGAGGCAAGGCATTGATTGAATAGAATGGTTGTTCAGGACAATATGCTCCTGCATTGTCCTGAACAACCATTAATAAAAAGCTGCGCCTTGATCATGAATTACTCAGTAGTCCTGAAACAGACATTTTGAAGTATCATGAGTATAAATATTATTTTAGAAAAGAGATTCTTTATTTTATTTAGAATGACACTTTTTAGGTAGTTTCATGGTGTCATAAAAGTGGATTTATGACAATAAAAAATCTTTTAAACATTTACACGGTTAATTTTTCTGCTATCACTCATTCGAATGAATTAAAATTATTTTTTAATTTCTACTATTTTGCTAAACTATTTATTTATTATTCAATAAAATGAGTTATCTATTGAAACGCCGTTTTCCTATATCTATACAACATCTACTTATACCTTGCTTTGTTATTATTTTATCTCTACTTGCTTTTATTTTTGAAAATCAAACAATAGATCTTTTAGTTTATCAACGCAGTGCTATAACTAATGGCGAATATTGGCGTTTATTTACTGGTCATTTTTTTCATACTAATAAGTACCATTTAATGCTGAACTTAGCTGGTTTAACAATGCTTTGGGCTTTGCATGGTGAATTTTATACCATAAAAAACTATAGTTTATTATTTTTAGTTTCTGCGCTGACTTGTAGTTTAGGGCTTTATTTTTTCTCCCCAGATCTTCATCAATATGTAGGTTTGTCTGGCGTACTTCATGGTATTTTTGTTTGGGGTGCTTTAATGGATATAAAACAGAAAGATAAAACAGGTTATTTGTTGTTTATTGGCGTGTGGCTTAAAATAGCTCACGAACAGATATACGGTGCTAGCTCGGATGTTAGTACCTTAATTGCTGCCAATGTTGCTGTTGATGCTCATTTATGGGGAGCCATTGGTGGCCTGATTTTTTCACTTTTATACTTTTATCGTCTACAAAAAACGAATATGTTAAACTCACCTAAATATCTATAACAAACCGTTACATTATAAGAGTTTTATGCCAACAATACGCCCTATTACGATTACTTCTGAACCTATTGAACTATGTAAATTGCTAAAAATTGCCGATTTAGTTTCAGGTGGTGGTGAAGCAAAAGTGGTTATTACACAAGGTTATGTTTTTTTAAATGGCGAAGTGGAATATCAAAAACGTAAAAAAATT
This sequence comes from Gammaproteobacteria bacterium, assembly GCA_002401725.1. GTDB lineage: Bacteria > Pseudomonadota > Gammaproteobacteria > Enterobacterales > Alteromonadaceae. The sequence goes on from NVTW01000001.1 coordinate 21,978, forward strand.
AGAGATAATGACGTGATTGAATTTAATGGTGAAGTTGTTCAAGTAGTGGTAAATACACGACCTAACACTTCATCGGTGTCACAAAAAACTGCAAAGCAATCTTTAACAATCTCTTTAAAAAAGAAGCGTAATAACAAGCACAAAAGCAATCAAGATAATACAAATAAATCATTTTCAGATATAGAAACACCGACGAAAAAAAGTCAAAAGTCTAAACGTAAACCAATATCATTTTAAATTTAAAGCGATATCAGTAAGCTGTTATTTAATTTTCTTTTCCCAAAACATTGCCTGTCCCAATTTAGGATCAAGTTCATAGCCTGCGAAGCCAAACTTTTGATATGATTTTTTTGCAATTTCATTACCGGTTAACACTTCAAGAGTAAGCTTGCAGCAACCTCTAAATGAAGCTAAAGCTTCAACTTCAGTTAACATTTTTGAGCTTAATCCCATACCTCGATATTCAGGCAATACAATAACATCGTGAATATTCATTACTGGTTGACAATTAAAAGTGGAAAAACCTTCAATACAATTAATTAAACCTGCGGGCTTGTCATCAACATAACAAAGAATAGTGAACATATCTTGACGTTTAGACATTGATTTAACTAAATTTAATTTAACGGCTTGAGAAAGTTCTTCGCCACCACCCATGGGATCTTGTGCATAAGCATTTAGTAAAGTGATGAGGTCTTGAGCTTGTTGAATATTGTTATAATCAGCAAGAAAAATATTAACGGTCATGTAGTATCCAATTGTCTGCTATAAATATTTTTTTGCTAGCATACACTGAATTTAAAAAAAATGCTGGGGAAGTTTTGAGTTATTTTGTCAAAGCCAAGTTATTTAAGGGCAGTCTACTTTTTCTGCTAAGTTCTTTTCAATTCCCGAAATCACTTGACTAAGTTTTTCACCTAACAGACTAATAAGCTCATTATAACGTTCATTTTCTTGCTCATTAATTGATTCATCTAATATTTTTGCTTTTTGAAACAACTCCATTGCACCAATTGAGCTAGCGACACCTTTTAACGTGTGTGCTAAATGTTTTGCTGTACTAATATCGTCGCGAGCTACTGCATGCACTAATTTTTTTTCATCTTGGGCATGATCTTGATAAAACATCACTAGTATTTGCTCGAATAGATTTTCATCGCCAAGTACGTTATTGATCCCTGTCGATAAGTTTATTCCCGGATAATCCTTAGTTGTGCTGTCATCAACTGCTTGTTGTTCTGTTATTAAAGGCGAATTATTTGGATCATTTTCTACTGCTGAACATTTATCATAAACAGACACTTGGTTGCGCCCATTATCTTTAGATTGATATAAAGCTTGATCAGCTTGCGTGAGTAATTCACCTAACGTATTCTCGTGCTGCAATTGAGTTAAACCGATACTCATCGTTACTGAAATTTCATCATTATCGGCAGCCACAACTTTACTATGCTCAATATTCACTCTAAGGCGTTCACAAGCGATCAAAGCTTCATCCATTGTCGTTTGGGGTAAACACATGGCAAATTCTTCACCGCCTATGCGCCCTATTATGTCACTATCTCTAAACACATTAGCAAGAATTTCACTCACATTGAGTAATACTTTGTCACCAAAATCATGGCCGTGTTTATCATTAACTTTTTTGAAAAAATCAATGTCACACATCGCAATAATTAACGATTCTTGATGACGTTGACCAATGCTAATGGCTTTTTTCGCCAAACTATAAAAATTTCGTCGATTATTTATACCAGTCAAAAAATCTTTTTGCGCCATTTGCTCAAGTGAAGCGGTTTTTTCGACTAATTTAAACGTTGTATTAATACGGGCGAGTAAAACATTTCTAATGTAAGGTTTAGTGACATAATCAGCAGCCCCTAACTCTAACGCAGCCACTATTTTGTCTTCGTGATCAGAGGCAGATAACATTATAACGGGAATATTTTCAGTTTTACTTGAAGATTTAATCACTTGTAATACTTCTAAACCTGACATCAACGGCATATATATGTCTAACAACACCATATCGACATCTTCATTTTCAATACGTTGTAAAGCAGTAGCACCACTATCAGCACTTAATACTGTGTAACCCGCTAAAGTTAAATCATGGTCTAACAATAAAAGTGAATCTTTGGCGTCATCAACAATTAAAATACTATACATGTAAATTAATTAACCTCGTAATAAAATCATACTCAGTTTATTTTTCTAAAAACTCTGATAATTCTTTAGAATTAAAAGGTTTWCKTAATACKGGRTATTSCCATTTWCKATCTTCAATMGCAATATAACCRCTCATWGARTAAAYARTTATATCWGGRTATTTWGCYTTWACCATATYWACTGCTTCWCRACCWGAKARATCAGGCATGATCATATCGGTAATAAAAACGTCAAAATCTTTATCTTGTGCTAATAAATCAATTAAGCCTATTTTATCATGTAAGCATGTCGCGTTAGCACCATGATTTTCTAAATAAAGCGCGACAAATTCACCAATACTAATTTCATCATCAAGCACTAAAATATTTTTCCCGTCAAGCCCTAACGCACTATTATCATTAACTTTTGCAGGTAAAGCACTTTGTAATACATCACATTTAAAGATCAAAATAAAATGTGCCCCGCCTAAGTCACTATGCCCTTCAACTTTAATTTCACCATTATGTTTATACATAGTATTAAACACATTAGCCAAACCAATACCATTACCTTTATTAATAGATTTGCTGCTATAAAAAGGATCAAATATTTTTGTTAAGTTTTCTTCTTCTATGCCAACACCACTGTCTTTAATATGTATTTCTAAGCGGTTGTCATCGTTAATATTAGTAGATATTTCTATATGACCACTCAAGCCATTTTCTTGAATAGCATCTTGTGCATTTAACACGATATTCAGTAAAATATTAATAAACTCACCTTGAGGAAAATTTATTGAACATTTAGTGGCATGATAATTATATGAAATGTTAATTGTACTAAGTAATAATTGCTCAAAAAGATATTTATTTTTTTCGATATCTGCAACAGGATCAAAAATGACTACTTTAACCACAGGTTTACGGGTAAAGGCTAGTAACCGTTCAGTTACACTTTTGCCTTTGTCTATCGCATTTTTAACACGATCTATATATATTTCAATATTTTGATCACCTTTGGCAAATTTCAACTCCAACATTTCAATAGCACCAAGAGCCACACCAAGGACATTATTTATATCGTGTGAAACATTACCAAAAGTGTTTCCTAATAGTGCTAACCGATTACTGATCACTTGCTGTTGGTCTTTTCTAAATTGTTCCGTAACATTCTCAACAATCCAAATATAAATACCATCACCCGCTTCATGAGTTATTGAAAGATTAAATACAGTGTTAAATTTATCAAAACTGATACTGGATTTTTTTACTTGGCCTTGCTTTTTTGCTTGTTTTTTAAAATCTAAATATTGCGTAATACTAAAATTAACATAGTTAAATAAACCAGAATTATTGAGATCTTGATGCGGAGAAATATCTTGATAAACTATGTTATCTTGCTCATCAACAAAGAAAATAGGCACGCTGATAGTAAAATTAACCATCGCGAGCAATTTGATTTTTTCTAAAGTGTTTTCAGCTTTGGTAATATCTCGACAAATACCAAATAAAGCAATAACCTCACCCTTGTTATTAACCTCCACTTCAGCAGCAGTTTCAATTTTAGTTTTTTTACCTGAGCGTTTAATTAAGGTACCCTTGTTATAAAACCCTTGCTTATTTTCTTTAGCATGAGTAATTAATCGACGCAGTAAAATTTGTTCTTTTTCAGGCTGAAATGATAAAATTTTATCTAATGTTGGTTTAAATTTATCTTTATTTAAACCATAAATGCGATAAATTTCAGGAGACCAAAAAAAAGAGTCATCCTTAAAGTCATAACGCCAATGTCCTGAGTTACTTATTTTTTCAGCRAGCATTAAATAATCATTTTGCTTTTTAAGTTGGCTGATAAGTTCTTTAGATTCAGTAATATCTTTTATATTTCCTATCATACGACTAGCCTGCTTGCCCTTGTATTCCATTACTCTACCAACTAAATGAACCCAACGGTGTTCGCCTTGTTTCGTCGTTAGCTCTGCAGTTACATCTAAACTATCGCCTTTATTATGAAGATGACTTTCAATTTTTTGATAAATTAATTTTAATGTATCAGCATTTAGATGTTTATACCAAAAATCACGCCCACCTGTAAAAGCCTCTTTTTTATAACCTAATAAGGACATAAATTTTGCTGAATATATAATAACATCTTCAATGAGATCCCACTCCCAATAGGGTTCATCAATATTATTTATAACCTGATGAGTCTCATTAAGCTTTTGATCATTATAATTATTAATCACGTTGTCGTGCTCATTAATCATGATCAAAAAACACTTTTCTAACGCTGATATGCGTACATTAACTTGTCTAAATGCACCTGACTTAGTTTGTAATACCACATAACGGCAAGTCGATAATTCATTAGCTTTATTTGGATAATTAGACCGATATTGAAAATGCTGATCTTTTAGATCATCCGGAACTAAAAACTCAACAGGTTGGTGTAAAATTTCTTCATTGCTATAACCGGTAAGTAATTCAATAGCTGAATTAATTTGTGCAATAACCCCAAAAGCATCTACGATTAATGCAGGGGAAGGCAAGTCATCTAATGCAAATGTTGTTGGAGTATTCAAAATAATTCATCCTCTTCAATAGCGTCATGAGAAATATGAGGTTTATTATTTAAGTTTTTTAAACGATCAACACTTTGTAAGGTTAAATCTAGTAAACTACTGACTTCCAAAAAATTAATATCATCTTGAGAATGTTTTTTTAAGGCGCCATGTACTAAGTCCATCAAGTACTCTTCTTGTGTTTCATTCAAATCAAGAATATGAAAACTAGCACCAATTTTTTGTACAATTTCATTCATTATTTCTTGTTGGTGGTGTTTAGAAATTTCCACCATTTTTTTAGTGGTAACCACAGCACTTTGAATTTGTTCCTGTACCTCAATTAAGGAATTTTTATAGGTGATAAATTCGATACGTGCACCAACACATTCAATAACAGACGCTAGTGCATCGATGAAAATATCGGTATCAACGGTTCCTTCTTTTAAATTTAAAATTAAAAGAGACACTAACGGGTGATTAAAAATAGTACGCGAACCAAAACGAAATAAACGCGATTTAGTTTTTAGTAATTCCATCACTTCGGTTTCAACAGGTGAACAACAGCCTTTTTTAGAACTGTAAAAAAGTGGTGGTGTGCCTAAAGGATAAAAAGCAATACACCCCTCTAACCCCATATTATAAAAATAATTAAAAACATCGTCCTTAATTTCGTCAAAATCAGTACAAGTGTTTAACTTAGAAGTAAGCTGCATACAGCTGCCATATTTAGAAGCCTGTGCCATTGAAACGTTAATAACGCTGTCTTTAGATTTTAATTGGTCTTCAAAAAGATGAATTTTTTCTTGATATGTTATTAATTTTTCTAATTTATTATTAAGCGCTAATAAAGAAATAGGTTTTGCTAAAAAATCATCAGCACCGCATTCAAGTCCCTTTAAAACTGCTTCTTCAGTGGCTAAGCCAGAATATAACACGAACGATTTTACTGAAATTGAACTATTTTGTGATTTTTTTAATTTTATCCAATCAGAGCCTTTTTGGGTGCCAATATTTTCATCAACTAAAGCTATATCAAAATGACCATATTCTTGTAATAAGTCTTCAGCTAACGACAAATTATTAGCACATTTAATGGTAAATCGATCTTCTAAACCTTCATTTAATAGCTCTAAATAATCGCTATCATCATCAATAATTAACAAATTCGGTTTTGACATGGTGATACGCTTCCCTTCTTTAATCTATGAAATAACATAAATAATGGTTTAAGTTAAAATAAAATATTATTATTTTCTGGATCATAATTATCAATTTAGTCAACAAACGTAAGTTTTACCAACTAAATAGTCATTCTATTACATGCCTATGCAGATCACTCAGGTATTTATACTAATCGTCATCTTCGAGTCATTTTTATCGAAGATCTCGTGCTTTTTGAGCTAGATTCTCGCTTAAAATACTGCGGAAAAGACGATCCTGAGCCAAGTGCATAGGCATGTTATATTAAGCACTTTTAAAAATATAACTTTGCTTTCGGCCACTCTCTTTTGCTTTATATAATGCTATATCTGCTTGATTTACTAGCTCATCAGTATTTTTTGCGTTGAGTTTGGTCGACGAGATTCCGATACTAGCGGTAACATAAGGTGCAATGCTTGAGTGACCATGTTTTATCGCAAATTTTTCTAACGCATTCATTATCTCTTTTGCCTTAAACCTTGCGCCCTCTAACGGCGTAAAAGGCAATAAAATCAAGAATTCTTCACCACCATAACGCGCTATATAATCAGTTTCACGATTTAATAAGCTTACTAATACTTTAGTAAATCTGACTAAACAACGATCACCTTTTTGATGTCCATAATTGTCGTTATATAGCTTAAAAAAATCAATATCCACCATCAGTATAGACAACTCTGATTTTTGTCGCCGATTAATGCTCCATTGTTCGTTTAAACAGTTATGTAAAGCTCTTTTATTCATTACACCCGTCAGTGGATCAATATTACTCAATATAGATAATTTTCGATTTAACAATTCCAGTTCGTCTTGCATACTCGCTATACGTGCCATTGCGCGTATTTTTGCTTTTAAAATAACTTCTTTTACTGGTTTAGTTAAATAATCATCACCACCGGCATCAATGCCTTTGGATAAATATTCTTCGGAATCATTTGAACTGAGAAAAATAATGGGGATCCAATGGTTATATATTTCACGGATCATCGATGTTAAGGCAAAACCATTCACCTCTGGCATTTCAATATCCATTAAAATAAGATCGATTTTATTTTTACTTAAAGCAGCTAACGCTTGCTGATAGCCATCAGCAACTAACGGTAAATGGCCATTATCAGAAATCATGGTGGCAACCACATCTCTCATAAATTGATCATCATCAACCACTAATATATTTAACTGTTGTTTTGATCCCATACATAACTCGCTTTAACTAACGTACCGTTATCTTGGTATTCAATGGTTTCGGTTAGTTGATTCACTAATTCTAAGCCACGACCACTCAAGGTTTTTTTTTCGATTAAAGAAATACTATTATTTTTAAATGCTTTTAATGAATCAAAGCCTTTGCCACTGTCTTTTACCTTAATCACCATACGACCACCAGAATCTAATAAATGGTAACTTAACTGTATATCGATAAAACCATCGATTAATTTAGCGAGTCTTTGCTCACGGATGGTAAAATATTCAACAAAACCTTGTGGTGAATTTTTAAGTTCAGAGCTTAATTCGAGTACGCCATGATCTAAAGCATTAATAAAAAGCTCGGTTAAAATAGTGTATAAACTATGCCAATGTTCTCCAGACCCTTCAATGGCTTGTATCTGATTCATTGCTAGCGGAATAGGATTGACTTGTCCTAAACGCTCACCATATAGGGAAAGCTGCCAAAACCATACTGGCGGAGCTAACAAATCAAAATCGACCACAGTAAAGTCATCACTTGCTGAATGCTCAGCTAAAATATTATCATCAATAGTTTTATCATCAGTAATTTTTTCATTAATAGTTGTTTGATCAATAGTTTCTTCAATAGAATAGTCGTTTTTATCATTATTATTGTTGGTAGCAATAATAGCTTCTTGTTCTAAATTACAAGGCACATCAATAATTGAAATATCATCTTCCTGTGAATTTCCTTGACAAAACTCATTGACACTCTGCATGATCAACACAGCAATATTTTGGCTAAAATCACTGTCGATAATACATTGCTCTAGTCGGTCAATGTCATACATTTCTTTAGCTGAATTACGTGCTTCAATTACACCATCACTAATTAAAATTATTCTATCGCTTTTTTCAATCGCATATATACCGGCCTTTGTTTTGGGTAATAACTCAGGTAAAATTCCTAATGGAGGATGAATAGAGCCAATTTTATATTTAATTTGCCCCTTATTTAATTGATCACAACTCAAAATATAAGTATCGGGTAAACCTGCATTAAAAATTTTAGCGGAGCCAGTATTAGAAGATACACGTACAAAACATGCGGCTAAAAACAAATCCGCTGGTAATAAATCATATAATTGATAATTAATTTGTTTAATAATTTCATTTAACAAAAAACCTTTTTTAGTCATCGTTCTAAACGTTTCAGCTAAGGGTATCGCGCCAATAGAAGAACGTAAGCCATGTCCGGTAAAATCTCCTAATAAAATATAAACATCACCATTAGGACATAAAGCCGTTAATTGAATATCGCCACTAAAGATTGCCGCGGATTTTTTTACAATACCAATTTTATCTTTCGCATAATTTCGCGCACCGATAACACCCGTTAATAACTGTTCGGCAAGTTCTTCGTCTTTTTGTTGCTCTTGTTGAAGTATTTTAATTTGCGAATATAAATCACTAACACGTTGAATTGCCTTTATTTTCGCTTTGAATACTGCTGGTGTAAACGGTCGTACTAAAATACTATCACCACCAGCATCAACACTTTCTATAAATGCTTGATCAGTATCCATACTGGTAATAAATATTAATGGTGCCAATGAGCCATGTGATATTTTTTTTATTTGTCGAGCTGCTTCATAACCATTCATGATCGGCATATTAATGTCCATCAACACTAAATCGGGTTGATGTTCAATGTACATCGCAACACCGCAAGCACCATCGTGTGCGATAATTACTCGATAGCCTTCTTCCTGCAACAACACTGAAAGCATCATGCATTGCATTTTAGAGTCATCAACAACTAAAGCTAGTTTACTGTCGTAAATAATAGGACCCAAGAGCATAACTTACTTCTCGATAGTCACTAAACGATGGAATTGAGCTATTTCTAATATTTTATTGACACTTTTATTTGGTTTTTGAATGATCACTTTACCACCAATATTATCAGCATGATCTTTAAGCAGTAAAATCATCCCTAATGCGGAACTGTCCATGTATTCAGTTTTGCTTAAATTGAGAAAAAAAGTGGTATTTTTCAGATCACAACTACTGTATGAATCTCTGAAGTGTTGATGCAGAGAAAAATCGAAATTATTATCTATCGAGATAGTGACTTGCTTATTATCTTCTGAAATTAACTGGTTGATCGACATAGTAAAGCTTCCTTATTTTCGGGTTTTTAAAGTCTTTATCTACAAATCATTACGGTAAAACTAACGATTTCAAAAACTCATTATTAGCACTTCTTTAGAGCAGCTAAAACAGCTCAATTTCGCCTTCATCCATGGATGACTGCATTACGGTTCTATTTTGATTGTCTTTTTTTGCATTATGTTGTAAATCATAAATATTTTCCTTCATCATCACTAAAAATTCATTGTGCTCTGCTGGGGCAAGTTGGTTGAACTGCTGAAACTGTTCGCTTACCTGTTTAATGTTTGCTAACTCAGAGCTTAAGCCTGTTAACGTTTGAAAGGTTAAGTCTTCAAATTGTAACATTCGCACTCCGGTAGTTACTGCTTGATCAATTTTAGGGGTTAATAACGATAACTCATCAACATCACGACTCGTTTTAATGCTAAGTTGTTCAACATGTTTCATCATTACACCAACATCGTCTTTTGCTTCGAGTGTGGAGGTCATATCAGCTGACGCCATTTTTTCGACAGAATTTCTCAGTTTTGCGATAATTATTTTTGCTTGATCGACCTCTTTGCGAATATCTTCATTTAATTCAGAGGAATTTACCGATAACGAACGTACTTCATTGGCAACCACTGCAAAACCACGTCCAGCATCGCCTGCTCGTGCCGCTTCTATTGCGGCATTTAACGCCAGCAAATTAGTTTGACTCGCTAGTTTTTCAACTTCTGCTAATAATTTAAAAATACCATCAAATTGCTTAACCATTTCGTCGGTAAACGACATAGTTTCTAAACTTTGCTTGCTGGTATTAATAATCACTTCAACAAAACTATCTAAGGTATTACTAGAACTTTTAACAAAGGTGGTTAAGGTGGTATGTTGATCATCACCAATACTACTGTTATCTGCAACTAACGAGGTGATCATTTGTTGTTGTTGTGCGCTTAACGTTTGTAAATCAATAAAGCTTGCCGATACGCCATGTACAGCATCTTTAACCAAAGTGGCAGCGCGAGTTATTTCATGTTCAATAACACTGACAGAATGTGCTAAAAGCTGTTCAACTTCGCACAAGGTTGCCACTAATAACTTATGATTGTCAGAGCAAGAATCATTAATYAACGTTTTTGTGGTATCTTGTTGTTGATTGGATTGTCGGTATATTAGAATAATAATAACCATATTTGCTAAAGACAAAAATAAACTCAGGTAAACTAAGTGAAGTAAAAGTTCATTTACCATTAAGGCTAATGACACTATTAACAACGCACTTATTAATGGCTTAAAATTAGTCATTCAGCGCCCCCTTCATTTGAGTGCGATCTAAACTTGCAAATTTCAATAAGTTTTTAGCCATTTTATTCAAGGGTAAGTCCAAAAGTTGAGCATTAAGCTTTGATGCAGCACCAGGCATTCCCCATACCAAACTACTTGACTCGTCTTGAATAAGCGTACGCGCACCTGAATTTTTTAGCGATAACATACCTTGAGCACCATCTCGTCCCATCCCCGTCAACAATACCGCTTGAACATTACCAGCAATGGGTAATAAAGACTCAAATAACACATCTACTGAAGGTTTATGGCGATTAACCAATGCTGAGTCTTCTAATAAACAAAATAAATTGCCACTTTTTTCGACAACTTTAAGATGCATATCACCCGGAGCAATGTAAGCATTGCCTAATTTGATTTTTTGACCATGACGCGCTTCTTGAACTTGCATCGCACAATCAGCATTTAAGCGTTGTGCAAAACGTTCACTAAAAATTTTCGGTATATGTTGCGTAATGACAATTGCAGGAGCATTTTCGGGTAAAGGCAACAAAATATTTTTTATTGCATCATTTCCTCCCGTTGAAGCGCCAATGGCAATAAGGTGATTTTGTCTGGCACAACCAGTGAAATTTAATGTTTTGTGATCGCTAGATTGGTGAATAGCACTAGATAATTGAAAGTTTTTTTGATCTATTTTTACCGCTTGTTTGACTTTATCAACCAAAGTTTGCGCAAAACCATCTTGACTATTTAATAATTCTTGCTCGGTTGGTTTACCAATGAAATCAACCGCACCTAGCTCTAAAGCTTGCAAGGTGGTATCAGCACCTTTGGTGGTTAAGGTTGATAACATAACCACCGGCATTGGCCGTAAACGCATTAAATTGGCTAGAAAGGTAATACCGTCCATTTTTGGCATTTCAACATCAAGTGTTAACACATCAGGGTTTAGCTGCTTAATTAAGTCTCTAGCAACCAGCGGATCTTCCGCTTCACCCACAATAGTAATGTCTTCATCGCGTTGCAAAATTTCACGTACTACATGACGGATAACTGCAGAATCATCAATAATGAGTACTCGAATATTAGCCATCAACTGCTCTCTTTATTATCTATACATTGTTAAATCGTTTACAAGCGATGCCGAAAACGATGTTTTTGTGTACTATGTTGTTGCAGCAAGCTACAACCTACTTTCAGTACATCGACAAAACTGTCATTAAAATAATTCTATATCACCATCTACCGGTTTATTTTCAATACGAGTTTCATAATCTCTTTCGCGTCGAACAATGGTATCGTTATGCAAGTTATTTAAGCGTTTGACAAAGACTCGGCCAGTATTTGGTTCAAACAATATTTTTCGTGGAAACTCGTCACCTAAATCTTGGCTTTCAATGATAATATTTTCAGTTTTCAAATAATCCAACACAAAGGCAATATTTTTGTTGCCAATATTAGACATGTTTTTCATGACTTTACCGCCACCAAATACTTTTGCTCGTAAATTTTTTCGTCGTCCACCGTGTTTTAGGATCATATTAATCAAGTGTTCCATGGCAAAATTCCCATACCGAGTAGCATCTGACACCATACCGCGTTGTCCCCAATTAACTTCGTGAACCTCTTGCGTGGTTAATGGCAACATAAAGTGATTCATTCCACCTAAACCGATCATCGGATCCCAAATACAAGCCGAAACACAAGAACCTAGCGTGGTGGCTATTACCATATGTTGCGAGGTCATATAAAATTCACCGGGTAATATTTTAGCGATGACGATTTTTTTTTGTCGATCCCAGTAATGATTAACATGATCAAATTCGGGCAAACATTTACTTTGACATTCTTCAACTTTATTTTGTGCTAATTGTCTAGGCATTGTTAAAGACTTCCTGCTGTATTTTTAACAATAATATCGTCTGCAAAGTCATTTAATTGGCTGTTGGTAAATTCTGGTTTACGAAAAATTGTTCGACCTACGTTTTCAAAAAATTGTTGATAATCCCCTAAATTTTCACTATGTCCCAACATTAATAATCCACCCGGTTTTAGCATTTGATAGTAACGTTCAAATAACTCATGTTGGGTTTTCTTATCAAAATAAATAATTACATTGCGACAAAAAATAACATCGAAAGGTCCTTTCATTGGCCAATTATGCAATAAATTAAGCTTTTTAAAGGTGAGTAATTGAGCCAATTTTTTATCAACTTTATATTGATTTTGATTATGCTCACTCGCCCCTTTATGAAAATATTTACGTTTGTATTGACCCTCCATATCGCCTAATTTTTTAGCTTCATAAATACCGGCACTGCAGGTTGCCAAGACGTTGCTATCAATGTCTGTCGCTAATATTTTCACATCCCAAGAAGAAAGCTGTGCTTGCATTGCTTCGATGATGGTCATTGCTAAACTATAGGGCTCTTCTCCAGTAGAACTAGCGCAAGACCATATTCTAATACGTTTATTATGCTCATTTGTTTTTAATAACTTAGGTATTTCGTGTTCTTTTAAATAATCAAAATGATGCTGTTCACGAAAAAAACTGGTTAAATTAGTGGTGATCGCATTAATAAAATAATTTTCTTCTTGCTGAGGATTATCTTTTAATAGTTTGCAATACTCATGAAACGAGTTAAGTTTTCGTTCACGCATAATACGAGTAAAGCGCCGATAAACCATTTCTCGTTTATTGTCGGCTAATACAATGCCTGCGCGCTGATAGACAAAGTCACAAACAAACTTAAAATCTTTATCGCAGAGTAAACTGTTATCATTTCTTTTATACGCCATGAGCTTTCCTTAAAACTCCTCCCACTCTTGATCTGATGGTGTTGCTTGGCGAGTTATTTTACGGCTGCTTCGTGCTGGTGGACGTTTTACTTCATTTCTTCTTGTTTTACCTGCGGGTTTAGCTCTTGTTTGTCTGGCCGGTGGCTGCACTGCTACTTGTTCTTCCTCACCATTATTGAAAAAACTCACTTGATCTAATAATAATTCTGCTTGCTCTTCCATTGATTTACTTGACGCTGCTGCTTCTTCTACTAAGGCAGCATTTTGTTGAGTCATTTCATCCATTTGACTTACTGCGGCACTGACTTCGCCAATCCCCGCAGATTGCTCTTTACCGGCACTATCAATATCAGCGATCATATTACTTACTTCTGTAATTGCGGTGACTAATTCACTAAAGGTTTGCCCAGTTTCATCAACTAATTTAGTTCCTTGACCAACAGCTTCAACACTATCATTTATCAAGCCTTTAATTTCTTTCGCGGCTCCGGCGCTGCGCTGTGCAAGATTTCTAACTTCAGCTGCAACTACCGCAAAACCTCGACCTTGCTCTCCTGCACGCGCAGCTTCTACCGCAGCATTTAGTGCAAGTAAGTTGGTTTGGAAAGCTATTTCATCAATAACACTAATAATATCGGCAATTTTCTTACTCGATTTATTAATATCACTCATGGCTGAAATTGCATTTTTAACCACATCGCCACCACTGTTAGCTTTAGCCATAACCGAAGCAGATAATTTACTCGCATCAGTGGAGTTTTCAGCATTTTGTTGCACTGTACTAGTTAACTCTTCCATGGCTGATGCCGTTTCTTCTAAGCTAGAAGCTTGTGATTCAGTTCTATGGCTTAATTCGTTATTACCTTCGGCTATTTCTCTAGCACTATCAAAAACATTGGTTGATGCATTGCGAATTTCATCAACCATGTTACCAAGTGTATCTATTGAACTATTCATCGCTTCTGCTAGCGCTAAGAAATCACCAGAATAATTACCATCCATGGTATTAGATAAATCACCATTAGCTAACGATTGCGCTACATCTATGGCATCATTTATAGGTTCGATAATAGTATCCATCAAACCATTGATATTATCGCCTAAACCTTTCATAAAGCCTTGATAATTAGAAGTATCTATTCGATTTTCTAAATTACCACTGGAAGCAGCTTGGATTAACTCTTCAACTTGATTCTGTGCATCTTTTTCTTCGGTTAAATCTAACCATTGCACTGCTGTTCCCAAATGATTCCCTTGATCGTCTAATAAAGCGATTGCGGTTAAATCAAACACTAAGCCAGCGACAGATATTTCAGTTTGATAAGGCAAATTGGCTGGATCACCCAATAAATTTTGTTGATGTGCTGGATTACGATGGAAAGTATCAAAATTGCTACCCACCATAGTGTTAACACTAAAACTAGGTAAAACCGTTTGTAATTGTTGTTCACGACGACCTAACATTTTGCACACTGCGGGGTTTGCATATACAATATTGCCTTGGGGATCGGCCATCATCATATTGGTGGTCATACCTTCAACAGCTGAGCTTAAACGCCCTACTTCAATGGCATTGGCGCGTGTTTGTGTAACATCTGACCATTCCAAAGAGTTACCGATGTAATTTCCCTGAGTGTCTAATATCGCGGTAACATTAAGCTCAAAGGTTAAGTGTTCGATATGAATGTCAGCTTTGTATGGACAATTATTAGGATCGTCCAGTAATTTACGTTGWTGCGCTGGGTTTACATGAAACACATCAATATTAGTTCCCATGATAGCTTCTTCGTCAGCAACAAAACTAGGCCATTTCTGCTTAAACGTGGCTTCATGCATCGTTAATAATTTTAAACTACTGGCATTAAAATAAGTTATATTGAAATCTCGATCGATCATCATAACAGCAGTGCCTGATTGATCTAAGGCGCCTTGTAAACGTACAGCCAAATCGTCATTTTTAGGGGTGGTTTTCATTTCCATATTTGACTCTTTAATTTTATTTGTTGAGGGATTAGTTTTTGCTGCATTGGCAGCGTCTATCATGGTTTTTGATAACACTTTATAAATAGCGGTCCATGCACGTTTTACCGGTGTGGTAAATTCGTCACCTAAACCAGTTTCTAAGGTATTTAATAAAGCTTTGCCAACGGTGTCGTAATGTTGGGTTTTTACACCATAATCAAGATGTCGAGCACCGAGTTTTTGTACTGCAGGAATAAGTTTATCTGGTGAGTTTAATAACTTAACCGCCGTATCTAGCATGGTCATTAGTTTATTGCCTTGGTCGACTATATTACTTTTAAATAGCGGCTTTAAACTAGGATCAAGTTCAAACAGTGTATTATAAAAATTCTCAGCGGCTTGAGGCGCTATCGGTAATACTTTTTGCCAGCTTTCTTGGACTAAAGTTATTTGTTTAGGTGTCATAAATTTATTCCCATTAATCTCGTCAGTTCAATACACTTAAATTTGTTCTATCTTTTACTTATCGTTTATTTATCTTTTATTTACGTGCCTATGCAGATCACTCAGGTATTTATTATAATCGTCTTCGAATCGTTTTTATCGAAGATCTCGTACTTTTTGACGTAGATTCCCGCTTAAAAGACTGCGGGAAAGACGATCCTGAGCCAAGTGCATAGGCATGTTTATTTATCTTGTAAGAAAGTGATTATTCATTAAATATCAGTTAACTGTTTCATCAACTGGTGCTAATTTTTGTTCTACTTCACTACTTTCTATGCTGTATAAGTCGTCTTGATTTAATAAGGTGTTGCTATCTAATAAAATAATGAGTTTATTATCGATACTTGCTAGCCCTTTCAAAAAACAACTGTCGATATTATTCCCAAATGATGGCGCTTTGCGAATATCACTTTTACTGAGCTTATACACTTCAGAAACACCATCAACAACGATACCAACCACCATTGGATTATTTTTATTCTGGGTTTTCAATATAATAGTGACGGTTTGTTCGTTATATTCTAAAGCCTCCTGACCAAAGCGCTGACGTAAATCAATAATAGGAATAATAACGCCTCTAAGATTGATAACGCCTTTAATATAAGTTGGTTTGTTAGGTAATTCTGTTACTGAGCTCCACACTCGAATTTCTTGTACACATAAGATATCAACACCATATTCTTCACCATTAAGCATAAATGTGAGATATTCCTGCTCGCTTTCACTCATAATTTAATATCCTGTATTTATATTCATGTGACTTCGAGATGTTCGTTTCAATATTTTGAAGAGTCACGAGCACACAAATCTAACTAAGCTTATGTAATTCAATAACTTGCAACGCATTCACATTTAACAAAGTGACCACTTTATCGCCAACATTGAGTAAACCATCAATATAATTTTGCGGTATACAACCACCAAAAGCGGGTGCTGATTTTACTTCATTTTGCTCTGCATTTAATACATCTGATACCGCATCTACAACAAAACCTATCGTTCTCTTTTTAGCATCCGTTTCAACGGTAAGTACAATAACAACGGTGGTGTCACAGTAGATAAGTTCACCAATTTTGAATTTTTGCCGTAAATCAATAATAGGAACAATAATGCCACGCATGTTAATAACACCTTTGACGTGAAGCGGAGCATTCGGTATTTTTGTTGGGTTTTCCCAACTTCTTATTTCTTCAACGCATAAAATATCAACACAGTATTGCTCTTGACCCAATATAAAAGTCAAATATTGATCACCACTGGTGATAAAGTCGATCCCTTCTAATGATTGCTCACCTTGTTCAGGAATTTGACTCGCTAGCGCTTGAATGTCCATTACACGGTCTCCTGCTCAAGCATCTTTTGATTTTTCTGGGCCATTTCTAAAGCAATATTTATCATGCCTGGTATATCTAAAATCATTGAAACAGAACCATCACCTAAAATAGTTGCACCAGATATGCCATCAACTTGCTGATAATTGTCTTTTAAACTTTTGATCACTACCTGCTGCTGGGCGAGTAAATCATCGACCATCAAGCCCACTTTTTGACCATCTGCTTCCACCACAACAAGTAACGCGTTATTTACTTCTTTATTATCTGCTGGCAAGTTAAATAGTTGATAAATAGGCAAAACAGGAACGTTATCTTCTCGTAAACGGTAGAGTACTAAATCACCAGATACACGGTTAATGAATTTAGATTGAATTTGTAAAGATTCGACAATAGCAATAAGTGGAATGATATAAACTTCGCTACCTACACGTACCAGTTGACCATCTAAAATGGCTAGTGTTAAAGGTAAATGAACTCTAAAAGTGCTGCCTTTACCCTGTTCAGATTCAACCTGAATGCGACCACCTAATGATTGAATATTGCGTTTTACCACATCCATACCAACACCACGGCCCGATATATCGCTAACTTCTTTCGCCGTTGAAAAACCGGGTTCAAACAGTAGATCAAACACCTGACTGTCTGTTAAAGTAGCATTCGGTTCGACAATGCCTTTTTCTATCGCTTTTTCTAATACTGCTTGGCGGTTTATACCGCCACCATCATCATTTATTTCAATGACTATGTTGCCCCCTTGATGATACGCATCAAGCGTAATTGTGCCTGTTTCTGGCTTACCATTTTTTAGACGAACATCAGCTGTTTCAATGCCATGATCAGCCGCGTTTCGTACTAAGTGAACAAGCGGATCACCAATTTGTTCCATAACCGTTTTATCAAGTTCGGTTTGTTCTCCCTTAATAATTAACTCGATTGATTTACCTGTTTT
This sequence comes from Gammaproteobacteria bacterium, assembly GCA_002401725.1. Lineage (GTDB taxonomy): Bacteria > Pseudomonadota > Gammaproteobacteria > Enterobacterales > Alteromonadaceae. The sequence goes on from NVTW01000001.1 coordinate 40,051, forward strand.
TTTCGATAAATCATGAATTAAACGCGGAAAACGATTAAAGGCAAAGCTTATCGGTAACATGCGAATACGCATGACACTCTCTTGTAATTCTTTGGTATTTTGTAATAGTTGTTCTAAACCAGCAGTTAAACGTTCAACTTTAGTTAGATCAAAATCATTACCTAATTCTGACAACATTGATTGAGTAATAACTAATTCGCCCACTAAATTTATCAAGCTGTCAACTTTATCAACGCCGACTCTAATTGAGCCTACTTCAGATTTTTTTGCTGGCGATTTTTCTGTGGAAATTACTTTTTTATCTAAAGCTGATGATTGCACAGCCTTTTTATTTTCTGTTAAGTCATTGTTTTGATTGTTTTCAGGTGCTGATCCAACACTTGAATTAAGATTATCATCTGCAAGGTTTTCAGCACTGCTTCGCTGATTTTTAGGAGTATTATTTGTCTGAGTATTTTCATTAGTTTTTAAACTAATAATTAACTCACATTCATCTTCAACCCATTCAAATATTTCTTTTATTTCATCTTCACTACAATCTGAAATTAATGATAATTGCCAATGTAAATATAACTCTTCCGCATTCATATCCGTTAATGGCGGTAAATTATCAATGTTAGCTTGTACCTCAACTTGACCAAAATCAGCTAACGCATTAAAAAGTAATAAAGGATCATTACCTGTTTGAACTAATTGATGCTCTGGAATAAATTGTATTTGCCAGTGTTTTTTATCTTGCCCATTTTCAGCAATATCAGCATCCGTAGCCTCGTTATCAACGATGCTCTTATCGCTTTGACTATCATTACCAAGTGTTTTTGCAAGCAATGCTGACGTTTGTGTTATTTTTTCGTCTTGACAATCTTCTTCATCACGAGCTGACTCAATTAATAAACGCATACAATCAACAGAGTCTAATAAAATTTCAACATCACTTTGAACAATATCTCGACGCCCATCACGCATTTCATCAAGTAATGTTTCAACTAAATGGGTAAATTCAGTCACTTTGTTGAAACCAAAAGTACCTGCGCCACCTTTAATAGAATGAGCTGCTCTAAAAATAGAGTGAATAGTTTCATTATCGCCTGCTTCTAAATTAAGCAAGCTCGACTCCATTAGCTCCAGTCCTTCAAAGCTTTCTTCTAAAAAGCTGGGAATAAATTGTGATAAGTCAATGCTCATAATGGTGCTCAATTATCAATGTATTTAATTAATGTTAATTAAATACATTTCATTAAAATTAACGTACAACACGTTTGATAGTTGCTAATAATTTTTCAGGATTGAATGGCTTTACTAACCATCCTGTTGCACCAGCAGCTTTGCCTTTTAACTTCATATCACCAGAGGATTCCGTAGTTAACATCAGAATTGGCGTAAATTTAAAATTAGGTAGTTTTCGTAATTCTTGGCAAAGTGTTATGCCATCCATAATAGGCATGTTGACATCGGTAATAACCAAATCAAAACTACTCTCTTTCGCTTTATTTAAACCATCTTGCCCATCACGTGCTTCTTGGGTGTCATAACCTGCGCTTTTTAAGGTAAAATTAACCATATCGCGAATCGAATTTGAATCATCAACAACCAAAATTTTGGTYATAGCGCTTTCCTCTTATTAGCCTTAATACTTAATTTATTATGTTCAGTTAGGTACGTGTTCAATGTGGTAAATATTGGTTCAAAATAGGTTCGTTAATGCCTAATTTTTTAATACTTTCTAAAATACAACTAGCGCTGCACTGCCAAACTAATGTTTTGTTTAATGATAAAACATAGATAATTATTGCGACAATAAGCTGTAATCCTGTGGTATCTATACGGATAATATCACTATCGTTGATAGATATTTCATCTTGCTGAGCTATTAAATCTAACACTGTAGATTTGAACTCTTCAACTTGTGCGATAGTTAGTTCTGTGGGTAGATTAATTGCTATGCTAGACATTTTATTACCTATTTATCCCTAAATTTATTATTCTAGTGTAAAAATTAAAAAAACTTTATTTATCAACAAATCCACATGACAAATAGATTTACTAAGGTTAAATATATGCCAAGATCTGGATAAAGCAAGAAAATAGAAAAAAANTACTCGGTACTCAATAAAAAACTAATCACTTGATTTATGTATGATTATTTACAAATTATTTTATTATCTATTCTGTCTTAATTATGTAGCGATAAATAACTACCAAGCTTGTTACCACAATGTGTTTTTTTCGTTAAATTCACTAATAATAGAGAAAACGAACGGCCTAATGCTAAGCTCTTCATCTTTACCTTCATGTCCAATTACTTAAAAGAACTAAACAGATAAAATAAATTAGTTAGTATTTTGTTTGGCTAATAGGCTGACATTAGTTAAAATCAAAGCTCGTTTAATTTTACTTGGATCTTTATGCATCCTATTTTTGAATATTTACCCTTAGTTGTATTTTTTGTTTTCTATAAGGTATTCGATCTTTATTGGGCTACAGGCGCATTAATTGTTTTATCTGGTTTACAAATTATTTATTTTTTACTCAAAAAAAAACCGGTACCTAAACGACATTTAATTATTTTTGCGTTAATACTTGTTTTCGGTGGATTAACCATATTTCTTCACGACGATACCTTTTTAAAATGGAAGGTCACCATTCTTAATACCTTTTTTGCAGTTACCTTAATATTTAGCCGCTATGTTTTAAACAACAATATTATTAAGAATTTTTTAAAAGAATCGATGGAGTTGCCTGAAAAAATTTGGGATAGGCTCAACATATCTTGGGCATTATTTTTCTTGTTGTGTGGTGTATTAAATTGGTATATTGCCTTTAATTTTTCTCAAGAAACTTGGGTTAATTTCAAAGTATTTGGTTTAACCGGACTTACTTTTGTTTTTGCCATAGGCTCTATACTTGCCCTATATCGTTTTTTACCACTAGATGATGAAGTCGAAAAAACCAAGACAACTAAAGTTAATAAACCGTAAAAACTAATATGCCTGTACAGATAACTCAAGTATTTATTATAATCGTCATCTTCGAGACGCTTTTATCGAAGATCTCATGTTTTTTGACACAGATCCAGGATAATATGCTCCATGCATTATCTAAGAGGTGGCATCCACCACGTCTGCTTAAAAGACTACGAGAATGACAATTCTGAGCCAAGTACATGAGCATGTGAACAAATAAAGGTAAGTAAAAGGTAAATAAATGTTTTATATGATTTGTGCAGAAGATAATGACAACAGTTTAGCGTTAAGACTATCAGTTAGGGATAAACATATATCTCGTTTAAAAGTTTTAGCAGAGCAAAATAGATTACTTATTGCGGGGCCTTTTCCTGCAATAGACAGCGAAGATCCTAGCGATGCAGGTTTTACTGGCTCATTAATTGTAGCGAGTTTTAATAATTTAGCTGCAGCTCAACAGTGGGCAAATGAAGATCCCTATATTGCTGCGGGTGTTTATAAAAATGTTGTTGTTAAACCATTTAAAAAAGTATTACCAGTTTAATCTTATTTTTTGAGGTTTTTAATTTGCAAACTAAATTTAATTATTCAAAATTCATTATTTTATGCTCAATAAGCTTTTTATTGTATGCATTTACTATGCAAGCAAATGCCAAAAACAAGCCGATGTATAAAACTATTACCTTATGCGGTATGCAAAAAACCATGGTTAAAAAATCTCAATGTTTAGATATTGTTGTCGAAAACATTGATCGTGAGCTACAAACTTGGGTCAATAATCAAACTTTTGCGCTCGAAGAGTTAGCCATAAAAACAGGCCGCGGTTCGGCTTTATCTTTATTTAAGCGCTCACAGAGTGCTTTTATAAAATACCGAGAAGACAATTGTCGTTGGCAATACCTTGCTGTTTCAGCAGGCCATACGGCAACCATAGTGTATAAAAAATGTTATATTATGCTAGCTAAAAACAGGATAAAAGAACTAAGCCATATCGAAAAAGAATGATTAAATTTTACCTAGTTTTTTATTTCAACAGATGCATCATCTGACAGTAAAACAGCAAACCAGCTACCTTCACTAGAGCTTTCTAGCGCTATTTTAATGATCATCGTTAACGGTATCGACAACAACATGCCAACTGTGCCCAATAGCCAACCCCAAAAAATTAACGATAAAAACACCACTAAGGTTGAGAGCCCTAATCCTTTACCTAAATAACGAGGTTCAATAACATTACCCATCACAGTGTTTATAACCATATAACCAAGTCCAATAAAACCCGCTTCAGCAAATCCTAACTGCAACATAGCTAATGACATCGCCGGCACAGCAGCAATGATAGAGCCGATATTAGGAATATAATTAAGTAAAAAGGCAAGCACTCCCCATAACATATAGAAGTCTAGCCCAAACGCCCATAACATTACGGTGACGATCACACCTGTGGCAATACTTACTATAGTTTTAATAGCAATATAATGATTTACCGAAGACAAAAAGCGATCGATTTGTTGCATTCTCATTTGTGGATCATCTAAGGCAAAATGAAATTTTAGCGGTAAAGATGAAGCTTCAAATAACATAAAAACTACGGTGATCAAAATCAAAAAGAAGTTAGCCATAACATTGCCCAAACCACTTAACATTTTAGCTGCTAAACCTAATGCTGCCGCAGGATCAAAATATTCGCTTAATAAATCATTGGATATTTGAATATTATAATGAGCCAATTGTTGAGTTAACCAAGAAAACTGATCGTTTAATTGCGCTCGATACTCTGGCAATAAATGGGATAATTGAGTTAATGAACTCCCCACCAAACTGGCAATAGATAAAACAATTAAAACAAAAATAACAATAACTAAAGTAACAGCTAAGGTTTTAGGTATTTTATATTTACTGGCTTTAGAAACCAAAGGATTACAAATTATGGCAATAAATACTGATAATAAAAATGGCACCAGTATATTAGTGGCTAGTTTTAAGCCCGCTAAAATAATAAAAATGGCCGCAGTAACTAGTAACGCTTTAAGCACACCACCTTGACTGTTTATAGTAAATTTTTTATTTGAACTGTCTTTGTCATTTATACCGTTAGACATGATAACCCTTTTATTTTTTATTCTTTATCTCTTGGATCATAGTAATTTGATCATAGTAATTTATGTTACACCACATGACGATGCAAAGCAGTTTTAGTGAGCAATCGCCAACAACTAAACAAACCAATAAGACCAACAAACAAACCACCAGAACCCATACCAAGTAGCCAGAATTTAAAATGAAAGCTTGCCGCCATTGCGAACACTTTAGTTTGAAGAAAATAAACGGCAACCTCCATTGCACAACTGGCTAAAAATCCAGCCATTACACCTAAAGCAATAAACTCATACAAAACACTATTGCGTAATAAAACACCTCGTGCGCCTAGCGTTCGTAAAATGGCTAAGTTGCGCTGCCGTTCTTCCATCGTTGCTTGTACTTGCGCAACAAGCACTAAACTGCCCGCTAAAACAACTAAGATCAAAATGAATTCAATGGCGATAGAGACTTGTTTGATCACTTTCCTTAATTGATTGATCATCGCATCAACATCAAGCACTGTTATGGTTGGATATTTAGCGATAAAAGAAGAAAATTTTTGCTGCTGTAACTCGGGAACAAAAAGCGAGGCAATAAAAGTAGCAGGAAAATCTTGCAACACTTGTTGATTAAAAATCATGTAAAAATTGGGTTGCATACTTTGCCAGTTAACCGTGCGAATACTGGTTACTTCAACATCAAAAATATCGCTACCTAACTGAAAGGTTAGTTTATCGCCTAATTTTATATCAAGACGCTGAGCGAGTTTTTCTTCGATAGAAACTTGAGCATTACTATCACTGGCTTGCCACCATTTTCCCGCAATCAACTTATTTTTTTCAGGTAATAGATCTTGCCAAGTTAAGTTTAATTCGCGTCCAATACCACGGCGAGTTATGTTGGCTTTGTTGTTATCTACTGCTGAGTTTTCTTTTATAGCATTTTCTTTTAGAGTGCTTTCTTTTAAAGAACTTTTTTGTGAAGAATTTTGTGCTACTGAGGGATCATTTACATTTGAAATTTTTTCGTTATTCACGGCAGTTAATCGCCCAGGGATCACTGGATATACAGCGCTAGCAACCAGATTGTTTTGCTGGGTGAATTTTTTAACCTCATCAACTTGCGATTTGGAAATATTAATCAAAAAGCGATTAGCCGCTGTTTCAGGCAATTGTGCTTGCCAATCGGCTAGTAATTCATTTCTGACCACTAATAACAATAACAATAACTGAATAGCAATAGTAAAACTAACCAATTGAACACTATTTTCACTAGCATTGCGCTTTAAATTTGCTAATGCTAATTGCCAAGCTTGCCCTGCTTTTGAGCCAACACCTCGTCCTAAACTCATCATTAAGCGAGCAAATAAAAGTAGAATAACAACAATGATTAATCCGCTGGCTAATAAAATTAAACTTAACTTCCAATCACCGCTGAACATCATTAATAGCCCTAATAATGCAGAGAATGCAGGAACTTGTTGCCAACTAATAAGCTTAGGTTTCGTCTGTTTAACGCTGCGAACAACCGCTAGTGGCGAGGTATTAAATAACTCAATTAAAGGTGATATAGCGAAAGCGACAGCACAAATTAACCCCGTCACTATGGCAATAAACAACGGCTCTATTAAATTATTTGTAACAGTATTTGGTAAATATTCGGCCATAGCTAATAAACCAAAGAACTGAATAAAATAACCGGCAATTAAACCCACTAAAATGCCGGCAATACTTAATAATGACCAATGTAATAGATATAGATTGCTAACATAAGCTCGTGATGCTCCCATCGCTTTAAATACGGCAACATTAACTTGATGACGATGGCTGTACCGACGCGCCCCAACGGCAACAGCAACGGCAGCTAAAACAATACCGAGCATACTCGCTAAAGATAAATATTTTTCTGCTCTGTTTAATACTTTAGCTAACGCATTTTGTCTTGATTTAATACCATAAAAGCGCTGCGTATTATTCAATTGCGGTTTGATCCAAGTAGAAAATTGTTCAATATCTTTGTTGTCACCGGCAAACAAATATTTATAACCTATACGACTAGCTGGTTGAATAAGATCGGTTGCATAAATATCAGTAATGTTAAGAATTATTTTCGGTCCAGCTGAGAAAATACTAAAAGAATTATCCGGAAGTTGTTGAATAACACCGGCAATTACAAATTTTTTAATGCCTATTTCTAAATGCTCACCCAGTTTCACTTTTAAATTGGTTAAAACTTTTTTATCAACCCACACTTCATTTTTATTAGGTGCATGAACTAACTGGCTTTGCTTATTTACTAATTGTTCAGCAGTGGTGCTAACTAACAGCTCGCCTCTTAACGGGTATAAATCAGATGTCGCGGTTAATGACGCTAATAACATTGTTGATGGGTCAGCTTTTTGATCATCATTAGCAGCAAAAACCATTGACGACATCACAATTTGTTGTACATGCTGTAAATTTAGCGTAGTGCTTTTTTGAATAATTAGGGGATCAATTTTACGGCTGGTTTCTAACACGCGATCGGCGGCAATAAAACTACTACTTTGAATGATTAACGCACTTTTAATTTGATTAGAAAAACCCGTTAGCGAAAATACCGTTGCAACGGCTAAAACAAGTGCTAAAAAAACTATAGTTAGTTCACCACGTTTGAGTTCATGACGAAGTAAGCGCACAGATTGTTTAGCGGCTGCATTATTTAAGAAACTCACAACATCACCACATTGGTCTGCGGCTCAACTACAGTAGCGGTAACCAAGCGCCCTGCTGCTAATTCAATTTGTCGTTGGCATCTATGAGCCAATTTATGATCGTGCGTTACTAACACTAAAGTGGTACCAAACTGTTGATTTAAGTTAAATAACAAATCAGCAATATGCTCTCCTGTTTGGCTGTCTAAGTTGCCAGTAGGCTCATCAGCAAATAATACGTCAGGTTGGGTAATAAAAGCGCGGGCTATGGCAACCCGTTGCTGTTCGCCGCCAGATAATTGATTAGGAAAATGATCACTACGCTCGCTTAAGCCAACATCACTTAATAATTGTAATGCCAATGTTTTAGCATTTTTTTGATTGGCTAATTCTGCGGGTAACATCACATTTTCAAGCGCGGTTAAACTATTAATTAACAAAAATTGCTGAAAAATAAAGCCAACATGCTTAGCTCTGATCTGGCTTCGTTGTTCTTCATTAAACTGGTGCAATGGCTGTTCTTTAAGGTACACTTCTCCTGAACTTGGTAAGTCTAACCCGGCAAGTAGAGACAACAATGTCGTTTTTCCAGAGCCTGAAGAGCCAACAATGGCCAAGGTTTCTGCCGAATTCACCTCAAGATCTAAAGGGTGAAGTATGGTTAACTGTTTATCGTCTAACGTTACTGATTTACTTAATTTATTAACCTTTAGGATTGTTTCGGATTTTATGTTCATGACAAAATTTAAACCTATTTTTATTCAACTTGGCGAGATAGCTAAAACGCGCATTTCGTTAATACTCGTTATATGTTGCTTATTTTCAATCAATGTAAATGCTACCTCTATTCTACTATTAGGTGATAGCCTCAGTGCAAGCAGAGGAATGCAACAAAAAGAAGGCTGGGTTCACTTACTTAATCAACAATTTTCACAACAAAAGTCACCACTTAAAATAATCAATGCAAGCATCAGTGGCGAGACTACAGGCGGCGGTTTAGCTAGGTTATCTCTGATTTTATCAAAAAATGAGATTGACTATTTACTCATTGAATTAGGAGGAAACGACGGCTTAAGAGGCTTTCCTCCAGCACTGATCAAAAACAACTTGTTACAAATAATTAAGCTTGCGCAAGCAAAAGGGACCAAAGTAATGCTGATGGATATTCGAATTCCGCCAAATTACGGTGCTCGTTACACTAAACTGTTCAATAATACGTTTAGTAAGGTAGCACAAGAAACAAAAGTAACGCTATTACCCTTTTTTATCGAAAAAATAGCACTACAGCCAACCTTAATGCAAAGCGATGGCATTCATCCAAATAAAACAGCTCAACCGATGATCGCTGCAACAATGAAAAAACAATTAGAAAACATTATTTTGAATAAATAACAGGTACACAAAAACCGACTAACGTCGGTTTTTATTTAACTCAAAAGCAGAACTGTTTTTTTTAAAATAATAGGGTAGTAAATAAACACTACATTGTATGCCCGTATAATATGATCAAGCATAGTTTTCAATAAGCAGAGATTAAAATTTATTCAAATAAAATATTTTTAAGACACTTATTATTTAAAGCCAAGCGTTTTAAAAACGTTCCATTAAAATAACCTCCTCAATAGAAAATTATTTAATCGACCATATTAAACAGTTTAATTATCGCTATTACCTGATTCAACACGACTTTTCAGTTTTTGACCCGGTCTAAAAGTTACCACACGGCGAGCTGAAATTGGAATATCTTCACCTGTTTTAGGATTTCGGCCTGGACGCTCGCTTTTTTCGCGAATATCAAAATTACCAAAACCTGAAAGCTTAACTTGCTCACCTTTTTCAAGTGTTTCGCGAATATCTTCAAAGAAACATTCCACCATATCTTTGGCGTCACGTTTACTTAAACCAACTTTTTCGAATAAATGTTCTGCTACTTCTGCTTTTGTTAGCGCCATTGCTTTAATCCCTCAGAGATGCTTGTAATTCATTTTTTAAGGTATCAACTACACGTTCAACCACTTGATTAATGTCTTTTTCTTCAAGAGTTTTTTCATTATCTTGCATAAACAATCCAATAGCCAAGCTCTTAAATCCATCGTCAATACCATTACCTCGGTATACATCAAACAATTTTAGATCAAATAAAAGATTTCCGCCAACCTTTTCAATAAGTTGTATGACATTTTTTGCATTAATGTCTTCTTTTACTATCACTGCTATGTCTCTGCGATTAGATGGAAAGCGAGAGATATCAGTAGCTACAGGGATATTTTGCGTTAATACTTCTGACAATAATAGTTCAAAAATTAATGTTCTACCATTTAATCCTAATTTTCTTTCTAATTCAGGATGTAAGGTGCCAACATAACCAACTAATACACCATTTTTAGAAATTGCAGCCGTTTGCCCTGGATGTAAAGCAGTAAGCTCAGCTTGATTAAACTCATAGGCACTAGCATTAGCGGTTAACGATAAAAGCGCTTCTACATCTGCTTTTAGATCATAAAAATCACTCGCAGATTTTTCTTGGTTCCAATTTTCTTCAAACCGTTGACCACTAATAACACCAGCAATCATCGCTTGTTGGCGAACACCATTCTCGCTGCTTTGATCAGGAACAAAGCGCAAACCTGTTTCAAACAAACGTATCCGGCTTTGCTGGCGGTTTTGATTATAAACAACTGATTGTAATAATCCTGTCCATAAACTTAAACGCATTACTGACATTTCACTAGAAATAGGATGCGGTAAAGTCATTACCTTTTCATCAGGATGGATCAACGACTGGATTTTTGGATCAACAAAACTATAAGTGATCGCTTCTTGGTATTCTCGATTAACTAAAGTTTGACGTAATTTACTCAATGGTAATTGCGCTTCTTTTTGTGTCCGCATTTTTAAAAAGGCTTTCGGCGCAATATTTGGAATATTATTATAACCGTATATGCGGGCAACTTCTTCAATTAAATCAACTTCAATTTTAATATCAAAACGATATGCTGGCACAGTAACTTGCCAAACTTTAATGCTTTTATTAAGAACTGAATCTTCGACTTGTGTGCTTACAGCAAAACCTAAACGAGTTAAAATTTCGCTTACTTTAGCATCCTCAATAAAATGACCAAGTCGACTATCTAGCTTTTCACGTCGTAAATTTATTTGTTTTTCTGCAGGAATATGATCGCGTGATTGTGCTTCAACAATAGGACCTGCTTCGCCGCCAACAATATCTAATAACAATTGGGTAGCACGTTCCATCGCATCACGTTGTAATTGCGGGTCAATGCCGCGTTCATATCTATGCGAAGCATCAGTATGTAAACCATATTGACGTGCTTTACCTAAAATAGCTAAAGGAGCAAAAAAAGCACTTTCTAAGAAGATATCCGTTGATTCTACGGTTACACCTGAATGTAAACCACCCAAAATACCCGCCATTGCTAAAGCTTTACTCTCGCCTTCAACACCAGTATCAGCAATAACTAAAGTTTGTTCGTTAAGCGTTACTTCATTTTTATCAAGTAATGTTAATTTTTCATCTTGATGAGCAAAGCGAACACTAATGCCTGCACTTACAGCACCGCCATCAATTTTAGCTAAATCAAAAGCATGCATTGGATGACCTTGCTCTAGTAACACATAGTTAGTTACATCAACTACTGCGTCAATCGAACGTGTACCACAACGACGTAATTTTTCTATCATCCATAAAGGTGTTTCAGCCGTTACATTAATACCTTTAATTATACGACCTAAATAACGAGGACAAGCTTCGCCAGCGGCTATATTAATGGTAAGTGCATTATCAATGCTTGGCTTAACTGCGATTATTTCAGGCTCAGTTACTGCCAAAGAATTTAATACGCCAACTTCACGTGCTAAGCCTTTTAGACCTAAACAATCGCCCCGGTTAGCGGTTAAATCAACATCAATAGTTACATCGTTTAAATTTAAATACTCACGTACATCAACGCCAACAGGTGCATCTTGTGGAAGTTCTAAAATGCCGTCAGAGCTGTCAGACAAGCCAATTTCAGATTCACTACATAACATGCCATTTGACACGATACCGCGCAATTTCGCTTTTTTAATTTTAAAGTTGCCCGGTAACACTGCACCAACAGTAGCAACCGCAACTTTAAGCCCCAAACGACAATTTTTAGCACCACAAACAATATCGACTAACTCGCCTTGTGCGGCTTTATCTGAGCTATTCTCTTTATTTAAACCAAAATCACCAAGGTTGATTTTTGTAACTTGTAATTTATCAGCATCAGGATGCGGACCACATTCAACTACTTCACCAATGATCACACCGCTGAATTCACCGGCGACAGGTTCTACCGCGTCGACTTCAAGACCAGCCATAGTAATTTGATGAGTTAATTCATCAGATGAAAGTGCAGGGTTTACCCACTCACGTAACCAAGATTCACTAAATTTCATTATGAGTTTTCCTACTTAAACTGTTTTAAAAAGCGAAGATCATTTTCAAAGAATGCACGTAAGTCATTCACGCCATAGCGCAACATTGTTAAACGCTCAACCCCCATACCAAAAGCAAAGCCGGTATAAACTTCAGGATCAATACCTACGCTTTTCAATACATTTGGGTGAACCATACCGCAACCTAATACTTCTAACCATTTACCATTTTTACCCATAATATCCACTTCGGCTGAAGGTTCGGTAAAAGGAAAATAAGAAGGACGAAAACGAATTTCGACTTCTTCTTCAAAAAAGTGATGTAAAAAATCATGCAAAACACCTTTAAGATGAGTAAAGCTGACATCTTTATCTACCATCAAGCCTTCTACTTGATGAAACATCGGTGTATGTGTTTGATCATAATCATTACGATAAACTTTGCCCGGAGAAATTATACGCAATGGTGGTTTTTCTACTTCCATGGTGCGTATTTGTACACCAGAAGTTTGCGTACGTAACACTAATTTTGGGTTAAAATAAAAAGTATCATGATCTTGCCGTGCCGGATGATGTTCAGGAATATTTAAGGCATCAAAATTATGATAATCATCTTCAATTTCAGGACCAGCTTTTACTTCAAAACCTAAATCACCAAAAAAACTTTGAATACGTTCAATGGTGCGAGTAACGGGATGCAAGCCACCAAGTTCACTACCACGTCCTGGCAAGGTAACATCAATAGACTCTGCAGCTAATTTCTTGGCAATTTCAGTATTACGTAATAATTCACCCTGTTCAGTTAACAACTTTTGTACTTGTTGTTTAGCTTGGTTAATAACTTGCCCTGCTTTGGGTTTTTCTTCTTTCGGTAATTTACTTAAACCTCTCATTTGTTCGGTAAATAAACCTTTTTTTCCTAAAAAATTTATACGAACTTGATCAAGTTCAGCAGGATCAGACGCAGCAGCAATTGCTTGCTCTGCTTGTAAAATTATATCGTCTAAGTTCATGAGTTCCTCTAAAGCGGCTCTAAATCTTATATTTACAGATTTGGCTAGACAAATTATTAATAAAAATGGTGAGTGATTTTACACAAAAGTAATACAATAAAGTAGTGTAAAACCGAGTTTTTAAAGAAGTTTTTAACTGTTTTGGTGATTATTTTGATGTTCTGTTACTCGTTTAATCAAAAGGAAAGTTAAATACATTTTTGTGGGTAACAAAAAATCTAAGTTAAAAGCAATAAAAGTGGCGCTAATAATAATGCCTGTTACACTAAAACTATCAATATAATCACTGAAATTATGTAAGTAAATACCGAGGTTATCTGCATAGCCATGTTGAGCTATGATATTTAGAAAATCATAGGTTATTGGTAAATTATACTATTCATTCTAAGAATAGTTTCCTATAAAAAAAATTCATTGGTTTAATTTTATAACTGCAATTAGCATGATTCAGTCAATTAAACATGGCGATTAAATGTTCAAAAAAGAGTGCGTATACCCGTATTAGTAAGCTAGTGATCAAATATTTAGCCCATATTTAATGATCACCTATTTATTCGTATTGGTATTAGAGCACCATATAGGTTAGATATAAATTACGTCCGTAAAAAAGACCATATAATAAATAGCAGTAAAAACTGGGGAAGTTCATGAATAATAATTATAAATTTTTTAAACATTCTTTTCTTGCGTTGGCCGTTATGGGAGCACTTAGCTCTGTGGCAAACGCAGAAGAAGAAAAGAAAACGTTACAAAAAGATGAATCAGACATTGAAAGAATATTTGTTACGGCTTCTAAACGCTTGACCGGCTTACAAGAAACACCAATTGCCGTAACTGTAATTGGCGGTCAAGATGTTGAACAAACCCAATCACTCGACCTTCAAGATTTACAAACAATCGTTCCAACATTACGCGTGACTCCGTTGCAGCGTTCTTCAAACACTGGCTTTGCGATACGTGGATTCGGTAATGGTACGAACAATACAGGTATTGAACCTTCTGTAGGCATATTTATTGACGGTGTTTATCGTTCTCGAGCAGCGGCTCAAATTGGAGATTTACCAAGACTTCAACAAATTGAAATACTTAGTGGTCCACAAAGTACACTTTTTGGTAAAAATGCTTCTGCTGGTGTTATCAACGTGCGTACACAAGAGCCTTCTTATGATTTAGAAGGTAAAATTGAAGCGGGAATTGGTAATTATAACCAACGTTTATTTAAAGGTTACATTACCAATGGGATAACCGACACTTTTGCGGTAAGTTTATCTGGTGGAATTAATACTCGCGATGGATATACCGATAGTGTCGTTGGACTTGGTGATTTAAGTGATCGTGACCGCTGGAATATTCGCGGCCAAGCATTATATGAACCTAACGAAAATACAAAAGTACGACTAATTGCTGACTACAGTAATATTAATGAGGCTTGTTGTACTGTCGCCAACGCTATTAACGGCCCTGCGGCTGGAGCTATAGCATTCTTAGGTGGCACTGTTCTTGACGATGCTGACCCTTTTGCTTATAAATCAGCGCTAAATGTTGATCCAAACAATAAAGTGGATGACGGCGGCATATCATTACAAGTCGATATCGATTTTGATAACTTTTATTTTACCTCGATAAGTGCTTATCGTACCAACGAATCAGATTTCTTGATCGATGCAGACTTCACCTCTGTTGATATTCTAAATAATACTGGTAATACAAAAATTGACACCTATACTCAAGAATTCCGGTTAACCTCTACAGGCACCAAAAAATTAGATTGGATGGTGGGTGGTTTTTATTTCAATGAAAATGTTAAAACTGGTGAAAAATTATTTTATGGCCCAGGTACAAGACCCTACTTCGACACTTTACTCGCTGCCGGTGGAGCATCGGGTTTATTAGCAGGAGTTGAAGGTGTATATGGCCGCGCTCCGGGGTCGTTTTTTTCAGCTAATACTCAGATAGATGATGATTTTACTCAAGACAACGAGGCCTATTCATTCTTTGTTAATTTTGATTATCATTTAAACGATAAACTAACGGCGACTTTTGGTGCAAACTATACTAAAGATAAAAAAACAGTAACTGGACAGCAAACAAGTAACGAAGCGCTTTCTGCAATTGATTTTGACACTGATCTAACTGTTTTTGGTGTGCCACTATCTTTCATACCAACACTTGTACCTGCGATCCCTACGTTAAAAAGTTTACAATTTTTACCTCCACAGCTTCAATTTCCTAACTCAGTAGAAAGTGGAAAAAGAACAGATGACCAAATCACCTGGACAGCTAGATTGGCGTATAAGTTAAATCAAAACGTTAATTTCTTTGCTACCGCAGCCACAGGATTCAAAGCATCATCATGGAATTTATCGCGCGATTCACGCCCATTTGCTACTGATTTAGGCGCATTGACCACTGCTGGCCTTATACAACCTAATCAAGTTTCAGGAACACGATTTGCCGAACCAGAGGATTCAACGGTGTACGAGCTTGGTATGAAGTCACGTTTCGACAAAGGAACTTTCAATATCACCTTATTTGATCAAACGATTGATGGTTTTCAATCGAGTATATTTAAAGGAACCGGTTTCGTGTTAGCTAATGCTGGTAAGCAGTCTACTCAAGGCATCGAGTTTGACTCTGTCTTTAACCCTATCGAATCCATTTCTTTAACCTTTGGCGGAATTTTGCTTGATCCCCTATATGATTCATTCGTGGGTGCTAGTGGCGTGAATGGCCCAGAAGATTTGTCCGGTACAAAACCTGCTGGTATTCATGGGATGAGCTTAACTGCCGGCATCACATATAACTTCGAGTTAGATAATGGCATGTATGGTTTTGTTCGTACTGATTATCTATACGAAGATAAAGTTCGTCTTGTTGACAACATCCCCGATTCTTTAACGCGAGAAGTTAACACCCTTAATGCCAGTGCAGGCATAACATTAAATAATGGGGTTGAATTGAAATTATGGGTACACAACTTAACTAATGATGAGTACTTCATGTCAGCCTTCCCTACTACACTTCAAACGGGAAGTTACAGTGCTTATCCGAATCAACCTCGTACTTTTGGTGCAACCATTTCGTATGAATTTGATTAGTAACGCTTAAGAGCTTTATTTTAAAAGCTCTCTTTTAAGAAAAGGCCAAGGCACTAGCTACAATGATCAATACGATCATTGTAGCTATAATTTATCAAATTAATATTTCCAGCAACATATTTTTCTAATAAAAATTTTATATGCCTATGCAGATAACTCAGGTATTTATTATAATCGTCATCTTCGAGACGCTTTAATTAAAAATCCTGTGTGTATTGACGTAGGTCCCCGATTAAAAGACTTCGGGAATGACGATCCTGAGCCAAGTGCATAGGCATGAAATTTTATTAATCTACCCTTGAAAGAGTCTGCTATATGTTTATTGAATCATTATTAAAAAAACGCACCTCAGTTCGTGCTTTTATCGACAAACCCGTGTCAAAAGACATTTTAATACGTATTTTTGAAAACGTACAACTTGCGCCTTCAAACTGTAACGTACAGCCGTGGCAAACTTGTGTGGTTTCAGGTGAAACAAAAGACAAACTAAAAGAAAAATTCATGACAACAATCATGAGTGGTGCAGCTCCTAACCCTGATTTTAATTGGTTAGCTCAATATAAAGGGATCCATCGAGAACGTCAGTTCGGTTCAGCAAATGCGCTCTATAGCTCTGTTGGTATTGCTCGAGAGGATAAAAAAGCACGACAAATGGCAATGATACGAAATTGGCAATTTTTTGGTGCTCCCCATGCCGTATTTTTCACTATGGATAAGTATTTAGATATTATGGGCGCGGTTGATTTAGGTATTTATGCACAAACACTGTCATTAATACTCACCGAACATGGACTTTCGAGTTGCATGCAAGGCGCTCTTGGGCAATTTCCTGATCCTGTTAGAAAAATATTGAAATTACCAGATGAACGCGGGATTTTATTTGGCATGTCTTTTGGTTATGCAGATAAAAATGCGGCGATTAATAACACCAAAACAGACAGAGAATCGATAGATAACGCCGTTGCCTTTTTTAATTAATTAAAACATTTTAACTTAAAATAAACACATGGAAGATAAAATATTATGATCACTATTCATCATTTAAAAAAATCGCGATCAAAAAGAGTTATCTGGTTACTAGAAGAATTAGGAATACCATATAATATAATCAATCACCAACGTGATCCAATAAGCAATTTAGCCCCTAAAAGTTTAGCATTGATACACCCGCTAGCAAAAGCACCTATTATTGTTGATGGTAAAATCACACTTTGTGAATCAGGTGCGATTATGGAATACATCCTTAATAAAACCACATCAAATCAATTAAGACCGGCAATAAATAGTGCTGAGTATTACCAATATTTAGAATGGTTACATTTTGCTGAAGGCTCTTTAGCCTTGCCAGTAATATCGACATTATTGATGCAAATGAAAAAACGCGATGGAACATCTCCGCTTGACCGATACATAGCTAAAGAAATATCGGTCGACTTTTCTTATATAGATCAAACGTTAAGTAAACAAAGTTATTTTGCTGGGAATACCTTTACGGCTGCGGATATTATGATGACGATAATGTTGGAAATAGCGAACAGCTTAAAATTATTAAACGACAAAACAAATATAAAAAACTATCTTACTAACATACAAAAAAGAAAAGCATATCAATTAGTGGTAAGCCATGGTTAAAGGGTTAGTGATCACAGTAACTATTTAAAAAGTCGACTGTGGTGTTAATTAACAAAGTTCTTAAGGAAGAAAAACACTGATCATCTCCAATAAGTTTGTATAAAATTTGACTGTTTTTTGTCGCCGTTAAAGCATTGAGTAATAAGGTTATATGTAAGCTAGGTTAATAAAATTTATCATTACCACTTATTTTTTCTATAAATCATAAGCTTATTGTTTTTTTAAAAAGGGTTATATGTAACAAAAACAAAAAATATTTTCTAACCATCCCTCACTATACGATATATGAATAGATAGATATTAATTTTATTCATTTGTTTAGTTGTCATACCAGTATTAGCATAACATTTACTATGTCATGTGTAATATATATTCCATACATAGTTAATAAATATAGAATTAAATAAAATAACAAAAGAATAAAAAATAAATGACTGATAAATTTCTTATATGTCACAAAATTTTACAAGCTAAAACTGGGGATTAACACCATGAAGACTTCTTTTCCAAATAAATATAAATACAGCAAACTATCACTGCTAATTAGTGCAGTAATTGGCTTACATAGTACCATCGCGTTTGCTGATGAGGCTGCCGATCAAGCCAAAGCAAAAGAGGAAAAAGGCCTCGAGGTGATTATTGTTACTGCGCAAAAACGCATTCAAAACTTACAAGAAGTTCCGGTTTCTGTTACTGCTATTACCGGTGATGAAATGGCTGAATCCGTTATTAAAGACATGTACGACTTAAAAACCAATGTCCCTGGTTTAGGTGCATTTCAAAGTCAAAGTGCGACTAACTCAAGTTTTTCAATTCGTGGTGTTGGTACTTCTTCACAAAATTTTGGTTTAGAATCTTCAGTCGGACTCTATGTTGATGGTGTTTATCGTGCTCGACAAAATTCTATTATAAACAATTTGGTTGATGTAGAAGCCGTTGAGGTTTTACGTGGTCCTCAAGGTACATTATTTGGTAAAAACACTCCTTCTGGAGCAATATTGATACAAACAGTTAAACCTAGTCATGATGGCGAAGATGGTTTTTTTGAAGCCACCGCAGGTAATTTTGGCTTAATAAATTTTTCTGGCGCAACATCAATATCTGCTATTGATAACATTTTAGCATTTCGAGTAACTGCATTCAGTAGTAATCGCGATGGTATTGTTGACGATATTAAGCTCGGTAAGAATAAATTAAATGACCGTAATCGTTGGGGCACAAGATTGCAGGCGTTATATACACCTAGTGATGATCTTTCCATTCGAATAATTGCCGATTATTCAGAAATCGATGAAGTTTGTTGTGCGGCTCCGGTACAATTAAGTAATTTTCAAGCGACTGGTATTCCAGGTAAGTTTGGCTCTGATGCGCTTTTATCTGGTCCTCCATTTAATGCCACTGTTTTTGATGGTGCCAATTTTTTTGATCGTAAAGTAGCACTAAGTTTTTTACCTAAATCAACGATGAAAGATCGTGGTTTGTCCGCAGAAATAAATTGGGATCTTAACGATAATTATTCTCTTGTGGCAATTTCCGCCTATCGTAAATTTAATTCTTTTGATAATATTGATGCAGATTTTACCGATGCTAATTTATTTAGCACTACGAACGACTCACAGCAACATTCATTTTCTCAAGAAGTACGCTTAGATTACGTTAGTAAAGATCTTAACTATATTGTTGGTGCCTATTATTTCACTCAAAATTTAGATCTTGATTATAGTTTAAGTACTGATCAATTTTTCAATGAGTTTTTCCTTGCCAACTTTAATGGCGCTCTCGATCCACTATTTGGTGGCATAAATGCTTTAAGTGCTGCAACAGGTGGCCTTATAGCACCAACTGCTGTGGCAGCACCAGCTAATACTAATTTTAATCATACCGCTAAACAAAAGCATGAAAGTTACGCGTTATTTAGTCAATTTGATTACACTTTTACCAACAATTTAACATTTACTGCTGGTATCCGTTACACCCATGAAGTCAAAGATTTATCAACCGTATTTACTGAAGAGCTTGCAAGCGGCACAGAGTTTCCAACATTCTTCTCATCAATTGGCGCCACTAACCCTGTTCCTGGCACACTAGTTTATGGTGCTGGTGTTGCTGGTGCTATGTTAGGTGCTGTTGGTGCTGGTCTATTAAGTCCTTTTGATCCCTCTTTCTTACAAGCGATAGCGCCTTTTCAAACGGATGGATGGGGCTTTAATGCACTGGCAGCAATTACGGCTGCAAGACCTGATATTAAAGAACAGTTAAAAGATGACCAAGTAACAGGAACAGCTAAGCTAAGTTATCAATATAATGATGACACCATGATGTATGCTTCGTTCGGTACTGGTTATAAGTCGGGTGGCACAAATACCGATAGAATTGCAATCGGTTTGAATCCGATTTTTAATGCTGAAAAATCTAAATCCTATGAAATAGGTTTGAAAAAAGATTTTGTAGAACAAAATTTAAGATTCAATATGGCGGTATATAAAACAACCGTATCTGATTTTCAAGCGAATACTTTCACGGGTGCTGGCTTTAATCTTCAAAATGCCGGTGACTTTAAAATTGATGGTTTTGAGATAGAAAGCACATGGTGGCCAGTAGATACCATAGAAGTCAATTTATCTTACGCTTACGTCGATGCTACCTATAAAACATTTAAACGTGGTAATTGTTATAATGCTTATACTTTCCACACTGGGCTGGCCGATCCAGGGCAAGAAAGTACTGACCCATTAAATCCAAATGGTTTTTGTAACAGAACAGGCGACCGCCCTGCTGGCGAACCTAAAAATGTCGTGATCTTTAAAATCAAGAAAGACTTTAATATCTCAGACGATATTTTTGCTTATGTTCAAGCCGATTACAACTATACCAGTAATATGGTGTTAGATGGCAGCAACGACCCTTTTACCATTCAAGACAGCTATAACGTGATGAATGCTCGTTTGTTCTTTAACTTTGAAAACTACGATATGGACGTGATACTTTGGGGTCGAAACATTTTAAATGAAAATTACATTAACGGCACCGATTTTAATACGCCATTACAAAACGGTAAGTTAAATGCCTATGTATCTGAACCAGCAACGTATGGTATTACTGTTAAGAAACGTTTTTAATTTTCAAACGACTTTTATTAATGTGTTAATTTAGAAAATAGCTCTTTAATAGAGCTATTTTTATATATGCCTATGCAGATCACTCAGGTATTTATTCTAATCGTCATTTTCGAGACGCTTTTATCGACCTCATGTTTTTTGACAGCCCCCCGTTAAAAAACCTGCGGAAATGACGATCCTGAGCCAAATGCATAGGCATGATTTTTAATTACTTTAATGATATAGGTATTGCAAAAATGATAAAAAAAATAATAATTTCACTTAGTTTAATTTTTACGACACTTTTACTCGCTGCCGGTTGGTATTTTTCATCGGTAATACTACAACTTAGTGTTGAAGACTGTGATCAAGAACATTATGTGTTTTGTGGAGATCCAAGTACTCAAAATATTAAATTTGAAAATGTTAGTTTTACCAGTGCAGATGGTTTAACCTTGCCCGGTTGGTACATGGCTTCCATTGATAATAACAAAGCAATTTTACTCGTACATGGCCGTGGTGCCGATCGCACCGAAGGAATGCGCTATGCAAAACCATTAATCGCTGCCGGTTATAATGTACTAGCGTTTGACATGCGCCATCCTCGCCAAAATCCCAACATAATATCAACCATGAGTTTCCATGAGAAAAAAGATGTTAGCGCAGCCTTAGACTTTTTAGAAAAAGAAAAACACATTAAAAATATTGGCTTGATGGGTTTTTCTATGGGTGCCGCTACGGGCATTATTGTAATGGCTAAAGATAAGCGAGTTAAAGTCGGGGTATTCAGTGGTGGCTATGCTAACGGTATGGACGTATTAGCTGAACAAGCAAAAAAATTATATGGATTACCACGTTACCCATTAATGCCTATCGTTGAAAAGTTTTTTGAATGGCGCGGCGATTTAGATGCCGATGAAATTAATCCTGAAGATTACATTGGACAAATATCACCTCGGCCTGTTTACATTATGCATGGCACCGCCGATCAAACAGTCGACTTTAGTCATGGACAACGCTTATATGCCGCAGCTAAACAACCTAAACAGTTTTGGCAAGCACAAGGTGGACGCCATACCCGTTTATGGCAATTAGATAAACAAAAGGCGGAAAATAGCGTGGTGGAGTTTTTTGACCACTATTTAAAATAACGCTGGTGCACAAGTTTATWMRYWRRKWGRWCGKWRMRYRRCCWACSTMTWWMAYWWTTTTANGCMATAAAATCAAYCACCACTTTAGCTAAAGCCTCTCCTTGATCTTCCTGTAAAAAGTGACCACCATTTTTTATCATTATATGATTTTGCCCTTTAGTACCCGGTATTAGTTTTTGCATTAATTTATCACCACCGGCAGTAATTGGATCTGAGTCACTAAAAGCCGTTAAAAAAGGTTTCTGCCACTGCGACAAAACCTGCCATGCCGCACGATTTTTATCGGCAGCAGGATCATCAGGAGTTATCGGCACTAATAATGGGAATTGACGAGCTCCTTCTTTATATTTTTCTTCAGGAAAAGGTGCATCATACGCAGCTACTACGGCCGGCGACAATTCACTGGCTGTACCACCTTGAATTATATTGCCAATAGAAAACTGTGGCGCTTCTTGTGAATACTTTTGCCATTTTTTGAATGCCTCACCAGGATCATGATCTCCTGTTGGCAGCATAGTGTTGGCCGCCACAATGCGAGCATAACGCTGACTATCTTCAGCGGCTAAACGTAAGCCAATAAGCCCTCCCCAATCTTGGCATACTAACGTGATATCTTTTAGCTTTAGCTGTAAAACCAAAGACTTTATCCAATCAACATGACGTTGATAAGTATAATCAATACGCTTACTCGGTTTATCTGAACGTCCAAATCCAATGAGATCAGGAACGATCACTCGATGCCCTGCATTAACTAAAATAGGGATCATTTTACGATATAAAAAGCTCCAAGACGGTTCGCCATGCATCAACAATATTGGCGCCGCCTGTTGCGAACCCTCGTCAAGATAATGGATACGCAACTGACCGCCCTCACTATCGTCAACCATGAGGTAATGGGGGTTAAAATCATAATCGGGCAAATTTTCAAAATAACTATCGTCGGTTCGTAAAAAATCCATATTTTTCTCTTTATACTTTTCTTTGTCTTTTTTATATACATGCCTATGCAGATAACTCAGGTATTTATTATAATCGTCATCTTCGAGATGCTTTTATCGAAGATCTCATGTTTTTTGACGTAGATCCCCGCTTAAAAGACTGCGGGGATGACGATCCTGAGCCAAGTGCATAGGCATGAAAAAATTATTTATGCTCTACGGCAATAATTTCGTACTCAACCGTACCACCCGGCGTTTTAATTTCCACTTCACTATCAACGGTTTTACCAATTAATCCACGAGCAATAGGTGAACTAACTGAAATACGGTTTTGTTTAATATCAGCTTCATCGTCACCAACAATTTGATAGATGACTTCATCGTCGGTATCAATGTTTAATAATGTTACCGTTACCCCAAAAATAACTTTACCGGTATTAGGAATTTTAGCGACATCAATAATTTGTGCGTTACCTAATTTACCTTCAATATCTTGAATACGGCCTTCACAAAAGCCTTGCTCTTCGCGAGCCGCATGGTATTCGGCATTTTCTTTTAAATCGCCATGTTCACGTGCTTCAGCAATAGCAGCCACAATTTCAGGGCGCTTTATTCCTTTTAAATGATTTAATTCTTCACGTAGTGCTTCTGCACCTTGTACTGTCATTGGATATTGATTCATTTTTATCTTCTTCTTAAATATTTTTTAAAATACTAGGTAATAAATAACAAAGGCGGTATTGCTAGAGCAATCACCACCTTTTAAAAATTAATAACTCGCCACACTCAGTATAGCTATTTTACTTAACTACATCGTTGATGTAATTCTTGGATAGACGTCACCACATTTCTATCATCAGCGGCATGCGCTTGACAAGCAGCAAATGCAGCATTTAACGTTGTCGTATAAACAACTTTATAACGCAATGCTCCACCACGCAAGGTTTTTGAATCTTCTATCGCTTTACGACCTTCAGTGGTGTTGATAATATAACTATATTCACTGTTTTTAATTCTATCAAGAATATGCGGACGACCTTCAGATACTTTATTCACTAAACGTGCTGGAATATTAGCTTCGCCTAACGCAATGGCAGTACCGTGGGTCGCATCAATTTGATAACCAAGTTCTATCATTTGCCTCGCTAAATCAACAACTCGTTCTTTATCGCTATTACGCACAGAAATTAATGCTCGGCCTGATTTAGGTACTGAAACACCTGCGCCTAAATTAGCTTTAGCATAGGCTTCTTCAAAAGTATCACCAACGCCCATAACTTCACCTGTTGAACGCATTTCAGGGCCAACTAAAGGATCACTTCCATGAAATTTATTAAACGGAATAACCACTTCTTTCACTGAGAAATAGGGCGGTATAACTTCATCAATAACACCTTGTTCAGTTAAAGATTTACCCGCCATAACACGCGCACCAATTTTAGCCAACGGTACTGAGGTTGCTTTAGAAACAAACGGTACAGTACGAGCGGCACGCGGATTAACTTCAATTAAATAAACTTTGTTATCTTTAACTGCCATTTGTGTATTCATTAAACCAATTACGCCCAATTCGAAAGCTAAATCAGTAACTTGCTTACGCATTACATCTTGAATTTCTTGGCTTAAGCTATAGGCAGGTAAAGAACAAGCAGAATCACCTGAATGTACGCCGGCTTGCTCAATATGTTGCATAATGCCGCCAATAACCACTTTTTCACCATCACAAATAACGTCAATATCGACTTCAATAGCATCATCAAGAAAGTGATCAAGTAATACTGGTGAGTCGTTCGAAACGCTAACGGCTTCGGTCATATAACGACGTAAATCATCTAAGTCATAAACAATTTCCATAGCACGACCACCCAAGACAYWRGMKGKSMGMRYRASYRRRKKMRWWYYWRWGMYTKCMGMWKWWGCYWTYSSWTMMYSMAKTRWWGTTACTGTGGCATTTTCAGGTTGTAGTAAACCTAAGCGGTCAACCGCTTGTTGAAAACGTTCTCGGTCTTCTGCTCTATCAATGGCATCGGGTGAAGTACCAATAATTGGTACACCAGCCGCTTCTAATGCACGGGCTAATTTAAGTGGTGTTTGACCACCATATTGCACAATAACGCCTTTAGGTTTTTCAACACGAACAATTTCAAGGACATCTTCAAAGGTGATCGACTCAAAATATAATCGATCTGATGTATCATAATCGGTTGAAACCGTTTCGGGGTTACAGTTAACCATAATGGTTTCATAACCGTCTTCACGTAAGGCTAATGCCGCGTGAACACAACAATAATCAAACTCAATCCCTTGACCAATACGGTTAGGACCACCACCTAAAATCATAATAGATTCTTTATCAGTAGGGTTGGCTTCACATTCTTCATCATAGGTTGAATACATATAAGCAGTATCTGAGCTAAATTCAGCCGCACAGGTATCAACACGTTTATAAACAGGGTATATATCAGCATTATGACGTTTTTTACGAATTTCAGCCTCAGAGACACCAATAATATCAGCAAGCCGAGCATCAGCAAAACCCTTGCGCTTAAGTTTGCGTAAATAGTCAGCGGTTAAAACTTTTAAACCACCTTCTTTAATTTTCGCTTCTTCTAAAATAATGTCTTCTATTTGTACTAGAAACCAACGGTCAATATTGGTTAAACGAAAAACGTCATCAACGCTTAAACCTAAGCGAAATGCATCACCAATGTACCAAATACGGTCGCTACCAGCCTCTTGCAATTCATGCATGATTTTAGTTTTAGCGCCCGGTTGAGTTACATCAACCATAGGATCAAAACCATTTACGCCAACTTCTAAACCACGTAGTGCTTTTTGCATTGATTCTTGTTGATTACGGCCAATGGCCATTACTTCGCCAACAGATTTCATTTGCGTTGTTAAGCGGTCTTCACAGCCTGCAAATTTTTCAAAGTTAAAACGTGGGATTTTTGTGACCACATAATCAATGGTCGGTTCAAATGACGCAGGTGTTTTACCCCCCGTTATATCATTGGTTAATTCATCTAAGGTATAACCAATCGCTAATTTTGCGGCAATTTTAGCAATAGGAAAACCCGTTGCTTTGGATGCTAGTGCTGATGAACGTGATACCCGAGGGTTCATTTCAATGATCACCATGCGCCCGGTGTTAGGGCAAATACCAAATTGTACGTTTGAACCGCCAGTTTCAACACCAATTTCACGCAATACCGCCAATGAAGCATTACGCATAATTTGATATTCTTTATCCGTTAGCGTTTGTGCTGGCGCTACGGTAATAGAATCACCAGTATGAATACCCATA
This sequence comes from Gammaproteobacteria bacterium, assembly GCA_002401725.1. Classification (GTDB taxonomy): domain Bacteria; phylum Pseudomonadota; class Gammaproteobacteria; order Enterobacterales; family Alteromonadaceae. Next base: position 66,447 of record NVTW01000001.1, read on the forward strand.
GGGTCGAAGTTTTCAATGGAACAAACAATAATACAGTTATCATTTTTGTCGCGCACCACTTCCATTTCATATTCTTTCCAGCCAATTAAAGATTCATCAATCAATAATTCACTAGTCGGTGATAAGTCTAATCCTCGGGTACAAATTTCAGTAAATTCTTCAATATTGTAGGCAATACCGCCACCTGAACCACCCATAGTAAATGACGGACGAATAATACAAGGAAAACCTAAATGTTTACTTGCTTGGTGTGCTTCTTCTAACGTATGGACAATTTCAGCGCGAGGGGTATCTAAACCAATCGCTTTCATCGCTTTATCAAAACGGCTTCTATCTTCTGCTTTATCAATGGCATCAGCAGTTGCACCGATCATTTCGACATTAAATTCTTTTAATACACCCTTTGCTTCCAGCTCTAATGCACAATTTAATGCGGTTTGACCGCCCATTGTTGGCAGTACAGCACAAGGACGTTCTTTTTCGATAATTTTACGTACAACTTCCCAATGTATAGGCTCAATATAAGTAGCATCAGCCATGTCAGGATCAGTCATGATGGTAGCTGGATTAGAGTTAACTAAAATAACTCGATAACCCTCTTCGCGTAATGCTTTACAAGCTTGTGCGCCAGAATAGTCAAATTCACAGGCTTGACCAATAACTATTGGCCCTGCGCCTAAAATAAGAATGCTTTTAAGGTCGGTACGTTTTGGCATTTTTTTCTCTCTTTTCTTATTTAGGTGTTTTAGTTGTTAGGTAATGACGCTTGTTTATAAGCACTAATCAGTTCAATAAAATGATCAAATAATGGCGCAGCATCATGAGGACCGGGGCTTGCTTCAGGATGTCCTTGAAAGCTAAACGCAGGTTTATCGATGCGATGTATCCCCTGTAATGAACCGTCAAACAGCGATTTATGGGTCACTGTTAAAGTTTCAGGTAAATTATTTTCATCAACAGCAAAACCATGATTTTGTGAGGTGATCATCACCGCGTTACGAGCAAAATCTTTTACAGGATGATTAGCACCATGATGACCAAATTTCATTTTGATGGTTTTTGCACCACTGGCTAAACCCAACAATTGATGACCTAAACAAATACCAAAAATAGGAATATCTGTATTTAAAAACTCTTGAATTGCAGATATAGCATAGTCACAGGGTTCAGGGTCTCCGGGACCATTTGATAAGAAGATACCATCGGGATTCATGGCTAATACTTCACTCGCCGGTGTTTGTGCTGGCACGACCGTTAATTTACAACCACGGTCGACTAACATGCGTAAAATATTGCGTTTAGCACCAAAATCGTAGGCAACCACGTGAAAGTTTAACTTTTCTGGTGTGTGAGCAAAATCACTAAAACCACTTCCTAACTGCCAACTACCTGCTGTCCAAGTGTATTTTTCTTTAGTGGAAACCACTTTCGCCAAATCCATTCCTTTTAAACCTGGAAAGTCTTTAGCTTTGTCTAATGCTAGCTCAGCATTTAATTCACTACCGCCTTCTTTAGCATTTTCAACCGCGAGGATACAGCCGTTTTGAGCGCCATTTTCTCGCAAGATACGGGTTAATTTACGTGTATCAATGTCACTAATACCTAAGATATTATTGGCTTTTAAATAGTCGCTTAAACTTTGTTCATTACGAAAGTTACTGGCTAATAAAGGTAAGTCTCTAATAACCAAACCTTTTGCAAAAATAGTATCGGATTCTTTATCTTCGCTATTGGTGCCAGTGTTACCAATATGAGGATAAGTGAGAGTTATGATTTGTTCTGCATAAGATGGGTCGGTGAGAATTTCTTGATAACCAGTCATTGAAGTATTAAATACTACTTCACCAACAGCTACGCCATATGCACCAATTGCAGTGCCGTTAAATACAGTGCCGTCTTCCAGCACTAAAATAGCAGATTTAGCCAATTTAACCTCCGTAAAGAAGAAAAGATACTTAGTAAGTAAACTTATATTTAGTAAAACTTAACAAGCGTAAATTGGTGTTATTTATCTTTGTTTAATGAAATATTTTGTTAACTGCTCTTTATAAAAAAATCAATAAAAAGTCTTATAAAAAGCTATACCAAAAAGATAAATAAAACACAGTAAACCTGTCAACAATATCAATAGATGATAAATTTTAATGATTCCATGACAAATTCCGCGCATTTTACGCTTAAACAGCCATCACGTCCAGTAAATTTAGTAAAAAACAGTGTTAACTGTAAAAATAGAACCAACTGGTCAAAAACAGTAGTTTTCTAGTTAATTATTTCAAGTTTATTAATTTAAACTTGTTAATCCCAATACATCTTGCATGGTGTAATAACCTGACTTTTGTTCAGCTAGCCAAGTTGCAGCGCGCATTGCCCCTAACGCAAAAGTCATACGAGAACTTGCTTTATGGGTAATTTCAAGCCTTTCACCTAAATCAGCAAAAAAAGCAGTATGTTCGCCAACAATATCTCCTGCTCTTATCGTAGCAAAGCCTATGGTATCTGGCTTACGCTCATCGCTAAGCCCTTCTCTACCATAAACGGCACACTCTTTAAGATTACGTCCTAAAGTATCAGCAATAATTTGCCCCATTTTCATCGCAGTGCCCGATGGTGCATCTTTTTTGAATCTATGGTGCGCTTCAAAAATTTCTATATCAGTATAGTCGCCAATTGCTTTTGCGGTTATTTCTATCAGCTTAAAAAGTAAATTAACCCCAATGCTGGTATTGGGTGCTAAGATAATCGGGATATCTTTTCCTGCCTGTTCAATAACTTGAACCTGTTCTTCGTTAAAACCTGTAGTACCAATAACCAGCGCTTTATTATGCTGTTGACACCATTTAATATTTTCGAGTGTTGATCCTATTGATGTAAAGTCAATTAAAACATCAGCGGCTAATAAATCATTTATTTTTGTTGATGTTTTTTGCCCGATAGCGCCAATGCCGGCCAATTCACCTAAGTCAAAATCAACAAATGATGATGATGCACGAACACTGCCACCAATTAAGGTAATATGTTGATGATCTACCGCGGCTTGGATCAAATTGCGTCCCATACGACCACTGCACCCTAAAATAGCTACATTTATTGTCATGTTATTCTACTGTTTCAGTTAAATTTAGAGGAAAAGTTAAAGTGCTTTTAACTTCATGAGATATTACCTGAAATATTTTTAATTGCTGCCCACTTTTTGTTATAGCTGATTTCAAAATATGATATAACGCGTAAAAATCAGCAATAATCTCATCGTTTTCAGCAAAAAACTGCCAATGCACGTTAACAACAACAATATCATTGTTTATTTGTGCATAACTTGCCTCTAAGGCCTTAAACGAAGTAATTCCAGCTTGTTTTATACCGATAAATATTTTTTCAAATTCCAGGTCAAAACTTTCTTTAGTCGATAATAACACCAATTTATCGGGTGTTAATAACGTACAAGGTAAATGATAATAAGCCAATACTTGATCAATATTTTGTGCTTTGAATGCCTGATGATAGTTACTAAATAAATGTTTAAGTTGCTGGTCTAACAAAAGTAAGTTCCTAAATAGTAGCTGAAAAAAAACCGGTAAACACCGGCTTTTAATATTATAAAATGTCGATTAATTCAACATCAAAAACCAAGGTAGCATAAGGAGGAATTGAACCTTGAGAGCCACGTTCACCGTAGGCTAAGTTATATGGAATAGATAACTTCCATTTAGAACCAACAGTCATTAACTGTAACGCTTCTGTCCAACCAGCAATAACACCATTCACAGGGAACTCAGCAGGTTGACCACGATCATAAGAGCTATCAAATACACTGCCGTCTGGTAACGTACCATGATAATGAACACGTACAGTACTTGCAGCAGTTGGCTTATCGCCTTCGCCTGTTGCTAACACTTCATATTGTAAACCCGATTCAGTAACCGTGACTTCATCGCGTTTAGCGTTGTCAGCTAAAAACTTTTCGCCTTCCTCTGCTTTAATTTTTGCCGTTACTTGCTCTTGCTCTTGCAATTTTTTAGAAATAACACCAAAAGCCTCATTTAGTAACTCATCACTTACTTGGCTTTCATTACCCGCTATTGCATCAACTAAACCAGCTTGAACAGCATTAACATCAAATTCTTTAAAAGGATTGTTTTTTAATTGATCACCCAATTGACGACCAACACCATAACTAACACGTTGTTCCGTCGTTTCAAAAGTGGTTTCAAATGTATTTTCAGACATATTATTTGTTCACATAATTGATTAATAAAATTGCGCGGCAGTTTATCATAAGCAACACGATTACAGTAGTGTTTAGACTAATTATCCAAATGAATGTGATTAAGAACCATTTGATATTCTAATTCATTTTGTCCAGTAATAATAAAACCAGAGCGTAAATACAGTTCGAGAGCAGGGTTAGCCAGTAACACATTCAAGGTTATTGATAAATTACGTTTTAAAGCCCTATTTATAACATCTTCCAACACTTTACTACCAACACCTTTTCCTTGTACTTTCGGTAAAATTTGAAACTGCCTTATATGTAAGTGATCATCAAACATGGCAAGTTTTAACAATCCTATCGGTTTGTCATTTAATGAAATAATTTGTGAATCATTGAAAAACTCTTTTATACGCAATAAATGCTGTTTTTCAGTTGAAAACATGCCTGCGGTTTCAAGATGTTCAACCATAGTTAGCTTTCTTAATTTTAATAAAAAAGATAAATCTTCAATATTTGCATGACGATAACTTAACCTAACAGTCATTTAGCTTCCTATTTAAGCCTCTAAATAAAGTAAATTTTACACAAAATCGGCTAATATGCTTAGTTTTATTTACTTATTATTTCAGCTAAACTTCTTATCTAATATGCAAACCAATCTAGGTATATAAATGTCATCAATAAATAATGAAAATAAACTTGAACAATTTAATGAGTTTTTTTCAATTGATTATCAGTTTAGCGTTAACATCAGTGGCGTTGTTAAAAACATTCCTAGCTTTGAACAATTTATTGATACAATACCAGTACCATTTAAAATGGCTACTGAAGTGAGCACGATAGATCAAGCAGCGTTACGCCCGTTACAAAATTTAAGTGGCGTAGCTACGCAGCTGGTAGATTTTTTAAACTTTCAATCACAAAAAATAGAATTGCTCGTTGGCTACATATTGAGCCAACAAGATGAACCACAACATCGTTTTACCGGCACTAAATTTGGCGGTGGCGGCATTATGTTTAAATCACCCACTGCATTTGCGTTAAATGATATTTTAGAAATGAAAGTATTCTTACTTCATGCCAATTGTGCTGTATTTTGCTTAGGTGAAGTAATCAACATTGATCAAAATGATGATGAATTTACGCATCAAGTGATTTTTCATTATATTCGTGCAGAAGATCGAGAAATATTAGTCAGGATGAGTTTGCATGAACAATCTAAACAATTACAAAATTTAGCTAAAAAACGCCATATTGAAGCCAGCACTAGAGCAGCCGGCACTAATTCGGATCGCTAAAATATGTCTTTAACTGCATTACTCATCATTACTTTAGCCATTGCCATGATTGTTAGTGGTATTTTACTACTCAAAAAATCAGCCAAAAAATTTAACTTAACTGATGAACAATTACAAAAGATAAAAAAACGTAATCAACAGTTAGATGAAAAAGAGCATGATGAATAACCTTTGCTCCGCAATTAATGTCGATAAATTATTTGTATTAAATGATAACCAAATTTAGTTTTCACTGGCCCGTGAACTTCTAATACTTTTTTCTTAAAAACTACGTTGTCAAAAGCTTTAACCATTTTTCCAGGACGAAATTCACCAAGATCACCGCCTTTTTTCTTAGATGGACACAATGAGAATTTTTTTGCCAATTGGGCGAAATCAGCACCTTTAGCGATCTTTTCTTTTAATTCGTTTGCTTGTTTTTCTGTTTTAACTAAAATGTGTCGTGCGCACGCTACTGCCATATTCGTTGTCTCTTAATTTACATTTAATTACTGCTTGCCTATGTCATATTTTATCATTTAGTTGTTATAATTTCTAAATAAAGTGTTTATCTCACATTAACCTCGATCAATAGAGCATTAAATGTCAACAATAAATCATCTATTTGAAAATAATCGTAAATGGGCTGAAAAAATAAAAGCTGAGCAACCGAGCTTTTTTGCTGAATTATCCCGACAACAAAACCCTGAATATTTGTGGATTGGTTGCTCTGACTCTCGTGTACCTGCCAATGAATTATTAGGCATGGCACCCGGTGAAGTATTTGTACATCGTAATATAGCCAACCAAGTGATCCACACCGATTTAAATTGCTTATCAGTCATTCATTTTGCCGTAGAAATTTTAAAAGTTAAGCACATTATTATTTGTGGCCATTATGGCTGCGGTGGCATTGGTGCAGCACTTGATGGCAAACAACACGGCTTGATTGATCATTGGTTAAGGCATATAAAAGATATATATCGTTTTCATCAAGAAAAACTTGATGCGGTAACCAATATGCAAGAAAAATCCAATTTATTATGCGAACTTAATGTTATTGAGCAAGTTGCCCATATTTGTGATGCCAGTATGATCCAAAAAGCATGGCAAGATGGCCAAGAATTGTCTGTACATGGTTTAGTTTATAAATTACACGATGGTGTATTAAAAGACTTAAAAGTTTCTGTTTCTGGACTAGAAAGAACTTATTAACTTGGCTATGTTGTACTTAATTGTTATTCAACTAATAATTATCGCGTAAAACCTGTGTAGGTTGGACTTCAGCCCATCAATATTGACGGCATGAATGCCGACCTACAAAGCATTGTATTTGCGACGATTTATTTGACTAGCAACAATTTACGGGAACATAGCCATTAACTTAAAAAAACCGCTAAACAGTGAAGTTGAGCGGTTTTATGCTTATAAATTACAAAACTACATACCTATGAAGATAGCTAAAGTATTTATTATAATCGTTATCTTCGAGACGTTTTTATCGAAGATCTCGTGTTTTGTGACGTAGATCTCCGATTAAAAACCATCTGAATATTATCATGAAACAATTAGCACACAACAATAGTCTCTGCTATTTTTCTGTATTATGAGCTTTTAAGTATAATTACTTACAATGGTTTTTACCTTTTGCAACGCCTTGTTTCAATAAAATAATCATTACTCCAAAACCTAGTCCTACAACAATACCTGCTAAAGCATCAGAACTTAAGCCAAATAAGATATTCACTTCATTAGATTTCATTATCAATTGACTAACGACAAAACTAACGCTACCAATTGCAGGGATTAACATTAAATGTGATTTACCATTTTTCATAATAATTTCCTAACCCAGAATTAACTATCATAATTTTCTATATTATTTATAACACGCTACTTTATAACACACCACGTTCCATTTGATTTAATTCAATCGACTTAAATAAGGTCGAAAAGTTACCTTCACCAAACCCTTGGTCGTTTACCCGTTGGATCATTTCAATAAAAATAGGACCAAACATATTTTTAGTGAAAATTTGTAATAAATAAGTATTTTTAGCTTGACTATCGACCAATATTTGATGTTCTTTGATCTTTTCTTTGTCTTCTTTTACCCAAGGTACGCGATCGAATATTTCTTCATAATATTCTGGCACAATGTGTAAAGTATCAATAATTGAGCGATCTAACTTATCAAGCGAACCCACTAAATCATCGGTAATAAAAGCTAAATGTTGAACACCGGGGCCATTATATTCGTTTAAATATTCATCAATTTGATTGTTTTTACTGCCCTTACCCTCATTAATTGGAATACAGAAAGTTCCACAAGGTGATTGTAAAGCATAAGAAATAAGTGCAGTTTTAACACCTTTTATATCAAAGTAACGTACTTCGGTAAAACCAAAAACACCTTTATAAAAGTCTGCCCATTTATGCATAGTGCCTTGATAAACATTATTAGTTAAATGATCTACGCGTAAAAAACCTTTATCTTCATTGATAACAGGTGCTGTTAATGCTTCAAAATCATCTTCGTAAATTGAACCTGGATTAGTTGTTGAAGCGGCAAATTTATCAACAAAATAAATTAAACTATCACCGATGCCGAAAATGGCAGGGTAAGGTAATTTATTGGCTTCATTTTCAGCCGATTTAGCGCCACGTTTTACAGCTTGTTCAAAGGCATAAGCGGCATTGTCAACACGCCAGCCCATAGAACAAATTGCTGGACCATGAGATTTAGCGAATTCTTTAGAAAAACCTTGTTTTTCATTATTTAATAAGAAGTGAATATCGTTTTGATTAAAATAATCAATATCACGACCTTTGAATTTTTTAGTTTTTGAAAAGCCAAAACCATAAAAAGCTTTTTCCATGTAATCACTATCAGGGGTAGCATATTCAGTAAACTCAATACCACGTAAATTTAATGGATTCTTTTCTTGTAGATCAGAACCATTAATTACTGCATTGGTGGTTTCTTGGGTAGCAACTGCTGTCATTTTGTTTCTCTCTTTAACGTCAATATCACTTTGTTAACTTTATTATCACGGTGATTGTTTAAAAGAAAAAGCTTTCATGGTGAGCAATAAAAATGGCGATGTAAAAGAAAATGTACGTTAAATTTAACGCTTTTTTAACCAACTCTATGCAAGGCTATATTAGTGCTACTCCACAAGCGTAAAGTAAATAATACACGAGGTTATTTTGATTTGTTTTGCTGATATATCATTTAAATTTCAGGCAAAAATAAAGGCGCCAATTGACGCCTTTACTATATAAAAACAAATTTAATATTTTTTTATATATTCTTAATTCATCGAACTAGCACGATCTTTCCGTTCACTACGACGAGGTTTCATCGCTGCAACCGGTGCATCTGATACTGAGATTTCTAACGATTGACGGCGAATTTTAACACGCTTTAACTGGTCGAAAGACTTCTTCGGCATACCTTTAGGTAATTGCACAATAGTGTGGCGGTCGTGTAAGCTAATTTGACCAATGTAGCTACTATCTAGTGAAATTTCATTAGCAATAGCGCCAACAATATCTCCAGGTCTAGCGCCATGCTCTTTACCTACTTCTAGACGGTATGATTGCCAATCGACATCATTACGGGCTACTTTAGGTTTACGCGCAGCTCTTTCGCCACGATCATTACGATCACCGCGTTGGCCATGATCATTTCTGTCAGCACGTTGACCACGGTCATTGCGATCACGACCTCGGCCATTGCGATCTTTACTGTCACGATCAAAACGGCTGTCGTTACGTTCACGACGCGGTTTAGGATCTTCTTTTGGCTGTAAAGGTTGCTTCATTTGTTTTTGGAATAATAATGCCGCAGCTAAATCAGCAATATCAAGTTCTGACTCAGTGACCATTGCTGCGATAATTTCACGCATACTGGCTAAATCTTTTGACTCAACTAAGTTAGCTAATTCTACCCGTGTTTTTTCAATACGTGCTTTACCAATTTCTTGGATACTAGGTAAATTATATGATTCGATAGTACCATTTGTTAAACGTTCGTAATGACGCAACGAGTACATTTCGCGAGGACGAACAAATGCAATTGAAGTACCACTACGACCAGCGCGACCGGTACGACCAATACGATGCACATAAGCTTCATTCTCACCAGGCAAATCATAGTTGATCACTAAATCAATCCGTTGAATATCTAAACCACGAGCAACCACATCGGTTGCCACTAAAATAGATAATTTACCAGACTTCATTTGGTCAACAGTACGTTCACGCTGTACTTGATTCATATCACCGTTAATGGCGGCAGCAGCATAACCAAAGCCCTCTAAATGTTCAGCAACCGTTACCGTGTCGTTACGGGTGCGAACAAAAATGATCATGCCATCATAATCAAAACTTTCAGCAATACGCTCTAGCGCAGTGTTTTTATGAATACCACTTACTTTCCAAGCATATTGTTTTATATTAGCTTTCTCTTTATTTACCGCAGCAATCTTTATATGCTCAGGCGATTTTAAAAAGCGGTTAGCAATTTTACGGATTGATGAAGGCATAGTGGCTGAAAACAACGCCATTTGTGCAGTGTCAGGTTTATGCTCTAAGATCCATTCAATATCATCTAAAAAGCCCATGTTTAACATTTCATCCGCTTCATCTAAAACACAAAATGATAAATGTGCAAGATTTAAACTTTTACGGCGCAGGTGATCCATTAAACGACCCGGCGTACCCACAACAACTTGGGCACCACGCTCTAATTGAGCAAATTGAGGACCATAAGATTGACCACCATATAAGGTAGCTACTTTTAATCCTTTCATATTTTTAGCAAAGTCTTCAATTGCTTTAGCAACTTGAATGGCTAATTCTCGTGTTGGCGCTAATACCATTAATTGTGGTTTACGTAGATTAGTATCGATTTTAGCGAGCGCAGGCAAACCAAACGCCGCAGTTTTACCTGTACCTGTTTGGGCTTCACCTAGTACATCTTTACCGGCTAATAAATGGGGAATAGTTTGTGCTTGAATGGCTGTTGCGCTAGCAAAACCCATATTAGATAAAGCAGTTAATAAATTTTCAGGCAAGCCTAAAGCGTCAAAGCCAACAGTGGCATTGTTAATATCAGTCATAGATTTTCGTCTTCTCTAAGGCAGGAAAGTCCTGCGTAAAATACGAGGGATCCACCTAGAAGACTTATGGCAGGTCGTAATGTTCTACATTATCGACACACAGTTGATGCTAATAACTATTTATTAGCTGGACAAGTCTATTGGGCGGTATAACCTCACTCAATATATATTATCCATTACAATCAACCGCGATTATTTTGGATAAGCGATCATCGTTCTTCCTTTTCCTCCTCTTATTAAAACAAGTTAAGGGTAAGGGCTATTTATCTAATAGCAACGATAATTGAGGCGCGAATACTACAGCAAATTAAACAATTAGCAAGTTAAATCATGCAATTTTCTGTTATGCAGATAAAAAGTAAGCGTAAACATCAGGAAATATTCCGATCACAATTATTGCCCCAGAAAATATTGCGATGGTAACACGAGCTATAACTGGTTGAAAAATATTATCAATATCACCATGCTGAGGTGCTATTGATTGTTCTTGATGTTGCGCAAACAGCACAAAAATAATACGTAAATAATAATATAAAGCAATACCGCTACCGGTAATAAGCGTGGCGATCAATAACCATAACTGCTGTTGAGTGGCTTGTACTAACAAATAAAACTTACCAATAAAGCCCATCGTTAACGGTATTCCTGCGAAACTTAATAAACTAATAATAACCGCCATAGCAAGCCAAGGTTGATGCCAAAACATACCACGCCAATGTACTATTTCTATTTGATCTGAGTTATTTTTCCGATGGGAAACAATTAACACCATAAATATTAATAAACTTGCCAACAAATACGCGGCTAAATAAAACAAAGCAGCTTGCCATGCAAAGGTGATATTTTGTGTTGAGGTGATCAGTAAAATAATGAGCAAATAGCCCATGTGAGCAATAGAAGAATAACCTAACAAGCGTTTAATATTATTTTGCCTGAGCGCCATAACATTACCCACAAGCATGGATAATATAGCAATTAAACTAATAATTTCGGTGAGACTTTCATCACCATAATTTACTTGGCTAAACCAATATTTAATTAATACCGTGAAAATAGCAACTTTAGAAACAGTCGCAAGTAGCATAGTAACCGGAGTTGGTGCGCCTTGGTAAACATCAGGAGTCCAATAATGAAATGGCACTAACGATAATTTAAAACATAAACCTAATAAAAACAAAATAATGCCGGCAAGGTAAAGATGATCAATTAAATGATTAGCATTACTCGCCATAGCAAACGATAAGCTGCCCGTAGTACCGTAAATAAAAGCAATACCGAGCAGCATAAAACTGGATGCAGTAGCACTTAAAATTAAATATTTAAAAGCGCTTTCTAGCCCGTGATCGCTTTCTCGAAAATAACCGACCATGCCAACTAGCGCCATACTTAATAACTCAAATCCTAAAAATACACTGGCAAAATGATCGCTGATCACTAAAATTGCGGCGCCCAAGATAACTAACTGCAAGAGCAAATAAAACTCGTCGTGCACTTCAGTATACTTAGCTAAATAAAAACCACTAAAAACAGTAATGGTCAGAGCAGAAATTAAAATAAGCACTAGCGCAACTAAACTATAACTATCGACTAAAAGTAAGACGGTTACTTGTATATTATCGATAGGATATAAATCAAGAGTAGCAATGAGCGCCAACACAAAAATAAAGAAAGTAAAACCTTGAATTAACCATTTACTTCGCTGCCAAGCGATTAACAATAATGATAAAACAATACCAAAAGATAAAATTAATTGTGGAGCTATGGCAATAAGTTGAGCACTATTCATTATCTTTTCTCCCTATTGTTGCAGGCGTCGCCATGACAAGTTTATTTATATTTTGTACAACAAATTGCTGACTAATTTTTTGTTCACTAGCTTTTTGTACGCTAATTTTTTGTTCAATTCGTATTTTTTGTAAAACAGTATTTGGAAACAATCCAATGAAAACAAGTAAAAATAATAAACTTGCCGCAACCAAAGTTTCTCGTTTGGAGAAATCAGCAATAGTGTGTTTTATCGGCCCTTGAAAGCTATTTTGAAATAAATACATCCCGTATATTGCAGAGCCTATTAAACCTAACGCAGCAAACATAACGGCAATTGGATGAGCCGAGAAAGAACCGGCAAGACTTAAAAATTCACCAACAAAATTTGCTAAACCGGGTAAGCCAAAGGCAGCGGCAGCAAATGCTAACGCAAACCCACCCATACGTGGCGCACTTTGCCAAAAACCACCCATTTGGGCTAGCGACCGAGTATGAATACGACTATAAATCATCCCCGCCATAGAAAACATGGCAGCACTACTTAAACCATGAGCCACCATAGTTAATACAGCACCTTGATAAGCCACCGCATTAAAGGCAAATAATGCCAACATGACAAAGCCCATATGGCTGATGCTGCTATAAGCAACTAAGCGTTTAAAATCTTGTTGAGCAAACGCCATTTTCGCACCATATAAAACACTCACCACACCTAAGGTGATGGCAACAGGGGCAAATTCTTGGCTCGCTTGTGGGAACAATAATATAACAAAACGAATGAGCCCATATGCCCCTGTTTTTAATAGCACTCCGGCAAGTAATACGCTACCAGCAGTAGGCGCTTGTGTATGAGCATCAGGTAACCACGAATGAAACGGCACCGAAGGCAGTTTTACCGCAAAAGCTATAAAGAACCCGAGCATTAAGTAAAAACTCATCGAGCTATCAAGCGTAAGTTTTTGCCAATCGTGATAATAAAAACTTAACTGACCAAATTGTTGTTGATAGAGGTATGCCATAGCAATAATGGCAATTAACATGATCAAGCTGCTTATTTGAGTAAAAATGAAAAATTTAATCGCGGCAAAGTGCCGTTGTTCATGCCCCCAAATAGCAATAATTGCGGTCATTGGCAGCAGCATGATCTCCCAAAAGAAGAAAAATAAAAACATATCTATGGCAGTAAAAACGCCAATAATTCCCGCGATTGCGGCAAGTAAATTAAAGTAATAAAAACCAATTTTAGTTTTAATTTCATGCCATGAAACTAGCACACAAATAAGTGCTAAAAATAGCGTTAATATCACTAAAATAATACTCAAATTATCTAACGCTAGCGCAAATTCAATATTAAAAGTTTTGATCCAAGCAAATCGAACTAACGGTGTAAAGGTAGTAAATGTTTGTGCAACGAATAGCGTATCGTAGATAAAAAATAATAATAAGCTAGCTAGGGAGATCAGCGAAAACCAACGGGCAAAATTATTCTTTTCATTGTCAAAAAACCATGCGATTGCACCAGCAAGTAATAAAGCAATGATGATAAAAATGATGATCATAACAATACTACTCCTAATAAAAACACCACCGCAACACCTAAGGTTGCCGCATACCAGCGTAAACTACCTGTTTGACTCGCCACCAGTGCCTCGCGCCACAAATCAACATACCAGCGACTAGACATAATTATTTGATCGAAAATATCACGCCGATTAAGTTTAGCTAGAAAACAATAAGGATTAACAATCAAGCGTTGATAAAGTGCATCAAAACCTAAACCATTAAGGAAGAAATCAGAAAAATTGTTTGCAGTATACTGAACTTCATGATTAGTTTTACTATGACTAGTTTGGCGATAATCAGCAAAATAAAACCATGAAAATACAATACCAATAAAAGGTGTAACTATCGCAACATAATGAAGCCAATGAGGTGATGATTCAGTAACGAGACTATGGCTAGAGGCTTGCGCACTACTAACACTATCAACAAAAACGTTACTGAGATTAATTTCAACCATGTTGGCGAACAAACCACCGAGTAATGCTAACAAAGCCAACAAAAATAGCGGCCAGCGCATTATCGCTGAAAAATCATCTTTTACTTGATGTTCGCTTCTCGACTCACCTAAAAAGGCTAAAAAGAATAAACGACAACTATAAACACTGGTCAAAAAAGCGCCTAAAATAGCGCACCACCATAATGCTGCACCGGCGGTTGATGAACTCCACAAACTATCAATAATAGCCTCTTTTGAATAAAATCCGGAAGTACCCGGTAAAGCAATTAAGGCAATTAAACCTATTGCAAACAAAGAGGTTTCTATTGGTAATTTTCGTGCTAAACCGCCCATTTTAAAAAGGTTTTGCTGATGATGTAACGCTAAAATGATCGAACCCGCAGTTAAAAACAATAACGCTTTAAAAAAAGCATGGGTCATTAAATGAAATACACCTTCACTCCATGCACCGGCGCCTAGCGCTAACATCATGTAACCAATTTGGCTCATGGTGGAATACGCTAATACTCGTTTAATATCCGTTTGTGCTAACGCTGCAAAACCGGCTAATAATAAGGTTAAACCACCGATCCAAGCGACATAACTCATCACCTCTGGACTAAGCAAAAATATGCCGTGCATACGAGCAATTAAATAAACACCTGCGGTTACCATAGTGGCGGCATGAATAAGTGCGCTCACTGGCGTTGGCCCAGCCATAGCATCGGGCAACCAAGTTTGTAAGGGTAATTGTGCGGACTTTCCTACTGCACCGCCAAGTAATAACAAAGCGATCCAATACGCTTTATCATCGCCTACCAGCCATTGCTGTTGCGCGAGTTCAGTAATGTTAGCAATATTGAGATCGCCTAAAGTGCTAAACAACATAAATAAAGCAATTGCCATGGCGGTGTCACCGATACGAGTCACAATAAAAGCTTTTTTTGCCGCCATCGCATTGGCTGGGTCTTGATACCAAAAACCAATTAACAAAAAGCTACATAGACCAACCCCTTCCCAGCCCAAGTATAATAAAACTAAATTATCACCAAGCACTAGCAGCAACATCGCGACGATAAACAAATTCATATAAGCCATAAATCGGCTAAAGTTTTCATCCTCTTTCATATAACCAGCAGCATAAAGATGAATAAGTGCACCAATACCTGTGACCACCGAAATCATCACGGCGGATAAACCGTCAAGATATAAGGTAAAGTTAACTTGCGCTGTGCCTAAGCTAAACCACTGCCACAATTGAACAGTGATAATATGGTTATCGATTTGTGCAAGTTGTTGGATGACAATAAAAGAGGAAAGAGCACTTAATGTTACCGCCCCAACACTCACTATTGTCGCCATAAGCCAAGACAAACGCTTACCGAAAATAATTAAAATGAAAAAACTAATTAATGGGTAAAATGGTAGCCAAGATAAAATCATTACTAACCCCGCAACTTATTAAGGATGTCGATATCAAGGGATTGAAATTTACGCTGCAAACGAATAAGTAAAGCTAAGCCTAACGCGACTTCTGCTGCAGCTAAGGTCAAAATAAGAATAAACATTACCTGCCCATCGGCTTGTTGCCAAACACTACCTGCGCCAATAAAAGCAATACCGACAGCATTAAGCATGACTTCTAAACTCATTAAAATAAACAAAGTGTTTTTTCGCGAGATAACTCCAACAAAACCGATCAAAAATAAGGTTGTGGCTAAGATAAGAATATGTTCAAAAGGTAAGGCTATCATTGTGATTCTCCCTTACTTACCAATTTGTCACTTACACGTTTATCGTCAATATTGGGTTTGRCAAAGTGATAACCCGCCACTAAGCCTGCGAGTAATAAAAATGAAGCAATTTCTACCGCCAATAAATAAGGACCATAGAGTAAGCTGCCCACTTGTTTGGGGCTAATATGATTAATGGCAGTAACATTATGTTGTGAAACATTGTTGATGATATAAATAAGCTCAAACAATAACGCGAAAGCCAGAGCACTTGGACCAACCCAAATCGTTAACCCTGAAGTATGTGGCGCATGTTTTTCTTCATCTTCGGCCAAACCAAACATCATCACCGCAAAAACAAATAGCACTAAAATAGCGCCCGCATAAACAATGACTTCTAAACCGGCGGCAAAAGGTGCCCCCATAAAATAAAAGCACACCGCTACCGCTAATAATGAAACAATTAAGTACAACAACGAATGTACCGCGTGTTTACCCAACACCACTTTTAAACTGGCGACTATGGCAATAAAGCCTGCCAAATAAAAAAGATATTCTAAAGGAATAACCGAATTGGTGGTAACAGCATTCATGGCATTAACCCCTTAACATCAACTGCTGGTTTATCTTGCACCCCTTCACCCTTACCTTTACTGGCGATACTAATGCCTGATTGTTGATAAAAACTATAATCAGGATATTTTCCTGGACCTTTGATCAATAAATTTTCTTTTTCATAAACCAAATTTTTACGCTCATATTCAGCAAGCTCGACATCTGGAGTCAATTGAATCGCATAAGTTGGGCATGCTTCTTCACAAAACCCACACAAAATACAGCGTGAAAAATTAATACGAAAAAAATCTGCGCGTTTACGACCATCGTCATCAATTGTTTGTTGCAAAGAGATACAATCAACAGGGCAAGCAACCGCACATAAATTGCAAGCAACACAGCGTTCTTCACCATTAGGATCACGGGTTAAGACGATACGACCACGATAACGAGGCGCTAAATACGGTTTTTGTTCGGGGTATTCAACGGTATCTGCTTTAGTGAAAGTATGTTTTAGCACTAACCACATAGTTCTTAATTGACTGATCATGCGTTTATCCTTAAAGAATTCATATTCAAATAATCCCCGCAAGTCGCAGCGCTGCTGTTGCCAACAAATTAAATAACGCTAATGGCAGCATTACCAACCAACCAAAAGACAGTAATTGATCAAATCTAGGTCTAGGCAGTGAAGTTCTCAGTAAAATAAAAAACATTACAAAAAACGCTACTTTTAAAATAAACCAGACTAATGGTGGCAACCATGAAGCCAGTGGTTCAGGCATTAACCAACCACCAAAAAACAAGGTTACTGACATGGTTGAAATAAGCGTTACACTTAAATATTCACCCAAGAAAAACAGTGCGAACTTAAGCCCTGAGTATTCAGTATGAAAACCAGCAGTAAGTTCAGTTTCAGCTTCGGGTAAATCAAAGGGTAAACGATGGCTTTCAGCAATTCCTGCAATTAAAAACACAAAGAAACCTAGAAATTGAGTCTGAATAAGCCAACCATCTTGTTGTGCTAATACAATTTCTCGTAAATTAAAACTCCCAGTGAGTAACACTACCCCCATCACCGATAACCCCATAAACACTTCATAACTTACCGTTTGTGCCGCAGCACGCATACCACCTAATAAGGCATATTTTGAATTTGACGCCCAACCTGCTAACACCACACCGTAAACCGCAAGCGAGGTCATCGCTAAGAAAAATAGCAAACCAATATTAAGATCGGAAACACCAATAGTTGGCGTAAACGGAACCACTGCAAAACTCATTAACACCGTAACCGCAGCAATAACAGGGGCGAGTACAAAGACAACTTTGTCACTAAAGGGTGGGATCCAATCTTCTTTGCCTAATACTTTGAGCAAATCAGCCATTGATTGTAAAATACCAAAGGGACCAACGCGATTCGGCCCTAGCCTATCTTGCCAAATGCCAATCATACGTCGCTCTACCCAAACCAACATCGCCGCAATAGGAATAAGCAAAGCAATAATAATGGTCATTTCAATTAATTTCCAAATAACCTCAAGCATGATCAAACCCTCCTGAGGTTAGATGTATTGGAATATGCTGATCTTGTATTTTAAGGCGGGCTAAAATGTGGTGCTTTTCTTGTTGTGCATATTGTTGACGTTGCTCATACTGCTGATTAAATTGTGTCACTTGTGCTGGGCTAGCGTTAGTGAGCGTTACTGCCACCATATTATGATCACAACTAAGTTCAAAAATACTAGCAACAACCAAATCATCAGGTAACTTTTTACTTATTTTAACGGTTGCAAAAAATTTCCCCTGCGCTGTAGTTATTACTGCAATAGAGCCTTTTGATAAGTTTTTACCTTCAGCCAGTTGTGGTGACAGTTCAATAGTATTGCCAGTGAACATCAGCGTAAATTCAGGAATAACACGCGCTTGAGAATCGACTAAAAACCAAGGTAAATTTTGTACTAAAGTTAACTTGTCTTGATCTACCGAGGCATTACTCTCAAGTACTTCGTTTTGCCACAAGTCATTAAGCTGCTCATCAAAACTAAACATTAACCAGTTTTCCTGTTGCTGGTTAATTAAATCACCGTTAACTTCTTGCTGATGTTGTAAAATTGCTTGATTTGAGTTCCAGCTAGGCGCCCAAGTAAAGGGCAAGTTATCACTTTTTTCGGCTGATGAACCTTCCATCGAAAAGTGATAATGGCGATCACTATTAGCCACCGTTTTAGGTTCGTGCATGGTTTGATTTGCTATCATCGCGGTACGCCCACTGGCACGATGGGTTTGTTGAGCAACACCTCTATTACCTCTATTAACATCACTATTTTCAGCTTGTAATATTTGTACCGCCCAAGCCTCTCCCTGCTCAGCAAAATAATGATGGAGCTGAGTTAAAGATCTAAAATTATTATTGACACTAAAATGATCATGATTGTGGTTATGGCTAAACAGCGTTTTCGCAAGAATAATTAACCACCGCCAATTACTCATAATAGGAGCGGCAGGCACTAATGTTGCCGCAAATGCTTGTAACACCCCTTGATAATTAACGAAATGACCGTCGCTTTCACTTACAGCAGCGACAGGCATTGTTATATCAGCCAAGGTAGCAAGCTCACTCTGATGATGTTCAAGCACAATTAAGGTTTTACAATGCGCCCGTAGCTCTGCTATTTTTGTGGCGGTTAATGAGAGTAAATCTTGTTCTAATAAAATTAAACTATCGGCTTGCTGGCAAAGTAATTTATCTTGAATTTGCTCTAACGACAATGTTTGCTCATTTAATAGGTGTAAATTACCAACACTGTTGCATTGTGGCGCAACCACGATTAATTCAGGCGAGCATGCTAATTTATCACTGGCAATACATGCCATTAATTTTTCTATTGCGGCTAATAACTCAGGCGTTTGCAAGCTTAGGCCCGTAATAAGCAAAGGTTTTTCTGCCGCTTGTAAAGCTGTAATAAAATCACCAACCCAAGGGGATATTTCTTTATTATTATCACTTTGGTTGCCACTATCATTTGTTGCTTCATTTTTATCCATGGCGACAACATTTTGTGGATCAAATTGCGATAACAAGTGGGTTACCTCGGTTATGGTTGCTATTAACTGCTCAGGTGATAACACCAGTGCTTGTTTGGCACTTTTATCAAAAGAAGTTGTTTTTGCTTGTAAAGAATACAGCGGAGTTAGCTCATTACCGGCATAAGTACGTACAGCCGAATCTTGCCACGGTTTAATACCAATAGTAGCGGCGCGATCAATGCCTTTTTTACGTAACACTTGTTTTACCGATAAAGCTAACCGTGGTGCGGTTTGGTTAATATCTTCGCCAATAATAATAACTAAATCATTATGTTGTTCAATAGCATGTAGACTCGGTTGTGGATACTGCGCCAGTAACTGTTTATGTTGCACCGCTAGTTGCATTTCATTATTGCTATAACCTAACGAGAAATTTGTCCGCCCCACTAACTGTTTTAATAAGCGATTGGCCTCAAATGATGCTCGTGCAGAGCCAATAGCAATAAAACGCTCTTGGGCATGATGAGCTAGTTTTTTAGCAATACTCAGCTCATTTAATGCTTCGTTTTCATCATGCAAACCTTTGGTTTGTTTTAGTCGATTGCTCGCATTGACAGCACCGATACCATAACGTCCGCGATCGCAAAGAAAATAACCATTAATAGTTGAATTATAACGATTCATTACCCGACGAACACTACCATAGCGTTCACCAATACTGGTATTACAACCAACCGAGCAATAACTACACACTGAGGGTGATGATTGTAGATCCCATTTGCGTGAAAAATGAGTCGAAAACACTTTATTGGTAAATACGCCGGTTGGACATACTTCGACTAAATTGCCGGCAAATTCACTTTCGAGCGTGCCGTCAGTTTGGCGACCAAAATACACTTGGTTTTTTGAACCGTACGCACCAAAATCTTCACCTCCAGCATAATCCTTATAAAAGCGAACACAACGATAGCAGGTAATACAGCGATTCATTTCGTGACCAACCAATTCACCTAAGTTTTGGTTGTTAAAGGTACGTTTTTTGCCTTGATAATGACGAGCCGTATGTCCTGTCATTACCGTCATATCTTGTAAATGACATTCACCACCTTCTGCACATACCGGGCAATCGTGTGGATGATTGGTCATCATTGCGCTGATCACTTGTTCGCGAAATTTAGTGGATGTTTTATCGGTTAAGCCAATGCGCATGCCTTCGCTAACGGGTGTCATACACGACATTACCATTCTACCGCGAGTATCGTTTTCATCTTGATATTGCATCACCGCACATTGGCGACAAGCACCAACCGAGCCCATTGACGGATGCCAACAAAAATAGGGCAATTTTAGTTTTTGTGATAATACGCCGGCTAATAAATTATTTTCTTTATCAACTTGATAAGGCACATCATCAATATATATGGTGACTTTTTCAGTTGCTTTTGTTGAGTCGATATTTTTTGTGTTTTGTTTATTATTGCTTTGTTTATTGGTGCTTTTTTTAGAATTTGTCATCATTAATGTCCTTTTGCATAAGGACAACATTTCTTCTCGATATGCTGTTCAAAATCATCATGAAAATAGCGTAATGCACTTTTAAGCGGTTCAACGGCTCCGGGGGCTAACGCACAATGGGTTTTGCCCAGCCACATAAAATCACATAAGTCATTTAAGGTATCGAGATCGGCAAGCGTTCCCTGACCTTTTTCAATACGGGTAAGTACTTCCACCACCCAAGGTGTGCCATCGCGACAAGGTGTACACCAACCACAAGACTCTTGTGCAAAAAATTTCAATAAATTAAGTACCATGGCAACAGGACAATTGTGATCATCTAAAATGATCAAGCCGCCAGTACCTAAACGACTACCAGCCTTGCCAATAGAATCAAAATCCATTGGTGTATCAAGATGCTCTGGTAATAAAAAATCAGTCGATGCACCTCCGGGTAATAAACCTTTTAGTGCTAATCCATCTTGTAAGCCACCAGCATGCTGATACAAGACTTCGCGAATAGTTGCACCCATAGGTAATTCCCATAAACCGGCGTTTTTAACTCGCCCTGAGGCACCATAAATTTTTGTACCAGCATCGCTGTTTGGTGACAACTCTTTAAACCAATTAGCACCGTTTTTCAGTATATGAGGGATGTTACTGAGGGTTTCGACGTTGTTTACAATAGTTGGTTTACCAAATAAACCACTCACCTGTGGAAAAGGTGGTTTTGCTCTAGGGGTCGCGCGTTTACCTTCAAGGGCATTAATTAATGCGGTTTCTTCACCGCAAATATAACGACCTGCACTACTATGTACGTAAAGTTCTAATTTAAATTGAGTACCTTGAATTTTATCGCCCAACCATGAAGCTTTATAAGCTTCATCAATAGCGGTTTGTAAGCGTTCAGCAGCAAGATGATATTCACCGCGAATAAATATATATGCACGATTTGCACCTATGGTGTAAGCGGAAATGATCATCGCTTCAATGAGTTGATGCGGCACACCTTCAAGTAACATTCGGTCTTTAAAAGTACCGGGTTCCATTTCGTCGGCATTACACACTAAGTATTTAAACTCAGGTGCATTTTCATCATCCTCGCTAAACATCGGCACACAACTCCATTTCATTCCTGTAGGAAATCCTGCGCCACCGCGACCTTTTAAATTTGATTCAGAAATTAAATCTAATACTTGTTTAGGTGAATAGTCGTGTAATGCTTTACTTGCCCCTTGATAACCACCTTGTGCTTGATATTGCTCAATATTTAACGGTTGTTCAAGGTTAACTAAATGGGTTAACGGATGAGTTAATGCTTTCGGAATATCAGTCATTTGCATTACTCCCCTTTGTTTTTTTAGTTTTTGCTGTTACGGCTTTTTCTTTTAAGGTAGTAAGTATGTCAATGGCACTTTCAGGGGTCAATTGTTGATAATGCTGCTTTGCTATCATCATAGTTGGCGCTTTATCACAGCCACCTAAACAAACATTAGAGAGTAAGGTAAATACACCATCATTCGTTGTTTGTCCGTAATCAATATTTAAATGAGCTTTGATCGCGGCAAGAATTTCATCATAACCTTGCAAATGACAACTAATACTGTCGCAAAGGTGAATTACATATTGACCGACTTTTTGACGATAAATAAGATTATAAAACGTGGCGACTTCTTCTAATTGTGCACTCGGCATTTGCAGTAAATCAGCAATCGCATACAAGCTATCATCACTAACCCAACCACGGTGCTCTTGGATAATTTTTAATGCTTCAATACCCGCCGCTTCTCGATATTCCATAATGCTGGCTTCATGCTCAATCGCACTAATTTCTTGCTCAGTTAAATAGTGAGAAAAATCAATTGTGGTGGTTTTTATTATGTCCATCTTATGCTCTCTTATCTGTCAACATCGGCCATAACATAGTCAACGCTACCTAGGGTGGCGATCAAATCAGCAACCATTTGGCCGCGACTTAATAGTGGCAACATTTGTAAATGGGCAAAACTCGGGGTACGAATACGGGTGCGATAACTCATGGTATTACCATCACTAATAAGGTGATAGGCCATAATGCCTTTAGTTGCTTCAACCGCCATAGTTACTTCGCCTGCGGGTATAACAGGTCCCCAAGAGACATTAACAAAATGTGGTATTAAGGTGTCAATATCAACCATAGTACGCGATTTATCAGGTGGCGTAGTTTGTGGATGTTCTGCTTTTACAGGCCCTTCAGGCATATTTTCTAAACATTGTTTGATTATACGAATGCTTTCACGCATTTCATCAACACGAACACGACAACGATCATAACAATCACCTTTGTTACCTGTTGGTATTTCAAAATCAAATTGATCATAGCCACTATAAGGTCGTTGTTTACGGAGATCCCACGAATAACCCGTGGCGCGTAAACCAGGGCCAGTTACGCCCCATTCAATTGCTTCGCTGGCAGTATAAGCACCAACATCAACACTGCGAAGTTTGATCAGTGAATTTTGCATCACCATTTTTTCATAAATATCTAACCGTGCGGGTAGGTATTCAACAAAATCTCGCACTAACTTATCCCATCCTTTAGGTAAGTCGCTGGCGATACCACCAATACGAAACCAACTAGGATGCATACGGGCACCAGTAAAGGCTTCAATAATAGCGAACAATTTTTCTCGGTCGATAAACATATAAAAAATGGGTGAAAGCGCACCAATATCTTGGGCAAACGTGCCGTAAAATAACAAATGCGACAATATGCGAAACATTTCACTGGTCATAATACGGATAACTTTCGCGCGATCAGGCACGGTTATTCCGGCAAGCTTTTCGACCGCCATAACATAGGGAAAGTTATTCATAACTCCACCTAAATAATCAATGCGATCAGTATAAGGTATGTAACTATGCCAAGATTGGCGCTCACCCATTTTTTCAGCACCGCGATGGTGGTAGCCGATATCAGGAACACAATCAACAATTTCTTCGCCATCCATTTGCAGTACAATACGAAAAGCACCATGAACACTAGGATGGTTAGGGCCAAGATTTAAAAACATAAAATCATTATCTTTGTCTTGGCGTTTCATGCCCCATTTTTCAGGTTCAAACTGCAACGCTTGCTGCTCTATATCTTGCTGATATGTTGGCAAGGTAAAAGGCTCCATTTCGGTTGCTCGTGCCGGATGAGTTTTTAATAGCGGATGCCCTTGCCATGTATGTGGCATTAAAATTCGAGTTAAATACGGGTGATTGTCAAACACTATGCCAAACATATCCCATATTTCACGTTCATACCAATTAGCATTTGCCCAAAAAGCACACACACTATTAAGGTGTTTATCTTTGGCTGTTAACGCAATTTTAATACGAATATCTTGATTTCTCTCGTAACTTCTTAAGTGATAACTCACCGTAAAATCAATGACATTAATACCTTTATGGTTACGCTCAGTTTCGTCAATGGCGGTAATATCGAAACAAAAATCAAAAGGCTTGTCTAATTCGTGGCGAAGCACTTGCATTAATGCCGATAACTGATCTTTAGCCAGCCAAAAACTCGGAATATCATCAACAATATTTTCAACTGCGGTAACAGGCGTTAATAATAATTGTGCGTTGATTGCGGTAATTTCATCGGCAATAGGTAGCGTGTTGGGCATTTGCCAATTTTTGCTATTAGCGAGATTGATTTTTTGGCTATTGTCTTTAGTCATAATTAACAACCGTCCGGAGAATCTAGGTTGGTAACATTCATACGATGCTCATTTTTAATATCGCGTAATGACGGTTTGGCAATTTGGCTAACGGATTGTTCACCCATTACCCAACTGAGCGGTCGCGGTTGGTGCTGGATACTATTTTGCAGTAATAACAACCCTTCGAGTAATGCTTCTGGGCGAGGCGGACAACCTGGTACATAAACATCAACAGGAATAAACTTATCAACCCCTTGCACCACGCTATAAATATCGTACATTCCGCCAGAATTAGCACAAGATCCCATTGAAATGATCCATCTAGGTTCTAATAATTGTTCGTATAARTGTTGTACAACCGGTGCCATTTTACGAAAACAAGTACCAGAAATAACCATTAAGTCAGCTTGACGAGGAGTTGCACGAATAACTTCTGCACCAAAACGGGCAATATCATGACGAGAAGTAAAACTGGTCGCCATTTCCACGTAACAACAACTTAAACCGAAATTAAACGGCCAAATAGAGTTTTTACGTCCCCAATTGATCATGTCATCTAAATTAGCAAGAAAAACATTACGTTTAAGCTCTTTTTCAGCATGCTGCTTAGCAACGCCCATCGCATCGTCGAGTTTGGCTTTGGTTAAAGACCATTCCATATAACTATCTCCTTGCTCTAAAAGGTAAATGACGATGTTTGAGTTCTAATGCTCCAATACGCCAAATATAAATTAGCGCGACTAATAGCACGCCGATAAAAATGCTCGCTTCAATAAAACCAGCTAAACCGACTTCATCAAAAGCAATAACCCAAGCAAATAAAAAAATAGTTTCTAAATCGAAAATAACGAAGAAAATGGCATATAAAAAAAAGTGATTAGTGAAGCGAGTTTTATTATCGTTAACAGAAACGATGCCTGATTCGTAAGGAAGGTTTTTAGCTTTGTTTTTTTCTGCTGATGATTTAGGACCAAGAAAATGCGACATCATCAACATTCCAGCTAACATTACAGCTAAAATGATAAAATACGCAGCAATTGGCCAAATTTGACTAAATTGGCTAGTTAACACCACACTACTCCCGAATTTCCATTGTTGTTATTTTTGGAAATTACGACAGAAAACAAATCTCTATATTTAATATAAAATCAGCATAAAAGCGCTGCATAAATTAGGAAAACATTCGTCAAATTAGAGATCACTTGTCGTAGTCAGATTGACCTGAAATATGTGTTAAGGATATTCATCCAATGATTTCGGCAATCTGATAATTATTTTTCTTTACCTACAGACAATAAGCATAGTACAAAATTGAGTATTGCAAATTTTTTTTTGTGATTTTTCAAACGAATATACCCAAACCGCCGAAAAATGTAGGGTTCAGATAAAAATAAAATTAAGTTAGGTAAAGATCGCCTCCAAGTAAAGCTAAACCTAACTTATTATCATTGAGATTAACTAATCTTCTTCACCATTAAGTAAATCAGCGAAAGCTGATAATTTAGTTAATGCTAAACCATGAATTGATTTTCGTGGATAACGCCCTGTTTTGCTGATAACGCCAGCAGGCATATTCATTAATAATTCTAATGCTTGATCAATTACTTCAACTGCGTAAATGGTAAAAGTGCCCGCTTTCACCGCTTTAATAACCTCATCAGAGAGCATTAAATTAATGACATTGGTTTTAGGAATTATAACCCCCTGACTACCGGTTAACCCCTTATCCAAACACACCTGAAAAAAGCCTTCTATTTTCTCATTTACCCCCCCAATAGATTGCACTTCCCCATGTTGATTAATTGAACCAGTTATAGCAATACTTTGATCTATAGGTAAATTAGTTACTCCCGAGATCAGTGCACATAATTCTGCCATAGAAGCACTATCACCATCGATATGCCCATAAGATTGTTCAATAGCGATATTGGCAGAAATAGACACTGGAAATGTTTGCCCGTATTTATGCCCCAAATACCCCGTTAACAAAAGTACGCCTTTAGAATGAATAGATTTACCTAATTCAACTTCACGCTCAATATCAGTAACGCCTTGTGTGCCCGCATAAACGGTTGCCGTTATGCGGGCTGGTGTACCAAAAACACTGTCGCCAATTTCTAACACGGTTAAGCCATTGACCTTACCGACAAATTGTCCTTCGGTGCTTATTAATACTTGTTGTTCTTTTATTTCGCTTAACCAAGTTTCACTTAAGCGCCCAGTGCGACGTTTTTTAGCCGCTAAAGCGGCACTAATATATTCTGCCGTTAACGTTGAATGTCTGGATTGTTTGTTCCATAAATAAAACGCTTCATCGAGTACATCATTAACATGAACAATATTGGCTGAAATTTTTTGTTGATGCTCTGCTCGTCTTAATGCGTAACGCACTAGTTCGATCACCGCTTCATTGGTTATTTCAGGATAATGATGTTGTCTGGCTCTTTGACGAATAAGCTTGGCATAAGCGGTTAAGTTATCCGTGCTTTTATCTAAATAGCGATCAAAGTCTGCCAGCACTCTAAATAACTCTGTAAACTCCTGATCATATTCTTGCAAGGTGTAATAAATATCAGGATCTCCTAACAGCACAACTTTAACTTTTAGCGGTATTTTTTCCGGTTGTAAGCTATACAGACCACCTTGAGCAATTTCAGCATAAGGATTTTCCATACTGATTTGGCCCGTTTTTAAAGCTAACTTTAACCGTGACCACACCATAGGTTGATTCAAGACTTTCTCTGCATCAAGTAATAAATAGCCACCATTAGCACGATGTAAAGCGCCAGCGCGGATCAAACGATAGCTGGTATAAGTACTGCCTTTAAAAGATGAAAAATCAATATGACCAAATAAATTTTGATAGGTAGGATTTTGTTCATAAACTACTGGCGCACCGGTGTTTAATTCTCTAGGTATTAGTAAATTAGGTAAAAATTGCTCTACTAATAATTTACGCAACTCTTTATCATTGGGGGTTTCTTCACTTTCATCGACCAAAATTTCTAAAACAGCGTCAACCACATGCTCTTTGATTTTCTTTAAATATTTTAAAACACCAATATTGTCAGAAAAATCATGCTCAAGCTCTTTTAATAACGGGCGAATACTTTGCTTGGCGGTTCCATATTTAAGTTTTCTTGATTTATCCGAAGAAACCCGTTTCCACAGTGGTAGCTCTAATAATTTCTCTGATAAAAATGTTTCAAGATCTTCTAATACTTGGTAAAACTGCTCGCGCTCTTGTTCAGTTAAATCGGCAAAAGCTTTATCACTGATCGGCTTGCCATCAACTAACGGAGAAAAACCTATCTCACCTTCTTCTTCGTATAATGAAACACCACTCGCTAATGCTTGTTTCTCAACCGCTGCAATGGCTTGATCATATTTTTGATTAAATTCACGGTCAATCGCCGATTTTTGTCTTTGGTAACCCGGATTGTCAAAAATTTCGGGGAATAAATCTAATAATTGATCAATAAAAGTATTAATGCGTTGCAGTAATTGTTTACCGTCGCCGGGGCTAACATAGAGCTTAAACGGTTTATGATTTTCATCAAAATTATTGACGTAACACCATTCAAAAGGTGTTTCTTTTTTTGCTGCTAATGAAGACAACATTTGGGTGATCAATGTTTGCCGCCCAGTACCTCGCTCACCCATAGCAAAAACATTAAAACCAACACTGTCCATTGACAAACCGAATTCAAGCGCTTCTTTGGCTCGTTCATGACCAAAAAACTCTTGCTTTTCAGTTAAATCAATTTGCGTGAATAGATCTTTGTTTAACTCTGCGGTTAATTGACTAGCAGATAAAAACAATAATTCTTTAGTTGTTATTGATGTTTGACTTTTTGTCATGAATACCCTAAAAAATAAAGAGAAAAAGGAGAAAAGTTATGGCGCTAAAGACTGACGAATAAATTGTGTAGCCTGACAATTTGGGCAAGCAATCACTTCACTTTGGTGAAAGTATTCTACTTTTTGCTGACATTGTTGGCAAACTAACACACCAAAACCAATCACGTCTCCTTGTTGGTAATTGCCATGATGCTTAATTTCATCACTTAATTCTGACCATTCCACTTGACTTTTATCAGTGATTTTAGCTAATTCAGACCAAAAGGTTTCTTCAAGTAATCCTAAATAAATAGAATGCTGTGCTTCTGTTTTAGATTGTTCAATAATCTCTTTTAAATCATAACCTAAGTTATTTATAAATTGTGATATTTTTTCTTCCGGTAATGCTTGTGCCGCAATAAGATATTTTTTTGCTTGTTCGATAAAATCAACCAAAGAGCTTAATTCATGAGATTTTACCTCTTCAAGCCAGTGATGAAGTTTTTCGTAAACATTATCTAAGTTGTTATTTTTATTGGTCATAGCAATTTATCCTATTATAAAAAAGTGAAATATTAGCGCTTTCATTATTACTTATTAGCAGTTGTTCAAAGTATATACCCAAATCAACTTAGTTGAGCAAACAAATTAACTTGTTGTTAATGCCCTAGATAAGGTATTCTAGCGGGATAATTATGCCTAATGATGTATGCGTTAAATTTAGCTTAAATTTCCAGCAAAAGTTAATCGTAAACCGCTAAAATCACATTATTGGGCTGGCAAATAATGTACGTTGAGAAAATCATTAATGGAATCCATTTACAACCCCCAAGAAATTGAAGCAAATGTTCAAAAATTTTGGACAGATAATCAAACCTTTAAAGCGGTAGAAAATCCAAACAAAGAAAAATTCTATTGCCTGTCGATGTTCCCATACCCAAGTGGTCGTTTACACATGGGACATGTACGTAACTACACTTTAGGTGACGTAATTTCTCGTTATCAACGTATGCAAGGTAAAAATGTTTTGCAACCAATGGGTTGGGATGCCTTTGGTTTACCAGCAGAAAATGCCGCCATTAAAAACAATTCTGCGCCCGCCAAATGGACCTATGAAAACATTGATTATATGCGTAACCAGTTAAAATCTTTAGGGTTTGGTTACGATTGGGATAGAGAATTAGCGACTTGTAAAAAAGATTATTATCGTTGGGAACAATGGTTTTTCACCCAACTTTTTGAAAAAGGTTTAGTGTACAAGAAAAATGCCAGTGTTAATTGGGATCCGGTTGATCATACTGTATTAGCCAATGAGCAAGTGATTGATGGTCGTGGTTGGCGTTCAGGTGCTATTGTTGAGAAAAAAGAAATTCCACAATGGTTTATCAAAATTACCGATTACGCCGAAGAATTATTACAAGATTTAGATCAACTTAACGATTGGCCTGAGCAAGTAAAAACCATGCAACGCAACTGGATCGGACGCTCTGAAGGGGTTGAAATGACCTTTGCGGTTGCTGACAGTGATCAAAGTTTTGATATTTATACCACTCGTCCAGACACTTTAATGGGCGTTACTTATGTCGCGTTAGCGGCACAACATCCTTTGGCATTAAAAGCAGCAGAAAATAACGCCAAATTAGCGACCTTTATTAGCGAGTGTAAAAGTAACCAACTCACCGAAGCAGACATGGCGGCGATGGAGAAAAAAGGCGTTGATACTGGCTTGGTGGCAATTCACCCGCTTACGGGTGAGCAAGTGCCAGTGTGGGCAGCAAATTTTGTTTTAATGGATTATGGCTCAGGTGCGGTAATGTCAGTTCCAGGGCATGATCAACGTGATTATGAATTTGCTAAAAAATATAATTTGGCTATAAAACAAGTCATTACGGCAAGTGATGATGACGATATTAGCAGCGCCGCGATTACCGACAAAGGCACCTTAATTAACTCAGCTGAATTTGATGGTTTAGACTTTGAAACAGCGTTTAAAGCCATTGCTGATAAATTAGTCGCTGAAAATAAAGGCAAAATTACTGTAAATTATCGCTTGCGTGATTGGGGCGTTTCTCGTCAACGTTATTGGGGTACGCCAATTCCGATGTTACAGTTAGCCAATGGCGAATCTGTGCCAGTTCCAGCCGATCAACTACCGGTAGAGTTACCTGAAGACGTTGTCATGGACGGTGTAACTTCTCCGATAAAAGCCGATAAGGAATGGGCAAAAACCACTTATAAAGGCGAACCCGCGTTACGGGAAACCGATACCTTCGACACCTTTATGGAATCATCTTGGTACAGCGCTCGTTATTGTTCACCAGATTATCAAGACGGCATGTTAGATCCTGAAAAAGCCAATTATTGGTTACCGGTTGATCAATACGTAGGTGGTATTGAACACGCCATTTTACATTTATTATATGCGCGTTTTTTCCATAAACTGTTACGTGATGTCGGCTTAGTAAAATCTGACGAACCCTTTAAGCGTTTATTATGTCAAGGTATGGTGTTAGCAGAGACTTACTATCGTGAAGCAGCTAATGGCGCACACGATTGGATAGCACCAATTGATGTTGACGTAGAGCGTGATGAAAAAGGTCATGTTATTTCAGCTACCAGTAAACTTGATGGCAAGCCTGTAATTTCAGCAGGCATGAGTAAAATGTCTAAATCCAAAAACAACGGTATTGATCCACAGTCTGTTATTGATCAATTTGGTGCTGATACCGTGCGTTTATTTATAATGTTTACGTCGCCACCAGAACAAACCTTAGAATGGTCAGACTCAGGTGTTGAAGGCGCACATCGTTTTCTAAAACGGGTATGGAAATTAGCACATGATGTGCATGAAGCAGGTGATTCACCACAACTAACGGGTTTAACCTTAAATAGTCAGCAGAAAAAACTTCGCCGCGAGCTCCATAAAACTATCGCTAAAGTCAGTGATGATATTGGTCGCCGTAATACCTTTAATACCGCGATTGCTGCGGTAATGGAGTTGATGAACCACTTATTAAAAGCACCGCTTAAAAGCGATGCAGACAAAGCGGTAATGCAAGAAGCAATACGTGCCGTAGTGTTGATGTTAACACCCATTGTGCCGCATTTAAGCCATCAATTATGGCAAAGTATTGGTGACAGCAATAGCAATGTTGAAGAAGTAATGTGGCCACAAGTAGATGACTCCGCTTTAATCGAAGACGAAAAACTGATCATTGTACAAGTTAACGGTAAAGTTCGCGCCAAAATAACTATTGCGGCTGATTTAGCCCAAGCAGAAGTAGAAAAACTCGCTTTAGCACAAGAGCATGTAAATAAATTTGTTGAAGGTAATACCGTGCGCAAAATTATTTATGTCCCCGGTCGTTTAGTGAATATTGTGGCTAATTAATAATGCCTTTTTTAAATAAAAAGTATCGCACGACACTGAGTCAAGTTTTTATTCTTGGGCTCTGTGTAGTGTTATTTACTAGCCTAACAAGTTGTGGTTTTAAATTACGGGGCGATTATTTAATCGCCCCTGAATTACAAAACCTTTATTTAAGCTCAGTTGATACTTTTGGTGAATTAACACGCATAGTTAAAAAGCATCTTAAAATTAACCACATTAATTTAACGACCAATTTATCAGCCGATTCAATTACTAAGCAAACTACTATTCAAATACCTGAATTACGTATTTTAAAAGACAAGTTAGACCGCCGTACTCTTTCAGTGTTTGATAATGGTCAAGTGGCTGAATATGAGATAATTTATACGGTTAATTATCAACTTCGACTGCCCAATAAAAAAGCGCAACACTTTAGTTTTTCATTAAATAGAGATTATCAAGATGATCCTGATAATGCTTTAGCAAAAAGCCGCGAGCTTTCTTTAATGCTTAGCGAAATGCGTAATGAAGCAGCCGATAGAATATTACGAAATCTGGCGAGTATAAAATTGTAAAGTTGCACAATTACACCTCTATGAACTAAACAGCTGAACTAAATTAATGCCATGAAAATTTATTATAATCAATTAATCAGCACCCTAAACCAAGGCGTAAAGCCAGTTTGGTTGATTTTTGGTGATGAACCTTGGCAAAAAAACGACAGCTTAGCACAAATAAAAGCCCATGCTCAGCAGCAAGGGTTTGCTGAAATCATTCGTTTTAGTGCTGATGATAAATTCGATTGGCAACAAATACTCGATGAATACCAAAGCCTCAGTCTATTTTCTAATTTACGTATTATTGAAATAGAGCTCACCAGCGCAAAAATTGGTGATAAAGGTAATAAAGCACTATTAGCCTTGAATGAACAATTACAAAACGATGTAGTATTAATTATTCATGGCCCGCGTGTTGATGCTCCAACCAGTAATCGGAAATGGTTTAAAGCATTAACCTCACAAGGTTGTTATTTACCTTTATATGATCTTGAAGGAAAAAGCTTGCAACAATGGTTGTTTCAACAAGCTAAACACTACCAACTGCAACTTGAACCAGCCATATTTCCATTATTAATCGAATTATTTGAAGGCAATGTGTTAGCGCTTGAGCAAGAATTACAAAAGCTGTCTATTTTGTATGGTCAAAATAAAATTAGTCTTGAAGATGCTCAGCAATTAGTGATCAAACAAGCCAAGTTTAATCCTTTTCAATTAGTTGATGCTTTGTTACTCGGTAATTTAAACAAGGTAGTGCGAATTCTTGATCAACAACAACAAGAGGGTGCGGCTATAGGTCAACTCATTTGGTTTATTCACAAAGAAATAAAACAATTAATGGCAATGCAAACAAAGCTAACACAAAACACTACGCAAGCCAGCTTATTTAAAGAATACCGAATTTGGGAGAAACGCAAACCACTTTACCAACATGCGTTAAATAATATTTCGCCTGAAAATTGTCAGCTGGCACTAAGTCGCCTTGCTGACGTTGATTTACTCAGTAAATCAAATAGCGACTTCAACCACTTTATTTTACTTGCTGACGTCTGCATTAGTCTCTATCACGGCAACACCACCCAAGTGTTAGCGCTTAATTATGAATACGCCTGACCTCTCTGTAAGCAGTCACCCTATTGCAATTTTAGGCGGCAGTTTTGATCCCATTCATTTTGGCCATATAAAGCCAGTAATATATGCAGCAAAACTTTTAGACATTCAACAAGTATTATTAATGCCTGCTTATGTTTCTCCCCACAAAAAAAACACAGTAGCAAATACGCGGCAACGTCTGGCAATGATTGAATTAGTTTGTCGCGAATATCCGCTATTTAAGGCTGAACCGCGAGAATTATTAAAAGAACACCGTTCATATACTTTGGATACTTTACAGGAAATTAGCCAAGAGGATCCTCAGCAGCAATGCTATTTCTTTATCGGTATGGACTCATTACTCAACTTTACAAAGTGGTATAAATATCAAGAAATTTTAAGATTTTGCCAGTTAATCGTTTACACCCGTCCAAATTATAACCTTAAAAACATAAATAATGAGACAAAATCCCTACTTAGACAATACAAACTAAAAGATAGTAAACAATTAGAGCAACAACAGTGTGGCGGTATTTTACTGATTTCATGTCCTGAAGATATAGAACAAGATATTTCGTCAAGCCACATTCGTGCTAAATTAAAGCAACAACAAAACTGTCAGCATTTAATGCCTACTTCTATTATAAAATATATATGTGATCATCAACTTTATAGTTAACAAATTCTCAGCAGAATTACTTTTCATGCCTATGCACTTGGCTCAGGATCGTCATTCTCGCAGTCTCTTAAGTGAGAATCTAGCTCAAAAAGCATGAGATCTTCGATAAAAACGTCTCGAAGATGACGAATATAATAAATACCTGAGTGATCTGCATAGGCATGTTACTTTTTTATTTTATTCAGTTAAGTTAATATTAAGTTTARACTACTACTATCTGATATTCATTGTTATTGAGACTATTTTTATAATGACCAAACTTCTATCTACTTCAGTAATTTTATCGACTTATAATGAACCTGAATGGCTTGAAAAAGTTTTAATTGGTTTTCAGCATCAGACTGATCTCCCCAATGAAGTTATTGTTGCTGATGATGGTTCAACAGAAGAAACAAAAAAAGTAGTTACTAATTTACAAGCCACTTCCCCTTTTCCTATTATTCATGTCTGGCAAAAAGATAATGGATTTCAAAAAACTAAAATACTTAATAAGGCACTTCTTGAAGTTATGGGTGAATATGTAATATTTACCGATGGTGACTGCATACCCCGTAATGATTTTATTAAAGTTCATAAAAAAAATGCTAGTAAAGGATATTTCTTATCGGGTGGTTACTTCAAACTACCTAGACACACAAGTAAATTTATAACACAACACGATATTAAAAATGGTAATGCGTTTAATATGAATTGGCTTACTAATAATGGACTAAAAAAAACATACAAAACGTTAAAACTCACCGCATCGGGATGGCAACAAAAATTTTTAAATTTTATTACACCTGCCAGTGCCACATGGAATGGACATAATGCTTCAGGTTGGCTAACTGATATTTTAAATGCCAAAGGGTTTGATGAAAGAATGCAATATGGCGGAGAAGATAGGGAGTTAGGAGAGCGTTTATTTAACGCAGGGATCAAATCAAAACAATTACGCTACAGCGCTATTGTCGTTCATTTAGATCACGATCGTAGTTATGTTGAGCCAGAAATGAAACAAAAAAATAATAAAATTAGACAACAAACAAAAAAACAAAAAATAACACAAACTTTATATGGTATTAGCCATTAAACTAATTTATATATAATAAAATTTATACCACCCTACTTCAAGAGGCGAGTTTCAGGTGGCTTAGGTATAAATGACTAAAATTCACAAAGAAAACAAGCTGATCATGCAGGATTTTAAGATCCAAAAAATTGATATCTATTCTTACCCGCAAGTTTTGCTTGGTACATAGCATTATCGGCATGTTTTAATAATATTTCTAACTCATTATTATCTGATGGATAAAGAGTTACACCAATTGAGGCTGTTATTTTATGGGCACTTTTATTAATAATAAAAGGTCGCGCAAGTGAGTTGCGAATACGTTCAAGTGTTTGCTTACATTGTTCAATAGAGTGAAGATTGCCGAGCAATATTGTAAACTCGTCTCCCCCTTGACGAGAAACCGTGTCTTCTTCTCTTATACAAGCTTTTATGCGTCCAGCAACTTCAACTAGCATTATGTCACCAATGTCATGACCAAAATCATCATTAATGGGTTTAAAGCTATCTAAATCAAGAAAACAAATGCCGAGTATTGTATTGCTGCGTTTGCTGTGGGCAATTGCTTGATTAAAGCGATCCGCGAATAACGCACGATTAGGTAATTTAGTTAATACATCATAATAAGCCATTAAATTAAGCTTATCTTGTTGTTGTTTTTGAGACGTTATATCGGAAAATAAACCAATGCAATTAACAATATTACCCTGTTTGTCTTTGATCACCGATATTGACAGTAACTCAGCATAAAGTTCACCATTTTTTTTCCTATTCCATACTTCACCTCGCCAAAAGCCTTGTGTATTTAGCGTTTTCCACATTGTTTTATAAAACATAGGGGGTTGCTGGCTTGATCTTAAAATACTTGGATTATGTCCAATAATATCTTGGCGATCATAACCGGTGATATCACAAAAAGCATTATTCACTTCAATGATCAGATGTTTATTATCGGTGATCATTATACCTTCTCTGGTGGTTACAAATACTTGTGCGGCTAAGTGTAATTTTGCTTCTGCTTGTTTGCGTTCACTAATATCACGAATAAAAGCATTATATTCACATTGATCATCAACATTTATCGACGTCAGCGTAAACTCTATTGGAAATTCGTAATTATCATGATGTTTTGCCATAATTTCATGAGTTGTATTAAGAATAGTTTGTTCATGCTGATTAATTTCATCAAAATATTGTTTTTGAAAATGAGATGGAATAATAACAGAGAACAATTTTTTACCCAGTATTTCATGACAACGCCAACCAAGAACATGCTCGGCTTGGGTATTCCATTCAATTATTTCACCCTTACAATTCATCCGAATAAGTGCATCTTGTGATGAATCAATAATGGCTTTTATTCGTGCTTTATCTTTTTTCTCATGGGTAATTAAGGTGGTTAATTTGTCCGCCATAAAATTAAAACTTTCGGCTAGCGGTTTTAATTCGCTTTCAAAATCAAGGGGTATTCTTTTATTTAAGTTACCTTTAGCAAAATCAACGGTAACTAGTGATAATTTATTAATGTTTTTTGTAGTGGCTAAATAAATAGCCATAGCAACATAAAATAATAAAATAATAACAATAATTATACAGGAGAGACTGATGAAGAGCGTTTTTTGTGTTGAATGAATAAATTGGGTAATTATTTTTTTTGTAGCGGGTAATAATATATTGTGTAATGTTTGATAAGAATTGTTAATGGTTTTTGTTGCCGAACTAAAAAATTCTTCTGGGGTTAAAATATACTTTTCTTGCATAATATTTTGCGTTACTAAACTATTGATTTTTTTTGAGTTATTGATAATATTTACAGAGGCTGCTAATAATTCCACTGCTATAGCTGGGTTATATTTTGCGGTTTTTTCAAGATCGATATGCAACAATTCTATTTTAGCATCTGACTCATTAAGGAGTGTGTGTAATACTATTCGTTGGAATTTTGACGATCTTTTTTTCGGTAAAATCGATACCGTAAAGGCTCTGACTTGTCCTAAAAGTTCTTGGGCAGGTGTTAATTGATGAAGAGCAGTATGAAATAGATAATAAACACTGAGTTTAGGATTATTGGTTAAATAGTAAGTATCCGCGATAGTTTGTATCAAGGTAAAAATTTGATTGATTAGCAAAGTATGCTTAGAAAAGTTTTGTTGTTTAGACCACGTTTTTCCTTCTACCGTAATAATAGCCCACTGTTGTTTAAGGGGTTGCCAAGCTGTAAATATATCTTGCTGAGAACGCATCTGTGTTGCAAATTTTTTAAATGCCACAGAAGTTGAATTTTGTATTTTTATGCGTTCAGTGTTTAACGATTCTGTACCACTTAAAATTCCCGCATAAAGACCTCTATGCACTTGAATTAATTCAATTACATTAAACAATGGCTTGATTAATTTAAGCCCGACTAACTCTTGTTGTGCTCTATCGATATCTTGATGAAGGTGGCTGTATAAATTAATCGTGATAACAGAAAATGCCAGTAAGGYARYMMAAGSYWGKRMRRSWGMTWWYKKWRTKARATTCAACTTCAACATTAGCGAAACTGCTGGTTGAAATACCCATTTAAAGCGATCAAGTGATAATATCAAATAATTCTCAAGGAAATTTTATGTACTACCAAAGTACAGCATTATTTATTGAATATATTGATTTATATCAATATTTTTAGTCAAACCTTATTAAGTTGTAAAGGTTTGTGCTATTTGAGGCAAGCCTCAATCTACAGCGGCATTTTGAAGTGTCATGAATATATCCCCATATAATATGATAACGAGTTTAATAGATAACGTCTTTAGATCAAAAAAGCCAATCATCACGATTGGCTTTTAAACATTGTAAAACAACTATTAACTTACCCGTGGTGCATTAAAAACTGTTTTTATTAATTTATCACCTGTAGGTTTGGCTTTAGCCCATCAAATAACAATTGACGGCATAAATGCCGACCTTCTACAGAAATAATACCGGCCAGTTTAACGTAGATAAAACAACCGAAAACTGTATGTTTTTCCTAAATGCACCACGGGTTTAGATTATATAAAAATAGCTTTTAATATCCAGAAAAATATAATTGAAAGCCCAGCACCTATGGGAAGTGTAATAACCCAAGAGATAACAATGTTACGCACTACACTTAAATTAATAGCAGCAATACCACGCGCCATACCAACACCTAAAACAGCACCTACTAAAGTTTGAGTAGTTGAAATGGGTAAACCCGTACCTGAGGCAAGAACTACGGTACTTGCCGCAGCTAGTTCAGCAGCAAAACCACGGCTTGGTGTTAAATGAGTAATGCCTTGACCAATAGTTTTCATAACCCGGCGACCAAAAATAGCTAAACCTAATACAATACCAATACCACCTAATGGTAAAATCCACCACACTAAAGCAGCTTTAGCGCCGATTTCACCGTTGTTTGAAACAATACTCACTACCGCAGCTAATGGACCAATAGCGTTGGCAACATCATTAGAACCATGGGCAAACGCCATGGCACATGCTGTAACGATCATTAATACCGCAAATACTTTTTCAACATTAGCATAGTGAGTTTTTTTATCTGTATTTGGGTGATCATTAAATTCAATACGATTAATGAAAAACTTACCTATTATTGCCACCACTACCGCTACACCAATAGCATAATAAAAACCTTCTGCGGTTCCAATATGTAAACCGACATGTTTTAAACCTTTTTTGATGGTAACCAGCGACAACACAAAGCCAGCTAAAAACATATATAATGGCACCCAACGACGCGCCTGTTTTACCGGATGATCATGATCAAAAATTAATTTTTGTGCGCTGTTGAAAATAAGAAATGCTAAGAAGCCTGAAATTAACGGTGTTACGATCCAACTACCAACAATACCGCCGACTTTACCCCATTCTACCGCGTCAACACCAACACCAACGGCGGCAAAACCAACTATAGCACCAACAATTGAATGCGTTGTAGATACAGGCCAACCAAGTGCCGAAGCAATTAATAACCAAGTAGCAGCCGCTAATAACGCAGAAATCATCCCGAATACTAATAATTCAGGAGTATCAACAAAGTAGCTAGCGTCAATAATACCTTTGCGGATAGTCGAAGTTACTTCGCCACCGGCTAAATAGGCACCAGCAAATTCAAAGATCATCGCAATAATAATGGCTTGTTTTATTGTTAATGCTTTTGAACCAACTGAGGTTCCCATGGCATTAGCAACATCATTTGCGCCAATACCCCACGCCATAAAAAAACCGACCGCAGCAGCGAGTAGCACCAAAATAGTGCCGTATGAAGTTAAAATTTCCATCGATAAACCCTTACTTTCTTGCCAACATTATTTCTAAACGCGAACCTACACATTCAGCAAGATCAGCAAGAGAGCCAACCCATTCAATAATTTGATAAATAAACATTACATCAATTGGATTAAGATCCTTCTCAATAGCTAATAAATCACGACGTAATACAATCTGCATTGAATCAGTATCATCTTCAATTTCATCAAGCTGGTTGATCATTTTTTCAATCAACTGAACTTCTCTACCACGAAACCCTGTTTCTAATAAATCGTCTAATTCGTTAATAGCATCGGCTGCTTTCTCAGCCGCTTCAATATTACGTGCAACATAAGCGGTAAAGTTTTTTTGTAATTGAGCAGGTATCAGTAATTGTCGACCTAATATTCTGCCAGCAATATCTTTTGCTTTATTAGCAATTTTATCTTGTTGAGTTACTAGTTCTAAAATATCAGTACGATCAACTGGCATAAACAAACCACCCGGTAGCTCTAAACGTAATTGACGTTTTAAGCTATCAGCATCTTGTTCATATTTTGAAAGTTTTTTACGGATTTTAGTTGCTTCGTCCCAATTATTATCAAAACAAGCAAT
Organism: Gammaproteobacteria bacterium; assembly: GCA_002401725.1. Taxonomy (GTDB): domain Bacteria; phylum Pseudomonadota; class Gammaproteobacteria; order Enterobacterales; family Alteromonadaceae. The sequence continues at coordinate 106,809 of NVTW01000001.1, forward strand.
AAAAAAGGGTGTTAGTTGGTTACAGCATTTTGTGACTAAACGTATATGCTTTTCTAACGGTTTAATGGGTGATTTTGCAAATACACCAAGGATAGAATTTCCAGCCATAATTATTATTCCCAGACGTTAATAGTCTTTAGGTTTATTTAATTTTCGAGCGGATATTACCTGATTTAAGCCATCATGCAAATGGTTTTTAACAGGAATATCGATGCATTTTTACGTTAGTATAATTTATTTATTAGATCTTGCTATAAATTGTTCAATTCATCAGCAGATAAGTGTCTGGCTATCTTACCTTTAACATAATAAATAATGTTTTCACAAATATTTTGACAACGATCGCCAATGCGCTCTAACGCACGTGCCGACCAAATTACTGTCATAATTTGTGGAATTGAACGCGGATCTTCCATCATATAAGTCATTAATTGACGTAATAGCGCTTCATAAGCACGATCAATTTTTTCATCTGTTTTATGAATACCCAAAGCAGCATCAAAATCCATACGGGCAAATGCATCTAATGTTGTTTGTAACATAGACAAAACCAAGCGCCCTAAATGATCTAAATTAAGTAATAAATCTTGTTGTTTGGAAGAAAAACTTTCTAACGCCACTTTGGCTATTTTTTCAGCATCGTCACCAATACGCTCTAAATCAGCAACACTTTTACTAATTGACATGATCAAGCGTAAATCACCGGCGGCAGGTTGGCGTTTGGCGATAATTCGCGTACATTCATCATCAATATCAACTTCATATTGATTGATGGTGCGATCTGTAGCGATAACTTTTTTGACTAATTCAGCATCATTCTCATTTACCGCAGTAAGGGCATCTGTTAATTGTTGCTCAATCATACCGCCCATTTGCATGACATGATTGATGATCGCTTCAATATCTTCATTAAACTGACCGGAGATATGACGACCTAAATTTAAATTATCCATGTGGTTCTCTATTTGTTTTCTTTAATTTTATATTATTTAATTGCCTATACAGATAACTCAAGTATTTATTAGAATCGTCATCTTCGAAGTCTTTTAATCGAAAATCTAATGTTTCTTCCTAAGATCCACGCTTAAACGACTGCGGGAATGACGTTACTGAGCCAAGTGCATAGGCATCTATTATTTTGTCAAGGTACTCATCGTTCTACTTTATTCATAAAGGAAAATACCGCCAATTTAGCCATAACGACCGGTAATATAATCTTCGGTTTTTTTCTTCGTTGGTGTCGTAAACAGAGTATTAGTATCACTATATTCTATTAATTCGCCCATATACATAAACGCCGTTTGATCGCTTACGCGTGCTGCTTGCTGCATATTATGAGTGACTATAACCACCGTAAATTGTTTCTTTAAATCGTTGATCAATTCTTCAATGGTTAAAGTAGAAATAGGATCAAGTGCTGACGTTGGTTCATCAAGTAATAACACTTCCGGCTCAATAGCAATGGCGCGCGCAATAACTAAGCGCTGTTGTTGACCACCCGATAAGCCTAAAGCACTTTCGTGCAATCGGTCTTTTACTTCATTCCACAATGCTGCACTTTTAAGGGCAGTTTCCGCAGCTTCGTCTAATACGCGACGGTTTTTAACTCCCACTAAACGCAAACCATAAACAACATTTTCATAAATGCTTTTAGGGAATGGGTTGGGACGTTGAAACACCATACCAACTTTACGACGCAACATCGAAACATCAACATGTTTACCATAAATATTTTCATTATGTAAAAGGATCTCACCATCAATTTTGCAATGATCAACCAAATCATTCATCCGATTAATACAGCGCAATAAGGTTGATTTACCGCAACCACTAGGTCCGATAAACGCAGTAACCTGCCCTTTTGGGATCAACATTGAAATATCGTGTAACGCTTGTTTCTCGCTATAATATAAATTCAAATTTTGAATGGTTAAGACTACTTGCTCTGGCGTTAACGAATTTAAATCGCGTATTACTTGTTGGCTAGCCAGTGGTTTTGGTGTTACTGAAATCATAAGATGCTCTTTTACTTAATTTAATGAGTTAAGCCTAAGCTCAACTTTTCATAATATTGGTATTATGGGTTGCAATGTATGCTATTAATGCTCTAATGCACGATACTTTTCACGTAATTTATTGCGAATAGAAACAGCGGTCATATTTAACGCCACAATAATTGTCACGAGTAATAACGCCGTTGCATAAACTAAAGGACGCGCAGCTTCAACATTTGGGCTTTGAAAACCGACATCGTAAATATGAAAACCTAAGTGCATAAATTTACGCTCTAAATGTAAAAAAGGGAAATTACCATCTAAGGGTAAAGTCGGTGCCATTTTAACAACACCAACGAGCATTAAGGGAGCAACTTCTCCAGCAGCGCGAGCAATTGCTAAGATAATTCCGGTCATTATGGCAGGGCTCGCAATAGGTAAAATAATGCGCCATAGGGTTTCTACTTTTGTTGCTCCTAAGGCTAAAGAACCATGACGCATTGATGAAGGAATACGTGCTAAGCCTTCTTCGGTCGATACAATAACGACAGGTAAAGTTAAAATTGCTAAGGTGATCGCCGACCATAATACGCCGGGGGTACCAAAAGTTGGGCTAGGTAAGTTTTCAGGAAAAAACAACGCATCAATTGAACCACCCAATACATAAACAAAAAACCCCAAACCAAAAATACCATAAACAATTGACGGTACACCGGCTAAGTTGATCACGGCAATACGAAGTATTTTAGTAAAACCATTTTTACCTGCATATTCATGTAAATAAATCGCCGCTATTACACCAAAGGGTGAAACAATCACCGTCATCAATAACACCATTAATACCGTACCAAAAATAGCAGGAAATACCCCACCTTCGGTATTGGCTTCACGAGGATCGTCACTAACAAAATGGCCTATTTTTTGTAAAAAAACCTCAGCTTTTTCAACTAAATTTAGTTGATTAGCATAAGATACGCTTAAAACATTCTCTAAATTAATGGTCAGCGTTTTGCCATCCATTGCACGTACCACAATTTGATCACGTACAACTTGTTGACGTAAATTCATTAATTTTTTCTCAAGCACTTTATATTGATTTTGTAGCGCTAAAACCTGTATATCGATCTCTTGTTTAAGATCCGAGGTTAATTGATTATTTATTTTATATTTTTTTTCTTTCAAGCGTAAACGCTCTAATTGATAATTGATGCTACCAATATCACTTTTTTGTAAATCTTCAATTTGTTGTTGAAAGTTATCAACACGCTCAATAAGTTGTGTTAATTGCTGCTTTTTAACTTCTTTTCCATCAAGAATTATTTTATCAATAAAACCATAAAAATTACCATTGGTGCGGCGCTCTATTACAACCACATTTTTTGGCTCTGTGGTTTTAGTTATTTGCGGCACTAATATCCAACGAAAATCCAAACTAACGAGTTCACGATTACCGGTTTTTATTAAAATACGTTCAACGGTTTCTGTTTCAGGCGAAAAGACCATTTTAGTATGTGCGAGTTGAGATACAGGAATAGACTCACGTTCGTATATTTCACCAATAACGGTATAACTACTCCCCTGTAAATCATTTACTTCAAATTGATAAATAGTCGCAGGCCAAAAGTATGACAAACCTTTGCTCGCGATCAACAATAACAAACCTAAGACCGAAATTAGACTTAAACTCACCCCTGATGCACTCAACCAAACCCAAGGCGAACCTGATTTAAACCATGTTTTATAACTGTTATTCATTGGCGCATTTTGCTCTTTATGTTGGCTGGTCACTGTTGTTATTTTTGTTATTTCGCTTATGTTTTTCATTACTTATACTCAACTCACTTACATAGAACTGTACTTATCTCTTAAACGTTGGCGAACAAATTCAGCCACAGTATTAAAGATAAAAGTGAATATAAACAGCACGAAAGCCGCTAAAAATAAAATTCGATAATGAGAACTACCTACTTCAGACTCTGGCATTTCTACGGCAATATTTGCCGCTAAGGTACGCATACCTTCAAAAATATTCCAATCCATAATCGGCGTATTACCTGTTGCCATTAAAACGATCATAGTTTCGCCTACCGCACGACCTAATCCCATCATTATTGCTGAAAAAATACCTGGGCTAGCCGTTAATAACACCACTTTAGTTAAGGTTTGCCAAGGGGTAGCGCCCAAAGCAAGAGAGCCACTGGTTAGATGTGATGGCACACTAAAAATAGCATCTTCAGCCATTGAAAATATGGTCGGGATAACTGCAAAACCCATAGCAATACCAACGACTAAAGCATTACGTTGATCGAAATTAATGCCTAAGTCATTACTGATAAAACTGCGCATATCACCACCAAAAAATGCATTTTCAATCAGTGGCGATAACCAAATAGCTAAATATCCAGCAAAGATTAAGATAGGTATTAATATTATAGGAGCTAAATGTTCAGGGAGCTTCACCTTCAAATTTTTGGGTAATTTATACCAAGCGAAAGCGGTTAAAAACGTTGCTAAGGGGAGAAAAATCATCATTAAAAATAATGCGGGTAAATATTTTTCAACTAAAGGTGCTAACCATAAACCAGCTAAAAATCCCAAAATAACGGTCGGCAAAGCTTCCATCATCTCAATGGTGGGTTTAACTTTTTTACGTAGTGCTGGCGTCATAAAATAAGCGGTGTAAACGGCGGAAAACAAAGCAATCGGTAGAGCAAAAATCATTGCGTATAATGCCGCTTTTACCGTACCAAAAGCGATTGGCACTAATGAAAATTTTCCCTCAAAATCATCAGTTCCAGAGGTCGATTGCCACACATAAGCGGGTTCTGGATAACCTTCGTACCAAACTTCTTGCCATAAGGCATGCCACGTTACTTCAGGATGTTCATTATGAACATCATATAATGTTAACGACTGTTTGCCTTCTTTGGTTAACTCGCTCACCACAATACCATCGGCACGTGGAGCTATAGCTAACGAAGTAATTTGCGCATCTGCGCTATTTAACGAACCTTTCCATAACATTGCTTCACTAGTGGTATAAAACAAAGACATTTCACCAGCGGGAGTTAGGGTAATAAAGCTTTTTCGAAATTGTTCTGTGTAAATTTGGCTAATTATTTCTGTACTGCTAGCATTGAAAGTACGAATTTCTTTGAATACTCGTCCTTGTTTAGTATTAACTTCAAACCACTGACTTACCACACCTTTATCGTTACCAATAAGTAAAGAACTGCCACCAGATAATAATGCCACAGCAGTTATGTTATCTTTAGTGTTCACTGGGGTAAACCGTTCTTTTAGCGGTACATTTTCTTCATCATCAAGTTCATACACAAAAATATCTTTGCCACTTTGGACAAAGGCAATCATTAAATCGGGTGAAATTAAAATGTTTTCAACGTCTTTTTGAGTAAACTCAATTTCTTGATAACTGGCTTCAAATTCACTGTCTTCACTAAAATCATCTTCTGCAGTTAGTGTAGTTTTAATTAAACGGTGATCTTGGGTAAAGGAAATAAATATTGCACGTTCATCGTCCATTGCCATGCCAGCAGTAACAATGCTTTGTTCTTGATCATCAAGCGGTAATACACTTTCACCTAACGGATAAACAACACTCGGATTAACGGTTCTTTCATCACCCACAAATGTAGAATTAAAATTTGCAGCTACAACAGTCACTTGACCTTGATTATCAATTAATATTTTGTTTTTATTTGCGCTATCGCTTTGCACATCAATAACTTTAATTAAATTTTTATTTTTTCCAATAAGTTGTTGTGAAAGTAATAGTTTATTCGCGGTTTTATTTTTAGTTGAATAAAAATTAAAATTACCCGCTTGGTCTATTTGATAAATAATCTCTTTAAGTTCATCAACCCCAGTGGATAAAATTTGTTTGGCTGTTTTATATGTGTTGCTAACGGGTGTAATAGCTACAGGTTCAACAGTCGCTGATTCAAAAATTGGTTTAATTACATACAGTAAGTACATAAAAATAAGCACTAATGTAAATAATACACTAATACCACCCACGGTAATGCCCCAACGAGCAATAGAATTTTTTAGTTGTCGAGAACGGTTAGACGCTAAAGGCAAAGTCACAAAAAATACCCAATATAATATTAATGGGCAGCAGTATAAGACATTTATATGACACTTTTGTGACGAGAGTGATTTCAGTGAATAATAGATTTATATCCGCTAAAAAGGACTTACGTCATCCACGAATGCACACCTGTTATCCCCAAGTGCACACCTGTCATCCCCAAGTGCACACCCCGTCATCCCCGAATGCACACCCCGTCATCCCCGAATGCTTTTATCGGACGTGGCATGGATGCCACTTATTAGACAATGCATGGAGCATATTGTCCTGGATCTATTTCCACTTCAATACAACAAGATCCCCACCTTCGTGGGCATGACGGAATAACATGGGCATGACGGAATAACATGGGCATGACGGAATAACATGGGCATGACGGAATAACATGGGCATACGGAGTAACATGGGCATACGGAGTAACATGGGCATGACAAGTACGATACAACATCGTAAAAAAATGTTAGCGCAAAAACAATTTATAAATTAATTTATGCACTAATTTTCCATACGGTGGAAATGCCATTTTAGAGGTATTCATTTTACCTTTGATCAGCACGGATTTTGTTTTTGAAAAAGTTAAAAATCCTTCATGACCATGATATTGCCCCATTCCTGACGGACCGATACCACCAAAAGGCATATCATCTTGCGCCACTTGAATTGCCGCATCATTAATACACACACCGCCAGCATGAGTTTGGTGTAAAACTTTTTGTTGCGTTTGTTGATCATGGCTACATAAATAAAGTGCTAATGGTCGTGGACGGTCATTAATATAAGTTATCGCTTCATTTAATGATTTATAGCCAACAATCGGTAAAATTGGACCAAAAATTTCATCCTGCATTATTTGCATGTCATCATTAACATTGGTAACAACAGTTAACGGCATTTTTCTGGGTTGAGCACAACTTTTTTCATCAAAATCTTTTATAGTAAAAACTTTTGCGCCTTTAGTTTTAGCATCGTCAAGCCAAGCATGTAAGCGTTGAAATTGTTGCTCGTTGATAATGCTACCGTAATCACCGTTATCGCTGAATTTAGGATACATTTGATTAAACTGCTCAATACAAGCAGTAACTAATTGATCAACTTTATTTTCAGGACATAAAATATAATCAGGTGCTACACATGTTTGCCCAGCATTAAGGGTTTTAGCCAAAATAAAGCGTGATACTGCGTCATCAATCGCAATATCATCAGCAATAATAGTTGGCGATTTCCCCCCTAATTCTAAAGTTACTGGCGTTAAGTTAGCTGCGGCCGCAGCCATCACCATTTTGCCTACGCGTGTTGAACCTGTAAAAAGCAAATGATCAAAGGCTTGTTGAGTAAAGTGCGCAGCAACCATTGGTCCACCGTCAATCACTGCGACTTGCTCACTCGAAAAAACACTGGCGATCATTTCACTGATCACTTTATTGGTTGCTGGAGTAAACTCAGACATTTTTATCATCGCACGATTGCCCGCCGCCAGTGCTAAAGTTAATGGGCCTATAGATAAAAATAATGGATAATTCCATGGAGTAACAATACCAACAACACCGAGGGGCTGATACATAACAAAAGCTTTTGCTGGTTGAAACAAAACCCCAATATGGCGTTTTGAGGGTTTCATCCATTTTTTGAGCTTTTTACTGGCGTAATTTATCCCCATAATCGTCGCCAGCACATCGCCTAATTTAGTGTCATCACTACTTCGACAACCAAAATCTTTATTCATCGCACTAATGATTTGATCTTGATAGGATAATACTGCTTGCTTTAAATTTTCCAGATCGCGTTTACGCGCTTCTAATTCAGGATATGGCTGCTTAGAGAAATCTACTTTTTGTTTTTTAAAGACTTGTTCTAATTGAACAATTTGATCTTGATCATAAGCGGGTGAATATAAATTGTCGGCCATGGTAGTTTCCTGATAAATTATTCATTAAAGTAGTTATTACTGTTATCATTTCAACTAAACTATTAGCAAAAAGTAGTTAGTAAAAATAGTAAAATATCACTGTAGCAAAATAACAGATAACTAAAGCAAAAACGATAATTATTTAAACACCTGTTTTAATGGTAGGGATAAAATGGCTCTTGAAAATTTAATGTCCAAAGATTTATTAGCGGTTGAACTCGATGATGAATTAAGCAAAGTACAAGATATTTTTAATGAACATAATATTCATCATGTTTTGGTTACTGATTCAGGCGTTTTGGTTGGTACTATCACTGTTGCCGATTTACATAAACATTTAAGTCCTAACATTGGCACCCGCAAAGAAACTCATGCCGRCGCCTCGCTTTTACGTCAAAAAGCGCATCAAATAATGAATAGAAAATTAGTCACTGCACCAGCAAAAATGAGTATTTATGAAGCCGTATTGAAATTTGACGACCATAAACTTACCTGTTTACCTATCGTAGATGAAAAAAACATTCCCATTGGTATTATTACTTGGCGCGATATCCTAGCAATTTTAGCCAAAAAATATCGCCAAAAACTAAAGAAATAATACTAATTTATACACCTATATATTAGTAACAATTAAATTAGTTTATTCTAATTAAATAATTAGTTATACTAATGGTTAATGCTATTATTATAAAATACTTAATATCCATATCTGCCCAACAATTAAAAAAAGAGTTGTTTATTAGATAATAGTGATCCAAAAACTACAAAGGAAAAATAATGCGCGCAATAATTAAAGTAATTCAGTCTTCATTAATATTAGCGAGTTGCATAAGTTACTTTGCTCACGCCACTATGACTACGTTACTGGTAAAACAAATATCCTTAGATCAAAGCATTGTCTTAGACGCACGCATTGAAGCCATTAATAAAACCACTTTAGCAGCTCAAACCTCAGGGCAAATCACCAATATATTTTTCGAAGCAGGTGAAATAGTTAATGCCGGCAGTGTGTTATTAAAATTGAAAGATGAAAACCAGCAAGCTAGTTACAAAGCTGCTCAAGCATCTTTAAAAGCAACAAAAGCAGAGCTAACCGATGCGAGTAAAAGCTTAAAGCGAATTAAAACAATATTTGCTAAAAAATTAGCTTCACAACAAACACTAGATAATGCCAAAGCCCGTTTTAATATTGCCAAAGCAAATAAAGAAGGTGCCATAGCACAGTTAAACAGTGCAAAAGAACAATTAAATTATACCGTGATCAAAGCCCCTTATGGTGGCATAGTGTTAGAGCGCCATGTAAATTTAGGTGAAATTGTTTCACCTGGTACACCACTATTTACCGGCACTTCACTGAGTCAACTAAGAGTTGTTAGTCAAATTCCGCAACGAGATATTGAACAAGTTAAACATTTCAGTAAAGTAAGTATTGAATTACCGCAAGGTGAAATGTTTGTACCAGAGCAAAATGCACTAAAATTTTACGCTTACGCCAACCCACAAAGTGCCACTTTTAAAGTAAGAATTGCCCTACCTAAAAACAACCACCACTTGTATCCGGGTATGTATTTAAAAACTCATTTTAAAACGGGAACTCGTCAAGCCTTAGTTGTGTCAAATTCAGCTATTGTAAAACGTTCCGAATTACGCGCTGTGTATGTGCTAGACCAACAAGGCAAATTACATTTACGACAAGTGAGAACGGGCGAGCAAATAAACGATGGTTCTACTGAAATATTGGCAGGACTGAGTGTGGGTGAAAAAATAGTTGCTGAGCCATTACAAGCTATTAGAGCCTTACAAAATTTAGCTGGTAATAAAAGTGAGGTTAAGTAGTGACTAATTCAATTAAACCTGACAAAAACAAGCCTGACCACGAACAAGAAGATCACCAACAAAAGGCCACTAAGTTAGGCATATCAGGCACCATCGCCAAAATATTTTTTAGAGCTGAAATAACACCACTTCTTGCTATTGTTTTAGTGCTAATGGGAATTTTTGCGACAGTAGTTACCCCTAAAGAAGAAGATCCACAAATAGATGTTACTTTCGCTAATGTATTTATCGCTTATCCGGGCGCTTCGGCACAAGAAGTTGAATCGTTAGTTGCCTCGCCTGCTGAAAATGTATTATCTGAAATTCAAGGGATTGATCATATTTATTCATCGTCAATGCCGGGCATGGCAATATTGTCAGTGCAATTTAAAGTAGGTGAAGCACGTACCGATGCACTGGTTCGTTTATATAACAAACTTTATTCACACCAAGACTGGTTGCCACAAAATATTGGCGTAATGCAACCGATCATCAAACCAAAGGGCATTGATGATGTGCCCATTATGTCATTAACTTTAAGCGGTAAAAACACCTTAGTTGACCGTACAGCACTAGCTAAAGTTGCTCACGCTATTGAAGCTGAAATCAAGCGCATTGCCGGTACTAACGATGTTTATACTATTGGCGCACCAGACGATGTGGTAAAAGTAACCTTAGATCCGCAACACATGGCGGCTTTAAATGTAGGTTTTAATGACTTACGTAATGCGCTCAGCGCCACTAATGTTACCGCAAATTCGGCCAGCACAGTTGCTGGAGGTCGTTATGTATCAGTACAAGCGGGCTCTTATCTTTCCAGCACCAGTGAGCTTAAAAACTTAGTTGTTGGTATGAATAACAACTCACCAGTATTTTTATCTGATGTCGCCACCATTGAACGTACCGGTGACACTCCCAAAAATATTGTACAAATTTACCAAGGCAATAGCCAAACAGCAGGTCTTGCCAATAAACAAGCAGGGTTAGCACTGCCAGCTATTACCTTAGCCATTGCTAAAAAAGCCGGTGTAAATGCGGCCGACATTGTTAACGCGGTAAAACAACGTTTGGAACAATTAAAAGGCACCTATATTCCTGATGACATTAAAATTACTATTACCAGAGATTATGGTAAAACCGCTACCGATAAAGCCAATCATTTAATTGAAAAGCTCTTTTTAGTTACCTTTGTGGTGATTTTATTAGTGTGGATGTCATTAGGTAAACATGAGGCGATTGTGGTTGGCGCTGCCGTTATTGTTACGCTAATGGCGACATTATTTGCGTCATGGGCATTTGGTTTTACCATTAATCGCGTCTCTTTATTTGCTTTAATTTTTTCAATTGGTATTTTGGTTGATGATGCCATTGTGGTGGTGGAAAACATTCATCGCCATATGAAACTCGGTAAACAATCGTTAAAAGATGCCATTCCTGTAGCGGTTGACGAAGTTGGTGGACCAACAATTTTAGCGACATTTACCGTTATTGCTGCATTATTACCAATGGCATTTGTCAGTGGATTAATGGGTCCCTACATGAGCCCGATCCCAATCAACGCTAGTGCTGGTATGTTTTTATCTTTGTTGATCGCTTTTATTTTCACCCCTTGGCTTACTTACAAAATATTAAAAAATCATAAAAGTGCAAATAGTGATAACAGTGATAAAACAAACGCTGAGTTAACCGAAGAAAAAACAAATAACAGCCGTTTTTATCGACTAATTAGCACCGTAATGACGCCTTTTTTATATGGCGATAAATCATCAAAAAAACGTCACTTTTTATATTTTTCTTTAGTGATTTTAATTGCCGGTTCTATGGTGTTAGTGGCAACTCAGCATGTGGTAATGAAAATGCTACCCTTCGATAATAAATCCGAGTTTCAAGTGGTGGTTGATATGCCAGAAGGCACGCCACTAGAAACAACCAATCGCGTACTTGATGATTTATCAGTGTATTTACAAGGCATTGATGAAATTACCAATATAGAAAGTTATGCTGGCACCGCCGCGCCAATAAATTTCAACGGACTCGTTCGTCAATACTATTTACGCTCTGCCGCTCATATGGGCGACTTGCAAGTAAACCTCAAAGAAATTAAACAACGCGATCGCAGTAGCCATGAAATTGCCTTATCAGTGCGCGCACCGCTACAAAAAATTGGTAAAAAATATCATGCTAATATTAAAATTGTTGAAGTACCGCCTGGGCCACCAGTATTAGCACCGATTGTTGCCGAAGTTTACGGGCAAAACTACCCTGAACAAATTGCTTTTGCGCAAAAGGTTAAAGAGCAATTTGCTAATGTTGCCGCCATTGTCGATATTGATGATAGTGTTGAAGCCAATACTACTCGATTTATTGTGCATATTGATCGCCAAAAAGCAGCACATTTGGGTGTATCTCAAGGCACAATTGTTGCAGCCATGACCACAGCACTCGCTGGTGAAGATGCTAGTTATTTACACAGTGACACCGCACGATACCCCATTCCAGTGCGTTTACGTTTTAGCAATAATGATAAAAAATCGGCTGAACAATTTTTACAATTAAAAGTACGCAGCATTAATGGCTCACTGGTGCCAATTAGAGATTTAGTTCATATACAAGAAACTAATTTAGAAAAAACTCGTCACCATAAAGATTTACTGCCAGTAGTTTATGTTACCGCCGATGGTGTTGGTGAAACAGACAGCCCTTTATACGGAATGTTTTCAGCGATGGGAAATTTAAGCGATAAATATCCACAGCTTGAACAAGCGCTTACCAGTCAGCCAGAAAATCCTTACGTATCTAGTATAAAGTGGGATGGTGAATGGCAAATTACCTTTGAAACATTTCGTGATATGGGTATTGCTTATGCAGTTGGCTTAATGGTGATATTTTTACTGATTGTCGGGCAATTTAAATCGTATGCCATGCCGCTAGTGATCATGGCGCCAATACCGATGACACTTATTGGCATAATGCCAGGTCACGCTTTATTCGGTGCACAATTTACCGCTACATCAATGATCGGCATGATCGCCTTAGCAGGGATCATAGTGCGAAACTCAATACTATTAGTCGATTTTATAAACATTCGCTTAAAAGAAGGGTTTGACTTACGCATGGCGGTGATTGACGCCGCAGCAACTCGTGCGCGTCCGATAATATTAACCGCAATTGCGGCGATATTAGACGCAGTATTTATTTTAGACGATCCTATTTTTAATGGTTTGGCAGTGAGTTTAATTTCAGGTGTATTGGTTTCAACAATACTTACATTAGTGGTTATACCCTTGTTATATTTTTCTGTTGTGCGCCGTAAACATCAACTTAATTAACAAATCAAATTTAAATAATATTTTATCAATACTACATCTAACAAAAGCTTTGAAAACCAGTCGAGATTTTGCTGGTTTTTTTCTTTTGATCAAATCTCCATTAATTAGACACCTTATAATTAGTCAACTAAGCTTATAAGATCGTCTTAATAAAGTATTATTTATGGATCCACTAAAGATAGCAAATCTTGCTTACGCTGTTACCATTATTTTAAATTGCAGTGCCGCAGCTCTATTTTTCCATTTTAATCCGATCAAAAAGGAAAAAGATTTAGCTATATCAATAAAATATTTTTTAGTCTTGTATGTTGCAACCGCCGCTGCTTATTTAATTTTTTTAGGTGAGATTTGGTCTAATAAATTTATCTCTATTTTTTCTTCCAACTTATTATTTATGATCGGTTTTTACAGCGTCCGTTATGCATTTTTATGGCGCAGAKSMMACWRARTTYRTWKAWRTCWWWRYARSCKANWACTWYWKCATATTATTACCTTTGTTTTTATACAAGCTTATGTCTTTCATATTATTTATGACATATTAAATTATCGAATCATGTTTGCATTGATAAATTACATTGGTATATTATTATCTTGCATTCTCGTCATACCTAAACAAAAAAACATTAAGACTTACGGTGAGAAAGTAGCCATAAGCGGTATCGTTATCGCATCAGTATTATTAGCTTTGGCTTTAATTGTACATTTATTTCCATTAGACGCATTTATTTATCAAACCACCTTAATGATCGCCCAAGGTTTAATTGCATTATGTTTTTTAGGTGCTTTTCAAACATTATTACTCTCAGACATAAGTGATTTACATTACACGAACTCCATTACCGACCCACTTACCCAGTTATACAATCGTCGTTATTTTATTCAACAAGCCAATAAGGCGCTAATAACTGCCCGCAGACATGATTTTCCTATCGCTTTAATTATGTGTGATATTGATCACTTTAAAAAAACAAATGATAAATTTGGCCATAACATGGGTGATAAAGCATTACAAAATTTTAGTCATTTACTTAAAAGCCTGATCCGAGAAGGTGACACTTTAAGCCGCTATGGCGGTGAAGAATTTACTATTTTATTGCCACAAACAACTCTCGAAGGTGCCTTAATTTTAGCAGAGCGCATGCGTGAGAAAACTGAACAAATTTCAATTTCATCACCTTTAGGTGAAATAAAGTTTACCGCCAGTTTTGGCGTAACCGCAATTACCAGCCCTATTAATTTTGAAGACAGCTTGAAAGCGGTTGATAAAGCCATGTATAAAGCAAAAGAATTAGGTCGCAATCAAGTGCAAACAAATGACATCACTGATTTTAGTTTTTAACAAACTCTTGTGGAAGAGAAGAACACCTAATTAATGAAACGGGTATGATTAAGCAAATTCTATTTATGATGTCGACTCAACGCTAAATAATGTCGATTCACACTTTATCTCCAGTCAAGCCAGCAAATTTTCGCTAAATTTCAATGTAATTCATCCAACACAAATTCAGTCGAGAATAAACATCATGAAATCTTTAACAAAAATAGTCATAACACTAAATTTATTTAGCCTTAGTGTACTAGCCACCGAATTAAGAATTGATAATCTAAAACTATATCAACCACTAACCAAAAATTTTTCTCAACTCAGTAGTGTTTATATTGACCATGGAAAAATTGTTGATATTACTCATGCAAACACTGTTCAAAAATCAGCTGATAAAATAATTAACGCCCAGAATCAATTTGCTCTACCGGGCTTTTTTGATCTTCATGTTCATTTAGGTGCATCAGGAAGCAATTATAATGAATTTCAATATTTACCGGTGTCAGCACATTTAAATTCTTATTTATACTTAGGGATCACTAATATTGCTGACTTATTTTCATTTCAAACAACTTTAAATACAGTAAAAGAGCTCAGCAAAACACAAGCAACACCTAACCTATTTTATGCGGGTATTTTATTTACTAACCCCGGTGGGCATGGTACTCAATTTGGCGGTAAAGCTTATGAAATACATAACGATGCTGAAATTGACGCATTATGGAAACAGCATATAGCAATGAAGCCATCTATCACAAAAGCAGTAATAGAAACATTTGGCGGCACAAGAAATACGCTCACTGATAGTCAATTAGCTGAATTAGGTAAACGTTCTAAAGCCGCAGATCTACCTTATTTTGTCCATATATCAACACTAGAAGACGGCAAACGCGCCATAAAAGCAGGTGCCACAGTATTAGCCCATGGTGTAAACTCAGAAGCCATTGATGATGAGTTTTTGCAATTAATGAAAAAATATCATGTTGCTTATATGCCAACCCTAGCTGTTTATTACAACCAACAGCAAGAAAAACAAAATCATTTAATTAGTCAGCAAACTAGTTTGTTAGCCACGGTTCCTAATAAATTACAACATTGTTTATTCGATAAAGTTCCGGCTCCGGCAAAGTGGAAAAAACAGACATGGGATAAGCGAAAGCTAGCCTATAACAACATACTTAAACTACAGCAAGCAGGTATTAAAATACTTACCGGCTCTGATGCGGGTAATCCGTACGTTTTACATGGCGCTGGTTTATATAATGAATTTAATGCTTTGCACGATGCAGGGATGACAAATGCTGATATTATTAATGCGGCAACCATTAATGCCGCTAGCACACTTAATAAGCAAAACACTTTAGGTCAACTTAACATTGGTTATGAAGCAAGCTTCATTTTATTAAAAGATAATCCTTTGACAAATTTAGCCAATTTAAAAAATATACAAAGTGTTTATAAATCAGGGCAGGAAGTATCAAGAACATCACTCATCAGCAAAAACCAAGCTATAGAGCCAATAGGTAAAGCCTGTAATCAAATAATCACAGCTACATTGGCAAACAAAATCATTGATGATTTCACCAATATGTCAGCATGGCACAATAGTTCTGATGCTTTGATGGGCGGTACTTCGCGAGTTAAATTAGTGAAAGAAAATAATCAATTAACAATTAAAACCACCTTAACAAAACCAACTCGTTTTGGCGCATGGTCAGGTGCCGAAATTAAATTTGAGAGTGCTGTTGATGCATCAAAATATCATGGTATATCTATCACTTATAAAGGTTCTACCATACCGTTTGGTTTGTCTATTTATCACAGCGAGGTTAAAGACTGGGATCATTTTTCAACACAATTACCGCCAAGTAATGAATGGAAAACTGTAAAAATTCCCTTTAGTGAATTAAAACAATATGGGTTTGGTAGCAAAATTGAATGGTCGGCAAAAAGCCTCACAGGTTTAAATTTAATATGGCGAAAAAGCCCAACAGCAGATGATACTGAAATTGAGAATGAATTATCAGTAAAAACATTAGCTTATTATTAAACAGCACAAGTAACTCATTGTGAATAAAAAGGCTTGTTATTCAGTTAGAACCGCTTCATTATTTAGCTGAATAACAAATAATCATGTCTATACACTTGGCTCAGGATCGTCATTCCCGAAGTCTTTTAATCGGGAATCCACATCAAAAAACACGAGATCTTCGATAAAAACGTCTCGAAGATGACGGTTTTAATAAATACCTGAGTGAGCTGCATAGGCATGTAAATAATCAACTCACCAATAAAACCGTCAAGATCATGCTAAAAAATCCATTTTTTAAATACAGTTTCTTCATTCTTTTACTGGTAAATATAAGTTATACCTTAGGACTTACTTTTCTTGGCAAAGCATCATTTAATATTGGTAATGCTGAAGCCTCCGCTATTTGGTTTGTTACTTTTTATTGGTTACCGGTGTGGACAGCAGCAGTTATTATTTTGACTTTAAGACAAAAATCAATAAATAACACCCTACTAGAATGGTTTATAACCGTGCTATGCATGGCGCTTGGCAACACAGTAACAGATAACTTATTATCTTTACTTTTTTCACAATACCCTAAAATGGGCGGTTTTGTTGTTCTCAATGCGATGTTGTGGGGATCGGTCATTTATTTTATTACCCGCTATATTGAGACTAAAAAAAACATATCCAATGAAAAGCACTTTCGTAAACAAGCTCAGTTGGCGACATTACGTTATCAACTAAACCCACACTTTATGTTTAATAGTTTAAACACTATTTCAGCCTACATTCACACTAAACCCGATCTTGCCGATGAGGTATTACACGAGTTAGCTGACATTTTACGCTATTCTCTCGATACCGCAGATCAACAGCGCATCTCTTTACAACAAGAAATAACTATAATAAAAAAATACCTTAATATCGAAAAAGCTCGCTTTGGTAATAAATTAAGCGTGACATTTAATATTTCACCTACATTAACAGATGTTCATATACCGCCACTATTGCTACAACCCATTATTGAAAATTCACTAAAACACAATATGGAACAAGAAAAACTAACAATAAAAGTGACTATTATGCCTATTAGTAGTGGTATCGAAATTACCATTAACGATAATGGCAAAGGCTTTAGCCAACAAATTTTAGCACAGGGTTTTAATGATGGCATTGGCATGAAAAATTTATCACAGCGCATTGCACAATTGAAAAATGGTAAAATAAGTTTAGCGAATAATAATGGCGCTGAAATAAAACTGGAAATGGCGCTATGAATAACTCAGCAGAGTTTTCTAAGGTAATTAAACAAGAGAAAATTCGCCTTGTTTATGCTGATGATGAAAAGCCCGCTCGCGATAAACTTGCCCACCAACTGAGCTTAATGAACAACATTGAGGTGATAGGTGTTGCGACAACAGGCAAAGAAGCGATAACCATTATTAACGAGCTATGCCCTGACGTGGTTTTGCTCGATATTCAAATGCCCGAAGTTAATGGCTTAGAATTAGTCGATTTACTTAATTATCAGCCTATTATTATCTACACCACAGCATACGATGAATTTGCTATTCATGCCTTTGAAAAAGCATCAACCGACTATTTATTAAAGCCTTTTCCGCTCGCACGCCTTAAATCAGCATTAGATAAAGCAGCGAATAAATTATGGCAACAACGGATTGTTAATAACTCACAATACCGAGAACAAGAACACAATAAGCAACAAGCACAAGAAAACGGTTATCAATTAAATGCCCAAAACAAGATCAATAAATTGATCAGTAAAAATGGTGAACGTATTCATTTACTTTCACCTGACGAGCTTAAATTTATAAAATCTGAACAAGGTAATAGCATGGCATTTAATGGCGAAAGTTATTTTTATCTCAGTGATACTTTAGATCAACTAGAACAAAAACTTACCCCACAAAAGTTTATCCGTATTCATCGTAGCTATTTAGTGAACCTTGATCATATTAAAGAAATTCAGCGTTGGTTCAATGGAAAATTAATGATCATCATCAACGATAAAAACAAAACCGAACTTAGCACCAGCCGTGCTGGAGCTGATAAATTAAAAAAAATACTTGGTATATAATATTTATTCACTGCTCTTCGTATAACTGTTCTAAACTCAGTTTATCTGTGACTATTCACTAGCTAAAACTCTACAATTAAAAATATTATTTTTACATGCCTATGCACTTGGCTCAGGATCGTCATTCCTGAAGTCTTTTAATCGGGGATCTACGTCAAAAAACATGAGATCTTCGATAAAAACGTCTCGAAGATGACGATTGTAATAAATACCTGAGTGATCTGCATAGGCATGTGTTTTTATTATTAATTAAAGGTTCCAATATGGCTCAGCCACTTCCCGATAAATTCATCATGTCGATGAATCGCATTTCTAAAGTTGTTCCACCTAAGCGCACGCGCTTGGAAGCAAAAGCATACACTTTATTTTGATTTTCTTTTTACAACAGCCTAACTATAAAAATTTAACTACGCTCTTCTTTACTGTGCCACACCCTCACCACAACAATAACTAAATTATCTTCTCTATATCTTAAAATATAATTACCCGTACCGAACGGTATGAATATTTCCCTAAAAATACTTAAGCTATCAACTGGACGCCCTGATTCTGGATGAGACATTAGAATCGACACGCCCTCTTTTATTTTACTTGCTGCCCTTTGCGCTGCACTAGGATTCTTATCTTGAATAAACTCCCTAAGTCGCATTACATCTTTAACAGCATCCGGTAGCCAAACTACTTTTCTGGACATGATTTTTCCTGATCTGTGCCCCAGCTATCTAACCAATTAATCACAGATTTATTACTAATTGACTCACCATTTTCTTTATAAGCTTCCCACCTAATCAAAGATTCTCTATCAGCTTTTTCTTTGGCTTCCTCTTGTTCTATATATCGTGCTAATGCAACTTTAGCATGATAACTTTTAGAACGATGAGTTCGTTCAGCTAATGCTGTCAACCTACTTTCTAATTCAGTTTCTAATCTAACACCGAGCATAATATTTACCTACATGTGTTCAACCTTGTTAAACAAGTGTTTAACATTTTAACTATTTTGTCAATTTATCCCTAAAACATTTCAATAGAGACTTGTGAAGCGCTATTTTATTACCCCTTATCTACAAGCCTATTTATTGACTATCCGCTAATAGAAACCCTACAATAGGACAATATAATTTTATTCATTTAAGGTCTCACTATGGCTCAGCCACTTCCCGATAAATTCATCATGTCGATGAATCGCGTTTCTAAAGTTGTTCCACCTAAACGCACAATTCTCAAAGATATAAGCTTGTCTTTCTTTCCCGGCGCTAAAATTGGTGTGTTAGGTTTAAATGGCTCAGGTAAATCTACCCTACTTCGCATTATGGCGGGTTTAGATACTGAATTTGAAGGTGAAGCTAAAGCGCTTTCAGGAACTAAAATTGGCTATTTATCGCAAGAACCACAGTTAGATGAAAACAAAACCGTACGCGAAGTGGTTGAAGAAGCGGTTAGCGAAGTTAAAAATGCGATGGCACGTTTAGATCAAGTTTATGCTGAATATGCTGAACCCGATGCCGACTTTGATGCGCTAGCCAAAGAACAAGGTGAGCTAGAAGACATTATTAACGCTCAAGACGGTCATAACCTTGATAACGTATTAGAGCGAGCTGCTGATGCCTTGCGTTTACCCGAATGGGATCAAAAAATTAAAATACTCAGTGGTGGCGAACGTCGCCGTGTAGCCCTTTGTCGATTGTTATTACAAAAACCAGACATGCTGTTACTCGATGAACCAACCAACCATTTAGATGCCGAGTCAGTTGCTTGGTTAGAGCGCTTTTTACATGACTATTCTGGCACTGTGGTTGCTATTACCCATGATAGATACTTTTTAGACAATGTTGCAGGTTGGATTTTAGAATTAGATCGCGGCCATGGTATTCCATGGGAAGGCAATTATTCATCTTGGTTAGAACAAAAGAATAATCGCCTAGCACAAGAAAGTAAAAGTGAAAGCGCACTACAAAAAACGATTAAACATGAACTTGAATGGGTACGCTCCAATCCTAAAGGTCGTCAAGCTAAAAGCAAAGCCCGTATGGCACGTTTTGAAGAGCTTAATAGCCAAGAACATCAAAAACGTAACGAAACCAACGAGCTTTATATTCCACCTGGGCCGCGCCTAGGCGACAAGGTAGTTGATGTTATCAATTTAACAAAATCATTTGGTGACAGAGTTTTAATCGATAATTTAAGCTTTAGTATCCCTAAAGGCGCTATTGTCGGTATTATCGGTGCGAATGGTGCGGGTAAATCAACGCTATTTAAAATAATGTCGGGGGCTGAACAAGCCGACAGTGGCAGCGTAACCTTAGGCGAAACCGTAAAACTGGCCAGTGTTGACCAATTTAGAGATGATATGGATGGTAACAATACCGTTTACCAAGAAATATCCGCAGGTCACGACATTTTAGAAATTGGTAATTACCAAACCCCAAGTCGTGCTTATGTAAGTCGTTTTAACTTTAAAGGTACCGATCAACAAAAATTTATTAAAGATTTATCGGGTGGTGAACGTAACCGTGTGCATTTAGCTAAATTAGTGCAAGTTGGTGGTAATTTATTATTACTTGATGAACCAACCAATGATTTAGATATAGAAACTTTGCGCGCGCTTGAAGAAGCTTTGTTAGAATTTCCGGGCTGTGTCATGGTTATTTCTCATGATCGCTGGTTTCTCGACAGAATTGCCACGCACATCATCGATTATCGTGATGAAGGCCAAATTAACTTTTTTGAAGGCAACTTTACTGAGTACGATGCATGGTTGAAAGAAACGCTTGGCGCCCAAGCAATGGAGCCACATCGCATTAAATACAAGCGTATGCAAAAATAAATTAACTGTTTTATAAAACAGGGTAAATAATATTGGCTATGCAGATAACTCAGGTATTTATTATAATTGTCATCTTCGAAACGTTTCAATCGAAGATCTTGTATTTTTTGACGTAGATCCCCGCTTAAAAGACTGCGGGAATGACGATCCTGAGCAAAGTGCATAGGCATGTAAATAATTAAGCACCTTAGGGTGCTTTTTTTTCATCTAATACTATGCTAAATATATATCATCATTTAACTATTAAGTTGTCTAATGCAAACACCTAATCGACGTCAGTTTACGCGGATATTATTTTCTATCAAAGCCATACTAATCGTTGCAGACGAAAGTTTTCCTGTATCTATTCACGATATATCGCTTAACGGTGCATTAATAAAAGCGCCAGCACATCAAGACTCTTTAAAAGGACAATTAGGAGAATTAAATTTTTCTTTGAATGATAATGATGAAACCCAAGTAATAATGCACATTGCGATTGTGCATGAAACACCTACCGAGCTAGGATTACAATGCAACGCTATCGATATTGACAGCATTACCCATTTAAGACGCTTAGTTGAACTTAATTTAGGTGACGATAGTCAGTTAAATAAAGAATTATCTCAGTTAACGAGTCATCATAACGATTAGTATTATTCCCATTTCAGCAAGGATTTTTTATGAAGCATTTGGTTATTTCTTTTATTTGTCCTGATCGCCCCGGTTTAGTTAATTCACTTTCCAACATTGTTAAGCAACACCAAGGCAATTGGCAGTCAAGTAGTATGCATAATTTATCTGGTTTTTTTGCGGGAATTATTGAAATAGCCGTTAAAGAGTCAGCCGCACAAAATTTAATAGCAGAAATAAAGGCAATTGATGGTATCAACGCCCAAGTTGCTATAGCATCGCCAATAAAAATAGACGAACAAGAAACCATTGTTTTAGAATTAACCGCCAATGATCGCGCCGGTATAGTACAAGATATTTCTTCCGTTATTCATCAACAAAATGGCAACTTATTAAAATTAGTCAGTCGTCAAAACAACGCTCCGCATAGCGGGCAATTAATGTTTACCGCCAAAGCGACGGTAGTCGTAAATGACACAAATATTGATGATTTAGTCCAAGCGTTAGAAAACTTAGCTGATGATCTAATGGTTGATATTGCGCGATAATTTATTAAATATTAAAAATAAAATCCTGACATATGTCAGGATCACAGATAAAAAACTCAGCATGATGAGATGAATAAAATTTAACATCATGCTGAACTTGTTTCAGTATCTAACCCAAATACCAATTCGACGCAAAATAAACACCGATATAACCCACGGTATAAGAAAAGGTTAGATAAAAAGCATTACGCATATAACTGACAAAGTTCAACTCTTTAACTTTGCTCATCGCAATAATCCCCGCTGCTGAACCAATAACTAATATTGAACCACCGACACCGGTCGCGTAAGTTAGCGTTAGCCATTCGGTTACTTTCATCTCAACGTCAGCTTTTAAAAGTGCTGCGGTTAATGGCACATTATCGATAACTGACGACATAAAGCCCACTAAGTAATTCACTTCTATAGCGGGTAGATGTTGATACAGCACAGTAAAACTCTTCAGCACACCAATTTCTTTTAAAATACCCACTAACAATAAAACCCCTAAGAAAAACAGCAAGGCATCAAATTCTACTTCACGAATATAATTCATCACATCTTGATTTTTTTTGCGTTGTAAAAAATTTGCCACCAAAAACATAAAAGATAACCCAAATAAAAAGCTTAACACTGGTGGAATGTGATAAAGCACATTAGCGATCAAAGTGCCAAAGATAGTCATCACAAAAATTAGCGCAATGGTAATATCGGTTTTTTCAATTTTGATGCGAGTTTGCTCTAATTCTACCGTGCCTTTTAATTTTAACGAAAGCAATGTTGCTAGCGTTATAACACCAAGTAGCGAAGGTAAAATTAAAATGAGTAAATTAGCAATGGTGACTTTATCGGCCATAAAAATCATTAAAGTAGTCACATCACCTGTGATCAACGAAACACCACCACTGTTTACGGCAAATATAATTAAGGTGGCGTATTTTAAACGCTTTTTAACATCGAGTTGTAAATTAACCACCACCGCAATAGACACTAAAGTCGCGGTTACATTGTCGGCAAAAGACGAGAACAAAAAGGCAAAAATACCAATAACAAACATTAAACCACGTTCAGAAACTTTTTTTGGCAAGATGCGCTGTACTAATGCCGAGATAAAACCTTTGCTATTTAAATAAGCAACGAAAGTCATCGCCGACATTAAAAATAACCATAGTGTCGCTATTTCGAGCAAGTTTTCATTCAGTTGATGATTAGTTTTACCCGATGGATCATCGTTTATAGGAAAGATGAAGGCTAAAATCCAACAAAGCGTACCAAAAAATAAGGTCGTTTTAGCTTTATTAATATGAATAATATCTTCCGTTACTATTAAGATAAAACTAATAATAACTAAGGTTAAAATAACAGAGGTGATCATGCGATGAATTACCATTTAACATTGGGTGTTAATAAATTGCACGTATTTTAACACCCAATGTTATCAAATGTTAATGCTATTTAAGTCTTAACCCTATTTAGTTATAGAAAAGTGATAAAGATCAAAATTTATAAAGATAGGCGATTTCGGTAAGTAAATTTAACAGGATATTTTTTGAAGGGGCTAGTCTGTTTAATCGAACACTTTGCCACGTAACGTTTTTGTTTGACTACGTTTATTTTTGCTGTCTAAACGCTTCAATTTTGAACCTTTGGTGGGCTTTGTTGCTCGTCGTACTTTCTGCACAATAGCGACACTTTTGATCAATTCCACTAAACGCTCTAATGCAGCCGCTCTATTTTTTTCTTGAGTGCGAAATTGCTGTGCTTTTATGACTAAAACGCCGTCTTTAGTAATACGTTTATCTTTTAATGCCAATAGTCGTTCTTTATAAAATTCAGGTAAACTCGATGCTTTAATATTAAAGCGTAAATGTATTGCCGATGACACTTTGTTAACGTTTTGACCGCCAGCGCCTTGTGCACGAATAGCAATTAATTCAACTTCATCGTCAGTTAAATTAACGCTATTAGAAATAATAATCATCGCATAAACCGTTAGACAAGAGCAGCACTATTAATAGCTACCTTGCTATTAATAGGTGCGCCGCTGTGGAATTTAAAATCATCATCGTCTGATTGAATAAGATCAGCTTCAACTTCACCAAAAAACTTAATCCGCGCGTTAACGTCTATCGTTTTTTTACTTTGCTTAGCGTTAAACTCTTGTACAATTTCCTCAGCTAAAGTTAAGTAATCTTGATAATGACGCGACTCGCTACGCAATAAGGAAATATAAAAAGTAGCTAACTCTTTATCAACAAACGGTGCTAATGCGGCAAAACGTTCGCACGAACGCGCTTCAATATAAGCGCCAATAATCRGCTTATCGACTAATGCATCTGGTTCATAAGTTTTTACCTGCTTTAACATACCTTTAGCGTATCGCCCTGCGGTAATGTTTTCATAAGCAATACCGCGATTGTCCATAATTTCTAACACTTGATAAAAATGATGTAATTCTTCTTTAATTAACAACACCATTTTATCAATAAGATCAGCGCCATAAGGAGAATCATTTTTAGCAATAATGGCTTTTGAGAGTTTATTTTTATCTTTAAGTGAGGCTAAATTGCCTTCTTTACGATACGCAAAATTTTCATAAGGCTTAAACCACTCTAGCAAAACAGCATTACTTTGTTTATCAACCGCATATTTACGAATTAAAAACATCGCACTTTGTGCCGCTTTTAATTCACAGAGCAGGTGATCAATTAAAATTACCTTTAAATTCTCAGGTTTTTTCGCTTCATCAAGCCAAGCCTGCGGTGTTTGGCATTGCAGAAAAGACAATATAGGGGCTAATAATTTTGTAGTAAACATTTCCTAGAGTTCTTCATTATAAATACTAAATAATGACTAATTTTATCATATCCATATCAAGAATAATGTGATTATTCACAGTAAATGATTAGCGACAAAACACTTTATTATACATACCTCTGCAGATCACTCAGGTATTTATTTTAATCGTCATCGAAATGCTTTTACGAAGACCTCCTGTTTTTTGATGATGATTACCACTTAAAAGACTCCAGTAATGACGATCCTGAGCCAAGTGCATAGGCATGTGTTTTAATATTTACCCAACTCATGACCATTCTATCTTAAACCTATAATGGCAACATCAAATACAAAGAGATCGTTAAAACTGTTTAATTGAAAGTTCACTTTATGAGCATCGAAAACATTAGCTTTTGGTTGTTATTTAGATCAACTGATAGCTAAAGACTAACTAAACATATTTCTCTTTATCATTAAATAGCAATCTAATTGTAGTTCTTTTGTAATATTTCTTATTTAAAGTTTACCGAAAATTGCTAATAGGCATATCTTTTAACTTATATATAAGAAGAAAAAACATGAAACATATAAAATTAACTTTAACTCTAACTTTGATTAGTACGCTAGGTTTGACTGCCTGTGGAGATCAAGGTGTAAAAGGTGTAAAAGGTGAGCAAGGCACTCAAGGTAGTAGCGGATTAAACAGTTTAATTGCTCATGAAACATTAACGCTAGGTAATAATGAGTGTTTTTTTGGTGGTTTAAAAATAACATCTGGTTTAGATACTAACTCTGATAACGTCTTAGCTGCTACTGAAGTTACCAGCACTAGCACTAACTGTAATATAAACCCAGTAAGTGCATCAGGCTCACCATTACCTTACACTGTCATGCGTTCTGATATTGAAAATGGTGCCAAGCCCGGCAGTTTTATGGAGCTTCGTAATGGTGGTTATGGATCAGACATGTCAGCACATCCTACAGATCCAACTCGTTTTTATGCTTTAACTGACCGTGGCCCTAATGCTAAATATACGGGTGAGCAGGGCAAAGGTAAAAAATTCGTAGTACCAAATTATACGCCACGAATTGGTTTATTCGAACTACAGAATAATGGCGATGTAAAAAAAATTAAGGATATTTTATTAAAACGTCCTGATGGTACACCTATTACTGGTTTACCTAATCCAGTTGGGTTAGGTGGCACAGGTGAAACACCTTATGATGAGAATGGCAACGTAATTGTTGAAAATATGAACTTGCCATTTAATGAAACTACCAATCCAATCAAGTTTGATAATTACGGTTTAGACAGTGAAGGCTTAGTTGCATTATCTGATGGTACATTCTGGGTAAGTGATGAATATGGGCCTCATATAGTTCATTTCAATGCTGAAGGTGTTGAAATTGGCCGTATTAATCCATTTGCTTCCGATACACGCAATACCTTCACATTGCCAGCTGAGTTTGCTAACCGTCGTGCTAACCGTGGTATGGAAGGTTTAACTATCACACCAGATGAAACAACGTTAGTAGGTATTATGCAATCTACTATGTATAATCCAAGTAAAAAAGTTAAAGTTAACGATATAATACGCATTGTAACTGTTAACTTAACAAACGGTGTTATTAGTCAATACCTGTACAAGCAAGAGAAAAAACAAAATGCACAGTCTGGTATTGTTGCTTTAAGCAATACTGAGTTTGTCGTAATTGAGCGTGATGGTCACTTTTATAACCAAGATACTTCAGCAATGAAGCTCCTGTACAAAATCGACATCAGTAATGCAACTGATTTAGAAACGATTATCGCAACTGATAATATTACACAAGACGATGCACTAGGTCTGTTAATTGATGGCAAAACGTTAGAAGAAATAGCGTTACAAACCGATGGTTGGGCAATCATCGCTAACTCAGGTATTGAAATTACCAATAAAACCTTGCTGGTTGATCTCGTTGCTGAAACGGGCTACCCTCACGACAAATTAGAAGGGATGTGGTTAATTAACGATAGTACTATTGGTGTATTAAATGATGATGATTTTGCTACTTGGTCATCAGGCGGCGTGTTAGAACAAAAATACCTAGATGCAGGACAAACAGTAATTGATGGTGCCCGTTTATACATAATCGAAGGGGTTGATTTAGCTCACTAAGCATTATTTAGTGGCTAAGTGATTTGATTTTAGCCACTAAAATTTCAGCTTAGTTATCTATATGATCGCTAGTAGGGGTAATTTTGGTTCATAAAAATCAACGGTTTTGTGGCAAAAATTAACTTGCACATATTTACATTTAGCTCGCATAGCAGGTTCCTGCACAACCTTATGTAGTTAAGTACCAGAAATCCAAGGGTTTATCAATTCAATACCTATGTGTTTAAAATCTTTGACATTACGAGTCACTAATGTCAGTCCATGAACAATAGAGGTAGCCGCAATCATTGCATCACGCTCTGATTTAGGATCAGGACCATGTAACTGAGCACACTTTAATGCCACACTCGTATCAAAGGGTAATATTCTATCCGAAAAAGCCTTCAACACATGCGAATTTAACCATGTTTTGTAAATTGCAGCTTGTTTTGGATCTTTGCGCTCTATTTGTAAAACCCCCATTTCAATTTCTAAAATAGTAATGACGGAAATAAACAAACTACTTGTTGGCTTATCTTTCGCCCATTTAACTACATTTAAATCTGCTCTGCTTGAACCTGCCTTTCTTAATTCAGAAATTACATTGGTATCTAATAAATACACGCTTTTTTACAAATTATCGGCTCCCTTAATACAAAAAAATGATAACTTAGAATATTAAGCCTTTTTACAATAAAAATAATAATGAGAAAATCATGATCAAAAAAACATTCAAATGGTTAGGCATAGGCCTACTTACTATTATCATTGTTGGTGGTGCGCTTGCTAGCCACGAATGGTATGCAAAAAAACCTTTTTTCTTTCGCGCCTTTTTAGATAGAACATTAATAAAAATGGCGTTCGACAGCCCAGAAACCTTAACCTCTTTAGGCTTTTTAGAATCAATGGGGATCACTAGCCATAACGCTGAACTAGATGATGACCGTCCTGAAAAAGCAGACGAAATGTTTGCAAAAGTTAAAGAAATTAAAGCGACACTATTGACCTATCAAGATAAAGACTTAAACGAAAGTGAATTACTGTCTAAAGAAATCGCTTTGTATTTACTTAATTTTGCCGATACAGCTGAACAATTTCGTTATCACAATTACCCAGTAAATCAATTGTTTGGTGTGCAAAATGGTTATCCTAGTTTTATGGAATCGCAAAACCAAGTTAACTCGGTAAATGATGCTGAAAATTACTTATCTCGTTTACAAAAAGTGAAAGTTAAATTTTCACAAAACCTTGAAGGTTTAAAAATTCGTGAACAAAAAGGCATTATTCCACCTAAATTCGTGATTGAACGGGTATTAACGGAAATGACTGATTTTGTCGCTACGCCGGTCAAAGAAAACATTCTTTACACCTCACTTAAAAATAAAATGGCGAAAGCTAAAGATATTCCTCAAGAGCAACAAAGTAAAATTTTAGCAACCGCTGAAGTAAATATTAAAGATTATGTGCACCCTGCTTATCAATTATTTATTGATTACTTTACCCAGTTAAAAGCTAAAGCGGGTAACGATGATGGTTTTTGGCATTTACCACAAGGCGATTTAGCTTATCAACAATCGTTGAAGTTTTTTACCACCACCAACTACAGCGCAAATGAAATTCATCAATTAGGGTTAAATGAAGTTGATCGTATTCAAGCCGAAATTATGACTATTTTAACCGAGCAAGGTTTTGACACTACTAATGGTTTTAGCGCTGCTATTGAAGCCATGGCGGATGATCCGCGTTTTTATTATCCAGATACAGACGCAGGTCGCGCACAAATATTAACAGATTATCAAACCATATTGGATGAAATAAATGCCGGTTTAGACAGTGCTTTTAATGTTCGTCCGAAAGCGGGTATGCAAGTTGAACGTATCCCACAGTTTAAAGAAAAAACCGCACCAGGCGCTTATTACCAACAACCATCACTTGATGGCACACGTCCAGGTAAGTTTTTCGCAAATTTATACGATATAAAAGCGACACCAAAATATGCTATGCGCACCCTTGCCTATCACGAAGGCATTCCCGGCCACCATTTTCAAATTGCAATAGCAATGGAGTTAGATGGTTTACCCTTTTTCCGCAAAATGTCCCCCTTTACCGCATATACCGAAGGTTGGGCGCTTTATGCTGAACATCTTGCTTGGGAATTAGGTTTTGAGAAAGATCCCTTTGATAATATTGGTCGCTTACAGGCAGAGTTATTTAGAGGAGTACGTTTAGTGGTTGATACCGGTATTCATGCTAAACATTGGACACGCGAGCAAGCAATTGATTACATGAAAGCCAATACCGGCATGGCATTAAGTGATGTAACCGCTGAAATTGAACGTTATATCGTTATGCCAGGACAAGCAACCTCATATAAAATTGGCATGATGAAAATACTATCACTACGCGCTAAAGCCAAAGCTGCTTTAGGAAATAAATTTGATTTACGTAATTTTCATGACGCGGTATTAAAAAATGGTGCGGTACCATTAGACATTTTAGAGCTTTTAATTGACCGTTATATAAAAGATACCTTGGCAAAATCTTAGTTCTAATAAACGAATGTTAATGATAAAATCTGCCTACATAGTCATTCCTGACTACATTGTCATTCCCACGAAGGTGGAATCTAATGAGCACACTGGATCCCCGACAAAAACATTCGGGGATGACAGCAGCAACATTCGGGGATGACAGCAGCAACATTCGGGGATGACAGCAGCAACATTCGAGGATGACAGCAGCAACATTCGGGATGACAACAGCAACATTCGGGGATGGCAACTGCTACTAACTTATTCTTTTTTATTTACTGATCAAAATTTTATTATGTTAAAAAAATCACTATTAATTCCTATACTAAGCAGCTTTATTTTACTTTATCCTACTACTAGCTGCGCTGATAATTTACAGTCCCAAAATACTACAAGCCATCATCAAGACACTTTACGCGGTTCAATAACGCCCGAAAGGGCATGGTGGGATCTACTGCATTATCATTTGTCAGTAGCCGTTAATATTAAAAACAAAACCATTAATGGCAGCAATGTTGTCACTTATAAAGTATTAACGCCTGCTAAACGTTTACAAATTGATTTACAAAGTCCAATGCAGCTCAGCAAAGTAGAACAAAATGGCAAAACGTTAACAGTAGAGCAAGACGGCAATGCTTACCTTATTAGCACTATTGCCCCACAACCTATAGGTTCAACCCAATCTTTAACGCTGTACTTTTCAGGAAAACCACAAATTGCCAAACATGCACCTTGGGATGGTGGTATTACTTGGGCTAAAGATGAAAACGGCAATGATTTTATCGCCTCGTCAAATCAAGGTATCGGTGCGAGTATTTGGTGGCCAAATAAAGATCATGGCTATGATGAACCCGACAATGGTGTGCTGATCAGTGTGACTGTGCCGGAGCAATTAATGGATGTATCCAATGGTCGTTTGATCAAAACCGAACACAATAAAAAACAGCACACCAAAACATATCATTGGCAAGTAACTCAACCGATCAACAATTATAGCGTTAATATTAACATTGGCGATTATGTTCATTTTGATCAAAAGTTTTACGGTAAAGCGTATCAAGGAGAAAACGGACAACTTGACATGGATTATTACGTATTGCGTGATAATTTAGCCAAAGCGCAACAACAATTTATTGATGCAAAACGAACCCTTGAAGCGCTTGAATATTGGTTTGGCCCCTACCCTTTTTATCAAGACAGTTATAAATTAGTACAAGTGCCTTATTTAGGTATGGAACACCAAAGCAGTGTCACTTATGGTAATAAATTTAAAAATGGTTATTTAGGGCGTGATCGCAGCCAAACAGGCGGAGGTATGTTATTCGACTTTATTATTGCCCATGAAAGTGGTCACGAATGGTTTGCCAATAATATTACTGCGAAAGATCTTGCCGATTTATGGATACATGAAGCGTTTACCACCTACAGTGAAAGCCTATTTTTAGAATATCACTACGATCAAGCCACCGCGTTCAAATACATTCGCGGTCAACGCTTGAACATAAAAAATACCGCCGCGATTATTGGCCAATATAATGTCAATAAAGAAGGCTCTGGCGATATGTATGACAAAGGCAGTAATATGCTGCATACCATTCGTCAAATCATTAATAATGATAAAAAATGGCGTGATATTTTACGAGGCTTAAATAAAACCTTTTATCACCAAACCGTCACCAGCGCGCAAATAGAACACTACATTAGCGCACAAGCCAATATTGATTTAAGCAAAGTGTTTGATCAATATTTGCGTGATGTACGTATTCCCTCTTTTGAATATTTTATTAACGATACAACGTTTAAATATCGCTGGGGGAATGTTATTGAAAATTTTGATATGCCGTTAACCGTAAGCCTTAACGATAAACGCACCGAACTAAAACCAACCACTAAATGGCAAACTATTAAACTTAATAGTGCCAATAGTAAGCTTGTTGTTGATGCTAATTATTACGTCAGTAGTTTGAATTTATTGGGGGAGTAATACAAAAAAATTTCGTCCCACACGTATCTTTTCGTCGCCCCACGTATCTTTTCGTCGCCCCACGTATCTTTACGTCATCCCCACGTATCTTTACGTCATCCCCACGTATCTTTACGTCATCCCCACGTATCTTTACGTCATCCCCACGTATCTTTACGTCATCCCCACGAAGGTGGGGAACCAATTTAAACACTAACTTTACTGATGATGCGTTAACATTTCATCAAATGTTGCCAGCACTTCCTCTTCAACGTCAGCCGTAAACGTACTAACCAAATAAATAGCGATTGAGCAAGCAATAAAACCCGGAACAATTTCATACATCAATGAACTTAACGATTGACCATCAATGGTTATCGGCGCATAAATCCACACTAACACAGTAACCGCACCAGTGATCATACCCGCCAGAGCACCATTGCGATTCATTTTTTTCCAATACAAACTGCCAATAACTACCGGTCCAAACGCCGCGCCAAAACCCGCCCATGCATTACTTACCAAGGTTAATATTGTGCTGTTGCGATCATACGCCAAATAAATAGCCAGTAATGCCACTAATAACACTGAAATTCGCCCAACTAACACTAAACGTTTTTCGCTTGCCTCTTGGTGTAAAAAGGTTTGATAAAAATCACCGGTTAGCGAGCTCGACGTAACTAATAATTGTGAAGAAATAGTGCTCATGATCGCTGCTAAAATTGCCGCCAGTAAAAAACCGGCGATTAACGGGCTAAATAAAATTTGTGAAAGCACAATAAAAATAGTTTCCGCATCGTCAAGTTTTAACCCCGTTTTAGCGACATAAGCAATGCCGGCAAAGCCAGTGGCGGTAGCACCAATTAAGGTTACTATCATCCAACTCATGCCTATTCGTCGCGCTGTTGGCATGTCTTTTACACTGCGCACTGCCATAAAACGCACAATAATATGTGGTTGACCAAAATAACCTAAGCCCCATGCCATTGCGGATAGAATGCTTAGTAAACTCACACCGCTAAAAATATTTAATAGTTCAGGGTTGATTGCAGCCACGGTTTTAGTCATTTCACTAATACCACCCACTTCTTGTAGTACCGCAACAGGGACTAAAATTAAGGCAATAAACATAATACAGCCTTGCACAAAATCGGTTAAACTCACTGCTAAAAAGCCGCCAAATAAAGTATAAGCCACCACCACACTGGCGGTAACATATAAACCTAATTCGTAATTTAGCCCAAACGAGCTTTCAAATAATTTACCGCCGGCAACAATACCGCTTGAGGTGTACAGAGTAAAAAACACTACAATGACAAGAGATGAAACCACGCGCAAAAGTCGAGATTTATCATGAAAACGATTTTCAAAAAAATCAGGCAAGGTAATAGAGTCATTCGCGACTTCGGTATAAGTTCGCAAACGTGGGGCAACAATTAAATAATTTAAAAATGCGCCGATCACTAAGCCAAACGCTATCCACAAACTACTCATCCCTGAAAGATACATCGCGCCGGGCAAACCCATTAACATCCAACCGCTCATGTCAGAAGCACCTGCTGATAATGCGGCAACACTAGGGCTTAAACTACGCCCACCAAGCATATAACCAGAAATATCACTGGTTGATTTGCGATAAGCGTATAAACCAATACCGAGCATAACGATAAAATAAAGTGCCAAAGAGATAATAGTGCCAATTGCCAAAATAGAGTCCTGTTTATTATTTTTATAATGATAAACAAACTTTACCATGCACGGTTTTTAGAGTCATCCAGATAAAAAGTTCTCCATAAAACCCAGTGTAAACTTTAAAAATTTACTTTGATCCCCATAATTGAAGATAACTTCGCTTAAATAAAACAAAAATTATGCAAACTTTAGTTTTAGGTTCTACTTCACCTTTTCGTCGCAGTATTTTAAAAAAACTTAACTTACCGTTTAAGTGTGCAAAGCCTAATATTGATGAAACTGCAAAAAGAGGCGAATCAGCTATTGCCTTAGTTGAACGCTTAGCGATTGCAAAAGCCAAAGCGGTTGTTAACGATAAAAATAACGACCTAGAAGGCGCATTAATCATCGGTTCAGATCAAGTTGCCGTTTGCGAAGGTGATATTTTAGGTAAACCGCATAATTTTGCCAATGGCTTTAAACAACTACAACAATTTAGCGGCAAAGCGGTAATATTTCATACCGGCTTATGTGTTTATAACAGCAAAACAGATAAAACCTTATCTTTAGTTGAACCCTTTACTGTCCATTTTAATGAATTATCCGATGAGGAAATAACTCACTATTTACATGCCGAACAACCTTATAATTGCGCTGGCAGTTTTAAAAGCGAAGCCTTAGGTATTTGTTTATTTAAAAAACTTGAAGGTGATGATCCAAATACGTTAATTGGTTTACCATTAATTAAATTAGTGTCTTTATTAAAACAACAAGGGCTTGATGTGTTGGCTGAACAAAAATAACCTTTAAATAAAACACCATTAGTTAAAATACTTACTTTGAAATTAAACTGTATTTTGAAATAAAAACACAACCAACGAAATAAATGGCTAAATTTTAGTTAATTTGTTCAAAACTTGCTGCAAAGACTTTTCTAACGGTGCTTCAATTTTAAGTCGTTCTTCAGTTCTCGGGTGAGTAAATTCAATGCTAGCGGCGTGTAAAAATAAACGTTTTAAGCCAAATGCTTTTATTTTATTATCAAATTCTTCGTAACTATATTTACTATCGCAGGCAATAGGATGTCCTTTAGTTTGACAATGTACGCGTATTTGATGGGTACGCCCCGTTACCGGAAAGGCACGTACTAAAGTGGCTTGCTCATAATATTGAATAACTTTATAGCGCGTTTCGGCTTCTTTACCATTAATGTTATCAACGACAACAACACGTTCACCCGACTTTAAATCATTCTTCTTCAAGCCTTCGGTAACACGAGTAAGTTTACTCGACCAATGCCCTTTTACTAAGGCATGGTAAAATTTCTGAACATTTTTATTACGCAATTGTTCATGTAAATGACGCAAGGCTGAACGCCTTTTAGCCACCACTAAACAACCCGAAGTGTCTCTGTCTAAACGGTGTACTAGTTCTAACATTTTTGCCTGTGGTCGCAAAGCACGCAGTGCTTCAATTACGCCAAAACTTAAACCACTACCGCCATGAACAGCCATTCCCGAAGGTTTATTTAATACCATAAGTATTTCGTCTTCATAGATAATTTGCTTTTCGAGGTTGGCAACCACATTAAGTTTGGTTGATACAGGCGCATTTTTTTCAGCAAGTCGAATAGGCGCAACCCTGATCAAGTCTTGTGCTTGTAATTTGTAATCGGGTTTTGTACGTTTTTTATTTACGCGAATTTCGCCTTTGCGCAATAAACGATAAATAAGGCTTTTTGGCACACCTTTTAAGGTTTTAACTAAATAATTATCAATGCGCTGCCCCGCATCTTCGCTATCTGCGGTGTAAAAACGAACTTGCGGTTTTTCAGCTGTATTTTCTCTAGCTGTTGGCGGGTGTTGTGTACTTTTATCAATACGCTTGTTATCTGAACGCATACGGCTTTTATCTTTACTTTTCTTCATGGCGCGCAGTTTATCATAGTTTTTTTAGTTTTCTGTGATAAAAACGCGTATTTTTACCTGCTTATGCGTTATTTTTATTGCCTTATGAGCTATTTAAGTGGGATAATAGCCGCGTTCTATAAAAGCAATTAATAGCGCTTTTATTTGTAACGCCAAAAAGGCGCTCTAAAACGGAAATGTAAGAGGCGAAATGCGGCCACATTAATGTGCGAAACACACTTTATTAAAAAATGTGATTTATGACATATTAACAGAAAGGCCTATTGATGAGTTTGACGCGTGTAATATGTTAAACAAAAAGCATAAACAGATCGTCCCGCCTAATAGAGCAAAATTGTAATAGGTACAAATATTTAATCAACATTATTTTGGTGATCCGCCACCTTTTAAATCTAAAAGGTTTTAATAACAAGGCGTAGAGTTTTCCCAAAAGCAACACCCAAAATGTTGATTAAAAAATCAGGTACCAAACACAGTACACTTAAATTTAGTACGTAAAATATATTAATGAATTTTCTTAGCAACAAAATTGCTGAGAATAAATAAACCATAAAAGCCAACAAAAAACGTTATTTATTATGGTTTAGCGATAATCAAAAAAACAACTTACAAATGATCAGATAACTTTGATCTATTAAAAAAAGAAATTTGTTAACCATTATGTTATCAAGATAAGTTTTTAAAGGTGTAGGTTTGACAGCCGTGAGGCAGACAAGGTAATGTTTAAAATTGTTTCTATTGCAAAGTTATTCTTTGTATTTTTACGTTATTCTTTTGTTATGTGTTTTTTATTTTCTCTTAAAAAGAGTAAATTAGCACTTAAACAAGAAATTAAACAATAGTGTACTGTGACTAAAATGAGTCACAAAAACTATGAAACGTATGTTAATTAATGCTACCCAATCAGAAGAATTGCGCGTAGCACTGGTAGACGGTCAAACCTTGTTTGATCTAGATATCGAAAGCCCCGGCCACGAACAAAAAAAATCAAATATCTATAAAGGTAAAATAACTCGCATCGAGCCATCGCTTGAAGCAGCCTTTGTTGATTATGGCGCTGAACGCCATGGTTTTTTACCAATGAAAGAAATTGCTCGCAACTACTTCCCTCAAGGTTATACTTTTAAAGGTCGCCCAAGCATTAAAGAAGTGCTTAAAGAAGGCCAAGAAGTTATCGTTCAAATTGATAAAGAAGAACGTGGTCAAAAAGGTGCGGCACTTACTACCTTTATCAGTTTAGCCGGTAGCTATTTAGTCTTAATGCCAAATAATCCAAGAGCTGGTGGTATTTCTCGTCGTATTGAAGGCGATGAACGCAGCGACTTAAAAGCCTCCTTAAGCAAGTTAAATTTACCTCATGGCATGGGCTTAATTGTTCGTACCGCAGGTGTTGGTAAATCTTATGAAGAATTAGAATGGGATCTAAGTGTTTTAGTACATCATTGGGAATCGATCAGCGATGTAGCACTTGGCCGCTCTGCGCCATTTTTAATTCATCAAGAAAGTAACGTTATTATTCGTGCCATTCGCGATTATTTACGTCGCGACATTGGTGAAGTATTGATTGATCGCCCTAAAATTTATGAAAGCGTTAAAAAACATATTGAGCTCGTTCGTCCTGACTTTTTAAATAAAGTAAAACTGTACGACAGTGAAGCGCCATTATTCACGCATTATCAAATAGAAAGCCAAATAGAAACAGCGTTTCAACGCGAAGTGCGTTTACCGTCGGGCGGCTCAATTGTTATTGATCCAACTGAAGCAATGACGTCTATCGACATTAACTCAGCCAAAGCAACAAAAGGCGGAGATATTGAAGAAACAGCTTATAATACTAACCTTGAAGCAGCCGATGAAATTGCCCGTCAATTACGCCTGCGTGATTTAGGTGGTTTAGTGGTGATTGATTTTATTGATATGACACCAGTAAAACATCAGCGTGAAGTAGAAAATCGTATGCGTGATGCTGTACGCCCAGACAGAGCTCGTATTCAATTAGGTCGTATTTCACGTTTTGGTTTATTAGAAATGTCGCGCCAACGTTTACGCCCTTCTATTGGTGAAACGAGTCAAGGCGTTTGCCCACGCTGTAATGGCACAGGTCATGTCCGTAGTGTTGAGTCGTTAGCGTTATCTATTCTTCGTTTAATGGAAGAAGAATCCATAAAAGAAAATACCTTGCATATTCAAGCACAAGTTCCTGTGCCGGTAGCAACTTATTTGTTGAATGAAAAGCGTCGTAGTGTTTTCCATATTGAAAAACAGCATAAAGTAAAAGTGTTGATCATCCCTAACCCACATATGGATACACCTCAATATGAAGTGATCCGCGTGCGTACTGATGAATCTATCGCGGAAGCGAGTTACGACATGCCTATTACACAGGCAAGTACCGAACAAGCAGTTATGCCAAAGTTTGATACTGAGTCGGTAAAAAGTGATGAACCTGCTTTACAAGGGATGAGTTCACCAAAACGTAAAGAGCAAAGCACTGAAGTAAAAGCTAAAATTGATACGACTAAAGCTCAAAACGACACTAATAAAGCAAACACTGATAGTAAAACAAGTTCAGGATTTTTTGGTTGGTTAAAAGGTTTATTTAGCACTGAAGATAGCACTCCACCAGTTCAGCTTACTACAACTCAACAAACCAGAGAGCAACAAAATCGTCGTCCTCGCAATACTCAGCAAAGACGTAATACTCGTAATAAACGCCCAAATGAAAGAAACGAGCGTAATGAACAAAGAGATAATCGTAATCAAAATCGTAACCAAAGTCGCGATGTAAAAGATCGTGACAATGAACGTAATACATCACGTAATACATCACATAACACTAGGGACAATAGCAACAAAAAACCAACGCACAAACATGACACTGAGCAAGTTCAACCTAAAGAACAGAAAGTTGCTGAGCGTCGCCAACGTAGAACTAAGCGTAAAAATGTTCGTGTCCAAAAAAATAATGAAGCGCAACTAGAAACTCAAGCAGATTTAGCCATAGCAGATAATGCAGCTATACAGGCAACGTCAAATAATGAGCCAAAAACAGAGCTTATTGCCGCAGCTGTTGAAAATACAATTAGCACTGTGCCGCAATTAGAAACTGAAAACCGTGAAAAAGAAGATCGCCCACGTAACCGACGTTCACCTCGTCATTTACGTTCTCATGGCCAACGCCGTCGCAGAGAGAATCAAAAACCTGCGACAAATACTGAGTTAGATCCATTACTTACGAGCTCAGATCCAGTTGAGGTTCGTTATCCTCAAACAGGCGAAGGTCAAGTTGAGGCAACTGAAACTCAATTAAGTATGCCTATTGAGTCTGTAACAACGGAAAATACGGTTAATGATGCTTCTGTTGTTGAACAAGCAGAACGTAAAGAAGAACCACAAACAGCCCCCGTTGTAGCAGAAAACACAACAAAAGTTGAGAACACTGAAGTTCAGCAAGATCTACCTTTTGAAGATACAATAAACGTCTCCTCAAAAGATAATGTTAAAGTAAGCGCTAAAGAAGACACTGCGCAAGAAGTTTCTGACGTTGCAACAACTGAAACTCCAGTAGCTGAAACTCCAGTAGCTGAAGCAGATGTTGACGCTGTTGCTGAACCTGAAGTTTCAGTAATTGAAGCTGTTGTAGAAGCTAGTGAAGTTGAAACAAATGTTGAAACTGATGTTAAAAATGACACGGTAGCAGCGACTGTGGAAGAAACTCCACCAGCGACTGTTGAAACGAAAACACCCGTTAAAAATCAACCCGCTAAAGCAAAAGTTAAGAACGTAAAAAAAGTCGTCGGCAAACGCTTAAAAGGTAAAGCTTCTGCGCCAATGACTAAGCCCGAAACGGTTAATAGTAGTGGTGATATTCCAACAGCATCTATTGCCAACGAAGATCGTCAAAACGCAACCGTTAGTGGTAGAACAGCAATGGTCGCAGATGTGATCAGCAAAAGCTCGGCACAAATGACCAAAGCAGTATAAACTGCTTTAATTATAGCTTGTTGATTTAACAGCAAGCTATAATCATTGTCCGCTTTTAAAAAAACCAGCAATTATTGCTGGTTTTTTATTGTATGAATAAAAGCGTTCTATAAAAAAGAAAGCAACTCTTGATCTAATTGCATCAAGGTTTTCGGATCCGCCATCATAGTTGCCGCTAATGA
The DNA here is from genome assembly GCA_002401725.1 of Gammaproteobacteria bacterium. Classification (GTDB taxonomy): domain Bacteria; phylum Pseudomonadota; class Gammaproteobacteria; order Enterobacterales; family Alteromonadaceae. The sequence goes on from NVTW01000001.1 coordinate 146,540, forward strand.
TTTTGTTCTTGGTAAAATACGTTCAAAATAAAACTCGGCAGTTTTAATTTTAGCGCGATAAAAATCACGGTTTTCGACTTCGCCCGATAATTTTTCATAGGCTGTTTGTGCCATTTTTGCCCAGAAATAAGCCATGGTGACATAACCAGAATACATTAAATAATCAACCGAAGCTGAACCAACAAAATCACGATTTTTCTTCGCTTTTAAACCAATACGTAAAGTATATTGTTGCCAATTAGCGGTAGCTTTACTTAATGGCCAAACAAATTTATTCATTTGCCGTTTAAATGGATTACTTGAAAGCATGCTTTTATCTTTACAAAAAGTAAAAATTTCTTTGGTGAATTGATTTAACGCTTTACCCCGTGTAAGCAATATTTTGCGTCCTAATAAATCAAGTGCTTGGATACCGGTTGTGCCTTCATATAATGTAGCAATACGCGCGTCGCGAATAATTTGTTCCATACCCCATTCTTTAATGTAACCATGACCACCAAAAATTTGCACACCAATATTGGCACTCTCTAGCCCTGTTTCTGTTAAAAAAGCTTTTAATATCGGCGTAATAAATCCTAAACGATCATCAGCTGCTGTTCGTTCTTCTTCAGTCTTTGCTGATTCAATATCATCAACAATTTTGGCTGCATAATAAATCATTGCTCGACCACCTTCAGCAAACGCTTTTTGGGTCATTAACATTTTACGTACATCGGGATGCACAATAATAGGATCTGCTACTTTCTCAGGAAATTTTTTACCCGTTAAAGATCGCATAGATAAACGTTCTTTCGCATATTCAAGTGCATTTTGATATGACAATTCAGCAGCACAAACACCTTGTAATGCCGTACCAACACGGGCGGTATTCATAAAGGTAAACATGCATTCTAAGCCTTTATTTTCAAGACCAATTAATACCCCTTTAGCATTATCAAAGTTTATTACTGCGGTGGCAGAAGCTTTAATACCCATTTTATCTTCAATTGAACCACAGGTAACATTATTATTTTCACCAACATTACCTTGCTCATCTACTTGCATTTTAGGCACAATAAATAACGAAATACCGCGTGTACCTGCTGGCGCGTTAGGTAAACGGGCAAGTACAATATGAATTATGTTCTCAGTTAAATCATGATCGCCCGCAGAAATAAATATTTTGGTGCCGGTAATATTATAAGTGCCATCATCATTTGGCTCAGCTTTTGTTTTAACCTGTCCTAAATCAGTACCACATTGTGGTTCAGTTAAACACATTGTTCCTGTCCATGTGCCGGCAACTAGTTTGATCAAATAGAGTTTTTTTTGTTCATCATTACCGTGTGCGACTATTGTGTTCATCGCACCATGACTTAGCCCAGGGTACATAGTCCATGACCAATTGGCTGTACCCATCATTTCTGAATTAATCATGCCTAGTGATGGTGGTAAGCCTTGTCCGCCAAATTCTTCAGCATGAGCTAATGATGGCCAACCGCCCTCGACAAATTGTTGATAAGCATCTTTAAAGCCTTTAGGCGTGTAAACATTTCCATCTTCCCAACGACAACCTTCCTTATCCCCACTTTGATATAAAGGTAGTAATTCATTTTCGCTAAATTTAGCGCACTCCTGCATGATGGCATCGATTAAATCTGGTGTTGCTTCCGCATATTTAGGTGTTTTTTTATAATGACCATAAAAATCGAATACATCATCAAGAATAAATTTTATATCGGTAACCGGCACTTTGTAACTTAGCATTGAAAAATCCTTACTTTTATTTTATGAGTAGCACTTATCTAATTAAGCTTAGCAATAACTCAGGTAATTGCATTTAAGTATACCTAAATTAACAAACTGGTCATACCTCTTTTTTTGGTAAATTTTGTTATTTCATATTATCAATTAATTACTTTATTTAATTTAAACTCCTTTCAACATAGCAAAATTAATCATAAAAAAACCCTGCTAAATTTAGCAGGGCATTATATTTATTCTTTAAAGCTACAGGGAAAATATATTATTTACTCTCTCCACATTTACCTTTAGCTTTTTTCATTTTGCCTTCGCCACATTTACCTTTAGCTTTTTTCATTTTGCTTTCGCCACATTTACCTTTAGCGTTCTTCATTTTGCCTTCGCCACATWTMSWWKWRTRRGCTTWKKKSNTWWWRSYWWMKCMRYAWYYMYMTWCAYSNGMAYKKNACCTKWGNNGSWYTKYYSATTTTGCCTTCACCGCATTTGCCTTTGGCTTTTTTCATTTTGCCTTCACCGCACTTGGCTTTACCTTCTTTAGCCTTACCTTCACCACATTTTCCGCTATCAGCAGCAACAGCAACTGTTACGAGATCTTGCGATGAAAATGGGTTTGATTCTGCTTTGGCCGAACCACTAGCAAATACAGCTAATAATAACGCACCGCTTAATGCAACAAATGATGATTTTTTAAGTAATTTCATGTTTTTTCCTTTCTAGTTTTTAAAAATACAACAACAAGTTATATAACTTTCTACACAGACCATCAAGGTATTAAATAAATTTCGTGAAATTTATATTTTTTATTGTATTGCGAACAAGTAAAATAAACCTTTACTTACCAATATTGAATGTAGATGAATTCTCCTGTTAGTCAAATAATTTTAGCGCCAATGGAAGGTGTACTCGATAGTTTAATGAGGGAGTTATTAACCTCAATAAATCCTTTTGACTTGTGTATTACTGAATTTATACGCGTTGTTGATCAATTATTACCCGAACGTGTTTTTCACCGAATGAGCCCTGAATTATTGCAAGCAGGAAAAACCTTAGCAGGCACACCAATTAGAATACAGTTACTTGGTCAAGAACCTAACTGGATGGCTGAAAATGCAGCCAGAGCTATTGAGCTAGGTTCTAATGGCATCGACATCAATTTTGGTTGCCCTGCTAAAACTGTAAATAAAAATAAAGGCGGTGCTGTTTTACTTAAATCACCCGAAACCATTTATAAAATTGTTGAAAATGTAAAAAGTTCATTGGAGCGCAGTCAGCAAGTGAGTGTTAAAATTAGATTAGGCTATGAAGATACTAATTTACTCAATGAAATTGTTGATGCCGTCGTTCAAGCTAACGCAAGTTTACTAACTATTCATGCAAGAACTAAATCTCAAGGTTATCGACCACCAGCACATTGGCATTTTATTGGAGATTTAAAACAACGTCATAACATAGATATTGTCGCCAATGGTGAAATTTGGTCTCATGATGATGCTCTAAATTGTATTAATAGCGCAAAAACATCTAAAYTGATGTTAGGGAGAGGTGTGTTAGCACTACCTAACTTAGGATCAGTAATTAAAGAACACTGTACTGCGATGTCTTGGCATGAGTTAACACAGCTTTTTCAGCGCTATTGCAAATTAGAAATGGCAGGAAGCAAAAGCTTTTATTTTTCGAGTCGGTTAAAACAATGGTTACGTTATTTAAAAATACAATACCCTGAAGCAGAATTATTATTCCAGCAAATCAAAACGATGAAAAATAAAGAAGATATTATAAAAATCATTAACCAAAACATCTCATAAAAGCCTGTAATAAAAGCTTAGATTAAAGAAAGGTGTATAAAAATAATAATAAAGGCGTGAATTAAACCAAAAAAAACCAGTCAAAAGACTGGTTTTTTTTAAAGCTAATAAAAAGTATTAAATACTCACACCTTTACGCTGTGCTGTATCTCTAATGAACGATACCCAACCTTTCGCACCACGGCGAGTTTTAGGATCTTTCATTGCCTTTTTAATGGCAGCATACGCTTTCTTATATTTACCTAAATAAAAGTATGATTCAGCAAGTGCCATTTGAATACGACCTTTGCTTTTCTCACCTTTATCTAATGCCTTTTTGAAAGCAACAATTGCTTTGCTAAACTGTTCGTCTTGTTTTAACAACATCCCAGTTTTGCGATAATGCTTAGCTTTGCCAGTCATTTTGGCTAATTCGCCATAATATTTAGCCGCTTTATCAATTTGTTGCGCAGCATGCCAAGCATTAGCTAATCGAGAAACATTTTGATCATCACGCTTAATCAAACCAGACGCAATATGTTTTTCTAACAATAATGCCGCTTGATAAGGAATTTCATTAGACTGATACAAATTAGCTAATGTTTTGATCTCTGAAGCTTTCTCTAAATAACCTTGCTTGTATGCTAACTGTAATGTGGCTAACGCTTTTGGATAATTTTCTACTAACATGTAGAACATACCCAACTGTGTCCACCAACGTTTTTCTTCTGGAAAAACTTGCACTACAGCTTCTAACACATTTACGCCTTTCTGATACATTTTACGTTCATGGTAAGAAGCAATTTTAAGAATATAAGGATTTTGTTTAGGCTTAGCTTTTTGTAAGGCAATAGCCTTATTAGCAGGCGCAATTACTTTTCCTAACTCTTTCAATTGATAATAACACTGAGCTATTTTAAACCAAGTATTACCATCTTCTTTACCAGTAAAATCCATCCAAGCTTGATAATGTTTTACTGCATTAGCGTAGTCTTGAGTTTGCAATTGTAAATCTGCAATTAACTTTAAACCACCGGCTTGATCGGGTGTATTTAGCACGTCTGCATCAACAGCTTTACTTAGGTATTCAATCGAATTTTTCTCTTCTTTACCTTTTGCTGCATACATTTGACCAATAAAGTAACTTAAATAAGCTGTGTCATAGGTTTTTTTAGTACGAACATCCAATAAAATAGCTAAAGCACCATCAATATCATCAGCAGAATAGAGTTCAAAAGCTTTACCAACTTTTTTACCTACCGATGGACCAACTAGATGAGTTTGTCGTTTTTTCTTCTCTTTTTGTGCGCCAGCAGCCACAGCGTGAGACGCTGTTGGCAACTGGATCATAACAAGTGAAGCCATAACCACAATAGAGGTTAAAATTTTCTTCAACATTAGTTCCCCTTATCCATTGTAAAGTCCAATCTGACTTGTAAACCTAATTGCTTTTGAGCTTTTCCATCAACAACTTTAGGTTTGTATTTCCATTTACGCAGAGCACGTTTTGCCTCTTTGTCGAAAACACGCTTAGGCTGAGCTTCAATTACCTTAACATCTTCAACACCACCAATTTCATTGATACTAAATGAAAGAGTAACATACCCTTCCTTACCATCACGTGATGCTTGGATCGGATATTTAGGTTCGATTCGCACAATAGGTGTTGCTTCACCATCTCTACCGAATCCTGACCCTGGGGCTGAAATTCCTGAAGATGCGCCACCTATCTGTACACTAGGTAAATTAAAGCTAATGCCACCACTATCGTTACTTGCTTCTGGCTCTGGAGCCTGAGGCTTAGGTGGTGTTTTAGGCGGCGGCGGCGGCGGCGGCGGAACACGATGACGTGTTTCAGCTGACGACTTAGGCGGCGTAGTGTTAACTTCTACGATTATGTTTTCTTGCTGATCTTCTTTTGAACGATCTGAATTAGAGACCAAAAAAGCCATGAAAAAAAACAATGCAAATGTTACCGCTGCGCCTAATAGTATTGATACTAACAAGCGACCCATAAGTTAACCCTTAGCAGCAGCAATTGAGATTCTAAGATTGCTTCCTGCGTCTTTAATTGCGTCCATTACTTTAACTACAACGCCATGTTTAGCATCTTTGTCAGCCTGAATAATTACAACATCAGTTGGTTGTTCAGCWAGYAWYTTYTCAATTSTWGCSCCAACRCGTTCRATRTCAACACGRCSYTTATCYAWCCAAATYTCACCAKTRTCTTTAAYTGCAATAAAWATATTGGCAKWTTTYTGYTTRGTTTGATTKGYYGCTTTTGGTTTATTWACTTCAATACCWGCTTCTTTWACAAAAGARGTAGTTACWATRAAGAAKATYARCATGATRAAYACRATGTCSARCATYGGTGTCATRTCAATTWCYGCWTCTTCKTCYTCACGAATATGTTTACGTGCCATTCGAATTACTCTCTAGTGATGAGGTAAACTGTCAACCAGTTTAGCCTTTGCTAGTTTAACTTTCGCATCTAATCTTGAACTAAAAAATACGCCAGACAAAGCTGCTACCATTCCCGCCATAGTCGGGATAGTTGCCATTGATATACCTGCCGCCATTAAGCGCGGGTTACCAGTACCTTGTTCAGCCATTACTTCAAACACGCCAATCATACCTGTTACTGTACCTAGTAATCCGATTAACGGACACATAGCTACTAACGTTCTGATGGTTAACATATTTCGTTCAAGCATTTCATTGTTTTCGGAAATCCAAGTTTCTCTGATCCGATGTGCGTACCAAGACGTTGTATCTTTTCGATCAATCCAACGTTTAATAATATCATCTCTTATAGCTGGATATGATGATGATAAAAAAACATAACGTTCCATCATTAACATCCACATCAGAAAGAGCGCTAAAGCGACAAAGTAAAGTACATTACCGCCAGTCTCTAAAAAACTCCTGACAGATTCCCAAATCTCTATCAGGAATAACATTAGTTAGACTCCTTCTCTGCAAGAGCAGCAATCAAACCAACGCTTTGTTCGTCTAGCTTACTAAAAATACTTTTAGCTTTAGAAGCTACGATACTGTGGATCAAAATTAATGGTAATGCAGCGATTAAGCCTAATGCTGTTGTAACAAGTGCAAGAGAAATGTTACCCGCCATAATTTTAGGATCACCTGTACCAAATAAGGTAATTGTTTGGAAGGTTAAAATCATACCTATAACGGTACCAAGTAGACCTAGTAAAGGAGCAACAGCAGCAAACATTTTGATTAAGTTAATGCCTCGATCAATTTTTGGTGTCTCACGTAAAATGGCTTCATCAAGTTTTAACTCTAATGTTTCAACATCAGCGTTTTTATTATCATGATAAACTTTTAATAAACGACCCAGTGGATTGTTTACGTTAGGTTGATTCATGTTCTTTTCTTGAGAACTCATTTTAGCGCCCATGGCACCTAACGTGATCATACGCTCAAGCGCGATCAAGAAACCAAGAAATGCAACAACCGTGATCACATAACCAACCGTGCCACCTTCATGGTAGAATTCCATTAAGTTTTTCTTACGTGTTTCAAGCGACAATATTGCCCCACGTGAAGGATCCACGTATAAAGGCGCATAACCAGAAGAAACATTAAAGTAATCAGCAGCAGCACTTGAAATATAACTAGCAGGCTGTTTAGCTAAAGGCTGAACTTGACCTAAACCATCGTTATAATTTAAGTAACCATTATCAGAAACCAAATTAAACGTACCAATACGAGTAATTGTTTCAGTTGATTTTGTACCATCTAAGTTAGTTACTTCAGTGGTGAACTTAGATATTTTACCTGATTGGGTCATTTCAGTTTGTAAAGCAAACCATAACTCTTCTAAATCACTCAATTGAGGGATTTCTTTAGAGTTAGCGATACGATTTAATACTTCAGTACGTCCAGGATATTCAGAACTAACAATTGAAGTAGCAATCATACCCGCTGCACTTGCAGCGGCACCACGGCTCACACCGAACATTTCACCTAAAGTACCTTTGGCATTATTTAACTCAACTTCTTTTTGACCTAAAGTAATTTCGTTTGCGGCATATTCTTTAGTTAAACGATCGTTACGTTTATTTTGTTTCTTTAATTCTCTTTTAGCTTTATTTAATAAAGCTTGTTTATCAGCACGTGCTGACTTGAATTCTGCTTCGCGTTTTTTATCAAGTTTAGCTACCGAAACTCGGTCATTTTTAACTTGCTTTAATAAATCATCTAACTGATTTGCTGAGGCAGAAACTGCAACACCTGCGGTCATTGTAGCAACGGCGAGCAATACAACATTAAATATCTTTTTCATTATTCTGCTCCTGCTGCAAAGATTGGTAATTTAGTTAAATCCATCGGTAATTGTTTACGTGCCATACGGATGGTGTCAGTTACCGGTTTAATGTAGCTATCGTCTAACTCTTCCCATGCGCGAGTTGAATTATTCCAAACCCAAGCATGTTTTAAATCAAGTGATTCAGCTAAAAATGAAATACGACCCATGTGAACAAAGTCAGCCGTGATAATACGGTCGCCTAAATCAAGCTCACCTTGATAAGAATCAAAAATAGATCCATATTGAGCTTCAATTTCGTATGCTTCAAGCACTAAACGAAATTGCTCTGAGGTATTAACATTTGAGTCAGCCATCACTTTTTTCAAGTTAGCGACACGATCTTTGCGCGAATCAATGTTTACAGGAATATCCAGATTCACAAATTTTTCTAACGTATCGATCATTTTATACATCAAAGGCACAACACCTTGTTTGATGGTATCAACATAATCAATTTGCTTTTGCAAAGAAGCAATATTGGCTTGTTGATCATCAACCATACGTTGTACATGATCGTTATAACCTTTAAGAACCTCCGCTTCATCAACAGTATTACGATACTCAGCTAACAACTCTTGAGTTTGCTCGTAAATATTGTCAATTTTCTTTTGTGATTTTTGAGAAGTCTTGAAAATCTTGGCTTCCGTTTTTTGAAGATCTTTTAATACATTTGCACTAGCGATATTGCTAGCTGAAAATGCAAGAATGCCGACTATCGTCGATGCGATAAGGCTTTTTTTGCTTACTTTGGACATAGTTCCCAACCAATTGCTAAGTTAACTTTGATATAAGTATTATTTTTTATGTAGATTATTATCTACAATCATTAATTTTATATCTCTAGAATAAAACCCGTCAATACTCCCAGACGACATACAAACTGTCAACATGTGATCTATTAAACTAAGGTTAAAACTTCGTTAAACAACAAATAATTCTTTTTATAACAATACATTGTAAAAAAACTTATTTGTTATTTAGTTACTGCTTTTTTAGGTGAATGAATAAATAATCACCACTTTTTAATGAACTTTATATTAAGCAGTGTGTATGTTGTACTAATTCATTCGTAGTAAGTCAAATATTATCGTAATATTTTGCAACATTTTTGACAAAAATTGACAGAACTAACTATAGCAGATTTTTTTTAAATTATAATTTTTATCACTTTTTAATTAAAAATAAGTGATTTTTAATTAAGCAGGAGGCATTACTCTTTACAAGATTAGATCCCCACCTGCGTGGGGATGACGAAAATACGGGTTTGATGACGAAAATACGGGTTTGATGACGAAAATACTGGTTTGATGACGAAAACAAATGAGGATACCCCAACTCCATTATCCCCGAATGATCGCTCCGTCATCCCCGAGTGTTTTTGTCGGGGATCTATTACTCTTCGCAAGATTAGATCCCCACCTGCGTGGGGATGACGAAAATACGGGTTTGATGACGAAAAAGCACGAGCTGGATGACGAAAATACTGGTTTGATGACGAAAACACGAGCGGGATGACAAAAACAAATGAGGATACCCCAACTCCCCGAATGATAGCTCCGTCATCCCCGAGTATTCCCACCCGTCATCCCCGAATGATCGCTCCGTCATTCTCAAATACTTACTCCGTCATCCCCGAGTGTTGTTATCGGGGAACCATTAGTTTTGTATAGTTTGCACTGCGCCCTACCGATTTATTATTTATTCCTTGACGGACTTGCCAAGAACTTGGTGTTTGCACCGAGTTTTTACTGTCAATAAAATTACCGACATTTTCATTCCAATCAAGTTCTAAAAACTGATAAAGATCTTTGGTTTTATGTTCAAAATCATTAACAAAATCTTCGTACGACAAGTTATAAATATTATCTGCAAACAATTCTTGCCAGTATGCCATTATGCTTTGATAAACTTGATGAAAATTGGAGATGTTTTCCATATCTGTGGTAAATGTCATGTGATTAGCAAACATTTGGAAAAATATCGATAAACTACAATCATCTTTATTACGCGATAAATTTATAATTTTTATATTCGGGAACATTTTTTTCAGTAATCCTAAATGTAAAAAATTACCCGGTAATTTATCAACCGTTCGAAGATCACCATTAACATGACAATTTTTAAAATAATTCAAATAATGCTCGGCCAAATTTTGATAAGTTTTTGCGGTAACTTTTGCTATTTCATCTGGGAAACGAATATTATAGAATTCTCTATTAATGGCTTTGTTTAGCGCTAAAGACTCACCACCAGCACACGTTTCGCCAGAATGTTCTAATACTTGTTCCAGTAATGTAGTACCACTGCGCGGCATTCCGACGATAAAAATAGGTTTGCTAATTTTATCGCCAATAGTTTTTGAATCATTAACTAACTCTTTAGTGAATATACTTTTAATTATATTCACTTGAGCATTTAATGCGTGTTTATCATGAGGAAATAATTGCTGTTGTTGTAAATTGCCTGCGCAATAATATTGCCATGCCTGTTCAAACTTTTTACAATCATCATACATTTTACCCAAAGATATATTTACTTGCGCTTTAGCTTCGTTTGAAACCTGAGACGAAGCTAACATTCTATTTGCTAAGCTGAGTAACTCTTCGTCTACTTGCGTAAATTTAATTGACTTAACAATGCCATTAAAAGCTGACTCGTTAAATTTTTCTAATGACAGTATTAACTTATAATATTCAATCGCTTGTTTAAAATCGCCAAAGCCATGAACAATATCAGCAATCACGCCAATAACTTGAACATTCTGTGGATGTTGTTGGTGTAACTTTTGTAGAATAACCAAGGCATTGCCAAAGTCATTAATACGATGATAAAGCATCGCTAAATTATAATTTTGCTCGGCGCTGTCAGACGTTAATTCGATAAGTTTTAGCTGAAATTGTATCGCCTTTTTCACGTTAGACATATTCATATACATACCCAACATATTGTTTAAATATTCAACATTATCGGGCGCTAAAGTAATTAACTTTTCCATATAAACTTCAGCATTTTTCCAGTCCATCGATTGAAAACACCATAATCCAGCATAAAATAATGCTTGCTGATCCTGTTGATTTTTATCGAGATAAGATTTTAATTCAGCTAATGCTTTGTGCCCTTGATTTTGTTTCGCAAGCGATATAATGTCATTTAAATTCATAGTGTTATTAAATAATTTCAGTTGTTTGGTTAATATCAGTTGTAATTAAAGTTAAAGTTTAGGCGCAACATCAAATGCTATAGTAACTCTTGGCTGCGACGATTGAAAAGGTTCTGTGCCGTGCCATAAAAATGAGGGAAAAAGCACTAACTGCCCTACTTTAGGTTTTACTAAAAAGTCAGCATCGTGCGCAGTTGGCAATGATAAATCTGGCTGCCCTAATTTCAAATAGCCAGCACCATTTTTTAATTCATGCTCTGCGGGTAAATTAATATAATAAACACCGCTGTACCAACCAAGTGAGTGGTAATGATTATGGTGAAACCCTGCTGATTTCAACCAAACCGACCAAGCACCAGTAAAGTCAAAAGCGCTATGTTGATATTTTTTAGTTGGATGTGCTTCATCAAAGCCAATTGTTGCCGTTGCCTTAGTTATAGCTGCGGTTATTGCTTGCTCTAATAGTTTAAAAATCTTATCTGGGCGGTTAAAAATACGACCTAATGTTTGTGTGCCACCATGTAATGATTGTGCTAAGGGATGTTGTTTAGTGATGTGCTGCTTAGCCAAGGCTTGCATTAATTGTTGATTAAACTCATCTATTGACGCAAAACCTTGTGGTAATTCAATATCCAGTGGAAAAACCAAGTTGTCATAATCAATAAGCTTTTTGTACGCGTTATAGTCAGTTTCTCGCAGCGCGGTAGAATACAAACACCAATACCCTTGATTACGGCTGTCATGCTCGGTAAGTGTTTTATAAACGTCTGTTGCTTGGTTATACTTACCTAACGCTAAACAATGTCGTCCTAGCCAATCTAATTCACTATTATTTAAAGCCCTTTGTGTTTGTATTGCGGTTAATTGCTCATACGCAGTACGGTATTCTTTTAATTGATAATACAGTTGGCTGGTAGCAATAATAACCTCACTAATATTATCAAATTTACCAATTATTTTAGCTAATAACGTTTTAGCCTCAGTTAAGCGATCRGCNNWRMTRARYWGMTRWRMMWMMWCGNSCARTRRYGKTWRYGASATTTGTTCAAAGGGGAGTTGCTGATAATGTGCTAAAAAATTATCGGCTTTTAATTCCCACAACAAATTTGATAACGAACGATTCAATGCTGGCTCATAAGCGTTAAGACTAAGCCCTTTTTTCAGGTGATCAATACTTTGCTCTACATTGCCATTTTCTAGTAATAGCGCTGCTATATTTTCATATACAGCAAGTGCTTTATTGTTTAGTTGCAAACAGTGTTTAAAGGTTTTAATGCCTTCTTCCAAATCACCAACCTTTTTATAACAAAGTGCAAGGTTATAAAGTGCAATGAAATTATCTATTTTTTTGGCTAATACCTGCTTAAAAATATCAATTGCGGCTTGTTCTTGATGTAAATCAGACAAGCTACTGCCTTTGCCTATTAACGCATTAATATCCGTTGGTGCCAATTTAAGTGCCTGTTCGAAAGCTTGTAATGCTAATTTAGGCTGCTGGAGCCGATTATGAATAAATCCCAACTCTCGATAATAGTTATGATTATTTTTGTCATATTGAGCGGCTTTTTGAAAATGCCCTAATGCTAAGCTATTGAGTTGGCGTTTTTTATAAATATCAGCGATAAAAGCATGTAATTCAGGCTGTTTATCAAACAGTACTAATGATTTTTCTAACGCTTTGATCCCCTCATCAACACCTTGACTATTTAGAAAACAAATTCCCAACAATTTAAATATATCAGCACTTTTGGGATGAACTAATAATAAAGAATGCAATGCGGTCAGCGCTTGGGTAAATGCCTGTTGTTGCATTAACTGATTAATTTTAAATAATTGCTGAGATAACATAAAATTACGCTTTAAAAAAGTTGTTGATATAAATTCTAATTTACATGCCTATGCAGATCACTCAGATATTTATTATAATCGTCATCTTCGAGACGTTTTAATCGAAGATCTTGTGCTATTTGAGGCAAGCCTCAACCTACAGCGGTATCTTCAAGTAACATGGGCATACATTAATATATTATAAATAAAAAAAGCCGCAAAAGCGGCTTTTTTAGTGATCAAAATTAAGTTCTAGAACTTAACAGAAACACGAGCGTACATGAAACGACCGGTTGGATCATACAAACTAGCATCGAAAGAGTTAGCGAATGCTTGCGTAGAGATAGGTGGGATCTTATCAAATAAGTTATTAACACCTACAGAGAAACGCATATCGTAATCTTCTAAGAAGTAGCTTGCTTGTACGTCATGATAAACAACAGTACCTAATTGGTTTTCATCGTTGTCTAAATCAGAACACTGCCAAGTATCTGCAGAGTTATTGCTAATGCCACAATCTTCAGTTTGCTTACCAATAAATTGCGCATGGTAATTAACACTAAAGTCGTCCATCGACCAAGTTGCGTTAAATGAAGACTTCCAACGTGGTAAACCAAAATCACCTAAGTTACGGCCAGCTTGGTTAGAATTTGCCACACCTTTATCATTAATTGAATGATAATCGTCAGTATAAGTAGCGTCTAATACAAAGCGGAAATCACCAATACTTGATTCCATGTTATAAGCAATATCGAAATCTACACCCGTAGTTTTTAATTTACCCGAGTTTAGCGATGGGTTAATAAAATCTACTGGCACACCACTTGGCGCACGTACTAATAATTGATTACAAAATGGTGCAATAGGGTGGTTCGCATCGTCAGAAGACTTACCAGAGTAATCAGAACAGGTATTTAATACTTGTTGGAAACCTGCGCTACTAATATTGTTTTTAATTTCAACATCCCAAACATCAATAGACAAATCTAAACCATCAATAAAGCTTGGGTTATAAACGATGCCGTAAGAAATACTCTTCGACTCTTCTGGTTCTAAGTTTACATTAGAACCAGCTTGGGCTTCTAACTGTGAATTAGGCTGCGAATATCCAGCCGGTACACCAGGACAAACCACGGTAGTACCATCAGTTGCATTACATGGATCTTGTACACTTGGGAAAGTGACAAATAAACCACCAAATAAGCTACCGATAGAAGGTGTTCTAAAACCGGTTGAATAGTTAGCACGTGCTAATAAATCATCATTCATGCGCCACGTTAAACCAGCACTATAACTGGTATTATTATTTTTAACACCAACCGTATTTTCAATACTGGTGCGACGAACCGCACCACTTAAATCTAATGATTTAATAAAATCAACGTCAGCAATCAATGGCGCTTGAATTTCTAAGTAATAAGAATTTTCAGTAAAACCACCTGAGGTAGGTTGTACAGAACCACCAGACGACTGCCCACTTTGTACTAAGTAATCAGGGCTATTAAAACCAGTTTCACGACGATACTCGTAACCAGCCGCCATACCTAAATCACCCGCGGGTAACGAAATTGGCGTACCAGAAATATTAGCTGCATAGTTCCAAGATTTATTACCACCAGAGCTTGTTTCAGTAGTCGTTACATAATCAAGCATTTCAGGCGTAATTGAACCTAAACCACCAAATAAGTTTAATGGTACACAACTAGCATCGTCATTACAGGCAGCGCTCAATGATTTATTGATACGAGTCATATTTAAACGACCTTGAGTGGTACTGCTGGCACGGTTATTACCGTAACCAAAAAATACTGACCAATCCCAAGTATTATCGCCTAATTCAAAGCTGCCGTCTAAACCAGCATTTAATTTCCAAGTATCGACATTTTGGCTAAATAAACGCGGGCCATTTTCGAAAAAACGACGACCAATGAAACCACCGTTGTAAAATGCCATGTGCTCTGCACCAAAAATATCATAACTAAAAGGGTTATAAATATTTTCAGCCGAAATAACCGTTGGGTTTAACGCTTGTGCACCACCCGCCCAAGGACCAATAAATAACGGCATAGGCGCTAATAATTGGCTAGACTCACGGTGGTTATACATAACCTCAGTAGTTAAGTTAATGTCGTCAGTTAGCTCATAGCCACCATTAACATATACTGACCAACGGTCTTGCGGTGTTAATAAATAGTTTTGTGGTGCGTAGTTAAAACGAATGTCGTTGCTAAATGGTGTAAATTGACTATTCGGGTTATCACTTCCATCTGGATTGAATGGCACTTGTGGACCAGGAATTGGGTTGTTTGGATCAAAGCTAGTCGACACTGAATGGTTAACAAAACCACGATAGTTAGTACCATCGTAATCAACCCATGCAAAACGACCTTGTGGCGTTGCAGAAGAACCTAAACGGTTACCTGTACCAAATTGTGGTACGTTAGAAATTGCACGATCACCTGCCAAAATTGGATCTTGTTTAGTGTAAGAAACATTAAACGTAACATGACCTTTATCGCTAGCCGTACCAATAGTCATATCATATTGTTCTTGCTTGCCATCGTTTTCTTTAGAATTACCGTAATAAGCGTTAAATTCAACACCTTCAAAATCATCACGGGTAATAATATTTACCACACCAGCAATAGCGTCTGAACCGTAAACAGCACCAGCACCATCTTTTAATACTTCAATACGTTTAATTACCGTAGTAGGAATGGTATTTAAATCGACCGAACCATCGGCACCTGTACCAGAGTTAATCCAGCGATGACCATTAACCAATACTAATACACGACCTGAACCTAAGTTACGTAAATCAACACGAGTTGAACCGTCACCACCATTATTAAAGGTAGTGTTAATGGCAGAACCAGCCATAGGTAAGTTTTGTAGGAAATCACCAACAGAAGTTAAACCTGACGCTTCAAGCGCTGCACGGTCAATTACTGCTACTGGTTGAGCTGTTTCCATATCAGTACGTTTGATACGAGAACCGGTTACTTCGATGCGTTCTACGTCATTTACTTCTTCATCGGCTGAAAAAGCTTGCGTAGAAATAGTTGTTGCTGCGCCTGCACCAAAAACCACGGCAAGGCGGATCGCTTTAGCGATCTTGCTATTGTTATACATGTTTGCTCCCTGGATCACTTTCGTGAATCTAGWWTTANTWAWKSAAGACTATATTGTCTCGTTGAATTTTATAAACGGGTCTTACGACCTGATCTGTCAGCACGAATAGTAAACTTAATGTATCAAAGGGGTCAACACCCTTTGATACAAATAGACACAACCGGTAACACATACTAATAATTTCGTATAAAAATCATAGTAAAACAACTAAAAGAATAACGATTAAAAACAATTGATTAATAATTTTTTCAGCTAAAAAAATTATTTTGAAAAAGTTCAATAAAATTTACAAAATATTTTATAAAATTAAATTCATCATGCAACCTAAGCAAGAAAAATAAACATTATAAAACAATAAGTTGATCATTAAGCTTTAAAATATTGTATACAAGGTTAATATATTGTAACTACAAATTCAGTTACTTAATTTAACTAATAATGATTAAAATCAAAGCAATAGTTAACAAGTGGACGTTTACGTAAAGATAAACTGACAATAAATTATAATAGCCGTTTAAGAATATTGTAACCGCGACAAGTTTCCCACCAAAATAAAGTAGCTATGTTACACTCGCTTTCTTTTTGCTATCCCTATTTTTAGTATTTTGATGGATCTCGTTTTAGATTTAAATTTAATTTTCACCCTTTGCAGCGTCGGTTTTATTGCCGGATTTATTGATGCAGTAGCTGGCGGCGGCGGTATGTTAACGATTCCTACCCTATTAATGTCGGGCTTGCCACCACACTTGGCACTGGGCACCAATAAACTGGCAGCTACCTTTGGTTCTTTTACGGCTTCGTTTACTTTTTACAAAAAACGCTTATTTGATCCCCATTTTTGGCGGTTTTCATTATTAGCAACCGCTGTTGGCGCAATAATAGGCACTATTGTGGTAAATCATTTATCTACAGATTTTTTAGATAAAGTTTTACCTGTGTTAATTATGGCAACCGCCCTTTATACTTTACTCGTTAAAACAGTCGCAAATGATAGTAGCAAATTACCGAAATTCACAAAAAAGCTAAAACTTACACAATTAATTCAAGGACTCACCTTAGGTTTTTATGACGGCGTGGCTGGCCCTGGTACTGGCGCTTTTTGGACAGTTTCTTCTGCCGCCTTATATAAAATGAATATTTTAATCTGTAGTGGTTTAGCACGTTCAACCAATTTTATCAGCAACCTTTTCTCCTTAATAACCTTTCTCTATTTAGGCCAAGTTAATTTTATACTCGGACTTTTAATGGGCTTATTTATTATGGCCGGCTCATGGGTTGGCGCGCATTCAGCGATAAAGTTTGGTGGTAAATTTATTCGTCCGGTGTTTATTATTGTGGTAGTTTGTTTATCTATTAATTTAGCTTATCAAGCATGGTAACGCGTTAGCTATGAGTAACTTAACGACCTCTAAACATTCAATCGTGCGAATAAAAAGCATTCTTGCAGAGTTGTCGCAACAAGCTAACAACATAGATACCTACAATGTAAAATTAAAATCGCATAAATCTATACAAGACAATGCCTTATTCGCCGCGACGTTATTTTCTACTTACAGTGATAAATTTAGCCATTATGTAAATGAATGCTTGCGTAAAACCAATGAATTAGAACGATTAATAACATATAATAATGATGATTTATCTAACGCATTATTGACACAAATAGAACAACAAATAGCCTCGTTAACCACTGCACTAAATGCGAATAAAACGCTACATCTTGATGGACAATATCGGCTAGATAAAAGAAAAGCCTATTTCCATCAAAAAAATATTACCCTAAAGGCACAGCGCGCAGTAAAAGCGATAGTGCAATCGAGTCAGAGTTTACATCAAAAATTAGCTGAACATCATGAATTCGAACGTCGCTTAGCCACCATGATCGCTGAACGCGAATTTGAGCGGGCAAAATGCAAAGAAAAAAGATCGCAACAACTAACACTGGAGATTTTAAAAATACACCAGCGTTTAGGACGTTGTCGACAAGCGATCAGCCAGATAGAAAGAGATATTGAACGCAGCGAAAAGCGGTTGTGATTTTTTGAGGCTAGACAATGAATATAAATAGATCCCCGACAAAAACATTCGGGGATGACGGGAACCTAACACTCGGGGATGACGGGAACCTAACACTCGGGGATGACGGGAACCTAACATTCGAGGATGACGGAATACCAACATAGAGAAGACAAATAAACGTGATACCACCACTTCGTCATGCCCGTGAAAACGGGTATCTAGTGTAGTAATTAGTCACTCATCACCTCGTAAAATGATAACCCAAAGCATCGCGCACTTGTTGGGGCAAAACCGGCATAGCTTTTTTCGGCAATAAAAATGTCGCCAAATTAAAAAAATCTGTGARTATGCGGTTACTTTGGGTGGTTTTACGYAAATAATCATGTCCCGAGGAACCACCAGTACCAATTTTACTACCGAGCATCCGCTGTACCATCATCATATGTTTGTAGCGCCAAAGGGTAAGCATTTCATCCATTTCAGTTAAACAGGTAATAAATTGAAAAGGTAAATTTAACACCGGTTCTTCACGATACATACTAATAAATAATGCTGCTAATGTTGCGCGTTGCGATAAACGAAAACGCCCCTCACTACGCACTTTTTCAAATTTATCGGCATCTAATAAAGCCTCAAAATTTTCACGTGTAGAAAGATGTTCTTTCAATTGCTGCTGGCGTTCAGTATCACTTAACATGCTATTGTTGATAATGATTTCGTGTTCTTGATCTAGCATTTTTTCAGTGGCTTGTTGRTAATGTTGCCAAAAATTAAAATYACCAAACTCTAAAAATGGCATACGTTCAAGCCAAGTTTCAACCACCTCAAATAAACTCGTCTGTTGTTCTAATTCTTGTAAAAAAACCCGATGTTCATCGGTTAAACGGTTATAAAATGATTGTTGATCAAAGTCGATGCGATATTTTGCTTTTAAACCTAAACTAATTTCCAACACTTTAAATTGAATACTTTGAAAGCCCGATGCAGGAACCAAGTAATTGCGAAAATCTAAAAAGTCTTGCGGAGTCATAGTTTCAACAATTTCAACTTGCTGATTTAACAAGGCTTGAATTTTAATTACTCTATTTAAACGATGTACAACGGTAGTTAATTGCTGATCTTTTACCTGATCGCTTTTAAATATCTCAAAAACCGAGGCCATTTCGTGTAAAATTTGCTTAAACCATAATTCGTATGCTTGATGAACAATAATAAATAAAGTTTCATCGTGAGCTTCTTCACCATACTTGCCACTCACTGGTTTTTGCGCATCTAAAAACTGCGCTAACTTTAAGTAATCTCCGTAATAACAAGGTTCTATATGTTGTTTTTTATTATCTGCTTGTTCAGTGGTAGTCATTTTTCTCTCATTTATTATTAAGACAACTTTACTATTAACTAATTGATTTAATCTGTATAGTTTTTTCATCAATCAATATCTAGTTCAATTCTAGTTAAATGTTAGCTTTTTTTTACAACTAGGTTTAGGATTAAATATATTATAAGTGTAAAAGCGAAATGGAGCTGTTTAATGAGAATTTCTGATGATATCCATAATTATTATGAAAAATTAGTCGTTGATTTATTTAAAGAACTAAAACTGGAACAAAAACATGATAATGAGTTTTTAGCTGATTTAACTTGCATTGTCTTAAATCAATTACCGACTCGTTATATTCGTCACGAAGTCGATATGTCTTTTTACTTACCTGCGTCTGAAAGCTTTGAAATGCAAGGTAAAGTAAAAGTAGCCTATAACAAAGCAATTGAATTCATGGCGTCACACCCTACTGATTAGTTTTAGCTAATACACTCACCTAAAAGCTAAGTAAATGAGCCTAAACATTCTAACAAGTTAGGCTCAACAAACGTCTACACATAAAAAAACTTTTCTGTGGTTAATTCTACTTTTAAAAGGTGTTATTATTAGCGCCGCTATAAAATTATTTTAGGAATACTACTTTGCAAAGTGAAGCGTTAAGCGCATTTGTCGCTAAAACATTAGACGATATGAAAGGTCGTGACATTGTTACTCTCAATATTTCAAAAAAAGCCGATTTTGCTGATTATATGGTCATTTGTTCAGGTAACTCAAATCGCCATGTAAAATCTTTAGCTCAACTAGTGGTATCAGAATGTCGAAGCAATGGTGTTGAACCATTAGGTTTAGAAGGCAACGATGTCGGAGAATGGAGCTTAGTTGATTTGGGTGATGTGGTTGTTCATATTATGGTAGATGACACTCGTGATCGTTACCAATTAGAGAAATTATGGGAAGAAGAATAACCCACCATGCGTTTAACCCTTTACGCTGTAGGCAACAAAATGCCGTTGTGGGTCTCTCAAGGTTTTAACGAATACGCCCGTCGCTTCCCCCGTGACTTGAGTTTTAATTTAGTTGAAATTCCTGCTGGCAAGCGCGGTAAAAATGCTGACATCCCGCGTATTTTAGCCAAAGAAGGTGAATTAATGCTTGCAGCTATTCCCAAAGGCAACCGTATTGTTACACTAGAAGTTGAAGGTAAAAACTGGACAACGCCACAACTTGCCAAACAACTTGAGCGCTGGCAATTTGACGGCAGAGATGTCGCTTTATTAGTCGGCGGCCCAGAAGGGTTAGCACCTGCTTGCATTAAAACAGCAGAACAAAAGTGGTCATTATCTACACTGACTCTTCCTCATCCTTTAGTACGCGTTTTAATTGCCGAAAGTTTATACCGCGCTTGGAGCATTAATAATAACCATCCTTATCACAGAGAATAACCGTGATAAAAAATAAACGCGTCGTTATACGTAATCATAGTGCTGAAGCAAATTTATTTGCTCGCCGTGCTTTTATTGCCCTTATCGGCATGTTTATTCTGTTACTGGTGTTATTTAATAATATTTATTCTTTGCAGGTAAGCTCTTTTAAAAAATATCAAACGCGCTCAAACAGCAACCGCATAAAATTGCTCCCGGTAGCACCTAATCGCGGTCTTATTTATGATCGAAACGGAGTGTTACTTGCTGAAAACAAACCTGTATATAGTTTAGAGATCATTCCTGAGCAAGTCAGTAATTTAAAAGAAACTATCAGTGAACTAAGCTCATTATTAGAAATCTCAACAGATCGCCAAGCCAAGTTTTTTAAAAACCTAAAACGCAACCGTCGCTTTAAACCAGTAGAATTAAAATCACGTTTAAGTGAACAACAAGTAGCTTTATTTTCGGTAAATCAACACAAATATCCTGGTGTTGTAATTAACGCGCGTTTAAAACGTTATTATCCTTTTGCTGATTTAACCACGCATACTCTCGGTTATGTTGCCCGCATAAATCGCAAAGATGTACAAAAGCTTGCCATGCAAAATAAAAGTGAAAACTACGCAGCTACCCGTGACATTGGTAAACTCGGTTTAGAAAAATATTATGAAGAAATACTGCATGGCAAAATTGGTCACCAAGAAGTTGAAGTGAATAGCCAAGGCCGTATTATTCGTACCTTAAGCTTTAGCCCGCCAACTCCCGGCAAAGATCTAACGCTAACCCTTGATATTGAACTACAAATGATCGCTAAACGTGCTATGCAAGGTCGCCGTGGT
The DNA here is from genome assembly GCA_002401725.1 of Gammaproteobacteria bacterium. Taxonomy (GTDB): domain Bacteria; phylum Pseudomonadota; class Gammaproteobacteria; order Enterobacterales; family Alteromonadaceae. Next base: position 168,125 of record NVTW01000001.1, read on the forward strand.
GCTGTTGTTGCCATAGATCCTCGCACTGGTGGCGTATTAGCACTTTATTCTAACCCCAGCTACGACGGTAATTTATTTGTTCACGGCATTAGCAGTAAAAAATATAAAAAAATCTTAAGCTCTAAAGATCGACCTTTGGTTAATCGTGCCGTACAAGGTTACCCTCCGGCATCAACCATAAAACCCTTTATGGCAGTGCTAGGGCTTGAGAAAGGTGTCGTCACACCACATACCAAAGTGTATGATCCCGGTTGGTATAAAATTAAAGGCGTAAAACGTAAATATCGCGATTGGTTATCTTATGGTCATGGCAAAGTTGATTTAACCAAAGCGATTGAGCAATCGTGTAACGTTTATTTTTATGATCTTGCGCTAAAACTTCGCATTACCAACATTAGCGATTGGATGGAAAAATTTGGTTTTGGCGATCATACCGGTATTGATTTATTAGAAGAAAGCAGTGGTATTTTACCGAGTAGGCAATGGAAACGAGCGCGAAGAAATAAACCTTGGTATACCGGCGAAACCTTAATGGTTGGCATTGGTCAAAGTTATTGGTCGGTTACACCACTACAATTAGCGCAAGCAGTAACTATATTGGTAAATAAAGGCAAAATTAATATTCCACACTTATTAGCCAAAACCACAGAACTTGCACATACCAACGCAACTGACGAAAATACCCAGCCAATAACAACAACCATTAATGAACAAATTTTATACGAAGAAAAAGCACCAATAGTGATTAAAAACCCAATTAATTGGGATATTGTACTTAACGCCATGCACAATACCGTACAAAAACCACGAGCAACAGGTCATCCAGGTTTTGTTAACACCCATTACGATGCAGCAGGAAAAAGTGGTACCGCGCAAGTAGCGAAAAAAGCACAAGATACTAAATATGACGCAGCAAAAGTAAAAGAAAATAAACGCAACAATGCAATGTTTATAGCTTATGCTCCCTTTAAAGCACCTGAAATTGTTGTCGCGGTTGCCATTGAAAATGTATTTAAGGGTGGTGGCGGAACCAATGCGGGGCCAGTAGCTCGACAAATTATGGATCAGTACTTTGGTAAACGTACCTTTAGTAGCCCGACTTTACCTTTACCCAAAGGAGTAAAATAATGCGCAGTGGTGGAGATTTAAATGCTGGAGATTTTAATGCAAGGCCTGTAGCTCGACAAATTATGAATTATTATTACTTTGGCAACCGTACCTTTAGTAGCCCGACTTTACCTTTACTCAAAGGAGTAAAATAATGCGCAGTGGTGGAGATTTAAATGCTGGAGATTTTAATGCAAGGCCTGTAGCTCGACAAATTATGGATCAGTACTTTGGTAAACGCACCTTTTAGTAGCCCGATTTTACCTTTACCCAAAGGAGTTAAATAATGCGTAGTGGTGGAGTTTTTAATGCTGGAGTTTTTAATGCAAGGCCAGTAGCTCGACAAATTATGAATTATTATTACTTTGGTAAACGTACCTTTAGTAGCCCGACTTTACCTTTACCCAAAGGAGTTAAATAATGCGTAGTGGTGGAGATTTTAGTGCAAGGCCTGTAGCTCGACAAATTATGAATTATTATTACTTTGGTAAACGTACCTTTAGTAGCCCGATTTTACCTTTACCCAAAGGAGTAAAATAATGCGCAGTGGTGGAGATTTTAGTGCTGGAGTTTTTAATGCAAGGCCTGTAGCTCGACAAATTATGAATTATTATTACTTTGGTAAACGTACCTTTAGTAGCCCGACTTTACCTTTACCCAAAGGAGTTAAATAATGCGCAGTGGTGGAGATTTTAATTCTGGATATTTTAGTGCAAGGCCTGTAGCTCGACAAATTATGAATTATTATTTCGGTAAACGTACCCTTAGTAGCCCGATTTTACCTTTACCCAAAGGAGTAAAATAATGCGTAGTACCGGACAAGATCAACATAAAACCTCCTCATTTTGGCAGCGTGTTCATATTGATATTCCCTTACTCATTGGCTTACTTTGCCTAATGACTTTAGGACTATTTGTTGTTTATAGTGCCAGCGGACAAGAGTTTGGCATTGTTGTACGACAAATGAATCGTATTGGTATAAGCCTGATAGTAATGCTTGCCATTGCGCAAATACCACCATTAACTTATCAAAAGTGGGCAGTACCTATGTTTGTTGTTGGGGTAATTTTGCTCGCCTCAGTATTATTATTTGGTCATATTGGTATGGGCGCACAACGCTGGCTAAAAATAGGTTTTTTTCGTTTTCAACCCTCTGAAATAATGAAATTAGTGGTACCTATTATGATCGCGTGGTTTATCAGCCAAGCCAATTTACCCGCAAAAATATCAACCATTTTTTATGCTTTTATTTTAGTACTTATTCCTACTTTACTTATTGCTAAACAACCTGATTTAGGAACATCTCTGCTTATTGCTAGTTCTGGAATTTTTGTGATATTTTTAGCTGGGGCTAGTTGGAAATTAATCACTATTTGTGTCGGTTTAGGCTCTGCTTTCGCGCCTATTTTATGGACATTTTTAATGAAGGATTATCAAAAACAACGGGTGTTAACTTTTTTAAACCCTGAACAAGATCCGCTCGGTTCCGGTTATCATATTATTCAATCGAAAATAGCCATTGGCTCTGGCGGCATTCATGGCAAAGGTTGGCTACAAGGTACACAATCACAATTAGAATTTTTACCTGAGCCGCATACCGATTTTATTTTTGCGGTTTTTAGTGAAGAATTTGGCTTAATTGGCGTGAGTGTGTTGTTATTCGTTTATATGCTCATTGTGATGCGCGGTTTATGGATAGCCACCAATGCACAACATGCTTTTACTAAGTTACTTGCCGGCAGTTTAACGCTCACTTTTTTTGTGTATGTTTTTGTAAATATTGGTATGGTATCAGGAATACTTCCTGTGGTTGGTGTACCCTTACCCTTGGTTAGTTATGGTGGCACCTCGATGGTGACTTTAATGGCAGGGTTCGGCATAATTATGGCGGTTGGCACCCATCGCCGTTTTAATGTTTAACTGCTTTATATCTTAAAAATCAGGCTATTGCCTTTAATAAAATTGACATGAATAAAACAATAAAAAACATCATCTTCATTGGTATTATCCTATTGATAAATGCTTGTTCTTTTTCAAGCAGTCGTTACCAACAACATCACGACAGTACGCCAAGTAGAATACCAACAGCACAAGAATTAACAGACGCTACTTTTCGCATTGAAAACAAAAGTCGCGGCGGTAATAAAAATTATACCGTGCGCGGCATTCATTATGATGTATTAACCAATGCTCAAGGCTATAAAGCCACAGGTATTGCGTCATATTATGGCAATAAATTTCATGGGCATTTAACCTCTAATGGTGAGATTTATAATATGTTTAGCATGAGTGCGGCACATAAATCGCTCCCTCTGCCTACTTATTTAAAAGTGACTAATATTGAAAACAATAAATCTGTCATTGTACGAGTAAACGACCGTGGCCCTTTTCATCAAGATCGTTTAATCGATCTTTCTTACAGCGCGGCTTATAAATTAGACTTTCTCAAAAATGGCACTGCGCAAGTAAAAATAGCAGCGATTACTGAACATAAAAGCGCTAGCGCTAAAATTGTTCTATCAACCGCAACAAGCAACAATAAAAAACATTTACAGGAAAGTTATTTTATTCAAGTATTTGCTACTAATAATAAAACTAAAGCTAAAAACACCGCTTCAGCACTAACTGCACTTTACCAAATTCCCGTATTATGGCCGCAACAAAATGGACTTTTTCGCGTACAAATAGGTCCAATAACTGACCTTAAAAAAGTGAATGCGTTGCTAAATAATTTACAATTAAATGGTTACCCAAAGGCCTTTCGTCGTAAGAGTAATTCTTAGGGTAAATAACACTAAGTTAGTTCAGCAAAAAATCTACGTCAAAATGATGCAATCGCGATCAAAAGTGCTACAATGGCGGGCAATTTTTGCCTAATTCCCTTAACCGTTGAACTTTATCAGCAGCAACGGTCTACTTACATTATAATATGAGAAAATAGATGACAAGTAGTATGACCCCAATAACCAAGAAGCTAGTGACCTTACTCACCTGCGCTACCGTATTAATTTCCACCTTTAGTCAAAGCGCAAGCATTATTCCAAAACCTCCTCAAATTAACGCTAAAGGTTATATTTTAATCGATTATAACACCTCTAAAGTTATAGCTGAGGGTAATGCCGATGCACAATTAGAACCAGCCAGTTTAACTAAAATGATGACCAGTTATGTTATTGGTAAAGAATTGCTAGCGGGTAATATTTCCAATGATGACAAAGTCGTTATTAGTGAAGCGGCTTGGGCAAAAAACTTTCCAGATTCATCTAAAATGTTTATCGAAGTTGGCACTGAAGTTTCAGTTAAATTACTAAACCAAGGCATTATCGTTGCCTCTGGTAATGATGCCTGTGTTGCTATGGCAGAGCACATCGCTGGYAGYGAAAGTGCTTTTGCMGAYTTAATGAATGCTCATGCACAAGAACTTGGCATGAATTCAAGTTTTTTTGAAAATAGCCACGGCTTACACAGTGCAAATCATGTAACAACACCTCGTGATATGGCGGTTTTAGCACAAGCCATTATTCGTGAAGTACCAAACGAATATAAAATATATAAACAAAAATCATTTACCTATAACAACATTAAACAATATAACCGTAATGGTTTGTTATGGGATAAAAGTATGAATGTTGATGGTATGAAAACCGGACACACTTCTCAAGCTGGTTATAGTTTAGTGACTTCTGCCACAAAAAATGGCATGCGTTTGATCACCGTAGTTATGGGTACCGATAGCGAACGTGCGCGTAAAGTTGAAAGTAAAAAATTACTTAATTACGGTTTTAGATTTTTTGAAACCATTACCCCTTATAAAGCTGGAGCAAAATTTGCCGCTAACCGCATTTGGATGGGCGACAAAAGTGAAGTTGATTTAGGTATATTAGTCGACACACCAATTACCCTTCCGCGTGGCCAACGTAAAAATTTAAAAGCTAACTTCAAACTTGATAAACAATTAATGGCCCCAATTTCTAAAGGTGCTGTTGTCGGTAAATTATTTTTACAACTTGATGGCGAAGACATTGCACAATATCCGTTAGTAACATTACAAGAAGTAAATGAAGGCAGTATTTTTAGCCGTTTAATGGACTATGTAAAATTGCAATTTATCAATTTATAAATAGATCTAAATTTAAACAGAAAAAAGAGTATAGAGTAAGAAATGAAAACCCATTTTGATGAATTATTAGAATTCCCAACGGTATTAAACTTTAAAGTCATGGGAATTGCTTGTATTGAGCTACCCGATTTAATTGTTGCAGAGCTTCAAAAGCATACGCCCGGTGACTATTCGCCAAAGATAAAACCGAGCTCAAAAGGCAATTATCATTCAGTTTCAATTGCAGTTACGGTTACCAGCAAAGACCATATCGAAATCATTTATAAAACCTTAACAGCAATTGAACAAGTAAAATATGTTCTTTAAAACGACTTAAGTCAATTCACAGTAATACTTTTATAGTATAATTCGGATATAATCACCATATCCGAATTTATCGAGAGAAAATCTTGAATAGTACCTTAGTAATTCGACAACTTGCTACTATGAGCTACATTCCAGTTTGGCAAGCCATGCAAAATTTCACCGATAATAGAGATGAAGATACTGCTGACGAATTATGGTTGGTAGAACACCCTGCTGTTTTTACCCAAGGACAAGCAGGAAAAGCAGAGCACTTATTAATGCCCGGCGATATTGAAGTTGTAAAAGTAGATCGTGGTGGACAAGTTACTTATCACGGCCCTGGACAACAAGTTATTTACTTTATGATCAATCTACGCCGCCGAAAAATAGGTGTTCGCCAATTAGTAACCTTAATTGAAAACGGTATTGTCGCAGCACTTAGCGATTATAGTATTACGGCAGCACCCAAAGCCGATGCTCCCGGTGTTTATGTTGATCATAAAAAAATTGCCTCACTGGGTTTACGGGTACGCAAAGGCTGTTCTTTTCACGGTTTAGCGCTTAATGTTAATATGGATCTCGAACCATTTTTACGCATTAATCCTTGTGGATATGCAGGGTTAGAAATGATCCAAACCACTGATTTATCTTCACTAAACGACGTACCCGCAGCAGGAGCTGCATTAGTGAAACAATTAATAAAATTATTCAACGCAACAAATATTCGCAATGAAACAGGATTACCTCAGTTATGACCACCAAAGTAGCCAGCACTAACACTCTTGCTTCTAAAAGCACACGCGTTGAACCGGGCACTAAAATGCGCGATGCCGATAAAATGGCACACATCCCCATTAAAGTAGTACCCAGTACCCGCGAAACTATGCTGAGAAAACCGAGTTGGTTACGGATCAAATTACCCCGTAGTTCAGAACGTATCGACAGCATAAAATCAGCATTGCGAAAACATAATTTACACTCTGTTTGTGAAGAAGCTTCATGCCCTAATCTCTCAGAATGTTTTAATCATGGCACTGCTACCTTTATGATTTTAGGTGATATTTGTACACGCCGTTGTCCATTTTGCGATGTTGGTCATGGTCGTCCACTAGCGGCAGATCCACAAGAGCCTGAAAAACTAGCTCTCACCTTAAAAGACATGAAATTAAAATATGTGGTTATTACGTCTGTCGACAGAGATGATTTACGTGACGGTGGCGCACAACAATTTGCCGATTGTATCACGCAAATAGACAAACACGCCCCCAACACTAAAGTAGAAATTTTAGTGCCCGATTTTCGCGGTAGAATGGACAGAGCATTAGAGATTTTAAATCAAACGCCGCCTGATGTATTTAACCATAATCTAGAAACCGCACCGCGCCTGTATACTAAAGCACGCCCTGGTGCAAATTATCAATGGTCACTCGATTTATTGAAAAATTTTGGTGAAGCAAACCCTAATGTTCCCACTAAATCAGGGCTAATGGTTGGCTTAGGCGAAACCAATGAAGAAATTCTGCAAGTAATGCGTGACCTACGTAATCATGGCGTAACCATGCTAACTATTGGTCAGTATTTGCAACCCAGTAAACATCATTTACCGGTAGAGCGTTATGTTCACCCTGATGATTTCGATATGTTTCAACAAGAAGCCATCAAAATGGGCTTTAAACACGCCGCTTGCGGGCCATTAGTACGTTCAAGTTACCATGCCGACAAACAAGCAGCAGGTGAAGAAGTCAAATAATATTTAGATAAATCAAGTACTTAGTTTTTACTCTACTGTATAAAAGCTAACAATAAACTATTGTGAGCTTTTTTATTATCGTTATAGCTAAAATTTTGCTAGAATGCGCTCCTTTTTAAGAATAATTATCATTTGAGTTAATACAATTATGCTTACACCTGAACTTCTTTCGCCTGCTGGCAGTTTAAAAAATATGCGCTACGCTTTTGCTTATGGTGCAGATGCTGTTTATGCTGGTCAACCAAGATATTCATTGCGGGTGCGAAATAATGAATTTAATTTAGAAAAGTTAGAAATTGGTATCAATGAAGCTCATCAGCTTGGTAAAAAATTCTATGTAGTAACCAATATTGCCCCGCACAATAGTAAATTAAAAACCTTTATTAAAGATCTCGGTCAAGTGGTTGCATTAAAACCCGATGCGTTGATCATGTCGGATCCGGGTTTGATCATGCTAGTGCGTGAAAATTTTCCTGATATGGCAATCCATCTTTCTGTGCAAGCAAACGCCGTAAACTGGGCAACCGTAAGTTTTTGGTATCAGCAAGGTATTGAACGCGTTATTTTATCGCGTGAATTATCTTTGGATGAGATTGAAGAAATTCGTGAAAAATGCCCAGAAATTGAACTAGAAATTTTTGTTCATGGTGCATTATGCATGGCCTATTCAGGTCGCTGTTTATTATCAGGTTACATTAATAAACGCGATCCTAATCAAGGCACATGTACTAACTCTTGTCGGTGGAAATATGATACTCATGAAGCCGTCGAGACTGAAACCGGTGATATTATTGCCGTTAAACCAGTTGAAACCTACACTCCAAAAGAGAATAAACCTGTAGCTGAAATAGAAAAACCACAGCCTATTGACGACGTAATATTACTACAAGAACAAGGCCGCCCTGGTGAATACATGCCAGCGTTTGAAGACGAGCATGGCACTTACATCATGAATTCTAAAGATTTACGCGCCGTTGAACATGTTGAGCGTTTAGTTAAAATGGGTGTGCATTCGTTAAAAATTGAAGGTCGTACAAAATCATTCTATTACTGCGCACGTACTGCACAAATATATAAAAAAGCGATGAATGATGCGCTAGCAAACAAAAGCTATGATCCTAGTTTAGGCAACGATTTAGAGCATTTAGCGCATCGAGGCTATACTGCTGGATTTTTACAACGTCATAATGCTAGCGATACACAAAATTATGATTACGGCTACTCAAAAAGCGACAGCCAACAATTTGTTGGTGAAGTACTAGGGCGCGATAACGACACTGGCTTAATTGAGATTGATGTTAAGAATAAATTTTTAGTCGGCGATCGTTTAGAATTAATGACCCCTAGTGGCAATGTCAGCTTTACATTAGGTGCAATGCAAAGCGCCAAAGGTGAAGCGATCATCGATGCCAAAGGTTCGGGTTATAAAGTCTTTATTCCACTTGAAACTGAATATGACTTAGCGTTTGGTATTATTATGCGTTATTTAGAAGAAGGTGGCACTACTCGTCATCCGTTTGCACAAAATCAAACTCAAGCCAAGCCCAAACAAGCGATAAAAAATAAGAGTAATAGTCAGTAGATAAAGATCATGGCACTAAAAATACTCGATAGCTGCATTAACTGTGACATGTGCGACCCTGAATGTCCTAATGATGCTATCGCTTTGGGCGAAGAAATTTACGAAATTGATCCCGACAAATGCACAGAATGCGTAGGTCATTACGAAAAACCGACCTGCGTGAGTGTTTGCCCTATTGACTGTGTGAAGCCCGATTTAGAACATATTGAAAGCGAAGAAGATTTACTCGCTAAATTTTTCAAAATGCATGGTTAATTTTGCTTACTAAGCAAACATAACGGCTTTACATACATTCGGATCAAATATACCAGTGATAATAAAAACAACATTTGATTTGAATTTTGAAATGATCCAAGAAAATAGTAAATCTGGCTCACAGATCTCAGCGATCGATATTGGCAAACAATTAATGTTTACTACAGAATTAGACCAAGAAAAAAAATTAATTATTGTTAATACTGCGCTTTATAAAGAGTAATTGAGTGGCGTGAATAGCGATAGATCCCCGATAAAAGCATTCGGGGATGACAGTGACTCGAACATTCGGGGATGACAGTGACTCGAGCATTCGGGGATGACAGTGACTCGAACATTCGGGGATGACATAGCTTCGAACATTCGGGGATGAAGTGGCTCGAACATTCGGTGATGGTATAAGTTAAGTTCTACTGTAGAAAAAACTAAGCATTATTGGTTTTGTCACGAATTTGCGCAATAACTTCATCTAAACCATGCTCTCTAATTTGACGGGTAATTTCGGCTTGTTTAGAATTTAATAAACTGATCCCTTCAACCACCATGTCAAACGCTTTCCATTGACCCGTTTTTCTATTTTTTCTGAATTTAAATTCAATGCGAATATTTGAACTACCTTGCTGAACTATTTCGCTATGCACAACGGCAATGCGTTTATTGCCGGTATCTTTATCACCCTCAAATTTAACCTGTTGATTTTTATACTGAGTTAACGCTTGCGCATAAGTATTCTCTAAATAATGACGCATTACTTCAACAAATTCAGCTCGTTGCTGTTTACTAGCTGTTTTTACGTATTTACCTAAAATTTTATAAGCAGCATAACGGTAATCAATATATGGCATTAAGTCTTGATGAATTAATACTCTCATAACCTCAGGCTGAACTCTTTCTTGCGCGCTTAATAGCGCAATATCATCAAATAATTTACCACCAACCTTGGCTAATAACTTATATGGAGATTTTTCTATTCTGCTTTTAAAATCGTTTTCTACTGCATTAGTGGTAAACGACGTAGCAATAACTGATAAAACAAAAACGATTATGGATAATTTTTTTAATATATTCATGAGTTGTACCTTTAATTCATTTATTCCCAAATTCATTGATGTGAATGTTAAGACCGTGCTTAGTAAAATTTAATTTTACAAAACATTTGATGAACGCTATTATCCAGATATATTAAAAACAAAATATGATTAAATGTTTTATTTTTTTGTTATTTTGTTCGGTTATTATATATTAAAAAGACATAAGGTATAAAATGAGTATCAATAGAAATGATAATAATAATATGGATGCACTGGCAGATATATTGCAAACATTAAGACTTAAAGCAAATACTTACTTTTGCAATGACTTTGCCTCACCTTGGGGAATGGAAGTTGATAAGGGTAATTTAGGCTTATTTCATGTGGTTGTTTCTGGCAGTTGTTGGTTAACCTTAAGTGATAACAAACAAGTGCGTTTAGACACCGGCGACATTGTTGCTTTTCCAAAGGGCGGCAGTCACGGCATCASTKNTWTGMMYGRMWGYKAAYGWTTRCYSKYYNAATAAWNTMKTKGMNCARCKMYARYAKMWAMATMATCCKYWTTCNKSYTGTGAAAAAATACCTAATAATATTACGGCATTGATGTGTGGATCGTTTAGTTATGACTCTTCTTTGAACCACCCTTTTTTACGCGATTTACCTGCATTCATTCATATAAAAGCGGCTGAAACCCCCGATCTTGACTGGCTAAGAATGTTAACTAAAGTTCTCGCTTGTGAATCACGTACCTCAAGCCCTGGCTCTACTGTAATTATTGATCGACTTACTGAGGTGTTATTTATCCAACTTTTACGTACCCATATTAAAAACAATCCGAAAACAGACTGCGGTAATATTTGCTATTTGTCGGCATTAAACGATCCGCAAATAGGGCAAGCATTAAATTTAATTCATAGTGAAACTACGGCAACCTTGTCGGTTGAACAATTAGGTAGCCGTGTCGCGATGTCACGGACTTCATTTACCGAAAAATTCTCTAAACTTATTGGTATACCGCCGAAAACTTATTTATTAAATTGGCGGATGCAAAAAGCAAAAACTCAATTAGAAACAACACAAAACCCGATGTTCACTATTGCAGAAAACTCAGGCTATTCTTCTGAAGCCGCTTTTAGCAAAGCATTTAAACAATTTTTTAATATAACCCCGGGAAAGGCAAGACGAGGAGCATTAGCCAGCTAATGGGCTTAGCTAATAAAATCAACAAACTGCATCACCAACAAAAGGGTTTGATTGGCGTTCTTCGCCAAAGGTGCTCATCGGGCCATGACCGGGAATAAAGCGCACATCATTTCCCAATGGGAATAAATTTTCACGAATTGATTTTATTAAGGTGGGGTGATCGCCACGAGGGAAGTCTGTACGACCAATAGAGCCTTTAAATAATACATCGCCCACTTGTGCTAATTTACTTTCACGATGGAAAAAAATCACATGTCCCGGTGTGTGCCCCGGACAAAAATATACTTCAAACTCAATGTTACCAAAAGCAACGGTATTGCCCTGCTCTAACCATCGTGTTGGTGAAAAAGTTTGCGCACCAGCAAAACCAAAACGATCTTTTTGCGCTGGAATTAAGTCAATCCAAAATTGATCTTCAACATGCGGGCCTTCTATGGGCACCGCATAGTGTTCAGACAATGCTTTGGTTGCTCCGGCATGATCAATATGTGCATGGGTTAATAACACTTTTACGAGCGTTAATTTTTCACTGTCTATTGCCGCAATAATTTTGTCGATATCGCCACCAGGGTCAACAACTGCCGCCTGCATGGTTTCATCACACCAAAACAAGGTACAATTTTGTTGGAAAGGAGTTACCGGTATAATTTTAAATTGCAGCATAATAATGTCATATTTATTGAATAACTAATTTTCAGCGATTGTAGCATTAAGTTGTCATTTACCAATAAAATAATTAAGGTAAATTTTTTGTAAAACCCTTTTCAAATTACTTGTAACTAGGTAAGCTCGATGCAAATAAAAATAAGAATATTTAACATTTATGTCAACWAACAGAGATTCTTTTCATTCCCGTATTGGTTTTGTGCTTGCGGCGGCTGGTTCAGCCATTGGTTTAGGTAACATCTGGGGCTTTCCTACCCAAGCAGCCAATAACGGCGGCGGCGCATTTTTATTTGTTTATTTATTAGTGACTGTATTACTGGCTTTACCCGCGCTTTATGCTGAAATTTATATTGGCAATCAAGCCCAGCGAAATCCGGTAAGTGCATTAGAGTATGCGTGTAAAGATAGCATGCCTAGAGTTGGTCGCACTGCCGGTAAAATAGGTTTGGTTGGCGCATTAATGATGCTCAGTTTTTACACTATTGTTGCCGGTTGGATGCTAGCTCATGCACTATCTGCCGCAACTGAAATACTTGGTTTTATCGACTTTTCTCATTGGTTGTCAACTTCAAGCACGTTACGAAATGTTATTTTTACGCCTATTTTTATCATACTGGGTGCAACCATTATTCATCAAGGTGTACATGCCGGTATAGAAAAATGGTCAGCGCGTTTAATGCCCATTTTATTAATCATGTTAATTGGCTTAATTATTTATATTTTACAGCAAGACGGAGCAAGTGAAGGTTTAGCGTTATATTTGATCCCCGATTTTAGCCAAGTGTTAAATTCTAAATTAATTATTGCCGCCATGGGGCAAGCATTCTTTTCATTGTCTATTGGCGTGGGCGGAATGATGGTTTACGGCTCTTATATGCAAAAAGATAAAGATATTGGCAAGTTAGTGCTTTCAATTGCCGCGCTCGATACTTTTATTGCCTTTATGGCGGGTTTGTTGATTATTCCTGCGCTATTTGTTGCTCAGCATGCTGGACAGCAAGTGTTTGTTGATCATCATTTAATTGGTGAAGGACAACTTATTTTCCAAATTTTACCAGCATTATTTGAATCAATGGGCACCGTTGGTTTACTGGTATCTATTGGCTTTTTTACTTTATTATCAATCGCGGCATTAACCTCAACAATTTCATCCACCGAAGTTCCTGTGGCTTATTTAGTTGAAGATAAAGGCATGACTCGCCCTAAAGCAACATGGTTAGTGTCTGCTGTGGTATTGGTTGCCAGTATGATTTTAATTGCCAACTTTGAAGCCATGTTTGCCATTGTGATACGCGTATTAACCACCATAATGCAACCATTAATGTGTATGTTTTACTTTATTGTTGTTGGTTGGATATGGAATCGCGGTAATAAATTAGCCGATAAAGGGTTATTAGAAAACAACAAAACCTTAAAACTTTGGGGCAACTATTTACGCTATGTTTGCCCTATTTTATTAAGTGTTGTGTTTGTGAATGTTGCTTTTGTAAATTAGTTTTAGCCATTAGATACCCATCTTCATGGGTATGACGTGGCGATAATGGGTATGACGTGGCGATAATGGATATGACGTGCTGTCATGGGCATGACGTGTACGGTTATGGATAATGGCGCTATCGATAACTCACTCACAGCCGTCATCTCGCTCACGCCGTCATCCCCTCGCAGGAGGGGATCCAAAACTAAACGTATTTACTCATTCGTTTCTAGCGACTTTGTATCTAATTCAACTTGCTCTATTTTTTCAAAACGATTCGATATTTTTTGTGCTGAGGTATTTATTTGCTTAACATCACTCGCCGCTTGATCAATATGTTTAGCTAAATTATCAAAACGACCTCTAAAGCGGTTAAAATCTAGTGCTAAATCTGACAAATGCGCTTGAATAATATGAATTTGTTCACGCGTTGCTTGATCTTTTAATACCGACTTAGCCGTGGTTAGTATCGCCATTAAGGTGGTTGGTGACGCCAACCACACTCGTTTTTTATTTGCTAATTCAACAAGATCACTATGATGAGCGTGAATTTCAGCGAATACAGCTTCGGCAGGTATAAACATTAACGCGCCGTCTGAGGTTTCATATTCAATTAAATATTTGTCACTAATATCATTAATGTGCTTTTTAATATCTTGCTTGAATTGGCGCTCGGCAGCTTTGCGATCTGAGTCGGCTAAGCTGTTATCCATCATTTTTCGGTAACTTTCTAAGGGAAATTTTGAATCAATAACAACATTGCCAGTTGGCTCTGGCAGCATCAGTAAACAGTCAGCAATTTTGCCATTTGATAAAGTATGTTGAATAGAAAAGTGTTGCTCGGGTAATACATTTCGAATTAATGAATTTAGTTGTACTTCACCAAAAGCACCGCGTGAGCGTTTATCATTTAACACTTCTTGTAGGCTAACCACATTGGTTGATAATTCTGTTATTTTTTTCTGCGCGTCATCAATTAACGCTAAGCGTTTTAAAATATCATTAAAGGTTTTAGTAGTTTTATCAAAGCCCTCACTCAAACGTTTTTCTACCTGCTTTGAGATATCTTTTAAACGATTATCAGTGGCATTAGTTAATTGATCAAAACGTTTAGCCAATAATTCACTATTGGTATTAAGGGATTTAGTTAGTTCTTCTCGATTAGCTTGCGTGGCTTTATTTAAATGCTCTACCAACTGATCGACAGCCTTTAGCTGAGTGTCGTTAAATTGTGTTTTATGTTGGTTTAATTTTTCGCTGATCTGTTGATTAAATTGAGTAAACTTTTCTGCTAAATGGCTACTTTGTTCATTTAATTGTCTGAGCATTTTAATTTTCAAATCAGCTACTTGTTGTTCAAAATGCATTTTTAATTCTTGCCCCGCCAAACTCAACTGTTGATGATTAGCATTTATTTGTTGCTGCATTTGATAATGGCTATTAAGCAGAACTTCATGTTGAGTTACTTGTTGCGCTTGAATGTTTTCAAGCGAGGCAAGCTGTTGGTCATTATTTTGGCTGGATTGATGGTTGTTTTTTTTCAAACTGAACATCACAATTGTCATTAAAACTATTGCAAAAATCAAAAAAGTAGCAATTAACACAACAACCAAGGTTAATTGTGATGGGATTAGCTCAAAACTTAACATCAACTTACCTATACTCTATTTAAAAATACTGTATACATTAACAGTTATTTAAACATTATTTTAATTATTTTTCATTAAATCCAAGATATTAATGTGATCATTTAACAAAATTAAAATATACTGACAAATATAAAGCTCATAAAACGGCTTTATAGTGATCATCAGTGGAGGATATTACACATGGAAACACATCAATTAAGCTTCGCGCAAATAGTTATTTTGCGGCCAGATATTGCTGAAGTCATCATAAACGATGGCATTGAGATAAATATTGTTATGATGCATGAATACCATAAATTTTTACTGACCCACCTTAAAAAACCTTTTTCTTTGTTGATCAATAAATTGAATTGTTATTCTTATGATTTTGAAGCGCAAACGCAGCTTGCCAATTTAACAGAAGTTAATGCGATGGCAGTTATTACCTATACTAAAGCGTCAGAATTAGCCACTCGTTCATTAAGCTCAGGTGTGTTAAGAAAAACACCTTGGCACTTAGAAATTTTCCCCGATAGACAATCAGCACTACTTTGGTTAGAAAATAAACAAAAGTTAACCTTATCACGTTAACTAACTCATTAATTTTCTCGTTTCAGCAGAAAAATATGCTACCTATAAATAGACTTTAGCCTTTGAGCTGTCTATGCTTGTTGTACTAATTTAGAAATGAGTAAAGTCCTTGATACGTTTAAATTTATTTATACTGCTACTGCTAAGTTTTGGCTGTATCGCTAATTCAACATCAATACTTGTACTTGCTGCTAATGCCTCTCCCATTGAAAATATGGTGGTCTATTTAACCCCACAAAAAGCAATAAGCATTAACTCTATCAATACAAAACCATTAATTATTAACCAAAAAAACAAACAATTTGTGCCATACATTGAAGTCATTCAAAAAGGAAAAAATATCAGTTTTCATAATAATGATGATATAACTCATCATATTTATTCTGTTTCGGGTAAAAATCGTTTTGATTTTAAAATTCAAGGAAATCATGTAAAAGAGTCTCCTAACCTTAATAGTGTTGGCGAAGTTGCCATGGGCTGTAATATTCACGATTGGATGAGTGGCTATGTTTTAGTGGTTGATACGCCTTTTTTCACTAAAACCAATAAACAAGGTAGAGCAATTTTTGCAAACCTGCCTGCGGGGAAATATGAGTTAACGGTGTGGCACCCACAGCTGGACGTTGCAAAAAATAAAGTTACACAAAATATAACCCTACCCAACTCAAAAAAGTGGCAGATAAAACTACCAAAAAAACTACTACCACTTCCTTCGCAAGAAAGCGACGAAGATTTTGACTTTTTAGAGGGCTATTAAATGAAAATATCACCCGTAAAAAGCCTGCAAAGCAAAATTTTCATACTCTTTGTCGTCTTATTATTAATCGTACAAGTTGTTTCCTTTTTTACCACATATCAAGCCAATAGAAAATTAGAAGCAACCCAATTAAGTAATAGTATTGGCAAAGCTAAAGCATTATTTGATAGCCAATTTACGAGCAGAAACTATTACCTTTCAGCGTTTGTTGAAACGGTTGCCAAAGATTATGCGCTAAAATCAGTTTTTCAAGATGACACGAAAAGCTTTTTATATGCGTTAAATAATCATCGAAAACGCACTAGTGCAAATATTGCCATAGCCATTGCGCTCGATGGAAAAATCATTGGTGAGTTAGTAACTTACCGTAACAAACAAAATAAATTAAAAGTAAGAAAAGGCCATGAACAAGGACAAATATTCTCGCAACAACATTGGCTTATTCAAGATAAGTCAGATAACTTATATCAATTAAATGAACAAGTGTATCAACTGAGTTTAGCGCCATTAAAAAGTGGTGGTCGCACTATTGGCTGGATAGGTTTTGGCTATATTATCAATAATAATCTCGCCGACGACTTTGCAAAATTAACCAATGTAGATATTAGCTTTGTGCTGAGAAATGATAAAACCAACACCTTGTCACATGTATTAGCGAGTTCATCAAAGCAAAACGATGATGCCCATGATTCATTTATAAAAACATTAGTTAACAATAACGATGATAATTTTATTTATGACCAACTCACGTTGGGAAATATTAACTACAATAACCTCATTGCCGTAATGTACAAAGCAAAAGCGGATGTTTTAAAAAACATTCAAGCGGATTGGTGGCAGCTATTAGTCTTCTTTATGTTAACTTTAGCGCTATCATTAATCGGTGCGTATCATATATCAGCAGGTATAACCCGCCCGATCAAAGTGTTAATTACTCAAGCAAAATCTATTGCTCAAGGTAATTATAATGAATCGGTGAATATTTCTGATAGTGTTGAATTAATGCAATTAGCCGACGAATTTAATCACATGAAAGAATCGGTGGTTACGCGTGAGCAAACCATTAGTCATCGTGCCGATCACGACTCGCTAACCGAATTACCTAATCGAAATAAGCTCTTAAAAGTGTTAATGCAACGTGCGCAAGACCCAGATGCTAAACAACAACAGTTTCTATTGTTACGTTTAAATATTCGCCGCATCAAAGAAGTGAACAACACACTTGGTCATCAAGTAGGTGACAAAGTGATCATGGAAGTGGCCAATCGCCTTAAAAACTGCCCCATAAACCATCAGCTGTTCCATTTAGGTAGCGATGAATTTATTATGTTAACTGAAAAACAAGCAGCAGATGAACTGTTACTGACTTTAATGCCCTCGCTTGATCCCTTATATAAATATGAAAACATTTGCCTGCATTTACAATATCATCTAGGTTTAGCATTAAGCCCTGAACATACTGGCGAAGATGTTGCTGATATATTGCAAAAAACCAACGTAGCACTGCAATATGCCAAAAACAATAAATCGTTATATCAACTTTATGACCGTCAGTTCGATTTTAATACTATCGAACGTTTACACCTGACCAACAGCTTGAAAACGGCAATCGAAGAAAGTCAGTTAGTATTATATTACCAACCTAAAATATCACTTAAAACGTTAAAAGTAAGTCATGTAGAGGCCTTAGTTCGTTGGCAACACCCATTAAAAGGTTTAGTTCCGCCAGATGACTTTATTAGCATTGCTGAACAAACAGGGCAAATGGATGCTCTTACTCGCTGGGTTACCGTTAAAGCCATAGAACAATTTTTAGCATGGCAAAAACAAGGTATAGATATTAATATCGCCATTAATATTTCAGCTGAAAATTTAAAAGGTAAAGCTTACAGTGATTTTGTTATTGCGCTAAAAGAGCGTAATAACATCGCCGATCATGCAATTACCCTAGAAGTGACTGAAGATGCCGTAGTCGCTGACCCAAAACAAGCCACTGAAATTTTAACTTATTTACGTGATCATGGTTTTAAATTATCTATTGATGATTATGGCACCGGATATTCATCGTTAGCACAATTAAAACAATTACCTGTTCACGAGCTCAAAATAGATAAATCATTTGTATTGCAATTAATGCAAGATAAAGACGATCAAATAATAGTGAAATCTACTATCGAATTAGCGCATAATATGGGGCTTTCTGTCGTCGCTGAAGGTATTGAAGATGAAAAAACCTTACTCTGGCTAAAAGCTCATCATTGCGAGCTAGCCCAAGGTTTTTATATGAGTAAACCTTTACCAAGCACAGCCTTTAGCCGATGGCTGAGTGATTGCCCTTATTACGAGTTTACCAACAAAACCTCATGAAAATAACCTTAAATAAAAACAGAAATAATGTCTATAAATACTTAACCGCTTCATTGCTGACTTACCTTGCACTGACAACAGCAATTTTTGCTGCTGAACAATCTATACATGGCATTATTGACACCCGATTAATTACTGTTGATGGAGCAAAAAACTCAAGCAGTTATTTATTAGGCGGTTATGGTAAATTTGATAATAAATATGATTCTGCGGCAACGTTAGCCCAGTTAGGCATTTCATATAAAGCAAGTTGGCAAAATAATTTCAGCATTAATATTGTTGCCAATGCTTTTAGCAATAAGAAAAAAGACAATATCGGTATCACAGAAGCATTTATTCACTACAAAGGTTTACCTAATAGTTCAGGCTGGCGATTACAAGGCAAAGCCGGCTTTTTTTATCCGACAATATCGCTAGAAAACAATGCTGTTGCTTGGTCAAATCCCAACACTTTAAATAATTCCACACTAAATACCTGGGTAGCAGAAGAATTACGCAATACTGGCGTACAAGTTACGGTAGAGAAGCTCGGCAAGTTTACTCGCTCAAAACATGATTTTTCTTTAAATTTGAGCTTATTTCAAAACAATGACACCGCTGGCGCTATGTTAACTTGGCACGGTTGGACAAGTGGTACACGGCAGTCACTATTTCAAGAGAAATTAAAGTTACAACCCTTTCCAGCAAGACAACAAGGTAAGCCATTAGCAATACAAGCGCCATACTCTGATCCATTTTTAGAATTAGACAACCGCTGGGGTGCGCATATTGTTGCTCAGTGGAAAGTTAAGAATAAACAACATCCTCTAAAAATAAATTTAGGTTATTACAATAATAATACTGCTAGCAGTATTGAAATAAAAGGGCAATATACCTGGAAAACACGTTTTGTTCATGCTGGGTTTAAAACAAAGCTAGCAAAAAAATTAACATTACTTGGCCAATACATGCATGGTAATACCTATATGAAAGGGAAATACGGCGGTTTTGCCGTAAATGCTAATTTTACTAGTGCCTTTATCATGCTTAGGAAATACTGGCAAAAACATCAAATAGCTTTACGTATAGAAGAATTTTCAGTAGACGATTTAGACAATACTTGGGGCGATAACAACCAAGAATACGGTAAAGGCTTAACGCTAAGCTATCGTTACCGTTTAAGCAAAAATAACTTTATTCAAAGTGAGTATAATTGGCTACAGTCAAACCGCCCAGCTAGATGGTATGTAAAGCAACCCATTGATTTAATTGAACGCCAATTACAACTGGCGTTCAGAGTTTACTTTTAAGCTTTTAATTCGCAGGCGCTAAAGCTGGGGTTAAGTCATCGGATCTTGATGTATGTTTATTCATCCAATCAAATACTTGCTTGTACCAAAACACTAAATTATCAGGTTTGCGAATGTGATGATCTTCATCTTTAAACATCACTAATTTACTTTCAATACCATTGCGTTGTAATGCAGTAAAAGCACCTAAACTTTGCGCATAAGGTACACGATAGTCTAGTTCACCTTGAATAACTAACATTGGTGTTTGCCAATTTTTTACAAAAGCTGACGGATTAAATTTACTATAATCTTCACTGACATGACCTTGCTTATCGCCCCAAGGCGCGCCGCCTAAATCATGTTCAGGAAACCATAATTCTTCGGTAGATTGATAAAAACTTGGCATATCAAACAAACCGGCGTGATTAACAATACATTTAAAACGATCTGACCAATGACCTTGGATCCAATTCATCATATAACCACCATAAGAGGCACCTAATGCACAAGCATTATCACCATCTAACCAAGGTTGTTGCTTAACGATAAAATCAAAACCTTTTTGTAAATCTTCTAATGGTTTTCCACCCCAATCACGGGCAATAGCATCAGTAAAGTTTTGTCCGTAACCTATTGAGCCATGAAAGTCGATCATTACCACGCCATAACCTTGAGCCGCCCATAATTGTGCATTCCAACGATAATGAAACATATTACCAAAGCTGCCTTGTGGACCACCATGAACCAAAAATGCCATCGGGTATTTTTTACCTTGTGCAAAGTTAGCAGGTTTTAACCAGTAACCGTATACTGTCTCATTGTTCCACCCTTTAAAACTAAACTGTTCAAAATCAGCAAATTGAACATTAGTTAACTTAGTTTTATTAATTTGAGTTAACTTTTTAACGCCATAACCATCTGTTTTAATAGTAAAAATATCTTTAGGTGTTGCTAAAGTATGATGAGTAAAATAAATACTATCACCAGCACTCGATAATGAACCGTTACTGCCATCACTATAAATAGAGCGCACATCGCCAAATTCAGAGTTGACCACAAAAATGCTTTTTTGCCCAACATCTTGCGCGGTAACCAATAAAGTGCGGTTATCATCGGCAAAGATCAGTTCACTGACGGAACGATCCCAGTTTTGCGCGACTTTACTCACGCGACCCGTAACATTGTCACGTAAACGTAGTGAAAACTTATCTGATTCATAACCCGGCGTTGCCATCGCTTTATAAGCTAAAAAACGACCATCATGCGAAAACACAGGTTGTGCATCCCAGGCTTGGTTATCGCTGGTTATATTAATGATTTGATAATTATCTAAATTAACTTCAAATAAATCAAAGTTGGTTGTCCATGCATGATCTTTGTTATCGTATAATGTCGCTGATTTTTTTGCTGAAAAGACTAAAGAAGTTAACTGTGGATGGATCGCTACTTCACCAATACCCGCAATACCATTTAGCCAATGCGGAATAAGGTCTTTTGCGGTAGTAATTAAGCCATTATTTTGTTGGCGCGCAACAAATAAATGTTCTTTAAAATCAGTTGCCCAGGTATCCCAATGGCGCACCATTAAGTTATTATAAACTCGGGTATTATGTTTTTGCTTTGCGGCTTTATCCATTGCCGCTAACGAGCAAGAAAAACCATTATCTTGTTCAACACAATCGGGTTTAACCGTTATAGCTAGCGCAAATAATTGTCCATCATTTGATACTTTAAAACCGTTAACAGCAAGGGCTAAATCAGTAATTTGTTGGGCTTCACCACCATTTAAAGCTAATTGCCACACTTGTGAACTACCGCTACGGTTTGATAAAAAATAAAGTGATTTACTATCATCTGCCCAAATAACATTACTTTCAGAATGATTGTTTGACGTAATTTGTTTTACTTTACCGCTAGCAATATTTTTTAAATGTAAATGGTTTTCAGTAAGTAAAGATCCTTGATCTGAAGCACTTTTTTTAAGTCCATAGACTAAATATTTACCGTTAGGTGAAATAACGACATCATGTAGTTGATTTAAACTATTGAGTTTTTCAACAGWAAAAATCTCTTTAGCTTGAAGTTCACTAACATTTGTTTCCCCAAACACCACTGTTGACAGTAAAGCACCTACGAGTAGTAGTGAAATATGTTTGACTTTCATGGACATTTTATCCTTTTTTATTAATATTATTAAAATCGTTGTCTACGAAATTTTTTAGAAAAGATCCCCTCTCAAAACATCTGGGGATGACAACATGCTTAGCTAAAATTAAACCCCAATAATTTATTACTCACCTTTAAGTTTTTGATCAAGTACTTCTATTTTCTTTTGCCAAATAGCGGGGCCGGTAACATGGGCAGACTCGCCGTTGCTATCTACCGCAACTGTAACTGGCATGTCTTCAACTTCAAACTCATAAATAGCTTCCATACCCAGTTCTTCAAAAGCAACCACTTTCGCTTTTTTAACCGCTTTCGAGACTAAATACGCTGCTCCACCCACAGCCATTAAATAAACCGATTTATAATTTTTAATAGTTTCAACGGTAGCCGCGCCGCGCTCTGCTTTACCAATAGTGCCAAGTAAACCTGTTTCAGCCAACATCATTTCGGTAAATTTGTCCATGCGTGTAGCTGTTGTTGGGCCAGCAGGTCCTACGGCTTCATCACCGATAGCGTCAACAGGACCAACGTAATAAATAAATTTATCGGTAAAATCTACTGGTAATTGTTCACCTTTAGCGAGCATTTCTTGAATACGTTTATGGGCTGCATCGCGACCCGTTAAAATAGTACCGCTAAGCAATACCGTTTCACCGGTTTTCCATGAGCTAACATCGGCTTTTTTCAAATTGTCAACATTAACGCGACGAACATTTTCTCCTACTTCCCAAGTAATTTCTGGCCATTGGTCAAGTTTTGGTGGCGTTAAAGTAGCAGGGCCGGTGCCATCAAGATGAAAATGTAGATGACGAGTTGCCGCACAATTTGGGATCATCACTAACGGTTTTGAAGCAGCATGAGTGGGCACGCTTTTAATTTTCACGTCAACCACTGTGGTTAAACCACCTAAACCTTGTGCGCCAATACCGAGTTTGTTAACACGGTCAAAAATTTCTAAGCGTAGTTTTTCTTCAGCCGTTTCTGCACCGCGATCAATTAATTCTTGAATATCAACGCTATCCATTAAGCTTTCTTTCGCCAGTACGCCAGCTTTTTCAGCCGTACCACCAATACCTATACCTAACATACCCGGTGGACACCAGCCTGCCCCCATAGTAGGTAATGTTTTAACCACCCAATCGGCCACTGAATCACTGGGGTTAAGCATCACCATTTTAGTTTTATTTTCACTGCCTCCGCCTTTTGCGGCAATCATCACTTCAATTTTATCACCGGCAACCATGTCGATATGTACAACCGCAGGCGTATTATCTTTGGTATTTATACGCGCACCAACAGGGTCTGCAACAATAGAAGCGCGCAATGGGTTATCTGGATTTAAATAGGCGCGACGAGTACCTTCATCAACCATTTGTTGCACCGTTAAATCAGTTTTATCCCAGCTAACGTCCATACCAATCTTAACGAAACAAGTCACAATGCCGGTATCTTGACAAATTGGACGTTTGCCCATTGCCGACATCCGTGAATTAATTAAAATTTGCGCTATGGCATCTTTAGCCGCCTGAGATTGTTCTTTATGGTAGGCTTTTTCTAACGCTTGAATAAAATCAAGTGGATGATAATAAGAAATGTATTGTAAGGAATCTTCAATACTGTCGATAAAATCTTGTTGTTTAATAGTGGTCATTGCGGTCTCTGCTATTAATATTAAAAGATCAGTGGTTGTTTTTGTAAAGAATACGAGTAATTCTTTAATTCTAACTTGAAAGTAAAAAACTTACCGATATGATACCCTGCTTATAACAGTGCTACCATAGTATAAACTATATTTTACCTAACTTTTTAAAGAGCCTAACTTGTTAAAATCAGTAATAACGACGACACTGCTAACCTTTAAGGAAAACCTTAAACCACAACAATTATTTGCCCATTTTTCAGATCAGCCTTGGGCATTTTGGTTAGACTCTTGTGACAGTGAACACCAAGATTGTCAAGTTGACATTATGGTATTTCAGCCAACAATTACCCTAACCACAACCGCTAAAAACACTGTAATTAATCATTTTGACCAACACCAAAAGCTGATAAAAACACAAATAAGCACCGATGATCCATTAAGCTTGGTCGATCATTATCGACAACAAGTTTTTGCTCAATATCAACTACCCGCAAGACAGCTACTAGAACAATCACTAGAACAACCACTGCCTTTTATCGGCGGCGCATTGGGTTATTTTGCTTACGATTTAGGACGACAATTTGAAGTGCTGCCAGACACGGCTAAACAAGATATTGATTTACCTGACATGGCAATAGGAATTTATCAACAAGCCATTATTTATAATCATAAAAACCAACAATATTGGTTAGTCTGCCCAAGCAATATACAAGCAACATTAACTGAATTTATAGATAATTTAGTACAAAGTCCGTTATTACCAAAAGCAGCATTTAATATTAGCAACGCTTGGCAAAGTAATATCGACAAAAAAGCTTATCAAAAAAAATTCAAACAAGTACAACACTATTTACTTAGTGGTGATTGTTATCAAATAAATTTAGCGCAACGGTTTATGGCTCAATATCAAGGCAATGAATTTCAAGCTTACTTAGCACTTAGAGCAGCAAATAATGCTCCGTTCTCTGCTTTTATGCGATTTAAAAATAGTGTCATTTTAAGTGTTTCACCAGAACGTTTTTTAAAAGTAAATCAGCAAGGTAAAGTACAAAGTAAACCAATAAAGGGTACACGTCCAAGAAGTAATAGCCCGCAGCTAGATAAAAAATATGCCAACGAATTAAAAAATGCAGTAAAAGATCAAGCGGAAAACTTGATGATTGTCGATTTACTCAGAAATGACCTCAGTAAAACTTGTGTTGCTGGCAGTGTAAAAGTGCCTAAACTTTTTGACATAGAAAGCTTTCCTGCGGTACATCATTTAGTAAGTACCGTGGAAGGAGTTTTATCGGCAGATAAAAATGCCAGTGATTTGTTACGCGGCGCTTTTCCGGGCGGCTCAATTACCGGCGCTCCAAAAATAAGAGCAATGGAAATAATTGAACAGTTAGAACCACATAAGCGCAGTGTTTATTGTGGCTCAATTGGTTACATTTCGGCTTGCGGCAATATGGATACCAGTATTACAATACGTACCTTAGTGTGTAAGCCCGAAGTAGAAAACACTAATAAAATATATTGTTGGGCTGGTGGTGGTTTGGTGGCCGATTCAGAAGTTGCAAGCGAATACCAAGAAACCTTTGATAAAGTAAATAAAATACTACCGGTTCTTGCTGATCTTAATGGTTGAAGTATCTTTGAAGTAATAGGAGATAATTATTGTGACTAAAAATGAGTTTTTATCTCGTTTTCAATTAAATTCATTGGTCTCTTCAGCCCATAAATATCGTTATAGCAATAAATCTGCCCACGACAAAATAAAGCAGGCGGCAATATTATTACCGTTAATAGATCACAAAACTCACCTTTCAGTATTACTAACTAAACGAGCGAGTCATTTACGCCATCATGGTGGGCAAGTTTGTTTTCCTGGCGGGCGAGTTGATGTTGATGACAGCGATATTATATCAACCGCCACTAGAGAAGCGTTTGAAGAAATTGCCTTGCCGATACAAGCAAGCGAAATTATTGGTCAATTACATCCTTATCAAACTATTTCAGGCTTTACGGTAAAACCTATTGTTGCTTTTATTCCCGCGGATATTCAGTTAAGCGCTTGCCAAGACGAAGTTGAAGAAATTTTTGAAGTGCCGTTAAATCACTTTTTAAATACCGACAATATTAAATCAGTTTGGGTACAGCAGCAGGATCGCCGCTATCAAGTCCATTTTATGCCCTATAATCATTATAACATTTGGGGTGCTACCGCCGCTATTTTAAAAGATCTGGTTGAACACATCAGATAAAAGTTGTTTCAACTGAAAACTTTCAGTACCATTACCGAATATAATTTTACTTAAATGTAAAATACCAACTATTAATTCAGGTTTTTATTATGATCAGCGTATTTGATATGTTTTCAATTGGCATTGGCCCGTCCAGCTCACACACTGTTGGCCCAATGCGCGCCGCTAAATTGTTTGTTGAAAATTTAACAGCACAGCAGTTATTAAGCCAAGTTAACCGTGTTAATTGTGAGTTATTCGGCTCATTAGGACAAACCGGTATTGGCCATGGCACGGGTAAAGCGGTAATTTTAGGCTTGAGTGGCGAAAGCCCTGAAAAAATTAATGTTGACGATATAGACAACCTTTTAAATGCGGTTGTTAGTAGCGAAAAAATTACTTTAGCACATCAGCATCAAGTTGATTTCCCTAAAAGTAACGCCATTATTTATCATCGCCGTAAAACCTTACCTGCACACGCAAATGCCATGACACTTAATGCTTACGATGGTCAGCAATTAATTTTGTCAGAAACATATTATTCAATTGGCGGCGGTTTCATTGTTAAAGATTGTGATTTTGAAAAAGAAAAAGACAAAGCGCTTTCCTTACACTCCAACGTAAACCGTCCGCATGTGTTCACTAGTGCTGATGAATTAATTAACATCACGAAAGAAAAAGGCTTAAGCATTAGCACTATTATGATGGATAACGAAAAATGCTTAGCCGACGAAGCGAGTATTCGTGCAAAATTAATCAATATTTGGCAAGCGATGCGCGACAGTGTTGATCGTGGTATAAAAACCGAAGGCATTTTACCCGGTGGCTTAAAAGTAACACGTCGCGCACCAGCTTTGCATCGCACATTATCTGTTGAAAATAACAATGATCCGCTTGCTGCTATGGATTGGGTTAACCTATTTGCCCTTGCAGTAAACGAAGAAAATGCGGCGGGCAGTCGCGTGGTTACCGCGCCGACTAATGGTGCTGCGGGTATTATTCCTGCGGTGTTATGTTATTACGATAAATTTGTAAAACCGGTCAATGATGAAGACTGCATTCGCTATTTATTAACGGCTGCTGCTATTGGTATTTTATACAAAACCAATGCTTCTATTTCAGGCGCTGAAGTGGGATGTCAGGGTGAAGTTGGTGTGGCTTGTTCTATGGCAGCAGGTGCTTTAACTGAAATTTTAGGTGGTAACCCTTCACAAGTTGAAAACGCTGCTGAAATTGGTATGGAGCATAATTTAGGTTTAACCTGTGATCCTGTCGGTGGTTTAGTGCAAGTACCTTGTATTGAACGCAATGCCATGGGAGCAGTTAAAGCCATTAATGCTTCAAGGCTAGCAGTACGCGGTAGTGGTGCCCATAAAGTATCGTTAGATAAAGTAATAAAAACGATGTGGGACACTGGCAATGATATGAAAACCAAATATAAAGAAACTTCACGCGGCGGTTTAGCGGTTAATATCATTGAATGCTAATCTTTACATAACCAACAAAAAATACCATTATTTAATTCGGCATTATCTTCTGTAGGTCGTACTTTAGTGCGACAACGCACTATTTTGTCGGTAATTCAACATCGGCAAAAAGTGCATCTACTTCAGTATTATTTTTTAATAACATTGCTTTAGTGATCAAATCGCGATTTAAGTGTGGTGCAAAGCGTTCAATAAAATCAAACATATAAGCGCGTAAAAAAGTACCGCGTCGAAAGCCTATTTTAGTGGTGCTTGAATTAAACAAATGACTGGCATCAATCGTAACTAAATCACTATCAATTTTCGGATCCATTGCCATCGTTGCAATAACACCAATTCCAACGCCCAAACGAACATAGGTTTTAATAACATCAGCATCTGTTGCCGTAAAAGCAATTTTTGGTTCACAGCCTGCTTTATTAAAAGCATTATCTAGCTCTGAACGGCCGGTAAAACCAAACACATAAGTCACCAGTGAATATTGAGCAATGTCTTTAATGGTAATATCGCGTTTATTAGCAAGCGGATGATCAGGGCGAACGATAATACTGCGATCCCAATGATAACAAGGCAGCATCACTAAATCGTTGTACAAATGCAGCGATTCAGTGGCTATTGCAAAATCAGCATCTCCTTTTGCAGCGGCATCACTTATTTGCACCGGTGTACCTTGATACATATGTAAAGAAACTTTAGAGTATTTATTAATAAATCCTTTAATAACTTCTGGTAAAGCATAACGAGCTTGAGTGTGCGTAGTCGCAATGCGTAGTTTGCCTTCATCTGGTTGCGTATATTCGCGAGCAACGGACTTAATAGCTTCAACTTTCGATAAAATATCTGTAGCAATATTAATCACCTCTTTCCCAGCAGAAGTTACATGGGTTAGATGCTTGCCACTACGACCAAATATTTGAATACCTAATTCATCTTCTAGCATTCGTACTTGCTTACTAATGCCAGGTTGCGAGGTAAATAAACTTTCAGCCGTTGCCGACACGTTTAAGTTGTTATTTAAGACTTCGACTATGTATCGTAATTGTTGCAGCTTCATAAGACAGATAATTAATTATTAGTTGCTCAAAAATATATCCTTTATTCAGAGGACTTTCCATATAACTTTTACTTTTATGTAAATAAATTTCAAAAAAATGATTTATTAGAGTTTTAAGTAAAATATTACCAGTCACTTGTTAAATAGTTGTGATATATTTTCATTTTAAGTCATTCATTGTTTGCTAAATTTTTTTAACTGCTTAATATATACTGGTGCCAAGTTAACAAAATGGTATTTATTCTATGCTTTACAATACTTTTTTTGTAAACTCATAATTAGCTTATAAAACACGAGAAATAACTATGATAGGTATAATTGTTGCTTTGATCATTGCTTTAGTTGTCATTGTGGTTGTCATCAATGCAATTCAACAACACAGAGAAAAACAAGAAGCAGAAAAACGCGCTCAAGCAGGAAAACAAAAAGCCGTTATAAACGAAACGGAAGAATTAATTTTATCAATGGGCAACTTACCACCCAACCCACCTATCATTGAAATTTTAAATCGCAGAAGCTTGAATGCGGCTAAAAAAATGATGCAAATATTACCCAATGTTGGTATTCGTAATCGCATTAATGATTTAGAGTCACGATTAAAAGCTTCAGAAGACTTAGCGCAAACTAATCCATTTAAAGAAGAAAAATTTATTCTGCCTGATAACGAACAGCATTTAGTTGCTATTTTACAAACTATTAAGAAACTTCGCGCGGTTTTAAAATCAGAACAAGCTAAAGGCACACTTGATGCGCAAAGTTTTATGCGTGAAGATTTACGCTTTGATACCATGCAATTACAAATTAGTATCGAAAGCTTAATTAAACGTGGTAATCAAGCGTTTGAAAAAGAAATGATCGGCTCGGCAAGACAATATTTTGAAAAAGCACTCGTAACCATAAAAGCACATGCTCATAAAAGTGAATATACTCAAGCAAAAGAGACAGAAATTATCGACCGCTTAGAAGAAATAACTTCGGCGCTTAAAAATACCAATGCTGAAGACAGAGAGAAGAAAGCTAAGTCTGAAGAAGATGATTTAGATATGTTGTTTCAACCGAAGAAAAAATGGTGATCGCCTCTTTATATTTAAAACAGCCAGCTTAATATGCTGGCTTTTTTATAAGCAACTTTATTATAATCAAACTTTTTATGAACAAATGATACAAACTTAACTCAGCTAATGACCTTAACCGTAAAACCACTGATCTTACCTTCATTTTTAAGACGTTCGCTAAGAGCCTACGCGCTTAAAGACATGGTGCGTTCTAGCGGTTGTGAACTTTCTCGCATTGGCCGTTCACGCAACTGGCGTTTAATAGCAACACAGTCACAACTACAACAAATAATAGCATTAATTCAAAACAGTAATGAACCAAGTTGGCAATGGCTAGCGGTATTTTTGGCAAAAAACAAAGCCCAAATAAGCCATCAAGAGTTAATCACGATGATCAAATTCAAGCCTGACATTACCATTAACGAATTACTTGCACGTACCGACTGTACCTTAGCGCAAGCTAGAAAAGCGCTTGATGAAGTAGAAGGGTTTGAGTAATTTTAAGCATCGTCACTCTTTCACATCCATGTGATCGTGACATACTGTTCTTCCTGAACATAAAAAACCTTACTAGTTATTCATTAGCAAGGTTTTGGATCTCTTTATAAGATAGTGCTAAAACAATTAACTTGTTTCTTTAGCTGTGGTTGTTTTCTTAGTTGTTTTTTTTACTACTTTTTTCTTAACAGCTTTCTTTTTAGCCGCTAGGTCTTCAACCCATTTATCATTAATAAATTTAGCCGTCCAACCTGTTGCTTTACCCTCAACTTCTGTCATTACATATTGTTCTTTAGTTTTACGACTATAACGAACAACGGCAAGATTACCTGCTGGATCTTTTTCTGGTGCATCCGCAAGGTAATAAAATTTAGGTGAAATTCTATCTCTAAAGCGTTTTAACTCAGCAACTTTAGGTGCACGTGTTTCACGAGAACGCGGAAAGGTATTTGCCGCTAAGAAAATACCCGCAGCACCATCACGAAGGACAAAATGCGCGTCTGATTTTTCACACTCAAGTTCGGGTAATTGCACCGGATCTTCTTTTGGTGGCGCAGCTTCACCGTTAGCTAACAACTTACGAGTATTTTTACACTCGTCATTAGTACAACCAAAATATTTACCAAAACGCCCTGATTTCAATTCCATTTGTGCTTGGCATTTATCACATTCTAATACTGGGCCATCGTAACCTTTAATTTTAAAGTCGCCCAATTCAAGCTCATAACCATCACAAACAGGATTATTACCACAAACATGCAATTTACGTTTTTCGTCAATTAAATAGCTGTCCATGGCGGTGTCGCACTTAGGACAACGTTTCATTGCCATTAAGGCTTCGGTTTCTTGATCTTCAGCCAACACATTAACAGCTTCTTCACCCGASACTAAATTMAKMGTGGTAGTACAGCGCTCTTTTGGTGGTAATGCATAACCAGAGCAACCTAGAAACACGCCCGTTGATGCGGTTCTAATGCCCATTTTACGACTACACGTAGGGCAATCAATATCGACTTCAACCGGTTCGTTTTTACGCATACCGCCATCTTCGGTATCTTGATCAGCTTTAGATAACTGCTTGGTAAAGTTTTTATAAAATTCATTTAAAACCTCTTTCCAATCAATTTTACCATCGGCTATTTCATCTAACTCTTGTTCCATATTGGCAGTAAAGTCGTAGCTCATCAGCTTACTAAAACTTCCCGTTAAACTGTCAGTTACAATTTCACCCATTTTTTCGGCATAAAAACGTTTTTTCTCGATGCGTACATAACCACGGTCTTGAATGGTTGAAATAATAGAAGCATAAGTTGATGGACGGCCAATAGAGCGTTTTTCGAGTTCTTTAACTAAAGATGCCTCACCGAAACGCGCTGGTGGCTTAGTAAAATGTTGTGACGGTATTAGCTCATCAAGAATAATATCATCGCCCACTTGTAAGTCTGGTAAATGTGTATCTTTATCACTTTTCTTCTTTTGTGAAGAGCTTTGAGAAGAGTTTTGTGAAACGTTTTGTTGATGAACACGAGTCCAACCATCAAACTCCATCACTCGACCTTTGGCTTTAAGATCAAACTCACCAGCACTGACAGTAATTGTTGATAAGGCATAACGTGCAGCCGTCATTTGACAAGCGACAAACTGACGCCAAATTAAGTCATAAAGTTTACGGGCATCGGCATCAACATTTTCTAAAAAGGCACCTTCTAACTTAACATTTGAAGGACGAATAGCTTCATGCGCCTCTTGGGCATTGGCTTTACTACCATAAACACGTGGTTTTTCCGGTAAATAATGATCACCAAAGCTTGAAGAAACATACTCACGACACATCTCTACCGCATCTTTACTCAGATTGGTTGAATCGGTACGCATATAAGTTATATAACCAGCTTCATATAAACGTTGCGCCAAGCCCATAGTGCGTTTTACACCATAACCTAAACGGGTACTGGCTGCTTGTTGTAATGTTGAAGTAATATACGGTGCAGACGGCATACTTTTTGACGGTTTGTCTTCACGTTTACTTACTTTATATTGAGCATTTTTTAAACTAGCTACAGCAGCATAAGTATCTTTTTCGTTATCGGGTTTAAACGCTTTGCCTTGCTGATGAGTTACCGCTAACGCTAACGCTAATTTTTGATTTACTTTTGCATGAGTTTGCGCAGCAATTTCCCAAAATTCTTGCGGATTAAAAGCCTTAATTTCACGCTCACGATCAACCACTAATTTAACCGCTACCGATTGCACCCGACCTGCGGACAATCCTCGCGCCACTTTTTTCCACAGTAATGGGCTAACCATAAAACCGACAACACGGTCTAAAAAGCGTCGTGCTTGTTGTGCATTGACTCCGGGGATACTTAATTCGGTTGGTGCGGCAAAGGCTTGCTTAATAGAATTTTCAGTTATTTCATTGAAAACTACGCGACTAAAACGTTCGTCTTCACCGCCAATAATTTCTTTTAAATGCCAGGCTATCGCTTCTCCCTCGCGATCCAAATCGGTTGCGAGATAGACATGCTCGGAGGCATCGGCTAATTTTTTTAATTCGGCAACCACTTTTTCTTTACCGGGCAATATTTGATAATTTGCTTCCCAATCGTTTTCGGGGTCAATCCCCATACGATTAACTAAGGCAATTTTATCGCGCTTAGCTTTATATTTAGCTTTTGCTTCAGGCGCCATTTTACGCACTTCAGCAGGAGATTTAGTCGCGGCTTTTTTCCCCGTACTACTGGTAGGGAGATCCCTGATATGACCAACACTCGATTTAACGATATAGTCTTTACCTAAATATTTATTGATTGTCTTTGCTTTGGCAGGTGATTCGACAATAACCAGATTTTTCGCCATATTTATTTTTATTTCCTACATTCTGATGAACGTTTCATTCAACAGAAATTCAACGTTGAAGCCGTCAAATTCAAGCGAGCATTTGAAAAAGAGAGCTTAAAACTACACTTCATATATTAAAATTACTATTAGGTATATCTGCAAATGAGCTAGCTGACAAGCAAAAATTTACCTTGTGATAAAAATAGCCATATTTAAAACAGCACTATTTTGCTATAATCGAGCGCAATCATAATCGACTTTCCAGTAAAAATTAAGCGATAAACACAAATAATGAAAAATATCTACTTTACTCAAGCAATTTAAGTAAGCAGTTCTAGTAGTTCTCACTCGTAAAATCAGCAACCAAACAACCTAGAGGATATTCATGTCTACTTCATGGTCAGATTTAAAAAGCAAATTATCACAATGTTTATGTCCACCAGGCGACGGTGTATTTACCGTTAATACCGCTAAAGAAAGAAAAGAGCAGCTCCATCAAACTATTTATGGCCAAACAGAGCGCATTGATAGCTTATGGAAAAAATCATTAACACAATTACCTGACAGCAGTAATGCCGTTATTCTTGGCATTGCTTCAGATTGTGGTGGTGGTATTTTACGTGGTGCTAATTGGGGACCATTATTTTTGCGCTCTACGTTACTAGAAAAGCACAAAAACACCCAAGCCTTTGATTTAGGCGATATACGTGTTATTCCACATCTATTACATGACAAATATTTAAATGATGCCACGTTAGCAAATTGTCGAAAAGCACTTTATGCTGATGATAACAGTAGCTTTTGTGTAAGCCCGCTGTCGATCACCGAAGACATATTACACGACTTTTATGCGCAATTTCCCAACAAAGGTATTTTTGGTATTGGTGGCGATCACTCGGTAAGCTATCCGTTAACTAAAGCTTATTTACAAGCTAAGAAAGCTCAAGGAAAACGCACCGCTATTATTCATTTTGATGCTCATACTGATTTATTAGTGGAACGTTTAGGTATTGATTTATGCTTTGGATCTTGGTGCACACATATTTTAAGTGACTTACATGAAAACAATCATTTAATTCAAGTGGGGATTCGCTCTAGTGGCAAGCCTAAAACTCATTGGGAAAGCACTTTTGGTGTTAAACAACATTGGGCGCACGAAGTAAAAGAATTAGGCGCTAGTGTTATTGTAGAGCGCATTTTAGCACAATTAAAAGATGAAAATATCGATGAGCTTTATGTAAGCTTTGATATTGACGCTATAGATGATAGCTACGTTGCCGCTACCGGCACACCTGAGCCAGACGGTTTAATGCCGAGTGAAGCGATGACTATTTTAAAAGAACTCGTTAAACATTACCCCATAACCGGCGCAGACATGATGGAAATTGCCCCGTTTACTGACAGTTCTGGTAAAGGCGCAGCAAGCAGAGATAAAACCTTAGCTGTAGCAGGAGAAATTTCAGCATTTTTGATCAATGAAATGAATAAATAACTTATACCAATACGCAAAATAAAACAAAAATGCCACTCAATTGAGTGGCATTTTTAATTAACTAAGGCTCAGTGATTATTGGATCACAATACCAATTCTAGAATAGATTGTTGATAAGCCACCTGGTGTTTCAACTTCAACAATTAAACTACCACTTTTAGGCTCTTTCTCCCCTTTAATGGTGACACCAAACGATAAACCACCATTATGATTATCATTTGGCCATGCAAAGGTGCTAGGGCCGACAACAGAGCCTGCCGTTGCAGTAAAAGTTACCGTGGTTCCTGCTGGCATAGGTTGATTATGCAAATCACTAATAATGACACTAGCGCCACTTGAGTTTTCACCTTTTATATAAACAGTGTTATCAATCGAGTTTGCTAAAACTACTACATCTACATCAGGAGTATTTGGATCATTGTCATCATCTTGTTTAACAACCATGGTGTCGCTGTTACACAACCCAAAAGTACGAGCAGTCGCTACAGCATCATTATTTAGCACTTTTATTAAACTCATGGTAGAGCCCGCATTATCCGGTGTGGCATTGGTACAAAAACGAGCTGTACTACCAGACATAACTAACACAATACTACGGCGAACATTAAGTGATTTTTGCGTTATAGAACAACCATCATGAGCGGGAATTGAACATAAAACCCCATTATATTTTCCGTCATTTAAATCAAAAGCACTGTTTGAGTTAAAGTCACCAGAACCAGGAACTTCTAAATCTCCCCCCGCTTCACCGMYATKTYCRYTARKKYKAMWYANAWYYAKSWWSMKYMWAATSGMCNAWMKGCTNCTTWNTMMWKSMTMWGGTANTCSRSTGNATWKWATTCCCTAAAAACCTTGTCATTTCACTGGCATCGAAACGACCATTACCATTGGTATCTGGGAACGATTCTTCACCGATAGCGGTGGCTAAGATGGTCGCTCTACCACCAAACATYTGACCCATAGTATTAATTGTTTCAGAAGCATGCAATGCATTATTTACATCGCCCAAAACATGACCATCAGGGCGAGGTAATTGACTACGCCAAATCACAGAACAGCCACCATTAAGGGTAATGCAAGAAGAATCGATTGACCCACCTTCCGTAGTAAAACTAACGGCAGTGCCATCTGGTACAGGGTTATTAAAGGCATCTGCTAACCGTGCTGTTATATTAACTTCTGTGCCATCAATATCCCAACCTTCAGGGTTTAAAAGATCCGCTGACAAAGTAAAACTATCTTGATCAGGAACACCGGTAGACACAACCAACAAACTAGATTGGGAGGCAATAACCGGGGAACTGCCCTCAATTGAGGCTTGTACTCGTACTGAAGTAGCAACACTGCCTGAATTAACCACTGTTTGCACAATACCTTCACTATTGGTGGTTGCACTGATTGGAATAAGTTGAATACCACCGACATCGGTGTTTAAAGAAAAATTAACAACCTGATTATTTACTGGATTACTATTGGTGTCTAAAACTTTAAATTTAACGGTTGAACTTTCACTACCACCTAAAGCACCGGTACCTAAAATACCAATATTTTCAGGAGAAGCGGATATAAATTCAATACTACCGACATCAGCGGCTAATACATTAACAACTCCTGTCGCTGATAAATTAATACCACCAGCATTGGCGGTTACATTAATTTGATCGTCACCGACACAGCCTTTAGCTAAATAAGTGCTGGTTGCAACGCCATTAGAGGTAGTAACTGGAGAACTAAGTGTTGCTGTTGCAGGATTAGAACTGGTACAACGTGAAGAGAAATTAACGGCAACAGGCTCTGCAAATAACGCCCCTTGATCGTCAACCACAGAGACTGAAACAACGGTTGTACCACCCGCAGAGATTTGCGTTAAGCTAATATCTGCAACGCCTTCAGTAAATGGCGTACCGCTGCCCATAGTTACGGTTGATGAACCAACAACAAATAAAGCTTTCCCTGATTCTCCCGTTGCTATTGAAGCGGTTACCGTACCTGCGCCAAGTGAACCACCGGCTAGAATATCAACAGTTGCTTGGTTACTACCATTAGTTATCGCCGTGGCAATAGGAATGTCACCGACAGAGGATGTAAAGGTAACAATTAATGGCGTTGAAACACCATTAATGGTAGCAATAACACGACCGGGTTTAGACGAGGTAATCGTTTCAGTTGGGTTACCATTGCTATCCACTAAAGTGACACTAATATTAA
This sequence comes from Gammaproteobacteria bacterium, assembly GCA_002401725.1. Taxonomy (GTDB): domain Bacteria; phylum Pseudomonadota; class Gammaproteobacteria; order Enterobacterales; family Alteromonadaceae. The sequence goes on from NVTW01000001.1 coordinate 204,883, forward strand.
TATCGCCAACAGTGCCAATATCATCACCTTGAGTGCTAAAACTAATATCACTGCTCTCACCCGTAGCGAGTTTCGCAGTTAGTGTACCTGCTCCTCTAACATTACCGGCTTTAAGTGTAATAGTGGCAACACCATTTGCATCAGTTAATGCCGTACCTGAAGCAGGAGAAAAATCACCAAGTGAGGTAGTAAAGGTAACTACCTTACTCACAACGGTTTTATTACCTTGAGTAACGGATGCTGAAACGGTTATCGGTGTTTGCCCCGTTGCATTTTGATCAGATAACGAGAGTGAAATAACAAAAGGGTCGGTTGCAACAACATTGCCACTACCACCGGTGTTATTACTTAAACTGCCGCCACCACAGTTAATTAATGACATAAACAAAACGATATAACTTAAGCGTCGAAGTAGCTTCATAAAAGCCCTCTCCCTGATACTGAGTAGTGTTATTTTAAATAGTAGATTTATCAATCTACTATCATTTTAGTCCATCTTAACTGATAAAATATCCTATCGTCACTAACTAATGTAAAAAGTTTAACATTTACGTGTTAATTTAGTCGGTTATTGTTACTCTCCCAAGCAGATATTCAACTTACAGACGTAATTACAGAAAGTTTTAAAACTTTTTTTCAATTTTGTTTTCATGATGATGTAATAAAGCAGCTGATTAAATATATAGAGGAATTATATAGCTTAACTGTCTGTTAATAAGTACACGTACGCAAGTAACAACATAATAATACATGGCTATGCAGATAACTCAGGTATTTATACTAATAGTCATCTTCGAAACGCTTTTATCGAAGATCTCATGTTTTTTGACACAGATCCCCGCTTAAAAGACTGCGGAAATGACGATCCTGAGCCAAGTACATAGACATATAATAATATAACAGTGGAGAAAATAATGAATTTATCAGTAAAAATTCTTTTATCTATGCTAATTGCAGCAGTAGTAGGAATTATCATGAACAAATTCCTCTTAGATAATGAATTTGTGCAAAGCTATATTTTGGGTAAATACGGCTTTTTTGATGTTGGCGGCACTATGTTTATTAAAGCATTAAAAATGCTCGTAGTACCACTCGTTTTTTGTTCATTAATTGGTGGCATTGCCAATATGGATGATATGAGAGCCCTTGGCCGTACTAGCGGCAAAGCAGTGCTTTTGTTTATGGTAACCACAATTATCGCTATCGCTTTTGCTTTAACCGTTGCCACCAGCTTTGGTATTGGCGAAGGCTTTGACAAATCAACTGCTGATATTGTTGCAGTTACCGTCAAAGATGCACCAAGTTTTGGACAGGTAGTTATTAATATTATTCCTGATAATATTCTTGGTGAAATGGCTTCAGGTAATATGCTCGCAGTTATATTTATTAGTATCGTGATTGGTATTTCTATTGCTCATTCTGGTAAAGAGGGTGAACGCACAGCAAATTTTATTGCTGATTTTAATGGAGTGATCATGAGCTTAGTTAATTTAGTAATGAACGTTGCTCCTTACGGGGTATTCTGCTTAATGGCAAAAACCTTTGCCGAGCAAGGACTCGAAGTTTTCATACCAATTTTCGGATATTTTTTAACCGTAGCTTTAGTACTCGTTTTACATTATGTCGGTACTTTTAGTGGTATATTTTTTCTGGCACGATTAAACCCATTAACTTTCCTGAAAAAAATGCGTGACACGGTATTGTTTGCCTTTAGTACCGCCAGCTCGAATGCAACTATTCCAATTACGATGCGTACTACAGAAGAACGTTTAGGTGTTTCAAATTCTATCGCCTCTTTTGTTGTACCGCTAGGAGCAACTATTAACATGAACGGTACCGCCATAATGCAAGGTGTAGCGACCGTATTTGTGGCTAATGTTTATGGTCACGATTTAATGTTTTTAGATTATTTAACCATTATCGGTATGTCGGTACTCGCCTCTATTGGTACGGCAGGTGTGCCGGGCGTTGGCTTGATCATGCTTGCGATGGTATTTACTCAGGTTGGCTTACCTGTTGAAGGTATTGCACTTATTATTGGTGTTGACCGCTTACTTGATATGATGCGTACCGCAGTAAATGTAACCGGTGATGCTGCAGTTACCGTTGTTGTCGCCAAAAGTGAGAACAAACTTGATTTAGCTGTTTATAACGATCCTAACGCAGGTAAATTTAAAGCAATTGATTTAAATAGCCATGAACAGGATCAAGGGCAGCAAACTTAACACAAAACCACAGAATTTCACTAAAAAAATAGTGCTAACCATAAAGGCTAGCGCTATTTTTTTTAAAATACTGAATATCAACCCTCGTTACTGCCTTTGAACACTGGCGTAGCAACCGAAATAGTCGCCTAAAAAGCCCCCAGATAACCCCTTGCTTTTTCATTTTGTCAGATCATAATGCCTGCAAAATCAACCCGTTTTTTATCTCAGATACATGGATAACATTATGGTGTTATCACCAACAAGGTGGAAATTACGTAAAGCGATACAAATGGTTAATAGATACTTTAAAAAACTAAAAATTAACTACCCCGCGCCAAGGCTTTTCGCTTTAGCTCAAATTCGCTACGCGAAGAGGGGTATATTATGACATTAAATGTAGGTCGGCATTTATACCGTCAACTTGATAGGCTAAAGCCTAACCTACAAACGCCGCAAGCGGCGGGGAATTAAACCCGCTCAGATTAAAACAACATCCTGATAAAATCACTCTCGGTAGAATTACCAAGGGTTTTGACTTTTTAGGTTATCAGTTTGGTGAAAAAAAATAACGGTTTCAATACGAACATTACAAAATCACTATCGTCGAATAACGCAGCTTTATGAGCAAAAAAAGCACCGACCAAACAGGCAGATGCTTCTTGATGATTATCAACAACATTGGGTTACATGGGTTTATTCAGGCATACCGTCGTCAATAATTAATTTTAATAGTGGTTATTCAGAAGATTTAAGCTTGTTTCTTAAATCGACGAGACGCTAAACCTATCATTCCTAGAATAAAAATAGCAAGTGTGGAAGGTTCCGGAACCGAGGTGTTTGAAGGCGCATCCTTATACAACAAAAAGTTAATATTTGATGTAAAGTTTGTAGCGCTATGCGAATTTAAACTTGCTTCAGTGAAGAAACTTGGGTAATTGGTAATCGTTCCACCGCTAGCAATCTTCCCCGCCCCATATTTTAAATTCCCTGGCATAATATAAGCAAACCAATCTACAGACGTGTCGTATGAATTACCAAAGTCACCATCTGCCCAATTAAGTATAGTACCACAATCCATCCAAGTAGTTGCATTACAGTGAGACACTCTGCCTAAAGCTGCCGAATAAAAATCGTGAGCTTGCGTTGTTGTAACTATACTCCAACCTTCGTATGTTCCTCCAACACCTACTGCAGTTATAGTATCCTGAACGGTTAGATTAAAAGCATCAAACCGTGTGTATAAACGTCCAGTACTAGTATCAGTGATAAAATTCGTCGTTATGTCGGTTGTAAGATATCCGTGGGTCTTTATTAGTCCCGCATTGGCTACATTCGATAATGTTAACATGAGTCCCACCAGAACCATTATAAAACATTTATTTTTCATTTTCATTCCTTTTAATAGTTAGTCATTCATTAGCAGTAAAATCTAATCATATAATTTCGCTTACACCTTACGCCAGCAAATAAGCAAAAGTTACGCCAAACTAAAAATTCATATAGATTTTAACACGTTGGAATATCACCATATCTAGCAATACTCAAAACTGTAAAATATCCTGACACACCAATAACTATTCAACCAGTTGAATTAATTACACAATATTAACAAATTTCAATTAAAAATAGTTTTAATATAACATGACTATGCACTTGGCTCAGGATCGTCATCCCCGCAGTCTTTTAAGCGGACGTGGCATGGATGCTACATCTTAGACAATGCATGGAGCATATTGTCCTGAATCTACGTCAAAAAACAGGAGATCTTCGATAAAAACGTCTCGAAGATGACGATTAGTATAAATACCTGAGTTATCTGCATAGGCATGATTTTTTTAAATACCGAATATAAGATTTAAATCAACTAGGGAAAATACGGTTATTTTGCCACAGTTTACCTACCGTATTTTCAATCGTTAAAGAAGCCGCTTTTGAAAACTTTTCAGCTAACGATTTATGTATTACATACTTAATGGCAACAACTTTACGCGTTTTGTTAGCGCTATATAAGTAATCATCACTGGTTGAAATTTCATCAACCAAACCAAGTTCTTTCGCTTTGGTGCCAAACCAATGCTCACCGGTCGCTACTTTAGCAAGATCAAGTTCAGGGCGACGTTCACTTACATAGTTTTTAAATAACACATGAGTTTCTTCTAATTCTTCAATAAATTTTTCACGCCCTTTTTCGGTATTCTCTCCAAACATAGTGACAGTGCGTTTAAATTCACCCGCAGTAAATTGTTCAAAGTCAACATCATGTTTTTTTAACAATTTATGAAAATTAGGTAATTGCGCTATTACGCCAATTGAGCCTAAAATAGCAAAGGGTGCTGAAATGATTTTATCAGCAACACACGCCATCATATAACCACCACTTGCGGCGACTTTATCAACAGCAATCGTTAAAGGAATATTGTTTTGTTTAATGCGATCAAGTTGCGATGAGGCTAAACCATAACCATGTACCATACCCCCGCCAGATTCTAAACGGACAAAAACTTCATCTTTATCGTTGGCAACCATCAATAATGCACTAATTTCTTCACGAAGTGAGGTAACTTCTTTGGCATCAATGCTGCCGTTAAAATCAATAACAAATAGTCGAGGTTGTTGTTCTGGTTCTTCATTTGCTAATTTTTTATCTGCTTTAGCTTTTTCTTTAGCGAGCTTTTTATCTGCTTTTTCTTTCGCTTTTAATTGTTCTTTCGATAACAAACTGTGCACAATTTCATCTTCTACATCTTCAAAATGCTCAGATAAATCGGTTATTTCTAATTCACCTTTTTTATGTTTTTGTTTCATAGCGGCCGCAGTTATGGCAACTAAAATAGCGATAACAGCTAAAACAAAGGTAATTGTTTTTGCTAAAAACAAACCATATTCATACAAAAATTCCAAAAAAAATTCCTTATTTTGTTAAACAATATTCATTGCGCACGATATTACACCATCTATTAAAAATAAAACACAAAAAAGCCCTCTAATGAGGGCTTTGAAATAACTTACAAAATATCACACTAAATGCTCAATATTATTTAACCACTTCACTATCTGTTACTGTGATCAAATGTCCTTCACTGCTTAAGAAATTAGCAACTTGAGACTGCATTTCTTGTGTTGCTCTCCCTGTCATGACCGGATCAGGAGCTTCCGCACGCGGTACTGGTGATAAAATAGAAGCATGATGACCAAACAAGTAACGCACAGCACCTGAAATTGTTGCTTCAGAGTCTTGAGTAGTTTCAGAAACCCCCGGTAAACCTAACAAAGCAATTGCCGCTTCGGTACCTGATAATGGTGAAGTTGATACCGTATTTGGAATAACTTGGTCACCTAAATTATCACTACCATTGCCCACCACTTCGATTAAATGTGTTGGTGTTTGCGTTGCAGCCATTGCACCCATATAGTTTACAGGGTCACCTGAATCGGTAACCGTTTGTGCGGCAAAACTAAACTGTGAAAATAAACTTTGTAAACCCGCTTGTTGTGTTGCATCTAAAGCGTCATAAAAAGCACGATAGGTTGCCACTAATTGTGCTTCGCTAGCACCATCAGGAAAGTTAGCATCAACTAATGCTTTAAAAGCAGCAGATTGAGCATAAACTAAGTTTGATTTAATTACATCGCCAAAAGCACCAGACTCTAACAATAATGTCGCTACCATAACCCCAGGATTAGCTTGCGTATTGGCGGTAACATGGAATAAACCATCAACCGCAGGGTTCAAAGGAGAATTTGTTAAGGCAATAAAGTTAATGCCGGTGATTGCACCTAATGAATGACCAACAAAAGTCACTTTTGAAGTATCAACTTTAATGGGGTCACCAGCAGCATCAACACCACCTAAAAAGTTCAAACCAAAACGTAAACCTAAAATATCAGCCGTTGATTGACGTAAATTATCACGCGTGGTTAATAAGCTCGCTAAGTTCATATAATGAGTTGCAGAAACAGTTGACGCATTAATATCATCAATACCATCATTATTTAAATCAAAACCACGACTTCCATGTAACGGGTGATCAATTGCAACGGTTGCCATACCATATAAAGATAAAATACCGGTTAGCGATAACATATCTTCTTTTTTCGAGGTAATGCCATGCTGAAGAATAACTACCGGCCAACCAGCGTCTGGTTCTGTCATTGCAGGTAAACCAAGGTTTGCACGTACAGCATTAGCAACATTAATATCTGGCGTTGTCATTTGTACGGTAATTTTCCCCGGATCTTTTATCCAAGGTAAATCACTCGGTGCGCTCGGTTTAGGCACAGGGCTAAATTTAGTCAGATTACGCTCGGTATCTAATGGAAATACTGAACTTAAATCGCGAAGCCCTGGCGCAGGTAAACCAGCGGCTTGAGAAATAGCCATACAAGTACCATCACTAACACTTACGGGATTAGCAGGAATGGCATCAGGGTTGGCAGCAGCTAAACCAGCCAACATAGCAGCAGAATCACATAAACTAGTCCACCATTCATTTACTGGTGCTTTTGGATTTGCCGCAGTTGGTATACCTAAATAATAAGGTAGTGTAATTGAACCCTGCATATAATTAGCCGTTGAAAATAACGGTAACGATGGAGAGTCTGGCGCTAACACACCAGCACCAACTAATACATTGGCAACAGATAATCCGGTGTCTTGTACACCAATAGTTGGAAATTTACCCTGTTGTAGATTACCCACCATTAAGCTTTTAATGGTATTAAAAACATCACCAGTCGACTGAGTAGTCATCGCCATAGTGTAAATAATTGAATTTTTATCAAGTCCCATTGTTGCTGTGGCGTTTTCGTAGCTATTGATTACCGCTTGCAAACCCAATTGAGCAGCGCTTCCTAATGGCTTAGTAGCAATGTCTTGTTTTACTGATTCATAGGTTGGTGAACCAGCAACAGCAGTGCCTTGATCATCTTGTATATTATTTGTTAGTGCTAATATATAAGTGGTTTTAGCTTTTAGTGGTTTTAACGGTATTATCGCAATACTATTGCCTACAGCTTTTGGTACAAAATCAACACCAAAGGTTAATTCGCCTATAATTTTACACGCTAAACCGCGCTCTAGGGCATTACACTCTGCATCATTAAGATCGCCGCCCATGATAGCTTCAAAAATTCTTACCGAAGCCGAATTAAAAACACTATTTGCATCTAGCGAAGTCTGTGCTGGAAAATCAATACCGAGAACAAAAGGATTAACCGTTGACCAGCCATCAAGCGCACTTAATGCAAAAAATGGGTCGCTGCCGTCAGCGCCAGGATCAAGCGGTAAATTCAAAGTACCATCTTTCGTACCTGAAAATAACAAATCATTAGGTACAGATAAAACGCCATTTGACGGATCAAATATCACGCGAGCCAATGGTGTAACAACCGATACAGGTGCTTTAACAACATCTTTAATGGTTTCATTACCACCACAACCACTCAATCCAAGCGAGCTTGCGATTGCGAGGCTAATAACTAATTTTTTCATTTTCTCTCCCCAGAACGTACCAGTTGAAATAATTTCTATTGCCGTGCGCGGTACAAATTTCTTTTTAGCTCTTATACACGGTCTTTATTTTATTTTAATAATAGCAAGTTCATCAAAAAAAGTGACTTTAATTAGCGATTCTACTAATTTTTAACATTTTATGAACTTTAGCTAACAAGTTAGACCAGTTAAAGTTACCCCAAGATCTCACTTAGTGCTAGCGCTTTTTGCAATTTAAGCATTTTTTTATCAATTATCACTAGTTATTGTCGATTTTACTCGTCAGTTTGTATTACTCAGCGTAAAATGTGGCAAATTTTTTAAATTACTTATTTATATGTTTTCGTATCAAATTAAAAATAATTGTCTTAAAAATAAAACTATTTTAGTCACGGGCGCAGGCGCGGGAATTGGTCGTCAAGCAGCATTAACTTATGCCGAATTGGGTGCAACAGTAATTTTGTTAGGAAAAACCACCAAAAAACTTGAAGTGGTTTATGATGAAATAATTAACTCAGGCAACCCTGAACCAGCAATAGTCCCACTTGATTTGAATGGTGCAACTAAACAAAATTATATTGATATGTCAGCAACTATCGCTGAACAATTTGGCCAACTTGATGGTGCTTTATTTAATGCTTCAATGCTTGGTGACTTAACACCATTTGCGCAAATAAAAGAAGATGCTTGGGATGAGATAATGCAGGTAAATGTTAAGTCACAGTTTTTACTTGCCCAAGCATTATTACCAACAATGAAAAAGTCTCCACATGCATCATTAGTATTTACCACTTCTGGCGTTGGTAGCCAAGGTCGCGCTTTTTGGGGTGCTTATAGCGCATCTAAATTTGCGACCGAAGGGTTAATGCAAGTGATCGCCGATGAATATGAAGATTCAACATTACGCACTAACGCCATCAACCCTGGTGCTACACGAACACAAATGCGCTCAACAGCTTATCCCGCTGAAGATAAAGAATGTTTAGCAACACCTGAAGACATTATGCCGTTATATGTTTATTTAATGAGTGATGATAGTTTAGACGTAAATTCTCAAGTTATAAAAGCACAGTAGTAAAACCGCAAAGAAAAAGCCGCTAATGTCAGCGGCTTTTTACCTTCAATATATACCCAAGTTTATGTTCAAAGCATTTTCTTATCTTAATTCTCGGCGTAGTATTTTACCGACATTTGTTTTTGGTAACTCGTCTTTGAACTCGACCAATTTAGGTACTTTGTAATTCGTTAAGTTTTTGCGACAATGTTCAATAATAGATTTTTCATCTAAATTGGGATCTTTTTTCACTAAGAACACTTTTACTATTTCCCCACAAACTTCATGAGGCACACCTATGGCCGCAGCTTCCAATACTCCTTCATGCATCATGAGTACTTCTTCGATCTCGTTAGGAAAAACATTGAAGCCAGAAACGATGATCATATCTTTTTTACGATCAACTATTTTGAAAAAACCTCGCTCATCCATACAAGCAACATCACCAGTGGCAAGCCAACCTTCTTTTAAAATGTCATCCGTATCTTCTTTACGGTTAAAATAACCCAGCATTACTTGCGGCCCTTTAACCCACATTTCACCAGACTCGCCTACGGGTACTTCTTCACCCTCATCATTCATAATTTTTATATCCGTTGATGGTGCAGGTAGGCCAATAGAGCCGTCATATTCTTTTAAATTATATGGGCTTAATGTTACTAATGGCGCACATTCAGTTAAGCCATAACCTTCGAGTAAGCGGGTTTTAGTGATGTTTTGCCAACGTTCAGCTACTGGCCGTTGTACCGCCATACCACCGCCAAGCGATAATTTTAAATGACTGAAGTCTAACTCTTTAAAACCTGGGGTATTTAATAAACCATTAAAAAGGGTATTAACACCTGTGATCGCCGTAAATGAATATTTCGCCAATTCTTTCACAAAATTAGGCATATCGCGTGGATTAGTGATCAATAAATTAGAACCACCCAAGGTAACAAAAGTTAAGCAATTAGCGGTTAATGCGAATATATGATAGAGCGGTAAAGCCGTAACAATAAGTTCTTTACCTTCATCTAACAAAGGTTTCAGCATAGCTTTGGCTTGTTCTAAATTAGCGATCATATTTCTATGGGTAAGCATTGCCCCTTTTGAAACACCGGTAGTGCCACCGGTATATTGCAAAAAGGCTAAATCATCACCAGTGACTAAAACCGGTGTAAAAGGCATAACTTCACCATGACTGATCACCGTATTAAAACGGATCGTATTTGCTAATTTAAAACTGGGCACCATTTTCTTAACGTATTTTACTACGCAATTAACAACCGCCCCTTTAATCGCTCCTAAACGATCTCCAAGAGACGTTAAAATAACATGTTCAACATTTGTTTTATCAATAACTTGCTCTAAAGTTGCCGCAAAATTTTCAATAATCAATATAGCTTTAGTATTAGAATCTTTTAATTGATGCTCTAGTTCACGGGCGGTATATAAAGGATTAACATTTACCACAGTTAACCCAGCGAGTAAGGCACCAAATAAAGCAATGGGATATTGCAAGGTATTAGGCACCATTATGGCGAAACTATCTCCTTTTTGAAGCCCTAACTCTTGTTGTAAATAGGCAGCAAAAGCTTTAGCTTGCTGCTCTAGTTGCTGATAAGTAATTTCAGCACCCATATTTATAAAAGCTGTTCTGTTGGCATAAATTCCAGCATATTTAATAAACATATCGCCTAACGAGGCATATTTATTAGCATCTATGTCAAATGGAACACCCGGTGGATAACTCTTTTCTAGCCAAACTTTTTCCACTTCCGCTCTCCTCTACCTAAACTGTGCATTACTTTTTTTCTTTATTATGGTTAAAATTAATGGTTTATTTTTATAATTATTACTGTGAGTAATTGTATAGTCACTTTTGTTTTAGTTGCTTTTATTTTAGTCACTTTTATTAAATTAGCTTATTTCTTATAAAAAATAAGCTAATTTATAGTAAAAGTGTTATTTAAAATTAAAACGATCGTTTTAAGCTTTTACTCGAAAAACAATATAATTTCACAAACTAAGCAAAAATCCTAGTAAATGTTGCTAAAATTCATGAAATTCTATCAATAAAATAAGCTATCAACGCTGCCGTTGCTTTTGGTTGTTCCATATGAACATGATGTCCGCCAGATAACATGGTACTTTTAAAGCATTTAAAGTGTATTTTGTATTGTTCAATACCTAATTTCACCATATCCATGCCTTTATCACCATAAATTAACTGTACAGGAATATCTATTGAGGAAATAATTTGTTGAGCTTGGGATGTTGATAATCTCAACGGTGACTTAGTCATTAACCTTGGATCTGAACACCAATAAAAACCGTCTTCACTTTGTTTTGTACCACGTTCAACTAACAATTTGGCGTCACCATATTGTAGATCAGAAACGCTTAATCGCGCCTTAATTGCAGAATCAAGATTAGCATGGCTTTTAATTTTACGGCTCTTTTGTGCTTGCTCTTGTTGTTTAGCCTTTAGCTGTTGATGCTTTTGTTTATTCGATAATTTTAAACGGCTCAATAAACCTTGGCGTAAATTTTCAGTGGTTGTTTCAGCCTCTGCGGTAATAAAACCGATAGAGTCAATTAAGGTCAGGGATTTTACTTTTTCAGGGAAAGTTGCCGCAAAAACAGAAGCAATCATCCCCCCCATAGAATGGCCAACAATATCTAACGCTGGCCATGAGTTTTCGTCAAACAAAGCAAGTAAATCATAAACATAATCAACGAAATGATAATGAGCATCTGATGAACGATGGCTAGATAAGCCATGACCAGGCCAGTCAATGGCAAGAACATTATCCAAATAAGGCATTAATGGCAGGAAACTGGCAGCATTGTCGAGCCAACCATGTAAACATAACAATGGTTTTTCGACATTGTTATGTTTATCTACCCGTTTATTAGTTAATCCCTTGATCGATAATGAAGATAACTGATACTCAATGTCTGCAATGTCATTTTGCATAATTTTATTTGCGTGCAGTGCCTGATTTAACGTTGCTAGATTTACTTTGGTTTGAGTGAACTGCACCGATTGAWCCATGACCTATGCCCGCATAACCATGAGAATATGATGGGTAATAATTCCAGTACGATGGCGTAAACCAAAATGGGTCGGTATATAAATTATTATTAGATCTTTTTTTGTCTTTCCAGAGATAAACATTTTCAGTATTTAATACTGGATATAGGTAATTTTGCTCACCGATAACACCTGCCTCAGAATTAGCAATAGTACCGAGCACCGTAATACTTTTACCTTCTTCGTAGATAACAGGATCAAGCAGGCCTTTGTAATAAAGGCGAAAACGTCCTTGTGTTTCAGTTCCAATAATCGGTCGCATTGTATTTTTCAGTGGAAATCGAACGATTTCGATCATTGTTCTTTCTTTTTGATTTTTAATTTTGGCAATGACACCACCCCAACGAGCATCTAAACCAACATTAACATTAGGTTCAGCGCGTGCATCGGCAAAATTAACTAAAGGAGCATTATCATTCACCTGGAGTTTCGCTGGAATAGTAGAACAACCAGATAAAAACCAGAGTGTAGATAAAAATAAAATGATTAGTTTATTCTCTAATAAAAATTTTTTCATGATTTTTTCGCCAATAAAAATAAAGTTGCTAGCCCCATAGAAGACCAGATAACTACCCAAACAAGTTCAGGCAATAAGGTTAAATTGGCTAAGGTAGCACCATCACCAATTGAACGTCCATCTAATAAGTAAAAAGGACTATATAAGCCATTTAGTAACACTACCATACCAAATAATTGCAGCAATAATTGTAATGTTTTTAAATTTTTTGTTTTTAATGATAATAAAATTAATACCAGCAAAACCAAACAGATAAAAATAGTAAGCAAATCCCTAGCCCATAAAATTAACGTTACTGATAATAATAAAACAATAAATAGTGAAAATATTTGTGCTACGCGTTGATGCGACTTAGCACTAACATAAATCATCGCCCCCCAAATAATAGCACCGGCATACCCTGAAAAACTGACCAAAAATCGATTACCTCCTAACGTGGTACATAAGCCTGCACCGTTAGCAAACAATTCAATTTTAATAATACTACCGCCACTCAACAATGCAGCAATGCCATGGCTTATTTCGTGAAAATAAGTTTCTAACCAATTAAAAGGAATAGAGATAAAGGGAAGTTGGCGCAAAATAACTGCGGCGAGCAGAAATAACCAAAATTGATACTTTTGGCTGAACGATGTGTTTTTTTTCAGAAGGGAAGAGTTAACACTAGGCAAATAAATCGACTCCAAGCATGCTTTGAATATTTTCGCGTTGCGTCAAATTATTAACGCTTTGATACGTATTAATGGCACTTAAATTTTGCTTACTTGGCTGATCTAAGCCAGCATTTGCAAAAGTACTATTTTTCCCACTTTTATTTTCACTTTTCAAACCACTTTTATTAACGGCTTGTTGATCAAGTAAAGCAATTGCTTGTTCATTAACATCAAGGCGTGCAACCGTTTTAGCGGCCGATGTTTGTTTTTCTTCTTGTGCTGCAATTTTCGCCTGCTGATTGTTTGCAGGCGTTTTATTGCTCAGGGCTTGAACACTTGTTGAAAAGCTTGTTGAATTAGTAATTTTCATAACATCAGTAAATTTAGCAAAAACTACGCCGTTTAGCTAAAACTTTGTTGATATTAATTGATCCAAATTATTTATTGTCAATTATTGCTGACGATTATTAACTGGCGATCAATGGATAACTGGCGATCAGCGACCCGGTAATTTTTTCCACGAAACGGTATCTCGAACATAAACAGGTTGAGCATGTTCAGCACTTACTGTGTCACCGGCCTCAAATTTAGATCTTGCAATAGTGAGCATCGCACAAGCATGTGGAAATAATATAGCGGGTTCGCCTTGATTAACTCTTAATGTCGATAATTTATCTTCATACGCTTGCCAACCAGTGCCGACACCATAAGCAGCATCGATATTGTATTCACTAAATACACCCGCCAAATGCGTAGGCAATAACTCAGGCGCTAACACAGACTCAGCTAAAACAGCTTGCATAATATTGTCTTCGTCAAGCTGATAAAAACCGTTATACACTTCACTCATACGTGCATCAATGGCAGCTATTACTTGTGTTTGCGCCTGCTTTTCGTAAGCCAATTGTGCCATAGCTTGTAAAGTAGAAACACCAACTAGAGGTAAATCGGCAGCAAATGCTAACCCTTGCGCGACACCAATACCAATACGCACACCGGTAAAACTGCCAGGACCTTGCCCAAACACTAAACCGTCTAATTGCGTTAGCTGGCAATTGGCGGCTTTTAATACTTCATCAACCATAGGTAGTAATAACTGGCTATGTGATTGTGGGCATAATTCATAACGGCTATGGTATTCGCCGTTAAAGGTTAATGCGACAGAACAGGCTTCGGTCGACGCATCAATGGCTATTAAATTCATTTATTTTCTCTGTTTTTTTTAACACTTTTATAACTTTTATAACAAGACGATTATGACAAAACCGTTATGATAAGACTGTTAAGACAAGCTTTGCAAAAACTTCACCGCATCGGCTAAATTTCGGGTGCGTTTCATCTCAGGTAAACTTTTAATAAATACTTGTCCATAAGGACGATTAACTAATCTATCATCGCAAATCACCATCACACCTTGATCATTTACATCACGAATTAATCGTCCGACGCCTTGCTTTAAGGCGATCACCGCTTGTGGTAATTGAATTTGCTTAAAGGGATCACTTCCTTGGCGCTTTACATCATCACAACGCGCTTGTAATAGTGGATCGTCAGGTGATGCAAAAGGTAACTTGTCGATAATAACACAGGTAAGCTTATCACCTCTAACATCAACACCTTCCCAAAAACTTGCTGTCGCTAATAAAACCGCATTATCTTGTTCAATAAACTGTTCTAGTAATTTACGTTTTGCCATTTGCCCTTGTACTAAAAGTGGCATATCTAGCTGTTCGCTGAAGATATCGGCAACTTGGTTTAACACGCGATAACTGGTAAAAAGTAAAAAACAAGCGCCCTTGCTGGCTTTTATTAATGGTGTAGCCATGGTAGCTAACGCTTGCGCTCGCAATCTGTCATTGGCGGGAGGTAAATAGCGTGGTACTAATAATTGTGATTGTTGATAATAATCAAACGGGCTGTCGAGTAATAAATGCTTCGCATCAACCAAGCCAAGTTGTTTAGCAAAATGAGTAAATTGACCATCAACCGCTAGCGTTGCTGAGGTAAAAATCCAGCCAGCATTCGATTTAACTACCGCAGCACTAAATTTATCAGCAATGCTTAATGGTGTTTGATGAAGCACCACATGACGAGGTGTAGTCTCGTACCAAAAACTTAAACCAAAAGCATCGGTATTGACCATGATGTCGTATTTTGCTAATAAATTAACCGTACGCTCAAAACAATTATCAATGGCTTCATTACGCGAAATGCATATTTTGATCACTTGATATAAAAAATCGAGATCAACTTTCAAATCACGAAAACCTTGCGCAAAACTTTGTTGCTGGTGCTTATCTCGCCAGTTACCACGTTGGGGATCATAAGGAAATAACAAACGAAAGCTTTGGCTGCTTTGCAAGAGTTTATCTGCCGCTTTGCCAAGTTGTTTCACATCAGTGAGTTCAGTGCGATAGACTTGCTGCACATCAGTACATAGTTCAAACAATTGTCGCGTTGAAAAGGCTTCACCAAAATATTCACTGGCAATATCGGGAATTTGATGAGCTTCATCAAAAATAACCACATCGGCTTGAGGGATCAACTCACCAAAACCAGTATCTTTAAGTGCCATATCGGCAAAAAACAAATGATGATTAATTACGATCAAATTAGCATCAATGGCTTTTTTACGTGCTTTTATTAAATAACAGTCTTCAACATTTGGGCAATCTTTTGCCAGACAATTATCAACGGTACTGGTAATTAACGGAAAAATAGCAGAATCTTCGGCAATATCGACTAAATCACCAATGTCGCCCGTTTGCGTGGTGGTTGACCATGTTTTAACTTTTACTAAATCTTGCAAACCTATGGCGTCAAGCTGACCACGCGTTTGTTGATATAAATCCAAACGGTATTGGCATAAATAATTAGCACGTCCTTTTAATAAAGCCACCTGCATATTGCTTTTTAAAGCTTTTTTAATGATCGGTAAATCTTTATAAAACAATTGTTCTTGTAAGTTTTTTGTACCGGTAGAAACAATCACTTTTTTATTTTCTAAGCTTTTACTTTCCAGCAATGCAGGCACTAAATATGCAAAAGTTTTTCCAGTTCCGGTGCCAGCTTCAGCAATTAAACAATGTTGATTTTCAATGGCCGCATGCACTTCTTCTGCCATATCTAGTTGTGCTTGGCGTGGTAAATAACCATCAATAGCTTTTGCCAAAGCACCTTTTGCAGAAAAAACTTGTTTTACAGATAAATTAGTTGCGGGCATAAAACTCAGCAATAGAGATAATAATATTGTTAAAATGGCCTGCTAGTATAAAGAAAAATCAAATAAAAACATCTAAGTGAGAATTGTTTTTCAATATTTTTTCTATTTTTTTCTTACTGGCATTTAAATTAACAATTTTATGAGGATTCGCAATAGTTGCAGCCGTAACGGTTTGATCTTGTTGATCATTTAATTGCTTTTCTTGTTGTTGCTCTAATTCAAGCGCTTTAGCTGATAATTCTACCACTTCTTGCTCCACAACATATTGCTCAAACGATTGTTGGGGATGATCTTTTTTAGGATGATAAAAAGCGTAATCATTTTCATCAAGTTCACGCATATTCTTTTTTAGTTTACCCAAACGCGCATCTTTAACTAAAGCTTTAACCTTTAACTTGTCAGGCTTAATCGATGTTGTAGTAACTTTAGAGGTTTGCGCTATTTGTGTCGTAAAAATATCCATAATATAACCATTTTGAACAAAAAATTTTTAAATGTACTGTTAAAGTAAAGAAAGCTTATTCATTATATCGGCAAAAACGTATAAACTTTAAGCACTTAATTGTTTATATGATTTTTTAACTGATACATTTTTTATATATTAGATCTTTTAGTCATAAGAAAGTTATAACTTATGGTTGCTATAACCTTAAAAGCCCCGTATTGTAAACGCCATAAAAAATAGAGCGACAACAAATAACCAGCCAATTGTCAGCTTTAGTTTACAACTAATTTTATTAACTTCATTTTCTGAAAAATAAAAAGTGAAGTATTACCAAGAAAAACAATCGAGTATATTATGATTTTTAACCTCAGCGCACGCCATCACCACCATCATATGGATTAGCCGCTCAGGTTTTATCTCTGAGGGGCTATGGGCCTTTCAGCGGTAAGCGAAACATGCAAAACCAGTTTCTAAACCCCCGAAAGAGTCCAACTTTTTCGGGGTTTTTACGTTCTATACTTTAAGCAATTTAATATTATACCATTTGGATTAATTATGGTTACAGAATTCAATGAGAATAAATTTTCAAGAACAAGGCGCTTGATTGAGCAATAGCTGGCTATTGGGATTGAAAGCAACGAAGTTATTGGATATTTAGA
>NVTW01000018.1 GCA_002401725.1 Gammaproteobacteria bacterium
ACAATCAACTAACAAGGTAATCAAACGGAAAAATAACGCTGGCTGTGCTCGTTCCTCGCATTTTAGCCAACATCATTTTCCGCTTATTAAGGCGTTATGACGAGCAAAGGGGTTTAGTGCTAAATTATAAGCTTTCCTCAAAATGGGGATTTATTGGTGTTGTTATTGGGCTATGTGCATTTTTGTTTAATTACAATATGGTTCCAGTATCATTGCCAGGATATAAAATATTAGCTGCACCAGCTATGTTTACTCTAAGCTTTTTCAGTGAGGAAACTTATTTTGTGCCTAAAATGATATTATTTCTTTCAGGTCAATTTTTAGGGTACTTTTTGTTAGCTTGTATTATCCAAGTTATCAAAAAGAACAGCCGCTTAATGGGGCGTTATATTTTTAAAGCAACTGGTTGTAATCCCAAATATTTTACAAAAGGAATAAAATCTCGATCTGTGAAAAGTAAGGGGATATTTTTTTCAATGCAATAAGTAGCAATAATTACATCAGCAGTTTTTCTTATTGTTATCCCTTTTTTTCTTAACTTTCTGTAGTTATCTGCCGTTTTAACTGCAATATCTAAACCTAGCATTTCAAACTTCTGCAATGGTTCTAACAGTTCTTTCGCTAGGTTATATTGCTTATCTGTACGAAACCCTTGCAAGATTTCAATTAAAATAAGATCTCCAATAGCAACAGTTTCATTGCCTAAAGCTTTATCTAAAATATCGGTTTCAAGGTTTTCATTTCCGTTAAAATAATCAATCCAAACACTAGTATCAACCAAGATCATTTAGCTGTTCTCATTTCATCAAGATCACCTTCCCATTTTAATTTACCTCGGAAACTTTTAATGTTACTTTGCTTATATAATCTAACTAGCATTTTTAAACCTTCTTCAACGGCCTCTTTTTTAGTAGAGAATCCCGTCGCTAGAAGTGCGTCACTCATTAGTTGGTCGTCAATAACAATGTTAGTTCTCATTTTGTCACCTGTGTGTGTATGTTTTGTTATATATATACACATTATGGCGTATATAAAAAATATAACAAGTTGCTCAAACGGAAAAATAACAGTTGGCCATCGCTTCGCGATTATAGCCAACCATTATTTTCCGCTTAGCAAGGCGTTATGTGTCAAAATCTAGGTCTGGTGTTCTAATTCTAAAWKKWKYAYTTKMMRRASYYAWSMWKKAYKWTNRYKYTSWWWKAYGNMAKTGGMMRWKAWYKKYWKACMGKMACAGAGTCGAGGAAGAGACCTTGAACTTCCCTACAGGCATTCTTGCCAACTTTATCCATATTGCAGAAATGGTTGAGGAATTTGGTCCTGCGTTAGGTAAACCCTATACAGCTCCTATGGGAAATGGTCTCTTTGAAATAAGAGCGAAAGGCAAAGAAGGCATTGGTAGATCTTTATACTGCATGTTAAAGGGTCAAGAAATTATTATTCTTAACTCTTTTATTAAAAAAACACAGAAGACGCCTAAGAAAGAGCTAGATCTTGCTAAAAAACGGTTGAAGGAGATCAAATCATGACACGTCCAACATTTTCAAGTTTTAAAGTTAAAGCTTTATCTGTTCCAGAAGTAAAAGAGCAGTATGAAGAACTTGAGTTAGCTTACGAGCTGCGCGCGAAATTAATTTCTTTGCGCAAAAATGCAGGTATAACCCAAGAAGAATTAGCTGAAATATTACATACTCAAAAAAGCAATATATCACGGCTTGAGAATGTAAATTCAAAAATTTCACCTAAAAYATCAACGATTGAGGATTACGCAAAAGCTATAGGATATAAAGTCCAAATAAGTTTTGTACCTCAAGTTACTACATAGTCGAGACCAATAATCTGATAAATTTTCTTTTAAAGGCTCAGGTTTTCCGATCCCCTCAAAGGGAGATCGTTCAGTGGAGTTAATTTATTAATTCTTTTAAATGTTTTTTCTTGACCTTGCCAAGTCACTTGATAGCCAGCCCAAAAAGATCAAAGATTATCGCAAATAAAGTGTTACTTAGTGTTTAAAAATATGAGAAAATTTAGTTCATACTAAAATACCACATGGCTCATTATGAAACTGTTAGTTCGTAACCTTTCGCGTACCACAACGGAACAAGAAATTCGCATATTATTTTCTACTCATGGCGCTATCACTGAATGCAGTTTAGTTTTAGATCAAAAAACGGGTAAATCTAAAGGCTTTGCATTCGTTGAAATGCCCAATGAAAATGAGGCGAAAGCGGCAATTTCTGCCTTGCATGAAACAAGAATTGCAAAGAATAAAATTCGAGTAAAAATAGCCCAATAGTAAATTGGGCGTTTTAAAAGAATATGGCTACGAAGATAACTCAGGTATTTATACAAATCGTCATCTTCGAGACGCTTTTATCGAAGATCTCATGTTTATTTACGAAGATTCAGGACAATATGCTTAATAAGCTGCATCCATGCAGCGTCCGCTTAAAACACTACGTGGATGACGATCCTGAATCAAATGCATAGGCATGTAAAAATACAAACTACTGCATATCATAGTACTAATTTAGTATATTGCTAATATAGCGTTTTGAGTGATTGTTTTAAAAGAATAAATGGTACGCCCGAGTGAACTCGAATCACCGACCTCATCCATGTCAAGGATGCGCTCTAACCAACTGAGCTACGGGCGTATAAAAAAAGAAGTTGACGAATAAAACGAATACCAGTGCCAACGGAGCGCTATGTTAGCTTTCTGACTTAGTGGTTGCAACTATTTTTCAACAATTTTAGTAATAACTTGTTCGTTTGTTCAGTTATTAAACACTTTCATAATTAACCGACAACAGCACCATTTAACTGGTATCTTTTTTGTATAACTTTTAATCGCCAGCCCAATAATATCGCTGCAGTGGTTAAGCCAGAAATAAATCCTATCCAAAAACCATAAGGACCTGCTTTTGGCACCACCCAGTCGGTAATACCAAGTATTAATCCAACTGACATGCCCACAACCCAATAGGAAAAAAAAGTAATGTATAAAATAGACTTAGTGTCTTTATAACCACGTAATGCACCTGCCGAAATTACTTGAATGGTATCAGAAAACTGGTACAAAACGGCTAAAAACATTAAGCCTGATGCCATGTTAATAACCTTACTGTCTTGGGTATAAATTTCAGCAATTTGATAACGAAACACCAGTGTAAAAATTGCAGTAAATACCGCTAAAAACAAACCAAAGACGATAGAGTTTAAACAAAACTCTTTCGCTTGTTGATACTCGTTATTGC
The DNA here is from genome assembly GCA_002401725.1 of Gammaproteobacteria bacterium. GTDB lineage: Bacteria > Pseudomonadota > Gammaproteobacteria > Enterobacterales > Alteromonadaceae. The sequence goes on from NVTW01000018.1 coordinate 3,258, forward strand.
CGACGGCAAAACCTACTTTAATGGTAACTGCCATGGCTAAGCTTAAAGGAACCATAAAAACTAAACCAGAAAAGTTAATCGCAATTTGATGACTAGCGACCACTTGAGCACCAAATGGGGTTAGTAAAATGGCAACGGCTGCAAATAAGCTGACTTCAAATAACAACGAAAACGCAATCGGCAAGCCTAACGAGAAAATGCCTTTTATTTCAGACCAATCAGGCCAGTAAAAATGTTGATATAACGATGTTGGTTTTAATTTTTTAGCAAAAATAGTATAAACCAACATGCTAATAAACATCACCCAATACACCATAGCCGTAGCAATACCACAACCTGCACCACCCAATGCTGGCATACCAAATTTTCCGTAGATAAAAATATAATTCGCTGGAATATTAATGAGTAAGCCGATAATGCTGACCACCATAGTAGGTCGTGTTATCGACATGCCTTCGCAATAATTACGCAAAACCAAATACAAACAAAACCCAGGAGCCCCCCAAACAATGTAACGTAGGTAATCAAACATCAGTACTTTTAATTGCAACTCAATTTGTACCTGTTCAAAAACTAAAGGAGCAACAAGAAAATAGAGTGCAATGAGGGCAACACCCAAACTGATTGCTATCCACGCGGTTTGGTAGGTTGCTTTGGCTATTTTTTGGTATTGAGAACTGCCCGATAATTGTGAAACTATTGCAGCAAGTGCCATGATCAAACCATAAACAGTTAAGATCAACGGTAACCATATACTACTTGCCACAGCAACAGCAGCCATGTCGGTCGAACTCACGCGCCCTGCCATCACAGTATCAGAAAAGCCCATTAAATTTTGAATGAGTTGAGCAATTAAAATGGGATAAGCCAATTTAACGAGACTTTTACTCTGTTTGGAAAAATTACGCCAATTCATTAAGGAAATATCACATAAATAGCRGGGAAAAGAAGCATAGTATAGGTTTTAACATAGAGTGCAATCTATGCGGCAAAATAAATTTTCACTTAATTTTAATAGACTTAAAGATAAGAATTTGAGACAAAAAATCAGCTAAATAAATTAATTGCTTTAATACTTATTTAGCTGAATATTTATATATTACTTACCAGCACGATAACTACTACGCAGGTGCTGATCAATGGCTTTTAATACATCGTTACGGCAGATTGTGCCCAGTAAATGACCGTCATCATCAACAACGGGATATACTTTGGGTTTATTTTGTAGCATCATTTGAGCAAGCTCAATAATACTATCATAAGGTTTTACCGATAATACGTCTTGGCGCATTAAACCTGCAACATCTTCGGTATGTTCGTTATGGTAGATAGCCGATAACATTTTGGCTAAAACATCACTTTCAGATAAAAAGCCTAAAAGTTTGTAATTTTCATCAATCACCGGCCCGCCAATTTGTTTAGTTTTTAAAAACCGCAACGACGCCTCTTCAATCACCATATCTTTGGTAAAAGTTACCGGATATTGATCCATATAATCTTTAATTTGTAGTGATTCCATGGTTATTTCCTATAAGTATTATTATGTTCACTCTAAATGTAGTCGTAAATTACAAATAATTCATGGTGTTAATAAAAATAAATGACAATACTACGATTTTGGCATGTCAATATAAAAAGCATTGAGCTTGTTACCGTCAAGATCACGAAAATAACCAGCATAAAAACCATCCATTTCACCCCGAGGCCCTGGTTTACCTTCATCTGTGGCCCCTAATTCCATGGCTTTTTGATAAAAAGCATCAACTTGTTCCGCGTTATCCAGTTGAATTGCCACCATAGTTCCATTGCCTGGTGTTGCTGCTTGACCATTAAAGGGCTTGGTAATAGACAAACCAGCTTGATCAGGCGATTTTGCCCAAGCAACAAAACTTTCCGTTTCTAAAAAACGTCCTGCGCCAATCGACGCAAAAAGTTGATCATAAAATGTCACCGCTTTGTCGAGATCATTAGTACCTAACGTTACATAACCTATCATAATAATACCTTTTTATTTTTTTGTGTTGAATTTTTTCAGTAAATCTTTATCAAAATCAGCTATTGATATTGGTAATTCTAATTGATTAATTTGTTTTTGCACCTTATCAAACTCTTTGTTTAGTGAAGATAAGGTGATGGTATTGTCATCAAGTAAATAAAGTTGTTGCGATGCTTGATAATAGTAGTTCAAAATAATTAAAGCACTATGATCATTTTTTGCGGCTTGTTTTTTAATTAAGCTTAACTTTCGATAAATTAAATTGATAACCTGCTTTAACTGCCAAACATAATACACTTCTTTAAAAAATGGCTGTTCGCGCAACTGGCTTAATATAACCATGCAAGCAATAAGTGCAAACACCACCCCAACCAAATTGTAACGAAAATTACTTTGCTGCGCAGTACTTGCTTGACCATCAGCAAAAATGGCGATAAGACCTTGCCCAAAAATGAGTGCTAGTAACATAAAAACGATAATAAAACCGATAATGATGATGTTAAGGTGTTTACGATAAACTTGTTTGTTGATGTCGATAAGTGTCATAAATTTTAGTCTTACTTAAATTGATAAAATAGCTTAGTAAATTAGCTAAACACGCGTTGTGCTAAATTAGCAAAACGACGTACTTTTTTAGTCACCGCTTGTTGCCAAACATTCGCTTTACTGACAATAGTTAACTGTGATTTTGCGCGAGTGATGCCAGTATAAAGTAATTCACGAGATAATAATTGATGTTCGGCTTGTTCTGGCAGAACCATCGCCACATGATCAAATTCTGATCCTTGGGTTTTATGAATGGTCATCGCATATACCGCTTGATGTTGTGGTAATTGGCTTAAGAAAAAATAGCGGTATGAGTCAATATTTTCTGCGTGGTTTTTATTTCCTGTCTTTTCATTATTTATCTCTTCATTAGCTGTCTTTTCAAGAGCAGTGTTTTCAAAAGCGACAACTAAATGCCCATGCTGATCACGCCAAACAATACCAATATCACCATTATATAATCCACTTTGGTAATTATTTTCGGTGATCATAATAGGTTGGCCATGATAATAATCTTCACCAATATTATTAATACCATAAGAATTTAATATAGAGGCAATTAAATCATTAAAATAATCAACTCCAGCACCACCTTGCCTAGTTGCACATAACACTCTAAAATTGCTAAATAATTTATATGCCTCGGCAATACTATCGCAACTAAATAATGGTAAATAATATTTTTTAACTAAGGGTGACAACCATTGTCGGTGTTGGTTTGACATTACATCGAAAAGATTTTGCTGCGCATTAGCTTGAGTAGATGTGTAGTTGATCGCGATCAAGTGTAATTGTTTCGTTATATTTTTATCACCGTTTGCACTTAACAATTGCCAACTAAGCTCACTTTTACCGGCAATTACCGCTTTCGCAAGTTGCCCTATACCACCTTCGCCATCAAAACGATGACTCTTAGTCAATACAGTTAAAGCATCGCTATAAATATTATTTTTACTAACAAACGCATCTAAATTATTTTGTTCAGTAACACTTTGTAAATAATCTATATTTGCTGAGCTGTAGCCTAATTGTGGCCGTGGCGCTAATTCGCTGAGTACGCTCCCTGTTTGTACCGAAGGTAATTGATCGGCATCGCCTAATAATATCACTTGGCAATTTTGATCAAGTGCACGAAATACCCGCGTCATTAATGCTAAATCAACCATAGAAGCTTCATCAATCAATAACACATCAAGCACGAGTTTATTGTTTTGATGATGACGAAATTGATTACTTTGCGGAATAACACCGAGTAAACGATGAATGGTTTGCGCTTGAGTGGGAATATTAGCTAAAACCTGCTGATCAATTTTGCCTTGAAACTGCCCTACAGCTTTATTAATTGATTCTGATAAACGCTGAGCAGCTTTACCTGTTGGCGCCACTAAAGCAATTTTGAGCGCTGATGAAGTGTTAGTCGTATGCAAACTTTGCGCAAGTAAAATTATTGCCGCTAAAATTTTAGTAACCGTATAGGTTTTACCAGTGCCGGGGCCACCAGCAACAATAGTAAACTTTTTGTTCAAAGCGTTAGCCACACTGATCATTTGCCAATCTAGCTTGTTTTTACTCTGACTAATAAAATCTTCAGGACTAAATAATTGTACTAAACAGTTTTTAATTAAAGCTAAATTAAGTGATTTATCAGCATTTAATTTGGCTTTGATCGCAACGGCTAATTCTTGTTCAAAGCTAAAATAACGCCGTAAATATAAACAATTTTGCCAATAAACAAGTGGTTGCTGTTGTTCATCAGCAAGTTCAAGTTTAACCAACAAGGTCTGTAAATGAGTTAATGCTGGAAAATAGAAACCTTGCTGAGTCACAATATTTTCATTATCACTCGCACGCCCCCAAATGGTATTGGCAATTTCACTTAACGGCAAACAACTATGACCTTGGCGCAAACTAAGGTTAACGACCATGACTAAATGAAATAAGATCGTTTGTTCTGCTGGTGAACAATTTGTTTTAATACTTTCATTGGCAAATATTGCAGTGCTTAATTGTTTAGCTAAAAAATAATCGATGGCTTCAATATCATTAAGTTGTTTTTGCGCACTGCTAAAATTTGCATATATTAACGGTTGTTCACTGATCATTATTTTGCTCCATATCCGCTAAGTGGACAGCAGTAGAAGTAGAGTTTTTACTATGATCATCACCAGAAAAAAGTTCATCTAATTGTTGTAATTCTTGCGGTGATATTTTCCGATAGAAAACCCCGCGTTGGCTATAATTTTTATCGCTAGTCATACCGCGTAGATATAAATAATAAACCCCGCCAAAATGTTGCTCAGCATTATATTGTTCAAGGCGTTGTTGTAAATAGCGATGTAATGCCAGTGCATAAATCAAATACTGTAGATCATAATGATTTTGCTCAATATTTTCAGTTAAGTTTGCTAGATTGTAATCGTTAAAGTCATCGCCTAAAAAGTTAGATTTATAATCGGCAATATAATATTTTCCTTGATCACAAAAAATCAAATCAATAAAACCATGCATCATGCCATTTAATTGTTGATATGAGGGTAAATTCACCGCTTGCATCATTTTTAATTCACTTGCGCTATTTTCTTTATTATGTGCTTGTTGATGAGATGTTTGACGATGCTGCGTTAACAATTGTGCTAATTTCGTTGCATGGCTTTGCTGCATAGGAAAATAAAATTCACTTTCGCGTAAGGTGTTTTGCATGCTTAATGTTGCCAACGTCAAAGGGGAAGCAGTGGTTTGGTCTAATTGACAAAGCGGCGTTTGTAAAACTTCATCTAACCACGAAATTAATGCACTTTTATTCTCTTCAAGCTCGGGGTTATGAGTGAAGGGTTTAGCTAATATTTGTGACCAATTGGGTGCTGAAAAATCACAATGCTCAAAAATAGTGTGGAGTAAATTACCAGTTTTTGCGCCTTTAGTTAAGGTAAAACGCAATAAATGGCTATGTTGCGACTGACCAAGTGCTGCGCTGGTTTCATTATCGCGATCAGGGCGAGAAATACTACTGTGCGGTAAACTTTTAGTGAGCGCTGAAAATGAACTTAACCACCAATCACCTTCAATATTGCCGTTAAATTGCTGCGCCATATAAGACGGCGGTTCTATCACCGTTGTACTCATTACCTGTGCAGAAAACGCTTGTTCAATAACGCCCTCATTAATTTCAACAAAACCAATGTTATCGTTGTTTTCTTGGGCTAATTGTTGCAGAGATAAAGCGATATTCGTTTCTTGCTGCCATTTTAAGGTACGCCCTAATGGCGAGTTTTCGGCGCTATCAAAATTGGTGGTAAGTAAATAGCAGCGCTGTTTTGCTCTGGTTATAGCAACATATAATAAACGTACCGTTTCGGCATACGCTTCATCACTCATCGCGGTTTTAGCTGCTTTAGTGTCGTCTAAACTGAGTTGCAATTTTCCTTGTTGATCATGATAACTGAGCAAACTTACTTCTTTAGCACCAAAGGTAAGCGGATTTTTATGACGGGTTACAAAGGGCACAAAAACTATCGGGTACTCAAGACCTTTAGAGCCGTGCTGAGTGACAATTTTAATTAAATCTTCATCACTTTCTAGCCGTAATTCTGTTTCGCCATCAGCTTCATCCATGGCAATTTGTTGTTCAAACCAAAATATTAATTCTTGACCTTGATTATGCCGTTGGCTAGCCGATTGTAATAACTCAAATAAATGTAATAAGTTGGTCAATGTGCGATCTTTTTTCTCTCTGTTCACCATAATATGTTGATGCAACAATGCTAATGCCATCGCGATAAAGCTTTTATGTTGCCATTTAGCTCTTAATTGCAAAAATGAAAATTTAAGTGCTTGCCAACTCGATTGTTGTTGCTGGAGTTGATAAAATTTAAGCGCAGACAATCCCATTAATGGATTTGCCACCGCCGCAGTAAACAGACGATCATTCTCAACAAACAAAATACCTTTTAGTAAACTAATTAATTGTTGAGCTTGCGGAGTTTTTAATAAATTTTCACGATCGCTTAAATAAACTGAATTTAAATTAATTGCGGTTAAYGCCGCTTTTATTTCACTGGCTTCGCGACCATCTCTCACCAAAATGGCAATATCTTTACTGACAATCTTTTCTTTAACAGTTTTTTCGCTAACTTGTGCTTGTGCGGTTAACAATCGTTTGATTTCTTGAGCGCACCATTTTGCCATAACCACTCTAAAGGGTTGTTTAACCGCGCCATCTCTACCGATATAGTGATCGCTGTCAGGGTTAATATGCACAAATTGTAATGCTTTAAATTGCTGATCAGGCGCGGTTAATTCCTTCCCTTTTGGAGAAACTTTAACTTGTGTATAGCTAATATTATAACCAAAAACATCAGAGGCAGTTTCGGTTAACTTATTCCCCCAAAACAAGCGGTTATAGGCGGTGATCAAACTTGATGATGAACGCCAATTAGTATCCATCAACCATTGCCGATCACAACCATTACGTGCTGACAAATAAGCAAATACATCACCGCCACGAAAGCCATAAATGGCTTGTTTAGGATCGCCAATTAAATATAAACTTGCTGGCGGCGTTTGCTCGTTTTTAGGGGAATGGTTTTGAGTAGCGTTGTGATTTAAGTTGAGGTTTTTGCCGTDAAAGTAAAGAGCCTTTAAAATATCAAATTGCTGCGCATCGGTATCTTGAAATTCATCCACCAAGGCTACTGGATATTGTTTAAATAAACGCTGAGCCAGTTCATTGGGTTGAGCTTTTAAGTGTGTTGAGGATACCGATCCAGCGTCAATATTATTTAACGCTTGCGCAAGTAAAGAAATTAAATCATCAAAACTCAACACATTATGCTGCTGTTTTGTTGCAATTAATTGTTCGCGAATATGATAAATACCTTGTTTAACGACTAAATAGGCTTGCGCTTTATTCAATTGCTTAMTTAKYKYRMTCNGCTTTWKRMNTWTASYKSRKYKKMTWAMTRRNAWRWMAYTTWGCAWWNGNTKYTTTTAGCCTCTTTTTTAAAGCGCCCTCCATGAAAAAATTGACTGGGCATTTTATGATCCGCAAGATAATAGACATCATCTATTACTTGCTCAAACCAAGCCATTAATTCGTTAAACTCATTCATTCGCACTTTCGCAACACTAGTGCTGGCATTATTAATTAAGTTGTCAAAAACGAAATCTTGCTCTGCTATGATCGCCGCTTTGGCTTGTTCAACAAGTTGATTAAAATCAGCACTTATTTGTGCGGGAGCTAAATTTTGTAAAGGTGTTATTTGATTGAGTGCACGAGAAAAGTCACTAAAAAAATGATCAGGTGTTTGCCAAAATGATGCCACTAACGCAAATTTTTCAGGTGAGTTTTTTGCTAAATAACGATACCAATCTTGAGTACCTTCAAGTAGCAAAGATTTACAGTCAGTTTCCATTTGCGCATTAAAGTTCATTCCCGTAGCAAAAGCATGCTGTGTTAAAACGCGCTTACAAAAACCATGAATAGTAAAAATAGCGGCTTCATCTAGCGTTAATAACGCTGCTTTTAGTAAAAACAATGCCTCATTGCTACTGATTTTTTTACTAATAGCAATAAAATAGTCATCATTTTTAATAAACTCATGCCAATAATTAATAGCCTCACGAATACTGGCATCTATTCTGCCGCGTAATTCTTCGGTGGCATCTTTGGTAAAAGTCATCACCAATATCTGCTCTACCGTTAAACGACGCTCTAGTAATAAACGTAAATATAAACGGGTAATATTATACGTTTTACCCGTTCCTGCACTGGCTTCAATCAAATGAATTCCGTATAACGGCATGGTGTGAGCGCAAAGGTTTTCTACTTGTTTAACACTATTTTCAGCACTCATTATTTGCTTCCTTTGCGGGTTACTTTTTCTTGCTGATGTGCTTGATATAATCCTTGATAAACCTTGTTAAGCAAACTTTGATGATCATTAAATTGTGGACATTCGCGCCAGAAAAACTCCATATAGGGGTCTTGAGACAATGGCTGAAAATTATTCTCGCCTTGCCACAATTCTTCAAACTGTGCTTGCTCAAAAGTTTTATCTTTATTAATAGCTTCAAAATAAGTCTTGGCAATATTGCCATTAATTAATAGCGCTTGTTGTTGCCCCATTACAAAAACCTGTAAAATAGTGGCTAACTCTTGTTTTGCATCCATTAGTTCTGAAAAAACGTGCTTAAACACTTGTTGACTTTTAGTATTAAAATACCAGCCAACGCTCTGCTTTATATTTAAAATATCTACAGTTTGCTGATTTGTTTGTGGTGAAATTGTTTGCGATGAGCTTTTCTGTTCACTGTTTTCCTGTTCACTACTTTTCTGGGCAAACACTAAACTAATTAAACGATATAAATATAAAGTAAATAGGTCTTTAGCTTTGGCACTGCTAGTACGATAGGCAACGCATTGTTGATTGTGGATCGGTAATTGTCCGGTTATCCGAATATTTTGGTCGGCTACTTTAACGACGAAACTCACCTCAACACTACAAGGTGCATAGTCAATTTCATCCGTTATCGCATCACTAAGCAATTGCGTTTGACCTTGCCAGTGATTAAATTCTTGTGCGGTTAATGGTGAATCAGGAAATTTATCACTTAACTGCGCTTTTAACAGCTCTGCTGCGACAAGTTCTTCACTGTTTTTCTCACTACTAACTTGTTCACTACTTAATTGCTCACGACTTAGCTCTGCTAACAACTGGCTATTGAGTAAAGCTTGTTTTAAATGGTAACTCGCAAGGTTGTCATAATTAAAAGGTTCAACATCGCATGGCTCGGCTTGATATTGTTCGAAATGTAAATTAAGTTGATTTTTAGCAAAATATTTAGCTGGATGCTCAAAAAAACTCACTAATTGTGCGAATGAAATATCGATATCTACTTTTTGCTCTAGGGTGCTTGTTTCATTAGTAGTGCTGGTATCACTGATAGTAGTTGTTGCATTAGTCGTAAGGATCAATGGTAGATCATTAATTAAAGGTGTTTGCTGAGCTAATTTAAGCCAATTAACATCAAAACTTGGTATGCTTGGTTGAGTAGATTTTTCACTGTTAACTTGGTAGTTACGTAAACTAAATGGCTGCATCGGCAACTGTAATACTTGCCCTTGTATCGCGGTATTTTCATGGTTATCATTTGAGATATTATCGTTCGAATTGTTTTGATTAAGCAGCGACCAACCATAAGCCAAATCTAAATATTCCATTAATTCTTTTAGCACTAATGACGGTTGTAACTCGCTATTATTACGAATATTACGACCTTGATAGCTTAAATATAACGCTTGTCGAGCACTGATCAACGCTTCTAAAAATAAATAACGATCATCACCACGACGTGATCTATCCCCTACTCTTGCTGGTGTTAACGACATTAAATCAAAACCAAGAGGTTGGCGTTGGCGCGGAAACTCACCATCGTTCAAACCAAGTATCGCAATAACTTTAAAAGGAATACTACGCATTGGCAGCATTGAACAAAAAGTAATTTGCCCTACTAAAAACTGTCTGCCGGGATCAGGTWGGCTAAAATGTGTTTGCAAAAATTCACGCACCACCGCCAAGCTAATTTTGTCGTGGTATTTTGCTTCAGCACAAAAATCAACCAGCGCATAAATGGCTTGTTCTATTATTTCAAATGCGGTTTCATTTTCAACAATGAATAATTGTTCAACGATGTTTTGTAAAAATTCTGACCATTTAATTGCTGTTTTGTCACTGGATAAATGTTGAGCAACATATTGTAATTGTTCTAGTATTTGTAATAACTTACCCAATAAAAGTGCATCATTTCCCTCAATATTCGGTAATAACAATTGCTGCTGATAAATTACCTCGCTGTCGCCATAAGCAAAACCTAGCATTAATCGCGCTAAACCGTTTTGCCAGGTAAATTTAGCATTGCTGTGTTCAATTTTTAATACCTGTTGTTTATGCTCAGCATTTAATCCCCAATGAATACTTGCTTGTTCAAGCCAATAACTGATTTTTTCAATATCATCAGTCGTTAGCGAAAATTTACTTTGCATTGCTGGCAAGCGTAAAAAAGCAATCAGTTTAGACACCTGAAAACGACTATCAGGTAGTTGTAATAATTCAATAAACGCAGCAACTAAAGGTTCTGAGTCTTTACTGACACGATCGGCAATAGAACACGGTAAAGACGGTACATTAGCTTGATTTTGTTCTGTTTTATCTTGCCATGAGCGACTAAAAACCGCATCAATATAAGGCGCGTAATTTTCAACTTGCGGACACATCACTAATACATCTTTAGGTGTTAGCGTAGGATCTTGGTTAAATTGCTGCAATAAATAGTCATGCAAGCCTTGTACTTCACGTAATGCGCTATGGCAACTGGTAATAGTAATTGAATGATCAATGACTACTTGTGGGCTATTACGACCATCTGTTAAGGACAAAATATCGTTTTGAATATGCGCTAAAGCAGAATTTTTATATTGTGATTTAACGCCACTAGTCGATGTAAATTTATCACTATTATCGTTACCAAACTGCTGAAACACTTCAATGTTTATGGTACTTACTTGCTGCAACATCGCTAAAAACTCTCGCCCTTGTTGTCCTAAATTAGCAAGTAATGGGTTACCTACTAAATTCGTAAAAGCGATTGGTTGATCTAGAGAGCCAGCGTTTATATGCTCTTCATTTGTATGTTTTTCATTCATAGCAGCTTTAGAATTTAACGCCCCTTCAAGCCACGTTTTTTGAATTTTAATAGCTTGTTTTTCGCTAACCAAATCTCCCCAGTAATCAAAACAAGGATTTAAATGAAAAAAATGTACTTCAGTATATTCACTTAACGCACTGATAAAGTCTAACCACATTGGCGCTAAAGAATTAATGCCGAAAAAAGAAACGCGCGGGGGTAAACTTTGCTTAGCATTAGCAATATTGTTAATTGCGCTGATGATCAATTTTTTAGGATTATAGGGTATTTCATCAATAAGTAACTGCCACAACTTTGCTTGCCAAGCAATTAAACCATTCACTAAGCTAGTATCTTCATTAATAGTATTAGGTTTATTTTTTAATGTTGGTGTATTCTGCCAGCTATCTAACCAATCTGGACGAAAAATTAAATACTGTTCGTACAAATCTGCTAATTGTGATGCCAATTGGAAACGCTTTAAATGGGCTTGTTGTGTGCTAATAGTATCGGCAGAATTATGGAAATTTTCTCCTTGCCAACCTTCAACTTGCCAATAGTGGTYAACACTAGTAAATAACTCATTATTTATTACTTTTTCATCTTTTAAAAGGCTGTCGATACGCCAAGCTAATACTTCTCTTGAATAAGGTGCTTGTTCAGACGACTTTCCTTGTTCGGCAAGGCTTCTAACTAACTTCCATAAATATTGAGACGGTAACGCGTAATCAATATTCATACTAATATCACGTTGTTTTGCCAGTGATAAGTTTAACCAATGCTGCATCCCTGCATTATGAACAACAATCACTTCTTTACTGAACACAGCAAGAGGTGAAAGTTGTTGGATTTTATTTAACAAGGCTAATAAATTTTCCATTTTATTAGCAGGATAAAGATAGATCAAAGCAGTGTCCTAGCTTTAAGAAGTATACTTATTGTTATAGCTAAATTTAACCACAGCTAAGTAAATAACACTAGCCAAATGGTTTTATTTATTGAAAAATAACAGTGGGTTTTAATATAAAATATAATAATCGGATAAATTAATGAAATACATCGGTAGTTGCCATTGTGGTGCGGTGCAATTTAGCGTTGTCGCGCCAGAAAACCTCGAAATTGATCAATGTAATTGTTCTATTTGTAACAAGTCGGGCTTTTTACACTTAATTGTACCATTAAGTAAATTCGCTCTACTTAATGGTAAAAATTCACTGACAACTTATACCTTTAACACGGGTGTGGCAAAACACACTTTTTGCAAAGTTTGTGGTGTTAAGCCTTTTTATACACCACGATCTAATCCTGATGGTATCGACATTAATGTTAACTGTTTAGATACCAAGCCAAAATCTATAAAAGTAGTGAAATTTGATGGTAAAAACTGGGAAAGCAATGCCGCGAAGCTTGCCCATAAAAGCGAAGAGTAAGTTGTTTTTACCTGCACTTACTCTGCTCTCCTTTCTATTTTGACTGCTATTTATTTTTAACTACGATGCCAGATTTCATCACAAAATCAACATCTAATAATTCTTCAACGTGTATTAATGGGTTACCATGCATGGCGATAATATCAGCTAATTTGCCGGTTTCAATAGTGCCTAATTTATCACTATAATCAATTAAATCGGCGGCATTGATGGTGGCAGATTTTAAAATTTCTTGCACTGTCATACCGGCATTATGCATTAAAACCGCTTCTTTGCCGTTAATACCATGATGAGAAACGCCACTATCGGTGCCATACGCTATTTTAACACCCGCTTTATAAGAATTCTTGAAATTTGCGATCATATCAGCACCAACACGAATTGCCTTTGCTTTTATAGTGACAGACATAAAATTGGTATTTTTAGCTAAGTTAACCACAGTATCGCCAGCCATAAGCGTTGGTACTAAATAAGCCCCCGATTTTTTAAAGAGTTTAATGCTTTCTTTATTAGCGTAACTACCGTGTTCAATACTATCGACACCTGCGCGTAATGCCGCATTAATASCGTCAGCGGCATGAGCGTGACTAGCTACTTTTCGACCTAAACTATGCGCAGTATCAATCACTTCTTTTAACTCATCATCGGTCATTTGTTGACCTGTGCCAGTATTGGTATCAGATAGCACCCCACCTGTTGAGGTGATTTTAATAACATCAGCACCATATTTAATCGCTTTTCGCGTTGCTTTTCGGCATTCATAAGGTCCATCACATATAGTATAAGGTGTATAGAGTTTGATTAACTCAGCTTTCATACCGTCTACATCGCCGTGTCCGCCTGTAACTGCAACAGGACTACCCGCAGCAATAATGCGTGGACCTTCCAACCAACCTTTGTTAATAGCATCGCGCAGCGCAAATATTTGTTCTGGTTTTGCCCCTAAATCTCTAACGGTGGTAAAACCAGCCAGCAGTGTTTTTTTCGCAAAATAAGCACTTTGCATGGCAATATCTGCGTCTGATAAGCGTAATTCTTCGCTGTCATTTTTAGGTCCTAATTGCCCTTGTAAATGCACATGCATATCCATTAAACCAGCCATAACAAAACTGGTAGATAAATCAATTAACGTAGCGTTTTGAGCAAATTTAGCTGCTGACACAAAACCTTTTTGAACGGCAATGATTTTACCACTATCAATCACTATGGTTTGTTTACTTAAAGGCTTTTGCCCTGCTTTTACTAACAACTGCCCGGCATGGATCACTTGTACTTGGGCGAAAATATTGGCAGAAAATAAAGCTACTGTTGCCACCGCAGCAGCGGTTTTAGAGAATAAATTCATTGTTATGGCCTGTTTTATTAATATTATTTTTAATTCTATCAATTGACCATATCAATAAAATGAGTAATGGCAAAGTAATTACGATTAATAACATTGAATTGCGACAAACTGTTTGTGTTATACAACTTTTTAAGCCCACAGCAACAAAATTAAGACACTGGCAACAATTAAAAACATGCCGAGATATTCCTTTACGGTTATTTTTTCGTTGAAAAATCGATAGGTTAAAATCAGTGTAATAAAAAACTCTACTTGTCCAAGTGCTTTAACATAAGCGGCATTTTGATAGCTTGCGCCTGTAAACCAGCCGATAGAACCCAGCACACTAGTGACCCCGACAAATAAGCATAAGCGCCAATTAACTAACATGGTTTTAAGTTGCGATTTGTCTTGTAATGACGTGTATATAATCGACAATAAAGATTGTACTGTGATCATAAAAACCAGTGTTACTGCGGCACTGACCATCAAGTCGCTGTGCAAAGCTAAACTCGATTCACGGATCAACAAAGTAGTGATCGCTAAACCTAACCCTGCAGCCAAACCAAAGCCCGCCCCAGGATTTTGAAAAACATCTTGATAGGTAAACTTAACTTTTGAGACCACAATAATACCTAAAACACCGATAAAAACAGATATCCAGCCCCAAAAACTTAGGCTTTGTGAAAATAAAATAGCGCCAACAATAGCCACTTGTATGGCTTCGGTCTTCGCTAAACTTGTCGCGACAGCAAAATTTCGATATTTAAAAGCGGCAACCAAACAAACGGTCCCAATGATCTGCATAACACAGGCAATTAGCGCATAGTGTAAAAATTGATCATTAAGTGTTGGTATAACAACTTGGCGATAATCAACAATCCACCAAAGATAAAGCCATGCAAAAGGAAGCGCGAAAATATAACGCACACCAGTGGTCGCCATCGAATTTAAATGTGCCGTTAATTGTTTTTGTCCTGCGGTACGTATTGCTTGCATAGTCGCGGCAAGCAAAGTGAAATAAATCCAAGTAGACAATGGTTTCCCCTAACGTAAATTGCTTAGATTGCTGGTGTTGCTAGGTTGTTTCTTGTTTTCTACTTTATTAAAGCGAAATTGTTCATCTAAACAACTAACACCTAAGCCACTGAGTTTTTTAACTTTAATTTGTACGCTAATACGTTCTTTCATGGTATCAACATGACTAATAACACCGATCATTTTACCGCTCGCGTTAAGACTATCTAAAGCATTTAACGCCACTTCTAAGGTATCGTTATCTAGTGTGCCAAAACCTTCATCTAAAAATAAAGAGTCAATACTGGTTTTATTACTCACCAGATCTGAAAGTGCTAATGCCAGCGCTAAACTTACTAAAAAGCTTTCACCGCCAGAGAGCGTTTTAGTATCACGCACACTGTCGCCTTGCCAAGTATCAAGTACAGACAAAGCTAAACTTTCACTGTGCTGACATTGTAATTGATAACGACCATACAAACGATCAAGCTGTTTATTAGCCAAATAAACCAAATGCGCCAACGTTAACCCTTGGGCAAATTTACGAAATTTAGCACCGTCGGCTGAGCCAATTAAACCATTTAAATGGCTCCAGTCTTGCAGAACTTGTTGTTGCTCAGCTATTTGGCTAATTAATGTTTGTTGCTGACTACGTAGTTGTTGATCATGTTTTAGTGTTTGCGTTAACTGCCCTTGTTGTAGTTGTAATGCTTTTAATTGGTCTGTTAGTTGTTGTAATTGTTGCATTAACTTCTCAACGGTAATGTTTTCAAATTTTGCTGTTTTAGCTTCATTTGCTAACTTAACGATTTGTTGCTGAGCTTGGTTAAGCAAGGTTTTTGTTTGTTGACGTTGATTATTAATATTGTCATTAAGCATTTGTAGATGCTGACGTTGCTCTAACGGTAACAATGAAGCTAAAAAATCTTGTTGTTCGTTAAAAATACTGCTGGTAATGCTTTGTTGCCATTGTTGAATGGCTAAGTTTAGCTGTTCAGTAAGTTGCTGTAATTGCTGTTTGCTTGCCTGCTGTTGACCTTGTAAAGTTTGCAATTGTTGAGTACTAAGCTCATTTTGTTGTTGTAATTGCAACAATTTTTGATCAGTACGTTGTTTCTGTTCGGTAATTTTTTCGCGCACTTGCGTGACTTGTTGATCCGCAAATAATTGTTGCCGTTGCGATTGTTGTTCACTAAGTTGTTGGTTTAAACTAACTAATTTTACAGTTATTTGTTCTAGCTGCTGGCTACTCTGATGTGTTTGTTCTTTTTGTACGGCAATATTTTGTGCTAATTGAGTCGATTTTTTTTGTTGTTGAGTATGATCGTCCAAGGTTTGTTGATATTGAATAACTAGTTGTTGTTGCTGGTTTAGCCAATGAGAATAAGTACTGCTATCATTATTACAGTGAGTATCAGTTGTAAATAATTGCTCAGGTATAGTTAAATTAAGCGCTTGAATGCTCGTAGTAAGCTTGGCAATTAAATGCGTTAAACTTTGTTGTTTATCGGCTATTCTGTCAGTTTGCTGCTGAATATTAAGCTCAAGTTGCGCTAATTGCTCTTGCGCTATATTAAGTTTATTTTGTGTTGTTAACACCTCTTTTTCATTAGTGGTTAATTGCTGCTCAGTTGCGATAATGCTTTGCTCTGCTTGATAAACTTGCTGTGATAATTGCGTTAACTGTTGAAAATTTTGCTCAAATTGATTAAATAGCTCAGTTAATGCGTCAATATCATGCAGTGCTAATGAGCTTATTTTTTCATTGAGTGGTGTCAGTTGTTTTACTTGTTTGAACCAAGCACTTTTTAATTGCTCTTGTTCATGCAGATTTTGCGCTAACTGTGTATCTACACTGCTTAATTGCGCTTGTTGTTGGCTATATGTTGCATTAAATTCATTACCTTGCTGCTCGACTTTTTGCAATTGCTGTTGTAATGCCGATAAGCGCTGTTGCGTTTTATCCATATCTAATTCTTGATAATCACTGATCGCGGGATGTTCAAGAGAGCCACACAAAGGGCAAGCATGATCTTGTTGTAAATTAGCTCGATGCTCACTCAATGCCATAATGGTTTGTTGTTGACGGATCAAGTTTTCAACATCAGTGAGTGCTTGTTTTTGTTGACTGTATTGTTCGCGACATTGCGTTAATGCTTGTTCACTGTGCTGACAATTAACCTTCAGTTGCTCTTTAGCCGTCTGTTGTTGCTCATACTCAGGTATTAACACTTGCAAGCGTTGAATATTTTGCCAAGCCTGTGCTTGTATAGCCTGTAATTGTTGATATTGTGTTTGTTTGGCAATAAGTTGGTCATTGCTATTAAGATCCTGCTGCGCCAGTAATTGCTGCTTTTGTTGTTGTGTCTGGCTAAGTTGTTGTTGTAATGGTAGTTGTTGCTGGTTGATTTTTTGCAATGCAAATTGGTGTTGCTGTTGTTCGTTGGCAATTTTTTTTATTTGTTGATTATTACTTTGCTGTTGTTGAGTTAACTGTTTAATTACTTGCTGTAATTCAGCCATAGTCGCAAACTGATTAGCCCACAAAGGAAGTTTTTCAGCCAAATTATTGCAATACTGGTGTTGCTCTAAATAATTTTCTTGCTGGCTTAGTTTTTTTTGTAATGTTTGCTGCTGTTGGTCACTCGTTAAAAGCTGTTTTTCAAGCGAACTTTTTGTTTGTTGAACATGCTTTACTTGTTTAGTTTGATCGCTAATTTGTTCGCTAAGGTGATTTATTTTACTATCTAACGGTAGTATTTTTTCAACAATTAAACTTTCGATTTGAGCAAATTCTTGTTGCTGATTTTGTTGTAACACACGTAAATCGCCGAGATTTTGTTGTGCTTGTTGTGCTGCTTGTTGAGCTAAAATTAATTGTTGATCCAACTCATTTACTTGTTGCTGTTGCGCTGCTTGCCCTGTGGTTAACTGTTGTAAAGCATCATATTGACCACGCAACAATTCTGCTGGTTCACTGAGTTTTAGTTTTTGTAAATCAGCTTGTGCTAATGTCGCTTGTTCTTCAATATTTATTAATGATTGTTGCGCTTGGTTTAATAATTGTTGCTGCTCAGCCATTTTTTGTTGCCAAGCAAGTTGCTGTTGTTTAAGAGCCTGTTGCGTTAATAAGCTTTGCTCTTGCTCACCTGAAGCGGTCAACTTTTGGGTTAATTCAATAATTTTTTCATCACTAAGTAAATTTGTGGCTTGATTTTGCGCTTCTAATAGCTGTAATGCTTGTTGTTTTTCTTTATGTTGATTGAATATTTGTTGTGAAATTTTACTGTAAATTTCTGTGCCGGTTAGCTCTTCTAATAATTCTGAACGATCTTTATCATCCGCATTTAAAAAGGCTGCAAATTCACCTTGTGATAACATCATCGACTTAGTAAAACGAGAAAAATTCAAACCAGTAATTTTGGCTATTTCGCTACGCACCATTTTTACTTTTTCAGCGACAATAGTACCGTCAAGCTTGGCTAGTTCAGCGGTTGGTTCCAACAAATTACCGGAGACTTTATTGCGCGCCCGCTTTTGACTCCAAAAGGCGCGATATGCTTGGCCTTTTACTTCAAATTCAACTTCACTCATGCAATTGGCTGTATGGCGGGTCATTAATTCATTTTGTTTTTTAGAAACCGTTAAACGCGGCGTTTGGTGATAAAGCGCTAAACAAATAGCGTCTAAAATAGTGGTTTTTCCTGCACCTGTGGCGCCGGTAATAGCAAATAGACCACTAGTATCAAAAGGCGCTTGAGTAAAATCTATCTGCCACGCACCTTTTAATGAGTTGATATTTTCAAAACGTAAGCTTAAAATTTTCATTGTTTATGCTCCACGTTAGTGCTTTCAGCTATGACTTGAGTGGTAGTTTCTTTACTCATTTGTTCCTTCTCTTCATCAACAACTTTATTGACCACAGCACCAACTACTTCTTGAAACAAAGTATTTAAACGTTGCTGTTGAGCTTGTTGTGCTGCTGTTTGCCAATTTTCTAACGCTAAACGTTTGTTAAATACATCTTGTAAACTAAGTTCAGTTAAAATGGTTTTATCGGTGCTATTAGCCATTTGCTGACGAGCTTCTTTAGTTCGTCTAACCAGTAATATTTCAATCGGTAAATCTTGAGTTAATTGATTGATTTGTTTATGTAAATCATTAAGATAATCTGCACTTTCTATTTCAATATCTAGCCAAAGCTTCTTTTTTTCTAGCTTCTTTTTTTCTAGCTTCTTTTTATTTGAGCTTTTATTTGAGTTATCTTCAATAAGTAAATGCTGGTGTTGCGCAACTAATTTTTCAACATCAATCACTAAGTTATCTAACGTGGTTTTTACCATCGCCATTGCTTGAAAACGTGGTACCACCAAACCAGTTATACTGCTCAAATTACCCTTTTCAAAATCAACCATCAGCACTTGTTTGCTGTGTTTAGCTTCATCAAAACTCAACGGAATGGGCGAACCGCAATAACGAATATGTTCACTCTTAGCAACAATTTGTGGTTTATGAATATGACCTAAGGCAATGTAATCTGCATTAGGGAAATCATTGGCAGGAAAAGCTGCTAATGTTCCAATATATATATCACGCACTGAATCTGATGTTGTCACCCCCACCGTAGTTAAATGCCCTGTGGCAATAATTGGAATGTTGTTATCATTTAAATCAGCTTTAATTTTTTTTGCGTGCGCAAAAGTTTGTTGGTAATGTTCGCTAATAGCTTGCTGTAATTGCTGTTTTTTATGTTCTGCTGACTGCCCTGCTTCGCTATTGATAACATCGCGTGGACGAATAAAAGGAATAGCACACACTAACGCTTGCGCAGCCCCGGTATTATCTTTTATTGCTATAACTTGCTGGGCAATATTATTTGGCTCAGCGGTAGTTATAACCTGTGCCAATAAACTGGCAAGCACTTGTTTCGACTCAGATAACATTGCAACAGAATCATGATTGCCTGCCAGTAAAATTAACGAACAATTAAGCTTGGCTATTTTGGCAATAAAATCAAAGTACATTTCCCGTGCATAACTTGGCGGTGTACCCGTATCAAAAATATCCCCTGCAACGATAACGGCATCAACGTGATGTTGTTCAACCTGCTCAAGTAACCAAGTTAAAAATTGTTGATGCTCAAAAAATCGGTTTTTACCGTAAAAATATTGCCCAAGATGCCAATCTGAAGTGTGAATGATGCGCATAAGATGAAGAAACAGTGATTTATTATTATTCAGTTTATTGTAACTGATAATAACTAGCCAAAAAAATAAACTTTAGTTATATTTAGGCTATCGTATTAGTATATTTTATAGCCGAGAAGACAATTAACTTGAGACCTATTTTAATCAGTAAAAACAAATAACCGAGTAGCCAATGACTCCAGCTGTTAGACAGTTAAAAAAGCAAAACATCGCCTTTACACTACATCAATATCAGCATGATGCTAATGCGACTTCTTATGGCGAGGAAGCCGCAGAAAAACTGAACATTAACGCAGCTCAAGTATTTAAAACCTTAGTGCTAAATATTGATATTAAAGCTAAAAATTCACTAGCTGTCGCTATTGTGCCGGTAATGCATCAACTTAATTTAAAAGCTTTTGCCAAAGTATTAGGCGTTAAAAAAGTACAATTGGCTGAGGCTAAACAGGTTGAAGCAACCACTGGCTATGTACTTGGTGGGGTCAGTCCTATCGGGCAAAAAAAATGCCTCAATAGTGTTATTGATGAAAGTGCCAATAAATTTTCAACTATTTTTATTAGTGGCGGCAAACGTGGTTTAGAAATTGAACTCAAGGTTACTGATTTAGCTAACGTTATTAACGCGACCATGGCCCAATTAGCTTAACTCAATTGGGCTATAAAAATACCAGTTTAGTTTAAAATGAAAAATTATCTGCCAAAGCAAATAATTCATTTTTAGGCACAGGTTTGCTCAATAAATAACCTTGGGCGTAATCACAACCTAATTGGGCAAGCATATGATATTGCTCTTTCGTTTCAACCCCTTCTGCTACTACTTTTAATCCTAAGGCATGCGACATCGCAATAGTGGCATTAACTAATTCTTTATCGGCATTATTTTCGATAATACCTGAAACAAAACAACGATCAACTTTAAGTACGTCAAATGGATACGTTCGTAAATAGCTTAACGATGAATAGCCGGTACCAAAATCATCCATAGATAAAATCACTCCTAATTTATTGAGTGAGGTTAAGGCTTTATCTATATATGAATGGCCACTCAGCAACACCCCTTCGGTTATTTCTAATTCTAAATTAGAAGCGGCAACATCGGCATTTATCAACGCTTTTTCAACAAAACCAACTAATTCAGGATCTCTAAATTGTCGTGGTGATAAATTTACCGCTATGCGTAAATTTCCATGGCTACGGTTTTGCCATTGTTTAATCGTTGCAAGCGCTTGATTTAACACAAATTGACCTAAACAAACAATTAGCCCTGTTTGTTCAGCTACGGGAATAAATTCATCAGGGGTGATATTACCTAATACGCAATTATGCCAACGTAATAGTGCCTCTGCACCAATAATTTTCTCCGATTTCATATCCAATTGAATTTGGTAATGAACATCAAATTCATCACGCTCTAATGCACCACGTATTTGTTCTTCTACCGCTAACCTTCGAGAGACATTTTGGTTCATTGATTGGGTAAAATAAGAAAAACCATTTCTACCTAAATCTTTTGCTTGATACATTGCTGTATCGGCATTGCGTAATATTTCAGATACCGATTCTGCATCATCAGGGTAAACCGCGATACCAACACTTGATGTTAGTATCAATTCACGATTATCAATACTAAAAGGCTGACGAAATTTATTGAGTAATGCTTCGGTAACAGGTTGAACATCACTACTATTAGTAATACCACGTAAAATTACAATAAACTCATCACCACCTAAACGCCCGACAGTATCTTCATCACGAATAATACTTTTTAAGCGTTTTGCTGATTCAATTAATAATTTATCACCAACCTCATGGCCAAGAGTATCATTTATTTTTTTAAAATCATCGAGATCCAAAAATAATACCGCCACTTTTTCATCATTACGTTGCGCTTCTTTTAACATTTGTTCTAATCGGTCTAACGATAAAAAGCGATTGGGCAAATTAGTTAGTGTATCGAAATGTGCTTGATGTAATATTTTTTCTTCAGCGATTTTTGTGTCGGTAATGTCAGTTGAGATACCACAAACGGCATAAACTTGACCGTTTGGATTAATTAATGGAAATTTAGTTGTACTGTAATAACGTTGGCATTTGTTAACTTCAACAGTATCTTCCAAAATAATACTATGCATCATTTTTATAGTATCGAGATCACTTTGTCGGTATAATTTTGCTTTATCTTGCGAAAACAATTCTTGGTCTGTTTTATCAATAATATCACTAGCATTTATACCGTAGAAATTCAATAAATTATCATTAACTAATATATATTTCCCTTGTAAATCTTTAATAAAAATTTCAGCATTAATATTATTAAACAAATCACGAAAACGTTGTTCTGTTTGTTTTAATTTATTTTCTATGCATTTCTTCTTAGTTACATCTTGGACGATAGAAAATAAAAATGTTTTATCCGCAATATTTATTGGCCCAGAATACACTTCAACATGTTTTATTTCACCGGTGGCTGTTTGATGTTGAAAATCAAAAAACACACATTTTTCTTGCTTTGCTAATTCCATTTTTTTAAGTATTTCTTGCTTAGTTAAAAGATTAAGGTCAAAAATATTTTTAGAAATAAGATCTTGATATTTATAACCATAAAATTCAACTGCCGCTTTGTTGGCTTCAATAATAGCGCCATCAGTTGGATCAATAATAAGTTTTATCGCTTGATTTTTTTCAAACATTTGACGATAAATAGATTCACTAATTTTTAAAGCTATTTCAATTTGTGTACGTTCGGTAATATCTTGAATTATAGCGATAATTTTTGATATTTTAGGTAACTTTAATATTCTAGCTTGAAACTGTTTCTTACCTTTATCAAATTCAAGCTCATAATCAAAGGTCACTAGTTCCTTGTCTGCAGCAAGTAAAACCAAACGATTTTCATCAAATAAAATTGCTGCTGGTTCAGACAACACTTCATGCATTTTTTTACCTAAAAACATCTCAGGTTGTACATATAAATCACTGTCTTCATTAGCTCGATAGTCTAAAATAGTGCCTTCATAATCCATTAAAAAGAATAAATCAGATAAGGCTGTAAATATTGAATCGAGTATTAATTCATCTTGCCTAAGTTGTTGTTCAACATTAATAACCTGATTATCAACACTGTTATCACTTTTAGTCGCAAAAGAAGGTTTGTTTACAGCCAAACTTAGTCTCCATATATAGGATTGATTAACACAATAACAACTTCATTATAGAAAAAAATAGTTATTTAACTAATTATTTCTCGATTTTTTATTTATTTTTTAAATATAATACAAGGCATAAATAAAAATTTAAGAATTATGAAGCTATGTCAACTTGGTCTGAATTACTTGCACTTGAGCATAACAAAGATTACTTTCAAAGAATAATCACTACTATTGCAAACAAAAGAGCGCAAGGAATAAACATTTATCCTGCAGACGATGAAATTTTTACTGCGTTATCATTAACGCCCTTCGAGCAAATTAAAGTGGTGATTTTGGGGCAAGATCCTTACCACGGTGAAGATCAAGCGCATGGTTTAAGCTTTTCCGTTAAAAAAGGTGTGAAAATTCCCCCATCGTTAAGAAATATCTATAAAGAATTATCTTCAGATATTGAAAAATTTGAAACGCCCGAGTATGGTTATTTACAATCGTGGGCCGAACAAGGGATACTTTTACTTAATACCGTACTCAGTGTTGAACAAGGTCAAGCACATTCTCATAAAGATTTAGGCTGGGAACAATATACTGACAAAATTATCGAGTTCGTCAACAATGAACATCAAAATATTATTTTTTTGTTGTGGGGCGCTCATGCACAAAAAAAAGGAAAAGCAATAGATAGATCAAAACACAGTGTTTTAATTGCTCCACACCCCTCACCTTTGTCAGCACATCGTGGCTTTTTAGGTTGTCAGCATTTTTCTAAAACCAATGAATTATTACGTGCACATGGCAAACAGCCAATTAACTGGCAGATCTATAAATAACTCAGCTTAAAGCGCTCAGATTAAGCAACTCAAGTTAAGTAGCTAACAAAGCTATTATAATTTTTACTCTGT
This sequence comes from Gammaproteobacteria bacterium, assembly GCA_002401725.1. Taxonomy (GTDB): domain Bacteria; phylum Pseudomonadota; class Gammaproteobacteria; order Enterobacterales; family Alteromonadaceae. The sequence continues at coordinate 27,508 of NVTW01000018.1, forward strand.
TTTTTAGCCAATTGCTTAACTGGCGTGCCTAAATATAAAAAGCCAACAATTTGATCTTGCTCTTTGATGTTTAATTGATTTTTTACATAAGCATCATAGGCAAATTCACCCGTGCGCCACATTGCACCATAGCCGAGCGCAAAAGCCGCCATTTGCATGGCATGAACACAACAACCCGCTGTGATCATTTGTTCTTGTGCTGGTACTTTTTCATGAGTAGTTAATTTGCTGCTAATAACAACAATAAGTGGTGCTCGAAAAGGCATTTTGCTTACCTTCGCAACTTTAGCTTCGTTGGCATTATTAATTTTTGCGGCTTGTGTATAAATGTGACTAAGCTTGGCTAAACCATCACCGCTAACTAGGGTAAAATGCCAAGGAGTTAACGCACCATGATCGGGTACTTTCATCCCTGCTTTTAAAATGGTATCTAAAGCATTGCTGTCGGGTGCTGGTGTGGTTAAGTTTGCCGTAGATTGCCGCGTTAATAAAAGTTCGATGCCATTCATACTGCTAATCATAATACTTATTTATTGATAAAGTTGTGCATAAAAAAGAGTACACATAAAAGAAATGTTAATTTCAAGTGTACTCGATTTTAGTGAATTTTGGTTATTTAAAGTTGCTCAAGTTGCTTTTTACAGCGTGAACACAGTGCTCTACTAAGATAATAATCTGCGCTAGTAAAACGTCCGCCGCCCATAAAGACTAACACCAACAACATAATAAAATAAGTCATCGCAAATTCAATACCGTTGTTTAGCACAACAATAGGACCTTTGTCATAGAGCCACTCAGTATTGCCATTTTCTTCTAATAAATCACGCATTTTACCTAAACGAGCTGCTGTTTCGTTACTGTTTTGCATACTAATATCACCTTGTTCAAACCCTAGCCATGAAACAACTTTTGCTGGGCTAGTATCAGGATTTGTTGGCGTGATAGCAAACCAGCCATTATCAGCATGCACGGTAGTCATGGCAATAACCATGGTAACCATTAATGGAATTGACACTAAACGAGTTAATAAACCAAACAATAAAAACCAACCACCTAAAAATTCAGACCAAGCAGCTAAATTGGCTAATAAGGCAGGAAATGGTAAACCTAAACCCCATTCGGCATTGCCAAACCACTCAACAATATTAGGATTAGCTAACAAACTTGTTAAACCAGTAATATCGGGATCGGGTAAACCTAATTTGTTATAACCGGCAATAATAAACACTGGTGCTAAATAAACGCGTAACATCAGTGCAGGAATACCATCAAATGACGGAAGTTGTTTTAAAAAAATTAAGTAGTAATGGGTGATTTTTTGCAACATAAATTATTCATTCTTAATGTAATTAATAGAGATGGTTCGATTATAAGACCTTATAAAAATAAATGTCTTTCAGAAATTATTACAATTTATTTTAACTAAGCCCTACTTTACTTTAGTAAATTTCAGTAGCATAGCAATATTAAAGTAATATTCTCTATTTATGCAGGAATTAATACCCGAAATGCAAGAAACTATGCAAACAAAAAACACCCAAAAACCTAATGTTTTTAAACGTCTCTTTATTTTTTTATGGGGTTTTATTAATACCTCAAGAAAAATCGTCCTCAATTTGATCTTTTTTGTTTTTTTATTTGCCTTTATTGGTGCCTTATCAAATAAAGAAAATCTCGTTGTTGTGCCTGACTCTACTGCATTAGTACTGAATTTAAGTGGTGATATTGTTGAGCAGAAACATCAAATAGATCCCGTCGATGCTTTTATTAATGAAGCGTTTGCAAAAAACGATAAACAACCTGAAACTTTATTAACCGATGTAATTAGAGTCATTAATAAAGCTAAAAATGACGATCGGATAAAAATATTAGTGTTAAATTTATCTGGCTTAAATCGTTCAGGTTTAACAAAATTACGTGAAATTGGTGCCGCTTTATCTGAATTTAAAAATTCAAATAAAGAAATTATCGCTATTGGCGACGGTTTTAGCCAAGATCAATATTATTTAGCCAGCTATGCCAACAAAATTTGGATGAACCCGCAAGGATGGTTGTTGTTACAGGGGTACGGCAGCTATCCTATGTACTTTAAATCAGCCTTAGATAAACTCAATATTAAACAACATATTTTTAGAGTTGGTACGTACAAGTCAGCCGTAGAACCTTATATGCGTGACAATATGTCAGCCGCTGCAAAAGAAGCTAATAGTTTATGGTTAAATGAATTATGGGATATTTACAAAGATGATGTTGCTACGCAGCGTGGCTTTGGTATTGATAATTTTGATGAAACCAGTAGCGATCTCATTGCTAAATTTGAACAAAATGACAGTAATTTTGCTGAATATGCGTTGAATAATGATTGGGTTGATGCCTTAAAAACCAGAGAACAAATGCGTAAAGAAATTATCGTTTTAGTTGGTAAAAACAAAAAAGGCAATAGTTTTTCACAAATTAATTTTTACGATTATTTATCAACACTAGCAGTAAAACCACACTTTACCTCGACAATTAAAGACAAAGTTGCTGTTATTGTTGCTAAAGGAACTATTTTAGACGGTGATCAAGACCCTGGTACTATTGGCGGTAACAGCACCGCAAAATTACTCCGCAAAGCAAGAATGGATAAAAATGTAAAAGCGGTAGTATTACGTGTAGACAGCCCTGGTGGTAGCTCATACGCTTCAGAAATTATTCGTCAAGAAGTTGAATTGTTAAAACAATCGGGCAAACCTGTAGTTGCTTCAATGGGTACTTATGGCGCGTCAGGTGGTTATTGGATTTCTGCTGCTGCGGATAAAATATTTGCTGCACCTACCACAATTACAGGTTCAATTGGCATTTTTGGCATGATGATGACCTTTGATGAAGCGCTAGCTAGACTCGGTATTCATAGCGATGGTGTTGGCACGACTGAATTTGCTGGTTTCAGCCCTGCTCGACCACTCACCGATGGTATGGCAAAACTATTTCAATTAAACATAAATCGCGGTTATAAAGATTTTATTAGCTTAGTTGCCAATAATCGTAATATGACTTTAGAGCAAGTTGATAGCATCGCCCAAGGTCGAGTTTGGACAGGTAACAAAGCAAAAGAATTAGGTTTAATTGATCAATTAGGTAATTTAGACGATGCCGTTATTGAAGCAGCGAAATTAGCTAAACTAGATAAATATCAAACCATGCTAATTGAAAAAGAAGTCTCACCTCGTGATGCCATGCTACAAAAATTATTTGGTCAAGCAAGTGTGTGGCTAGCTACTGGCCAAGCGGTAACCCTATCACCGGTTGATTTATTTATGCACAAAATAACGGCAGAACTAAGCAAATTGAAAGCCTTTAATGATCCTCAAGGAATGTATTCTTTTTGTGAAAGCTGTGAGTTAGAGTAATGAACAAAAGAATTTACATTGCTTATACTGGCGGTACTATTGGCATGAAAGCCAGTGAACATGGCTATATTCCGGTAAGAGATCACTTAACTCAATCGATAAAAGCAATGCCCGATTTTCATCGTGAAGAAATGCCTGAATTTACCATCAACGAATACGATCCTCTAATTGATTCGTCAAATATGGCACCTGCTGACTGGCAGCGTATCGCTGATGATATAAAAGCACATTATGATGATTATGATGGTTTTGTTGTGCTTCACGGTACAGATACTATGGCGTACACCAGTTCTGCGCTTTCTTTCATGTTTGAAAACTTGAATAAGCCAGTCATTGTTACTGGCTCACAAATTCCTTTAACGCAATTGCGATCAGACGGGCAAGTAAACTTACTTAACTCTCTTTATATCGCCGCAAATTATCCGATCAATGAAGTGGGTTTATATTTTAATAACAAACTTTATCGCGGCAACCGCTGTATTAAAGCCTATGCTGATGGTTTTAATGCTTTTGACTCACCTAATATGCCTCCTTTATTAGAGGCGGGGATCAATATAAAACTTATTGCAGGCAAAATCACTGATTTGAGCCAAACTAAACCGTTAAAACTCACTAATATTACGCCACAGCCTATTGGTGTTGCTCACCTTTATCCGGGGATCAGTAGTCAATTAATCAATAACATTATTCAACAACCCGTTAAAGCGCTGATCATGCGTAGCTATGGTGTTGGTAATGCACCACAAAACAATGATCTACTTGCTAGCTTGCAAGCAGCACAACAACAGCAAATTATTGTTGTTAATTGTAGTCAATGTATTCGAGGAAAAGTGAATATGCAAGGCTACGCTACTGGTTCTTGGTTAAGCCAAGCGGGAGTGATCGGCGGACTTGATATGACCTTAGAAGCAACGCTGGCTAAGCTTCATTATTTACTCAGCCAAAATTTATCTTATGATGAAACTAAAGTTTTGATGCAAAAAAACTTACGTGGTGAATTAAGTCATTAACGTCGAATAAAAAGAGTTATTAACGTTGAATAAAAAGAGTCATCATGCCTATGCACTTGGCTCAGGATCTACGTTACAAAACACGAGTTCTTCGATTAAAACATCTCGAAGATGACGATTATAATAAATACCTGAGTGATCTAAAAAGGCATGGATCTTTTTTTTGTGACTTATGTGTTTTTAATAAGTATGTAGAGCACTCAACTATTTATTATTTTACCGACAATTATTTCACCAGCAATTATTGCTCATTATTAACAAATATCTGTTCCACACGCTCGATAAAAACTAAATCACTGCTTGTTAATTTACCTGACTGTAACCATTGCAAAAATTCTTGTTCTAAATCGGGTTTAGTACTGGAGGTCATTTGCTCTTGCATTAAACTTACTTGCACCGACATGCGTTGTTGCATCAATTGTGGTGGCGATTCAATACCTGCTAGTATTTCTAATTTAAGGGTTTCAACTTCACGATTTGCTATTGATGAAATTTTAAATACATCGCTAATTCTTTTCTGCCACACAGGGCTAAGAAACTGAAAACTTTTCTGTTGTTCTAATTCTAAAGAACTACTTTGTTGCTCTGCAATATATTTCAATAATAAAAAAATATTTTGCCATTGCAATTTTTTTTGCTGCTTTTTCTGTTGCTCAATCGTTTTATTTATTTTATCAATAAATTGTTTAATATCACCAACAACCGTCTTAAACACTGGTTTATAATCAAATACTTGGCTTAATAATAACTCAGCATTATTGAGCAGTGGTTTAAGATCAACACGATCAGAGTTATTCTGCAAGTTTTGCTCTAATGCTTGATTTAGTTCTTGATGCAAAGCAGATAACGCTTGTTCAAATTCTTGCTGTTGTTTGTTTATTGACACTTGTTCTTGCTGTTTGTTTTCTTCGCGTTTAGCAAAAATATCATCATTAATTTGTCGAAATTGCTGCCATAATTTATTTTCTTGTTTAACACCAGCATAACCGATTTCACGCCATTTATTTTGCAGGTTTTTAACCGCAGTAACTGCTTGATTGATGTTGTCGGTATTAGTTAAAAGATCTTTCAATATTTGCTCAACACTCACAATTAACTGCTTTTTAAGCTCTGCATTTTGTTGATATTGGTTATAAATAGCTGATTTTAATAATTCGGTCGCCTCATTAAACGCCGCTAATAAAGTTTTATAAATACTGCGTTCAACATCGCCAGCATTTTGCCACTGTTGTTTTAGTTTAATTAATTTATTATCGAAATATTTCCAATCAACTTCACTATTTACTTGTTGCTGTGAAAACTGTTCGGTTAAGCTTTTAGCTGCTAAAACAATTTCATTGCGATTATGAAGATTTAGCTCGCGAACTTTTTCTTGCTCTGCATAAAAAACCCGACATGGGGCAAAGGCTTGTTCGCAATGATCATTAAATTGTTGATTTAATTTTTGCTCTAACTCGTCGTCAGCATGACCAAGCATATTCCACTGTTTGCGGTACTCTTTTACCTTATTGGCTTGCTCATTGGGGTTATCACATGGGGTTTCCACCAAGGCTTTTATTGCGGTTAATAATTCTTGCTTTTTCGGTGTCGCGATATAATGCTCCCAATCACTTACTTCAGCCATTTTTTCATTAATATTGTCATGATCACGTTGCAATTTTTGTTGTTGTAATACTGACAAAAGCGCATATTGGTGAAGCATTTTTTTATGCAAACTAAAACAAGCGTTAAATTTACCTTGTTGTAATAAACGTTTTAAGTCAGCACATTTTTTTCGAGTTTGCTGAAAGTTTGTTTGTTGTTGTTTTAATAAAATACTACAACCTTGCTGCCAACGTTGGTCAATTTCTTGATATGCACTAACAATTGATTCAGGCAACAAGCCAGCACTTTGTTTTACTACCTGCTGCCATGATTTACGCCAATCAAGATAAATTTGATAGCGCTCATTTAAGTGTTCAAGTGATTCAGGTAATGATAATTGTGCGACTTTAGCAATTAACTGTGTCGCTTTACTAACCGATTGAGCAATTTCTGGCAATTGTGATAAACGTTGTTGCTGTTGTTGTATTTTAAGCTGAAGCGATTTTTTATCTTTATTACTCAATAGGCTATTTTCAACATCGACCGTTAGCTTTTCTAATTGCTGAAGAAAGCACTCTTCATCAACGTTATTCTCTTCAAAAACAGCCGTAACCAATTGCTTACTAACATTGTCGATAATAGCATCAAATTGTTGTAACGCTTGTTGTTGCTGAAGTTTGATTTTATCAGCAATTTTTTGTTGTTGATATTGTTCTGCTTTAGCAATAAATATTTTATCTAACTGATTGTTTATACTTTGGTGTTTATCAATAAACTGCTGTTGCTCTGAGGGGATAAAAAACTCAAAATTTTGCTGATGTACTAACCATTGTTGATTAATTTGATCGCGCTTATCTACAACAACGGCATAATCAGCAATGTCTTTTAGTGCTAATAATTTAGCTAATAGCAATTGAATTTGCTTACGCATTTTTATTGGTTTTTCAATTCGCTCGGTTAACTCTTTAATTTTATCTTCTATTTGTACTTTAACTTGCTCATTTAGTGCTTTTTTTACTAATTTTTCTAAACTAGAAAAATCATCCGTTTGAGTGATTAAATAACACTGTATTGGTTCATTAGTACATTGATTAAACAACCGTATTAATAATTGCGGTTTCGCCAGTTTGTTATAAAGTGCGGTTACAATGTCTACATTTKSTYMRGTAAAMMGSSWSKWTTSKMMMRYWGYANYTWTKRMKYWGRTMKYKRWRWKYRTTGYYAAGYAAWTSWWRKWWKWCRKCKAYRSKSMGTTCTACCGCATGTGCATTTAGTAGCATTTTAATAATCTGTTGGTAAGCAAATTCTTTTAGTTTCGCGTGGCTATTTTCTTGACTCGCTTGTAAATAAAGCGCAAATGAATGCAGTTTTAGTAATGCTGCTCGTCTAACCAATTCATTGTCATCATTATTGAGTAAAGTGATTAAAATTTCACGGTCTTTAGCTGCATCAATAGCCAAATCATTAGTTATACTTTCAATGCGCACATTACTGTTTTTATGCTGCCATTTGGCTTTGTTATTAAAGAGTTTTGAAAAAATCATAATTTAGAAAACCTAGCAATGTCGTTACTATTTAATGTGTTTGTCTCAGCAAACTGTGTTTGTAATTCTTTTTTTGATTTATTAACAATATTGCCGTCGGCACCAACCGTCATAATCTCATCTGACTTAAGCACTCTCGACTGATAAGCCATTACCAACTGCAGTGCTGATTCTCGCTGCTGTGCAGCAACCTCAGTACCTTCAGGCCACTTCCCTGTTTCTACCGCTAACTTTAAACGTAAATACATATCAGCAGATAAATTATCTACTACTTTGATAAGATCCATAAAAACTACTTTTTAAATTTGAGTAAGAAAAGACGAATACGGGTAACTATATATAACACGAAACCAATGACAGTTGCGGCAACAGAAGCTTTATATTCAAGACTTAGTGGATCACTACTACGCCAAAATAACATTAGCACACCACCACAAAATAAAATCATGGCAATAAACGAGTGATTCATTAAAGATTGTGATTTATTAATTTTAGAAATTTTATTCAAATGTTGAATTTGATCAGCATCAGCATTTTTTAAATCCAATTGGCAATGAGAACAATTAATTGCTTGGTCGGACACTTTTTTACCACAGCTAGGACAGTTAATTATAGCCATTAGTTACCTAAAATAATTAAAAAAACCATTCTAACTTATTGGTAATAAATCTCCAGTTTTGAAGTGCATAGAAATACGTTTTTTTGATCCTAACTAACACTTTTTTTTGCAAAAAAGACAGAAAGCTCAACCTTCGACCATTTAATTTTAAAAAAGTTTATTATTTTGTTGGAAAAAGCATCAATTGTTAACTAGTTTTAAAGTGTGTCCAATAAATATATGAAAAGAAAATGTCGTTTAGTGTCTGTAGAGTCCAATGGGATATTGCCGAACCATTATTACGCAATGTACGAGAGAAAGTGTTTATTTGTGAATGGCGTATTCCCCGGCAAATTGAGTTTGATCGCCAAGATCGCCAAGCCTATCATATTCTAATTTGTGATGATGCGAGCCAAGAACCGGTGGCAACAGGTCGTATTGTCTCAAGCGGTGAAATAAGCCGCATTGCGGTATTAATATCACATCGCAAACAATCCTTAGATAAAGTAGTTTTAAAAGGATTATTAAAAGTGGCGAATGAATTAGAACTTGATGAAATTTTTATTTATAGCCCGCTTGAACATGTTGATTATTTTAGAAGTAGAGATTTTTATACTGCCGGCGCTGTTTTTATGGAGGCTGGCATGCCACGCCAACGTATGGCATGCCCAGTAAATAAAGCAGATTTATTTAAAAGTTACCTAAGTCACTAAAATTACCACAACTTTTCGTCTTCAGAAAGTTTATATAAGCTTTCTGCTCGCCCCACTAAAATGTTCGCGTACTGGGCTTGTTCCTCACTTGGTTGATGTTTTAAAATGTTTTCGGCCTGCAATTGCCATTTTAATGAAAAATGTTTTAGCACTTCTTTCGCTGAATTAGCCGCTTCAATACTGACATGATCAGTGGGTAAATCGCCGCAAATAACCCAGTGCCAACTGTTATCTAATAGCTTTAATTTCCATACCGACAATAAAGGCGCTATGTAACGACTGTCTTCAACCATAACACTATCGGTTACTAAGCCTTTGTTGGCTAAATATTTTGTCGCTACTTGATATTGTTCTCTTACCCATGCTTGTGCTTGTTCTTCAGTTAATTGTTCATTGTCAGACATAATTTGACTCTTACCTATTAGTTTATTCATCACTATTCTAACAATTAAATATTAATCTGCATAAATATTTACTCAATTTTGCAGGTTGAAATTATCTATAATTACAAGATAAGAATATAACTCTAGACTTTATTAGTGTTTTCTAATATAAATAAGGCTTGTTTATATAAATGAAGAATGAAAAGGACAAGTCATGAAATTATTATCCTTGTTAAAATTTTATAGTATATTGATCACCAGTGTTTTTCTTATTTCTTGTGGTGGTAGCTCCTCAAGTGAAGCTACAGCACCAGTGCCACCAAATACGAAACCTATTGCGATTATTTCTCCTGCTGGCAATCAAACAATCAATGTTGGAGATATCATTAATTTTAAAGGCGATAGTAGCTCAGATGCTGATGGCAATACACCACTGACTTATCAATGGATATTTTCTGGTGCAGCAACTTCTATTCAAAGCTCAACCTCAGAAAACCCTGGTGATATTACTTTTTCAGAGACGGGTACAGTCACCATTTCTTTAGTTGTAACCGATAGTTTGGGGCTAGCCTCAAACCAAACAAGTTTAAATGTTGAAGTCAGCTCCGTAAATAATAACCAAGCACCAGTAGGAAGTATCAGTCATGACAACGGCGATGGTAGTACAGGAACAACAACTGATATTACTATCACCGAAGGCACTAATATTGTATTTGATAGCGCAATAACCGATCCTGAAAATGATGTCATCAGCTATGCTTGGAATTTTGAAGGGGCAACCCCAGCAGCATCATCTAGTGCAGGTAATATTTCAGTAAATTATGCCAACAAAGGAAGCTATACCGTCACTTTAGTAGCAACAGATGTAAACGGCAATAGCAGCACGTTTCCAAGCTCTCCTTTAAATGTAACGGTAACAGCAACAGCACCAATACTACCCGCATTTAAATCACTACCGCTTTTAACTCCCAATATAGTCAACGGCGTGGCTAAATATACCTTAGATGTTGAAGAAAATGTCAATGTTACTATAGATACACCTAACGGCAGTTGGACAACACCAATGATGCGATATAATAGTTTACCGCTACAACCAGTGATAGCAGCTAAACGTGGCGATAAAATTGAAGTAACTGTAAACAATAGACTTACCAGTAATGAAGAAACCACTGTGCATTGGCATGGTTTTAAAATTCCTGGGATAGAAGATGGTGGTCCCGACTTCCCTATTGCAGCTAATACATCTAGAACTTATAGCTTTACTATGAACCAAGCAGCCGCACCTATTTGGTTTCACCCTCACGCCCATGGCACTACAGCAACACAAGTTTATAAAGGTTTAGCAGGTGCATTTATTTTAACTGATAGCATAACGGAAACCTTAGAAAACAATAATCAACTACCAACAGGTATTCACGATGTTGCTTTATTAGTACAAGATCGCCAATTTTCTGATGATCCAAACAACACTGGAATTCGTAATTTAATTTATTCAAATACTGGTGCAAGCGGTATGTTAGGCGATACAATTTTGGTCAATGGTGTAGAAATGCCAGCGCTTGAAGTGAATACTAGTCAATATCGTTTTAGAATTTTTAACGGTTCAAACGCACGAACTTATGATTTTGCCCTTGATAACAATGACACATTTTATGTTGTTAGCACCGATGGTGGTTTACTTAACAAACCAGTAGCCGTTAATCATATTATACTTGCTGCTGGTGAGCGAGCTGAAATTGTAGTTGATTTTAGCAATGCTTATCGACAAAATATTAAGCTTATAAGCAAAGCTTTTAGTGCTGGCGGTGGTATGGGCGGTGGCGGTGGAGCAACATTAGCCAATGGCGACCCATTTGACGTTATGCGTTTTGATGTAACAACACAAACTCCTGATCCTGTCACTTTATACACCAGCTTGCCTGCCAATGCTGATATTAATAGTCGCCTAACTGCTGCAATGTCAGATACTACACGTACATTTGTTATGAGTATGAGTGGTATGGGTGGTGGCGGTATGCAGTTTCTCATCAATAATAAAGTATTTGATATTAACCGTATTGATGAAACTGTTCCTTCTGGTGCAACAGAAATATGGGAAATAAGTAATACTTCACAAATTGCTCATCCATTCCATGCCCATGCTATTCAATGGCAAATATTAGACCGTGGCACATCTGGCAGTACATTAACTCCTGCATCAGGCATTGATCTAGGCTGGAAAGATACTGTATTGGTTCAACCTAATGAAACTGTAAGATTTATTGGTAAATTTGATCCGGTGATCAACTCAGGTAAATATATGTATCACTGCCATATTTTAGAGCATGAAGACAACGGTATGATGGGTACATTTGAAGTTCTTCCCTAAACCAAACAAATCAATAGTGCCTACGTACTTTTAAGTTAACAGTAAAAATGAAATATTACGAAATTTTTCTTTGCTATGACTAGCACCGCATAATAGTTAATGCTAAGGTTCGCGCAAATTTTACAATAAGTATTATTTACCATTAATTTTGTGAGGAATATATCGTGGCATTGTTTGATTTAGTAGATTTTGATGATCATGAACAAGTAGTTTTTTGTAGTGATAACGCTAGCAGTTTAAAAGCAATTATCGCTATTCACAGTACCAAATTAGGCCCAGCTGTTGGTGGCTGTCGTTTATGGGATTACGCTTCGGATGATGAAGCATTAGTTGACGCGTTACGTTTATCTAAAGGCATGACCTATAAAAATGCTCTGGCTGGCTTAAGCATGGGTGGTGGTAAATCAGTGATCATTGGTGATGCCAAAACGATTAAATCTGAAGCTTTATTTAAAGCCTTTGGTCAAGCACTAAACAATCTTAATGGTCGTTATATTAGTGCTGAAGATGTCAACATAAACACTAGCGACATTGCCATAGCTAATACCGTTACTCCTCATGTTACTGGCACCGAAGGAAAAAGTGGTAATCCTTCACCTTTTACTGCTTTAGGTACATTTTTAGGTATTAAGGCTGCGGTAAAACATAAATTTAATACTGACGATTTAACTGGCCTAACCGTCGCAGTACAAGGCCTTGGTAGTGTTGGCTATGGCATGTGTGAGTTATTACATAAAGCGGGTGCAAAACTAATAGTTACCGATATTAATCAAGCAGCACTAACAAAAGCAGAGCAAGAACTAGACGCTACCGTAGTAGCCTTAGAAGAAATTTACGATCAAGACGTTGACATTTACGCTCCTTGTGCTTTAGGTGCAACCATTAACGACAAAACCATTAATAGAATAAAAGCTAAAATTATTGCTGGTTGTGCTAATAATCAACTAGCGACAAGCGCACATGATCAAGCGCTAGTTGAGCGAGGAATTTTATATGCACCCGATTATGTCATTAACGCCGGTGGCATTATAAATATTTCTTTTGAAGAAAATTATAGTGCCGAAAAAGCGACCAAAAAAGTAGAAGAAATTTACCATACTTTAATAGAAATTTTCACTAAAGCAGAGCAACAAAATAAACCAACCGGCTTTATTGCCGATGTTATGGCACGAGAAATTATCGCCAACGGTGGCAAATAATTTTTTAGCTTTATTGGAATGAGCCTTGCTATAATTTCTATCTTATCGCTATCATAATTTTATGGTAGCGAACTTTCCTCTTTTTTTTCATAAAGGACTTTTAGCTTGCTTAGTTACCGTCATGCTTTTCACGCAGGAAATTTTGCTGACGTGTTAAAACACAGTGTTTTAACACTGATACTTGATTATATGACCCGTAAAGAAAAAGGCTTTAGTTATATCGACAGCCACGCTGGTGCTGGCATGTATCAACTTAGTGATAATTACGCTCAAAAAACGGGCGAGTACAAACAAGGTATTGCTAAGTTAATTAATAACACAGATATTCCTGAAGAATTGAGTGGCTACATTGCTTTAATTCAACAAATTAATAACATTAATTCAAGTAACGTAAAAACAGGCTCTGCACAGTTAAATTTATACCCTGGTTCCCCTGGCATTGCTAAGCAAATTCTACGTCGTCAAGACAATGCCCATTTATTTGATTTACACCCTACCGATTTTAATTTACTGACAGAGCTTTGCCAACGCTGGAAAAAAACCTTTGTTAAACAATCTGATGGTTATCAAGGTGTATTGGCTTTAGTACCGCCGCCCTCAAGACGTGCGGTAGTTTTAATCGACCCACCTTATGAATTAAAAGAAGATTATAGCAAAGCGGTAAAAACCATTATTAAGGCTTATCAAAAATTTGCTACCGGCACGTATATTTTATGGTATCCAGTCGTAAAACGCGCTTTAGTGAATAACATGGAACAAGGTTTTATTAATAGCGCCGTTAAAAATGTACTGCAAGTTGAATTGTGTTTAAGTGCTGACACTGATGAATATGGTATGACAGGTACAGGTTTATTTATTGTTAATCCGCCATGGCAGCTAGCCAACCAGTTAGAAGTGATATTACCTTATTTAAAAGACAAACTTGGCAACCAACAAACTAGTTTCTGCTTACAACAGTTAATTAATGAGTGAATAAACCCACACTAGTTAGTTTTCATCTCGATAAGCCTGAAATTGTACTAAACCATCGTTGCGAGTGAGCCACGATACTTTACTCGCAGTATAGTATGAGCATCAGGGCAAGGTGCTTTATCTGCTGAAAATTGATCAAAAGATAACAAAACTATTTTAAAGTTTTTTCTTGCTCAGTGATCAATTTACTCATTGCTTTCATCAATATCTTGCGGGGCAAGTTTTGCCTTACGGCGCATTACTGGTAAGTCCCCCGCACTGTCACTGACAAAATTAACTTTTTGTTTAATTTGCTGTTTTGGTCTTTTATCTTGTTTTTTAGAGTGCACTTTTTTATCGTTAACTTTTTTAGCTTTAAGTGGTTTTTTCTTTTTAATACCCGTAAATTTAGCTTTAAAGCCATCAACACTATCAAAACTGATTTTTTGTTGTAAAAAACCTTCGACATTTTTAAAACTTAACCAATCTTTAGGGCCAACCAACGAAATTGCTTCACCACTTGCTCCTGCTCTACCTGTGCGACCAATACGATGAATAAACTCTTCAGTATGTTTTGGCATATCAAAATTAATAACATGAGACACATTTAATAAGTCTAAGCCACGAGAAGCTAAATCTGTAGTCACTAATATTTTTAGTTGTCCGCGAGTAAAGCTGTCCATTATTTGATTACGTTGGCTTTGCATCAACTCACCACTCAGTGCTGCACTATTAAAGCCTTGCTCATTTAACAATTGTGCTAAACGTTCGGTATCGCTACGCGTGGCAGTAAAAATAATTACTTGTTGATGGGCTTCATTAGTTAGAAAGTAACTCAGTAGTTTTTCTTTATGCTCTAAATTATCGACAAAATAAAATCTTTTATTAATATCTTGATGCTCACTATGGCCATGTTCTATGGCAATACGTTTTGGTTTACTGAGTAATTCACTTGCAAATTCATTAACTTGTGCATGATCTAAGGTGGCTGAAAACATTAATGTTTGACGTTTCCGATGATCGGCTGCCGTATTTATTTGTGCTAGTTGTTTACTAAAGCCTAAATCGAGCATGCGGTCAGCTTCATCCAAAATAAGCAGTTCTAAACCTTGTAAATATAAGTGTCGATGGGTTAAATGATCGGCTAAACGCCCTGGTGTTGCAACCACAAAATGCGGATCTTTGGCTAATGTTTTAGCTTGGTCGTTAAAATTTTCGCCGCCTAAAATTAACACTGATTTAAATTGTGTATTTGCCGCTAATAAACGTAACTGACCAAATACTTGTTTTGCCAGTTCTCGCGTCGGCGTTAAAATAATCACCCGTGGATCACGTTTACTCAAGGCGCGGTTGTTCATTAAACGCTGCATCGCCGGCAATAAAAACGCTAAGGTTTTACCTGAACCCGTTTTTGATGAGGCGATCAAATCATGACCATTCATTGCCGCAGGTATCGCCTGTTGCTGGATATCTGTGGGTTTATCAAAGCCTAAATGTTCAATGGTGGCTAATAAGCGTTTATCTAAATTTAAATCAGTAAATTGCAAAAGTTTTCTCTGTTTTAAGGTGATTAATAAAAATTTTAAATTAAGTTTGTGCTTCACGTTGAGCAATAAAGGCTAGTGCCAACTCAATACGTGCTAATACTTTATCTTTAGCCAGTAAAGCTAACGTTAGGTCAAGTGATGGTGAATTACCTGCACCAGTAGCCGCTACTCGAAGTGGCATACCAACTTTACCCATGCCTACGCCTAGCTCTTCTGCAGTTGCATTAATTGCAGTATGAATAGGCTCAGCAGACCAATCATTTAACTCTGATAATTTATCTTTTACTAACAATAAGGCTTCCTTAGCCACAGGACGTAAATGTTTTTTTGCTGCTTTAGCGTCAAATTCAGTAAAGTCTTGATAAAAATAACGACTAATTTGTGCCATTTCTTTTAACGTTTTAACTCTGTCTGCTTGTACTTTAACCACTTCGCTCAATGCAGGGCCATTATCGGTATTAATATCTTGATCTGCCATGTGCCATGCTAAATGTTCAGCTACATATTCAGGTGCAAGCGTTTTCATATAATGCTGATTTACCCATATAAGTTTATCGGTATTAAAACCAGATGGTGCGCGGTTACAATCTTTTAAATCGAACAATTCGATCATTTCATCGCGAGAGAAAATCTCTTGATCGCCATGTGACCAGCCTAAACGTACTAAATAGTTTAGTAGTGCTTCAGGTAAATAACCATCATCACGATATTGCATTACCCCAACAGCACCATGGCGTTTAGATAAACGTTTACCGTCGTCACCCAAAATCATCGGAATATGCGCATATTCTGGAATTTCAGCATTTAAAGCGGTTAAAATATTAATTTGTTTTGGCGTGTTACTAATATGATCATCACCACGCACGACATGAGTTACTTTCATATCCCAATCGTCAACCACAACGGTTAAGTTATACGTAGGTGTGCCATCTGAACGGGCAATAATTAAATCATCTAGCTGTTTGTTACTAATAGTAATATCACCTTTAACCATGTCGTTAATAACAACATCGCCATCCAGTGGATTTTTAAAACGAATAACATAAGGTTTATCTGTTGGGTAGTCTGTTCTATCACGCCATAAGCCATTGTATTTTTCTATTTCACCTTTAGCTTTGGCATCGGAGCGCATGGCTTCAACTTCATCACTAGTACAATAACAACGATAAGCATTACCGCTAGCGATTAATTGCTCAATAACCTCTTTATAACGATCAAAGCGTTTAGTTTGAAAATAAGGACCATGTGTCCATTCAAGATTTAACCAATTCATCCCATCCATAATAGCATCTACTGATTCTTGAGTAGAACGTTCTAAATCAGTGTCTTCTATGCGAAGAATAAAATCACCACCGTTTTTCTTAGCGTATAGCCAGCTATACAAGGCGGTACGTGCACCACCAACATGAAGATAGCCCGTTGGGCTTGGTGCAAATCGAGTTGTTAATGTCATAAAAATCTCACTTGGTATGTTAAATGTGCTTTTAACAACATAAAACATCTTATTTGTTCATAAAAAATTGGCGCTATTTTATCAGCCAGAGTTTTTTAGTACAGTATTATTGATGACATCTAGTTAATCTTTATTATTAATTGATGAGAATTTATCCAGATTGAATAAAAATAAATCAAACAATCATTAAAACAACAAAAAAAAACTTTTTTACAAGCTTTGCTGTTGACAGCCTTTTTGAACCCCCTATAATACGCCCCCATAGAGACGGACGATTAGCTCAGTTGGGAGAGCACCGCCCTTACAAGGCGGGGGTCACTGGTTCAAGCCCAGTATCGTCCACCACTCATTTTATCCCCAGTTTTATATCTTCTATTTTATATAGCGGACGATTAGCTCAGTTGGGAGAGCACCGCCCTTACAAGGCGGGGGTCACTGGTTCAAGCCCAGTATCGTCCACCATTCTTTCTCTATATTAAAAGTTTTTCTTTCAAAGAAAATCGGACGATTAGCTCAGTTTGGAGAGCACCTTCTACCCTTTATCACCCGCGCAGAATCACTGGTTCAAGCCCAGTATCGTCCACCAATTCATTGATTTTATTCATAATTACTCATTGGTTTTTTACTGATTATTTTACCCCAAAAGGGTAAAGGTCAAAAATATCACCATCAAATAATAGTAATATATCCCCTATTGTTACCTTTAAAATTTCACTTTTTTGATGTGTAAATTCAGCGTTTTTATGTGACAAATTTTTAGCCTGTGACAAGAATGTGCCAAATCTGTGACAGTTTTTGAAATACCTTTTTTACAGAAAAAATTTACTCGACCCGTACCCTATTATTGTCACAACTCTTTATCAACCTTGCCTGCCAGTGTTTATGGATGACTTTTTATTTCATATCTAAAAATTAGCAATAATTAATCATATTTTGATAAAACTTGTATAAAAATGCCTCTCTTCTATCCGGCCAAGTTAATTGTTTCCTAATAATTTTCAGTTGCTTTGCCACACCAACGCATAAGAAAAAAGCAAACTAAGAAGAAGATCATGTTAATAAAATCGACCCAATCAATACTCACCAATGTCAACAAGAAGTAGATGAACTCATTGGTTATTTAGATCTATTGATTGATGAACTTGAACAGAAATACTGTCAGGAGGAATTTTCAAAATTGATTACTAATTTACATGAAGGAGAAATAGCGGTGGAATTTAACGATCGTATTCCTTTTTAAAACTGCCCTCATGAATTGTTATAGCAGGATTAATCAACGCTTTGGTAAAGGCTCTTTGCAACTTGCTAGCGAAGCAAGACACGAAAAAGGGGCTATGCGAAGAGAGTTTTTATCGCCACGTTGGACTACTCGTTGGTCTGATAGACCTAAAATAATTTGTTAATTATACTATATACACTTGCTATATACATTGCGTGTATATACTATGTGTATATAGCAATTGATTAAGAGGTTTTTATGCAACAACAAGGCACTGTTTTTGTGAATAATCGAACACAAGCTGTACGACTCCCTGCTGAAACACGTTTTCCTGAGAGTGTTAAAAAGGTAGTCGTTCGAGTTGTAGGAAATGAGCGAGTATTGTCACCTGTTGATAACTTGTGGGATAGCTTTTTTATGTCTTCTGAAGGTGTGTCAGAGGATTTTATGAATGAACGTGCTTCGCAGGATCAACTAGAAAGAGAATCGTTTTAATGTTGAAATATATGTTAGATACAAATATCTGTATTTATGTGATCAAGCGAAAGCCCTTAGAGGCCTTAAGTAAATTTAATGAACATTCTGGTCAACTGGCTATTTCGTCTATTACGTTGGCTGAATTAATTCACGGTGCAGAAAAAAGTGAATTTGTTGAACGTAACCTTCGTACTGTAGAAGATTTCTGTTCTCGACTTGAAGTATTGGGTTATGGCGATAAAGCCGCAGCGCATTATGGCTCTATCCGCTCAGACTTGGAGAAAAAAGGGCAAATTATTGGCGTTAATGATTTACATATAGCTGGTCATGCTCGTAGTGAAGCGTTGGTTTTAGTTAGTAATAATTTAAAAGAATTCAATAGAGTTGATGCTTTACGCACTGATAATTGGATTAAATAAGGGAAAATTCACCCTTTTTTAAATCAAACAATAATAAGGAAATTTAAAATAATTAATATAACCGTGGTCCCTTCCCCTCAACTTGATTTACTCTTTGTTGCTTGATATTTCCCAGTTTTCCTGAGCAAACGCAGGAAAGTCTTCAACCATCATACCATCGATACCCGTATTGGCTTTTACTCGCTTGTAAGCGATATCCAGATTGGTAGGCGTTAACATTTTTGTTCGGGTACCCCATTTACCTTGCTTGTCGTAATAACCTGAAGTTTTTTTACCTTGAAGTAGGAGGGGTATATAATACCTCTTCTAAATAATGTTTTAATGCCGCTTTTATAGATGAAAATGCTATGTTGTCAAAATCTATTTGCTCAGGCCTTATCCAGCTTATCTCTCTAATTTCTGTTTCTTGAAGTTCAAAATTAAGTGTGCTTTTTTGCTCAGAATAAAACACACTATCTAGAGTTCTATATTCAATTTTATTTGGTCTATATGTATTGGGTTGAGAACACATATATTGCCAACTATTAATAGTGACACCTAATTCTTCTTTAATTTCTCTTGATAATGCTTGCTCTAAAGTTTCATTAGGATCAACGAACCCCCCGGGTAAATCAAGTAAACCTATACCTGGCGATTGTGCTCTAGTAGTGAAAAGGATTTTACCTTTATAAACAATAATAGCAGCCACCGCAGAAGCAACATTGTGATAATAAATAAAGTCACAGTCTGAACAATTAAAATAATTTTCTTGAACAAATTTAATATTTTTACTATTACATGTAGGGCAATATTTGAACATTTTATTCCTGAATAATGTCTACTTTATTAAATGAAAAAAACATTTTCGAACAGTGCAATTATTAAGGCAGAGTGTTACCTGCTGCAATATACAATTTATACCATTCTTCTCTTGTTATATAAATACTGGAAGCAACGCATACCTCTGCAACTCTGTTAGCATTAGTAGAGCCAATAATTGGTTGCATTTTTGCGGGGTGTCTTAAAAGCCAAGCTATTGCTAATGTTGTTTTAGAAATGCCATAATTTTCACCAATCTCTGCCATCGCATTATTAAGTACTTCAAATTGTGGATTATCAATAAAAGTTCCTTCAAACCAGCCATACTGAAAAGGCGACCAAGGCTGAATGGTTATATCATTAAGACGACAATACTCCAAAATACTATCATCATGATCAATAGCTTGGTTGACTTGCATATTAACATTAAGCCCTGAATCAATCATGCCGGTGTTGGTCAAACTCAATTGTAATTGATTAGCCACAAGATCTTGTTTTACATACTTTTGAAGTAATTCTATTTGTAAGGGCTTTTGATTACTAACGCCAAAATGTCGAACTTTACCACTTGAGTGAAGCATATCAAAAGCCTTGGCAACCTCTTCTGGCTCCATTAAGGTGTCTGGTCGGTGCAACAATAACACATCAATATAGTCAGTATTTAAGCGCTTTAAAATATCCTCTACAGAGGAGATGATATAATCATATGAAAAATCAAAACATCCCTTTCTGATAGCACATTTAGATTGAATGAGAATGCTGTCTCTGGCAATGTCGCCTGATTTCATTACTTGCGCGAATATTTTTTCACATTCTCCTGCACCATAAATATCGGCATGGTCAAAAAAATTAATACCATGTTCTAAAGCTGTTTTAACAAGGTTGGTATTATCTTTTAACTTACTCTCAGAAATTCGCATTAATCCCAGACATATTTCAGATACAGTTAAACTACTTTTTCCTAATTTTATTTTTTTCATAAACCAACCTTAAATTATTTTTTTATTCATGCAATTAAAGTAAAAACTGACAAAATAAAAAACAATCATGCTCTAATTATTTTTAATAAATTTTCACAATGTTGAGTTAATATTTTTTTATCTCCGCGTGTTTCAATATTCAAACGCACTACAGGCTCAGTGTTTGAGAGCCGTAAGTTAAAACGCCAATCCTCAAACTCTAAAGAAAGACCATCGGTTCTATCTTCTTTTATTGCTTTATCTTTATACTCATTAAATACACGTTCTATTGCTGTATCAGCATCACTTACTTTACTATTTATTTCACCTGGCGAGGGGAACCTATCCATACGAGACTGTACTAAAGATTGCAAGGTAACCTTTTTCTTAGACAATAAATCCACAACTAATAACCAGGGGATCATGCCGCTATCGCAATAAAAAAAATCACGAAAGTAATGATGAGCACTCATTTCTCCACCATAAACGGCGTCACGTTCTCGCATAATTTCTTTAATAAAAGCATGACCTGTCTTTGACATGACAGCGTTACCATCACCTTTAGAAACAATATCAATGGTATTCCAAGTCAATCTAGGATCATGAATAATGGTTGAACCTGGTTGCTGAGCAAGAAAAGCGCCCGCAAGTAAGCCGACAATATAGTAACCATCAATAAATTGTCCATTGGCATCCCATAAAAAGCAGCGATCAAAATCGCCATCCCAAGCAATACCCATATCGGCTCCATGAGCAGCCACTTGCTCACCCGTAATCGCTTGTTGCTCATGAAGTAATGGGTTAGGAATGCCATTAGGAAATGTGCCATCGGGGATATTATGTATTTTAATTAATTCAATGGGGATATTATATTCTAAAAAAGCTTGTTCTAGTTTATCGATAGTTGGCCCTGCAGTACCATTGCCAGCATTGACGACCAACTTTATTGGTTGAATATTATCAGCATCAATATAGGTTAATAAATGCTTAATATAATCATCGGCAACGGTAAGTATTTTAATGCTGCCGCGTTGCTCTTTCGGTATTTGCTTAAAGTTAGCTTGTTCTGCTAAATATTTTATATCAAGCAGGCCGGTATCATTACTCAGTGGACGAGAGTTCTCGCGCACTAATTTCATACCATTAAAGTTTATCGGGTTATGGGAAGCGGTTATCATTATGCCACCATCTAAATTTAAATGGCTAGTAGCAAAGTAAATTTCTTCTGTGCCACACAAGCCAATATCTAAAACATCGACGCCAGCATCCATCAAACCTTCTGCTATTGCTGCTTTTAGCTCTTTAGACGTAAGTCGAACATCGCCACCAACAACCATAGTTTTTGCTGATAAAAACTCACCCGTGGCGCGGCCTATTTTATAGGCTATATCAACATTGAGTTCTTCGCCTAGCTCACCACGAATATCGTAAGCTTTAAAACAAGTTAAATTTTTCATTATTTTATTTTTCTGACTTATCAAATGGATTGGGCAAATGGATTTGATATTTCTAACCAGTGAGCTTCTGCGTCCGACACGCCCGCATAAAGAATAGTCTTGCCATTATCTTCAACCAACCCTGATGAAAAGATCACATCAGTTAAGTCTGGCCTCTTAGTTGCTCCTTCTTTAAATTGGCTTCTACAAGCTATGATTTTAAAGCTATTGAATTGTCTGCTAATAGGATCAAACTTAAACGATGCCGCATAATAGTGTCGTTGTTGTTTAATATCATCACTCTCATAACAAGCGATATGAGCTAACAAGCCTATTTCACCATTTTCAAGTAAATAAGTATCGTTAACTCCACCCCAATCCATGGGATGAAACATATTTTCTAACAAACTAGCCTTGTCGACAATTTCAACGCTTAACTCATCAAGACTCGATACCTCGGTATAACCAATCGTACCTCGACCACCTTTATCACCTTGAGGGCGAGTAAAAACACCCACATTGCCATTGTTAAGATCGCATAAGCGAATATCTTTCATGCCGACAGGACCGGTGAAAAATTCAGTTAAACTAAAAATATCTGTACCTCGGTAAAATACTGTTTTCCACTCAAAGCGCTTATTAATATTAGTCGTGTTAATTTCTTTTATCTCTACACCACCAAAGATAAGCTCGCCATTGATAAAAGTAATAAAAGGGTCTTGTAATTTAAATACAGGAGCGTCAACGACTGGGTACCATGAACCATCCTTCTGTTCAAAAAACATCACACTAGAGTGTTCTTTATCTCTAGGCTCTACTCTTCCTGCAATGACAGTTTTTCCAGCAGAAACAAAAGGGGCTGTAATGTTATACACATCTTGACCATCAACTGATTCAAAAGATAACTTTCCAGTATTATTCTTATTGCTTGTTCTGTGTTGGTTAAATTCTAAAAATAACTCATGCACACGTTTTAACTTAGTTTTATTCATAATAATTTCTTTCTACTACTATATTTTTTGTGTTTTAAAATGTTTATGTTGGCTTTATGTTAGCAATGCTAAACTGATAATTCTCGCCATAATTCGTCTAGTTCTATTGTAGCTAAGGCCATCACTTCATCAGCAGCACCATAATAAATATTAAGCACATCTTCTTTAATGATCGCCCCACAACAAAAAACCACATTGCCAAAAAAACCCTCTACTTCATATGTTTCTTTAGGCTCTATCAACGGTTGAGACATGCGAGCAATGACTTTTGTAGGATCATTAATATCAATTAACAATGCCCCTAAACAATAACGTTGTGTTTCATCAACACCATGATAAATTTGTAACCAACCTTTACCTGTTTTAAGCATGGGGGCGCCACCACCAATTTTCATCTGATCCCAATCATCATCACTACAACCCGCTAACCGTCGATGACCTCCCCAATGAAGCATATCGGGCGATCTTGCTAACCATATTTCAGGTGTACCAAAATGTAATGGTGCTGGACGATGTAGTGCCCAATAATAGCCATTAATTTTTTCAGGAAAAAAACAAATATCTCGATTATCAGGAGCGAAAATAATGCCCATTTTTTCTATTTGCTTAAAATCAAGAGTGCGCGCCAGTGAAGTAGTAATACCAAGATCAGACACTGACGAATAATTTACATAATAGTAACCATCAATTAGTGTGATCCTCGGATCTTCACAGCCATATAATTCATAACGATTGTCAGGAAATATGTAAGCATGATCATCAACAACGAATTTCTCACCATCAACACTTCGAGCTATCCTGATATGGGAGAGTGAAGTGAGATATACCTGTTTAGGGTCGGCTTTCAACGAGATCTCTCTAGGGTCTGAGAAGTTGTATCGCGGATCATCTTTTTCAAATATTTTTATTTGCACTTGCCAAGTGCCTGAATCCTTAACTAAAACAGGAATATTTATAGTATTTTCAGAGCTACTTGGCATACTTTCAGCAACTCTAAGTAACATCACTGTTTCACCATTAAAATCAATAACTCCTGCATTAAAGGTACAATCGACCTTAAATCCTTCCATACTCGGTTTAACCATACTAGGCGTTATAATAGGGTTAGTTGCTAATCGTTTTACAAACATGATATTTCTCTTGTAATTAATACACCATAAGGTAAAAGCCAATCAGGTTTGTTGCTATCAAAGCCACTGCTGGCCAATATTTCATGGCATGATTTAAAATGAATAGGTTTAGTTGTTACATTGAAATTAATTAAAATATGAGTAACGCCCTGATCCAAGCAACGTAAAATTAACAATACGTTATCATTTAAAAATATTTTTTGATCATCGTTATTGCTTAATGTTTGAGAGTTACTGCGCAAGCTAATTAATTGCTGATACCAATGCCACAAACTCTTAGGATCATTTTTCTGTTGTTCAACATTAGGCATATTGCTTAACGTTGACGTGCCTATCCATGGCTCCGAACCACTAAATCCTGAATATTTCTTTGTACTCCATTGCATATATAAACGAGATTTATCTCGACATTCTGCCATTGCTTTTTCAAAAGCTTGCTCTTGGGTTTTTCCTTGCTCTAAAGCCAATTGAAAATGATTAGTTGCATTAATATCGCGTAAGTCTGCAAATTTTTTAGCTGCAAAATTAGGCATACCGATTTCTTCACCAAAATATAAAAAACAAACACCTTTTAACATCAAAGTTAACGTTGCCAAGGCTTTTGCTTCTTCAACATTATTGTGACAAAGTCGGCTCATTGCTCTAGGCATATCATGGCTATTAAAAAAAATGGTTGGCAAGCCTGTTTGCTGTTTATCCATCTCAACAAGTTGTTGATAGATTGTCTTGATGTCAAATTTCGGTAAAGACCCTAGATTGAAATTAAAAACCACATCAAGTAAGTCTTTGCTTTGATATGGATGCAATTTAGCTAATTCATCATGACCTATTTCACCCACCAAAAAACATTCTTTTCCTAATGACTGACTGTAATTTCTAATCTGGTTACATAAATCAGCCAAACAAGATTGAATACTGGGCTGATCAATATCATATTGGTGAATTTGTAACCCTTTATTATCTACTAGGTTATCAAATGTGGTACTTTCAGTGTCGATATCATCACAAGAAAGAAAGTTAATAACATCTAAGCGAAAACCATCTACCCCTCTATCTAACCAGAACGTCAACATGTTAATTATTTCATTTTTAACGGCGGGATTCTGCCAATTCAAATCCACTTGCTCAACAGCAAACTTATGGTAATAATACTGCTCACCATGAGGTTCTTTTTGCCATGCGGAACCGCCAAAAAATGATTGCCAATTATTAATTTTATCTTTAAAAATAAAGTAATCACGGTATTTACTGTCTGCATTAGCAATAGCTTCTTTAAACCATCGATGATCAGTTGAAACATGATTTACCACCACATCAATAATCACTTTGATGTTGCGCTTATGTGCTTCACTGATAAAATGATCAAAATCAGCCAAGCAGCCAAAATCTGCATCAACATCATAATAATCAGTAATATCATAGCCATTATCTATTTT
This sequence comes from Gammaproteobacteria bacterium, assembly GCA_002401725.1. Lineage (GTDB taxonomy): Bacteria > Pseudomonadota > Gammaproteobacteria > Enterobacterales > Alteromonadaceae. Next base: position 53,116 of record NVTW01000018.1, read on the forward strand.
AGGAGAGGGATAAAATGGGGTGATCCATAGTCCAGTTATGCCTAAATTCTGTAAATAATCTAAACGACTTGTTATGCCATTGAAGTCACCGATGCCATCATTATTACTGTCTTGAAAACTGGCAATGTAAATCTCATAAAAAACGGTATTCTGCCACCACTTTATTTTACTATTTGTGGCATAGTTTGAATTAACAATATGGGATGCCTCAGACGTCATATCAGTAGCCATTTCTGTGATCACCTGAGTTATTTCAACGACAAGGACATGCCTTGCAAAAAGTATTTACGGAAAATGACAAATATAATAATGAGTGGCAAGGTTTGAATGACCGATCCAGCCATAACAGGGCCAACGTATTCGCCAAATTGTTTATTAAAGGTGGCTAACAATACTGACAAAGGCATTTTATCAACGTCAGAAATAACGATTAGTGGCCACATAAAATTGTCCCAAGTACCCGTAAAGGTAAATAGCCCAACGATGGCAACAATAGATTTATTGAGCGGAACCATAAGTTTAAAAATTATTTGACTCATGCTAGCCCGATCTAACTTAGCCGCATCTAAGTAATCATTTGGAGTACCTTTAAACGCTTGAGCCATCATAAATACTCCCCAACCTGAAACCAGAGAAGGTAGTATCATTGCAGAGTAGCTATTTATTAGTCCCAATTGTTTGATTAAGACAAACATCGGTATAGTCAAAAGCATTCCAGGTAATACCATTTGAAATAGTAAAAAATTATTCAGTTGTTTATGACCCTTAAACTGAATTTTTGTCATCGCATAAGCTATATAGCCAGACGTTAGTAATACCGAGAAAGTGACGGTTAGAGTGACAAAAAAGGAATTGAGTAAGGCAGTAAAAAAAGGCCGATCAAGTTTTTCTGCACTATCAAAAAGAAAATGAAAGTTGTCTAAAGAAAAATTGCCTGAAAACATACTGGTATTGTATATTTCACTGGTGGGCTTTAAAGACGCGGTTACCATCCAAATATATGGGTACAACCATGTTAACGCTAATGTGTACATCGCGATAGTAATCAACCAACTACCGAATGTCTTTTTCTTTAAACCGATGCTTATTTTATTTAAAAAGCTCATTATACTATTTCCAAATCACGTTCAAATAATTTGCGAACAACTCTTACAACTAAATAACTAACGCCCGCGAGAATAATTGCCATCAATGCCGCACGGCCTGGCTGTAATCTTTTAAAAGCAGTTTCGTACATAACTAATTGTGGCATATTGGTACTTTCCATAGGACCACCTCCCGTCATCATGTAGGGTTCGGTGAAGATGGAAAAAGCAACCGTTATTGCAAATATCAACACCATAATTAACTGTGCATTAATCATAGGTAGCGTGACTTTAAAAAGTGTTGTAAAAGCGCTGCAATTGTCTAATTTAGCGGCATCGTATATTTCTTTAGGGATGGCATTGAGGCCAGAATAAAAAATCAAACCGAAATAACCGACAAATTTCCATGTAATAACAAGAGACACAGAAAACATCGCCATTGTTGGGCTAGATAACCAAGGAATGGTGTATCCTAGCCAATCAAGCAGAAATAGATTGATCGGCCCAGTCTCACTAAAAACCTTAGTAAAAACAAGCGAATAAGCCACACCTGAAGATATATATGCTAATAAAAAACACAGCGCGACAAAAACTTTTCCTCGTCCAAGATGCTGTAAACCGAAAGCAAAGGCAAGTGAAGAAATCAAGACAATAGGGATGAAATAAGCCATAAACCGAACCACATTCCAGAATGAGTTCCAAAATTCAGGGTCTTGCAGTACGTAATTAAGATTTGTCAGTCCTGAAAAAACCGGAGCATCAAAAAAACGCCATTCAGACACCGCCATGATAGCAAGCCATACAAAAGGATAAAGCCAAAAAATAGCATTAAATAATAAGAAACCTATAGCAATAGCTGCACCAATTTTAGCTTCATTCATTTGCAAAGGTTTTATCATCACTTTGCCCACCCTAATAATTTGTTTGTTCTGATAACGGCATCTTTGGCGGCCTCTTTTACGTTTTTTATACCAAATTTCACTGGACCAATCATTTCAACGTTCATCACTTTTTGCACATCAATGGTTTCTTCAATAAAAGCGGGAGGAACAGCAACATCAACGTAAGATGCGTAAGCTTTTCCAAGTGGATGTGTACTATAAAAATCGTTAAACATTTTGTTCGTTGTTAAGTCACCTCTAGCGGGAGGCATGCCGGTTTTATCTAACCATAAAATACTGAGTTCATCGTTCATAAAAACCCAATTGATGAAAGCAAAAGCCTCTGCTTTCACTTGGCTTGATTTAAATAAAACTAGACCTTTACTGTCGGCAAAGGTACTCGTTTTACTTTTATTTTGAGGACGATTCTTCGTGCTTTTGATCATTGGACCGATGGCTATTTTTTTCAAAATTTCAGGGAACATTTTCTGGTAATATGAAATATCCCAAGGGCCATGAACGGCACCAGCAACAAGCCCTGTTGTGAGTGGATCATCACTATCGAAATCTAATGCTGTCCAACGATTTTCGAACATTGTTTTAATAAAGGTTAAAACCGCCAAACTAGCATCATTATCGTATTGTGCTTCACGATCTTTAATATAAGGTAAGCCGTTTCCTTCTGCGTAATAGAATGAAATATAGTCAAACCATCGATCTCTCCATTCTTTACCTGCGGTTACTTGTAAACCAAACTTATTACCTAGTGCGGCGCGCTTTTTTGATAAAGCATATACTTCATCATATGTTTGTGGGACTTGCTCAAAACCTAAGTCTTTAAGAATATCGCTACGCCACCATATAAGCACTGGATTAGAATATAGAGGAAGAATATACTGCTTACCATTTAAGCCCCAATCTTTCATGATGCTCGCCATTTTTCGGTGTTCAATTATTTGTGAATAACCGTTCATTGAGGACAATTCTTGCAACTGACCTAAATTAGCTAATTGAGCAGCGAAACCTGAAAAAATATTCGTTGATATATCAGGAGCATTTCCTGAAACTAACGCGGTAAGAATGGCCTCTTCCGCACCACCCGTTGCTGGAATGGTGGTAAAACTTACCGGTAAGCCTAAGCCACTTTTGTTCCATTTATCAATCGCTATTTTCCAAAAAGCTTCTTGTGTTACGTTTGGTGCTACCCACAATTTTATTACTTTGTTCTGATCTGACAATGAATTGTTTTCAGAACAACCACTCAGCAGTAAAATACCGGTAAATAACATTGCTTGAATTATTTTTTCCATCTCAATTTCTTATCTTTGGTTTTTGATTATAGTTATTTTTGTAGGATCAATAATGCTTCAATGGTCGATTCTGCGCCAGAATTCATATTAATGTTATTACTTGCATTAATTGCATCGTAAGTTCTACCATTGCTTTCATCATACATCACTTGTCTTGCTTCATTGTTAGCAAATAACCAAGATTTTAGTTTTGCTAATTGTAAGGTGTATTTTTTATCTTTAGTTATATTAAAAGCTTCTGCCGTTGCATATACCATAGGTCTTATTCCATAAGCTATTTGCGGATAAGGTTTGCGTTGTTGCTCACTATATTTACCTACATTTTGTTTAATTGAGATTGATTCAGCAAAGCCATTTTTTAATATATAAGGGTAAAAATTATCCACTTCTAACAATGCACTTTTTATGTATTCTTTATTTTCTAATTGTTGTCCTGCAAGTAACAAAGCATACGCTTGACTATTTCCCCACGAATGCCATTGATTTTTCCAACTCAAAAACATGCCATAAGGAAAGTGATTAGCATCGCCTTTTTGCATTTGAATAATGCCGTTGGCTAGCTCATTAATAAGCGTTAACACTTCAGAATCATGAGTTTTATGGTAATAAGGTAATAGTGAAATTATTGCTAAAGCCGCTTGATCTGCTCCATATTTATAAGGTAACCAAGTTGCTATTTCAATTGTATTAACACGCTCTGTTGTTAAGCTATCTAAAGGAATATCTTTTTTAATATTACTAACTACTTTTGCTATCGCTATATCTATTCTAGCCGTTATATCGGCATCATCGTTAACCAGTTCATAAACAGTCTGCAAACTCCATAATGCTCGAAAAGACCACCAGTTAATATTCGCTCTTGAGGTTTTATAGCTGGTATTAATAGAAAGATCATGCCAAATAAAATTATTAAAATAACCGTTTGCATTTTGCATGTAGAGTACAAATTCAACCAATAGTTTGAGTTTTTTTAATAGCGCATCATCAGGATGAATTTTGAGCTGATTTGACAACATCACAATGGCTCTGGCTACATCATCAACACAAGCAAACCCCTCTGCTGGCTCTATGGCATATGAATAATCAGGGTATTCGCTATAAATTTGAATAACCGCCATTTTTCTATCGCCTGGTTTTATTTCAGCGAATAAATAATTAAAGTGTTTAAGGTTAATCAAGCTTTTACTATCAACTAATTTTTCAAATACTTTTTGCTTATCTTGTTGATTAATCGAACTACGGCTTGTTGTTTGATAGCCACAAGCGCTCAAAATAAAAATAGCTGTGGATATAACCAAGCTATTTTTAAAGAAAACCAGCTTATTTTTATTATTACTCAATAGTGCCATCAAAAGCCTTAATACCTATGTTAAAAGCTAAAAAACCAGCCTTAAATAAAACCGTGTTTAACGATAAACCAACTTACTTGCCCCGTCAAGGTTTAACGTTAAACAAAAAACATTGAATACTACAAAGTTTAACGATAAACTAAAATGGTTATGTATATAAAAGCACTTGCTGTATATTAGCTAGTCTCTGACTAAATCAGTCCTGAAGTTGTGTTATACCATTTGGATTAATTAAGGGTACAGAATTCAATGAGAATAAATTTTTAAGAACAAGGCGCTTGATTGAGCAATAGCTGGCTATTGGGATTGAAAGCAACGAAGTTATTGGATATTTAGGCCATTTGAAAATGATCACTTACTTAGTGCAATTGGTATTAGTTATAACCTTCTTTTTTGGCTGTCATATAACATGCTTTACCATTTTAAAAAGGATATATTCCATGATACCTAGAAACAAAGTAACACTAAAATCTATAGCCGCAGATCTTGGTATCACCCATACATCCGTTTCAAATGCTTTTAATAACCCCGCAAAAGTATCAACTAAACTCAAAGAAAAAATACTCTCTTATGCTAAATCAGTTGGCTACCATGGCCCTAACCCTGCGGCAAAATCACTAAGAACAGGTTTATGCGGCTCTATTGGCATAATATTTAATGATCAGCTTAGTTATGCATTCTCTGATCCGCACGATATAGAGTTTCTAAGAGGGGTTTCCACCGTGTGTGAAGAAGAAGGCTCAAATTTAGTACTTGTGCCACTTAAACATAGTGATTTACAAGATTTCGAAGCGATAGATGCTATGGTTGACGGTTATATATTAAATGCACCTTATAAAAATAATATAACAACTCAACGTGCACTTGCTAAAGGTTTACCAACGGTAGTCGTTGATTTTGACTCCCCTGAACACATCAGTATTTTAACCAACGACACCGAGATGATGTGCCAAATTACTGAACATCTGCTTGCTCTTGGTCATAAAAAAATTGCAATTATTACTTTTCCAGTGCATGAGAATAGCCATGAATTATTCACGTTATCACGCTCACTAGACAGTGATAATTATGTCGTTAATCAGCGCTTAAAAGGCTGTCAGCAAGCAATCAAGCACTGTGATATTGAAATGGACAGTGTTTTGGTCCAAGAAACCAGTAACAACGAACATGGGGGAGCAGAAGCAACAAAAATTTTATTAGCTTTAAACCCCAATATTACCGCACTGGTCTGTTTATCTGATTCACTTGCCTTTGGTGCAATGAGTGAATGTCTACGCCAAAAATTGGCAATACCGGAACATATCTCTATTACAGGCTTTGATGATACTCAGCCTAAAAGTACCCACATGACATTCCCTGCATTAACAACAGTCAAACAAAATGCATTTGAGAAAGGTCGAAAAGCAGCAGAAGCACTCTTAAAAAGAGAAGTAAAACAAGATCAAAAAATAAACAAAAGGATCAATATAGAGGCAAGGATGATTATCAGAGGCAGTACAGATAAAACAAGGAAACTATAGCAATATGGCAAATTTATCCCTTAAAAATCTTGTTAAGCGCTACGAGAAAACAACCACCATACATGGTGTCGATCTTACGATTCAGTCTGGAGAGTTGATTGTACTTGTTGGTCCTTCTGGTTGTGGCAAGTCTACCGTATTAAGAATGATTGCAGGCTTAGAAGAGGTCAGTTCAGGTGATATATATATTGATGATGAAAATGTAACCCATACCTCAGCGTCAAAACGTGGTATTGCCATGGTGTTTCAATCTTATGCGCTATACCCACATATGACCGTCAAAGAAAATTTGGCTTTTGGTCTTAAAAATATGAAATGTAGTAAAGAGTACATCAGCGAACAAATTAATCATGCTGCTGATATATTGCAGCTAAGTGAGCATTTAGATCGTACTCCTAATCAACTTTCCGGCGGTCAGCGACAAAGAATTGCCATAGGTCGTGCCATTGTTCGTAATCCAAAAATATTTTTATTTGATGAACCGCTATCTAATTTAGATGCCGAATTACGTGTTCAAATGCGCCATGAGTTAACAAAACTACATAGAAAATTGGGTAATACCATGGTTTATGTAACCCATGATCAAGTCGAAGCAATGACAATGGCTGATAGAATTGTAGTATTGAATGAAGGGAAAATAGCGCAAGTAGGCTCGCCACTAGAGCTTTATAATCACCCTAATAATATCTTTACCGCAAGTTTTATTGGTAGCCCAAAAATAAATTTATTACCTGTACAAGTCATCAATAATCATAATAAAAAGTTAACACTTTCATTATTTGACAACAACGCTATAACATTGATAAACAGTATTTCACAATTAAAGACTAATGATTCATTAACGATAGGTATACGTCCTGAACATTTAACAACTGAAATTACTAACGATAGCATCCCCCTAGAATTTACTTTAGATGAAGTCGAGTCTTTGGGTGATTCAACCTACCTTTATGCAAAATTATTTAAGAAGTTTGATTTTAGAATTAAACTGCAAGGGCAATATAACTTTAAAGAAAATAATAACTTAACATTGCACCTATCGCCAAAAAATATTTTATTTTTTGATAGCTCTGGTGAAGCAATCCATGATATCAGAGAACAAAATATATTAACCAAAAATGATGTTGAGTTAAATGTTGTTGTACAAGAATAGTTATTTTGTCCTTGATGATTTTTATAAGTAATGCCCTTTATTTATCTGATTGAAGTCAATTATTATTTGAAATAAGTAAGAATGCAGACTCTTTAACCAATAAAACCATATCAAGCTATTAAATTTATTTTGATCACATGAATACTAATAAACACGCTTAACTCATTGAATTTATTTATTGTATTACAATGTACATATTTAACGTTAAACATACCCCATAAAAAAAGTTTGTTTAACGTTAAACTTTAGCTTGCAAAATAAATACGTTTAACGTTAAACTAAATCTCATCATGTTTAACGTTAAACATGATGAGATAATAATAATACAAAAGAATAGTACTAAAGGTCGTTAACATGAATATTAAATACACATAGAGGAAAGTTAAGATGAGTAGCACAATAAAATTCAAAACTAATTTATTAGCTTTTTCGATAATTTCTGCACTATCAGTAAACACTTTTTCAGCACATGCAGAAGATAAAAAAAATACTAAAGAAAAAGAAGCTGACGTTGAAGTCATTACCGTAACGGGAATGCGTAGTAGTCAAAAACAAGCATTATTTAATAAACGTAATGCAGATTCAATTATGGACTCAATTGCAGCAGAAGATATCGGTAAATTTCCAGATCAAAATATCTCAGAATCATTACAGCGCATACCAGGTATAACCATATCTCGTAAAGACGGTGAAGGTCAGCAGATCACTGTAAGGGGTTTGGGACCAGAGCATAATACTGTACTTTTAAATGGACGGGTGTTGGCAACTGAAAACGAAGGCCGTGAGTTTAATTTTGATGTGCTTGCGTCAGAGTTGATGACTGGTGTTGATGTTTATAAAGCACCCACAGCAAGTATACAAGAGGGAGGAATAGGCTCAACCGTTAATATGAAAACCGCTCGTCCACTGGATTATGATGGTTTTCAAGCGGTATCGTCTGTGAAAGCATATTATGATAAGAATTCTGGAAAGACCTCACCACAATTATCAGCGTTAGTAAGTAACACTTTCCTAAATGGTGATTTTGGGTTGCTAGCTTCTATAAATTATTATAAACATGAATTTCAATCTAATCGTGCTTACACAGATGGATTTGAACATTTTCAGTCTAGTGATTTTAGTGGTTTATCTGCTGACCGCCAAGCTGAATTATCAGTTTATGATGGTAATGGCTTTGGTCAAGGTATTGCCATGKCMRCAKGNGWRKCMWKAASMTWWKGACCGCTCTACCAGAGATCGTCTTGGCGGCACACTGGCAGCGCAGTATCAAGCAACGCCTGATCTCCTCTTTACGGTAGATAGTATCTACTCTAAATTAAATGTTAACTCGCGTGCTTACGGTCCAGCAAAATGGCTTGGACCTGGTTTTGTGTCTGATGTAACAGTTGATGGAAATGGCACAGTTGTTGGTTATCATGGTTCAACTCCATGGGGCGGACCAGAAAATTGGTCATTTAGTCGTCCTCGTTATGGTGAAACCAAACAAATAGGTTTTAATGCTAACTGGCATGTTAGCGACCAATTAAATGTTGTTTTTGATGCTTCACATTCATCGGCAGGTTCGACGCCTATTGGACGAGAAGTTATTGTGAGCATAGCTTCTGATGGTGGGTTTAATGCGGAAGTGACTAGAAATGGTGGTCTTCTCCCGACCTATAAATTTACAGATGGTGACGCTGGAAATCTCTCTACATTAAAACCTAACTGGGCAGCGACAGAGGGGACTGATATAACTGATAAAACTAACTCATTCAATATAGATGCAGTATATGATTTAGATGGTGGATCTATTGTTACCTCTATTTTAATGGGAGCCAGTTTTAATGACCGCAATAAAACAAAAGTTCGCGCTGGAACAGGCGATGGTGGTATTAGTTGTGGCGTAACCTGTGATAATAATGGTGGTTTTTACCCTAGTAACCTATTTAGTGCTTATGATGCTAGCGGTTTCTTAGGTGGTAGTGCATTTTCTTCTTGGATATTACCTGACTTTGATGCAATCACTAATATATTGAGTGCAAGTCCAGGGTATATAACGAAGGTTAGACCTCGTGAGTCTGGTACTGTTAAAGAAGCGACCAAAAGTGCTTATTTACAGGCAAATTTAGAGGGTGAATTAGGAGATATGCCATGGTCTGGTAATGCCGGTATTCGATATAGTCAAACAGATGTAAAATCTATTGGTGAAAATCAAGAATTATTAGGCGTTGATGTGACTAATCCTAACGAACCTGTTGGTAATTTTTCTGACCCTAAGAAAATAACTGATAATGGAAATTACAGTCTTTTATTACCTTCGGTTAATCTGAAACTTGACATACAAGAAGATGTCTCAGTGCGTGTAGCTGTTGGTAAAACTATTACTCGTCCTACCTTATCTTTATTAGCCTTAAAAAGAGAATGGAATCTTCGACCAAATGACCGTACTCTCCGTATTGGTAATCCTTCTCTAAAACCTTTACTTGCATGGAACTATGACTTGGCTGTATCTTGGTATATTGATGATGTGAGTTATATTAGTGGAGATATATTTTATAAAACTTTAAAAGATGATTTTCAACAAAGTGTAGACACACAAACGTTTTTTGGAAACACATATACCGTTTATTCTGTAGAAAATAAAGGTAAGGGGGACATCTCTGGGTTTGAACTTTCAGCTCAATATACCTTCAGCCTTTTACCTGAACCATTCAACGGATTTGGTGTTTCTGCAAACTATACTAATGTTTCTAGGGGACAAAATGATAATTCATTTAAGGATAAATCAAAGTCTTATAACGCCTCAATTTTTTATGAGCGGGGACCTATGCAGGCACGTATTGCTTATAACTACCGGGATGGTTATGTAGCGGCTTTAAGTGCAAATAGAGGTCAACCTAAGATGATAGATAGTTATGGCCAACTGGATGCATCGGCAAGCTACGACCTAAACGATAATGTTACTATCTTCCTTGAAGCAAATAATATTACTAATGAAAAAAGTTTCTCTTATTCAATTTACAAAGAACGATTGATTGAATTAAAAGATACCGGTAGCCGATACGCCTTGGGGTTACGGTATAAATTCTAAAAACCATCATACATAGCACCAACAACTAACAAGCTATTGCTGGTGCTATTATCCCCTAAATTCAAGCTCAAAAAAGAGCGTTTACTACGATCTTCATTTCCCCAAAATTATTCTATAAATAAAAGGTACAAATAATGACAACCTACCTACACCTCAAAGATACATTTGTCGGCGGCATAGAGGCTGGAGGTACAAAATTCAAGTGTGTTATTGGTTATAATAATGGTGACATTATTGCTGCTAAAACATTTCAAACCACCAATCCCACAGACACATTTGCTCAAGCTAAAGCTTTCTTCAAAGAAGCTATTGAACTTTTTGGTGAAATAAATGCGTTAGGCATTGCTCATTTTGGTCCAGTAGATATTGATACTAGCTCGACAAACTACGGAAGAATTTTAGCCTCAACAAAAAAAAATTGGTCAGATACTGATGTTGTCGGTTATTTCGCTAAGGCGTTTAATGTACCAATTTCCTTTCAAAGTGATGTCAATGGTGCAGCAATAGGAGAACATAACCTAGGCAATGCTCAAGGTATTGATAATTTTGTCTACATTACGGTTGGCACAGGTATTGGTGGTGGTATTTTTGTCAATGGTGAATTGTTAAACCATAAAAGCCATGCAGAAATTGGTCATATGATGATACCAAAAGATATGGCTCAAGATACCTTTAAAGGGTGTTGTCCATTTCATACTAACTGCCTTGAAGGCTTAGCTTCTGGCCCTGCTATAGAGAAAAGGTGGGAAACAGCGGGACAATACCTTAATAACAAACATCAAGCTTGGGCACTTGAGGCGCATTACCTAGCCTTACTTTGCATTAATTTAACCTACAGCTTAGCGCCAGAGAAAATAATTTTTGGCGGTGGTGTTATGCAACAACTTCAGTTGTTACCACTCATAAGAGAAAAATTTACCGCGATGATGAAAGGGTATGCACCAGCGTCATATTCTCCTACAAATGAACATTATATTTCCCCCACAGGGCTAGGAGAAGACTCGGCAATCAAAGGTGCCTTAATTCTTGCAAAACAAGCTTATGATGATCAAAACGGTGTTTTCATCAATAGCGCACTTAAACAGGCCTGCCAAGTTCAGGCTAGCCAAGTTGTTTAACATCAATATAAAGAGTTTACGTTATGAGTTCCACTAGTAGTAATAATCAAGTTACTAATATGCCAAATTTTCGTTCGACTGATTTTCTTCGTGAACATATCAGTTCTATCTTAAGTTTTTACTATCCACAGTGTCTAGATAATAAGCATGGCGGATACTTTCAACAATTTGATAACCAAGGAAATGTATGTACCTACAATAGTCCACGCCATTTAGTCAGCAGTAGTCGTTTAACCGTAAACTTTGCTGTTGCCGCAAAACTTTTTAATAATGATGATTATTTAAAAACAGCATTACATGGTGTTAATTATTTAAAAAGCCATCATTTTAACGAAAAAACAGGGGGTTATGCTTGGTTAGTAGAAAATATACAAACTAACGACCGCAATGACAAAAATGTTATAGACGCTGATAACCACTGTTATGGTATTGCCTTTGTGTTGATGGCTTATGCACGAACCTATCAAGCAGGTGCTGATGAAATATATGACTTCATTGAAGAAACATATGATTTGATGGAAAAACACTTCTGGCGTGAACAAGATCAATTGTATGTGGATGTTATCGACGAAAAATTTGAGCACACTTCGGCATACCGAGGCCAAAATGCTAACATGCATTGCTGCGAAGCTATGATTTGTGCTTATGAAGCTACGGGTGAACAGCATTATTTAGACCGCGCATTAGTGGTTGCCCATCGTATTACGGTCGAACTCGCTAAACAATGTAACGGAATGATCTGGGAGCATTATGATCGCCAATGGCAAGTCGATTTTGAGTACAATGCGGGTGATACTGAAAACAAACTTCGTCCTTGGGGCTATCAACCGGGGCATTTCACTGAATGGACAAAGCTATTATTGCTTATTCATAAATATAGTGCCGAACCTTGGTTGGTACTACGAGCAAAAGTCCTTTTTGATAAAGCAATGGAAGTCGCTTTTGATCGTGAAAATGGTGGCATTCATTATGGCTTTGACCTTACTGGAGATATTTGTAGTGCGGGTAAATACAGTTGGGTTCAAGCTGAAACAATTGCCGCAGCAGCGATGTTAGCAACTACCTTAAATAGTGGTATATATGAATGTATTTATCAACAATTATGGCAGTATTCTTGGACTCATATGATTGATCATAATTTAAAGTGCTGGCATAGAAACTTAACACATGACAACAAAGCCTTCACCCAATCATCCGTCGCGATGGGACGAACAGATTATCACTCTATTTGTGCCTGCACAGAAATAATTAGCACCATTTCATAAACTAATACCGATCCGTATAAATAGGTGATCAATGATTGCGTAGGGAAAATTAASAAGAGCAAGGCGCTTGATTGAGTAATAGCTAGCTATTGCGATTGAAAGCAACGCGGCTATTGTTGATTTTAACCAGCAAGGGTGAGCAAATACTTATGCGGATCGGTATAACACCATTAATACTTTTTAAAAAGACACAACTATGACTTCTAGAACATCTTTACTTACCTGGCAGCGACTTGAGCAGCATGCAAGTGAAATGAAAAATGTACATATGAATGAACTGTTTAAAGCCGATCCACAACGCTTTGAAAAGTTTTCGCTTAAACTTCCCAGCATGCTTTTGGATTTTTCAAAGAACATTATTAATCAAGAAACATTAAAAATGCTCTTTGCTTTAGCTCGTGATATTAATCTAGAAACGTGGCGTGAACGCATGTTTGCAGGTGAGCGTATCAATTTTACTGAAGATCGTGCAGTACTGCACACTGCCCTGCGAAATCGCTCAACCAAACCAATAATACTTGATGGCGTTAATATTACCAATGAAGTTGAAAGAGAATTAGCGTTAATGCAGAGTTTTGTCGAACTAGTTCGGACAGGAAAATGGAAAGGATATTCTGGAAAACGTATTACTGATGTTGTTAACATTGGCGTTGGCGGCTCTAATCTTGGTCCACAAATGGTGACCGAAGCATTAAAACAATACAGTGATAACAGTCTTGACGTGCATTATGTTTCTAATGTGGATGGCACTCAAATAGCAGATGTTCTTAGGCCTTTAAATCCTGAAAAAGTCTTATTCATTGTATCGAGTAAGACCTTCACCACAACTGAGACTATGACCAATGCAAACACAGCCAAAAAATGGTTAGCATCATCCTCTTTTAATGAGAGTGCTATCGCTAATCATTTTGTAGCCGTTACGGTAAATAAAGACAACGCCCTTAAATTTGGTATTGAGAAACAAAACATTTTTGGTATGTGGGACTGGGTTGGTGGGCGTTTTTCTCTTTGGTCTGCCATTGGCTTACCTATAGCTTTGGATTTAGGTTTCGATAAATTTATAGAGCTTCTCGAAGGAGCACATGATATTGACCAACACTTTTTCCAAACAGAGCTTGAGTCAAATGCACCTGTAATATTAGCCCTGTTAAGTGTTTGGAATTGTACGTTTTTAGGTGCACAATCTCAAGCAATACTGCCTTACGATCAATCTCTGCATATGCTATCAGCTTACTTACAACAAGCTGAAATGGAAAGTAATGGTAAATCAGTTGATTGGGATGGTAATGCTATTAATTACCCAACGGTTCCCTCTATTTGGGGGGAATTAGGCATAAATGGGCAACATGCTTTTTACCAATATCTACATCAAAGTAATAATGTTGTACCCTCTGATTTTATCGGTTCAGTTGAGAGTGTAACCCCTGTTAAAGGGCATCATGAAACATTAATGGCTAACTTTTTTGCTCAAACGCAAGCATTAATGTGCGGTGTTGATGAAACACAAGTACGGGCAGATTTAAAAGCCAAAGGTCGGACAAAGGAGTATATTAATAAGGTAGCGCCTCATAAAATACATAAGGGTAACAGGCCAACAAATTCAATCCTTATGACTCGCATTTCGCCCTATTCGTTAGGTAGTTTAATCGCTTTGTATGAGCACAAAATATTTGTTCAAGGTATTATTTTGAAAATATGTTCTTTTGATCAATGGGGAGTTGAGTTAGGTAAAGGGTTAGCAAATAAAATTCAAGATGAACTTAGCTCAGGTGAATTAAGTGATAATCATGATAGCTCTACGACTGGGCTTATTGATTTTTATAAAGAATCGCTTCAAAAGTAAATTCAATATCAATTTAAGTAACCATTTTCAACTATTAAGTATAATTAGATTAGGYCCTAATATTCTGTGACCTAATCATTAAATTACATGCCTATGCAGATCACTCAGGTATTTATTATAATCGTCTTCGAGTCGTTTTTATCGAAGATCTTGTGTTTTTTGACGTAGATTCAGGACAAGATGCTCCATGCATTGTCTAAGATGTAGCATCCATGCCACGTCCGATTAAAAGACATCGGGAATGATTTATGAAAAAGCATAACAAAACGCATTAACCGGACTTGGTKGWKMTAYCRYCGNYYKWKCAAAAANNGNNCWSAMAWWRGYSKCCMMCKTMMCCWRKYCGNYGYRSKKMGYKTTAGGCTTAGGGTAAGGAGCTTTTTTAATATTTTAATTCTCAAGCGGAACACTCTGGATAACTTGAGAAAATATTCAGAGAGCCTACTATTAAATCACCATAACGTAATTTGTCATCAAAATGACTTGTTAGTGTCATTGATTCGTTATAAAACCTATATATATTATATACACTGCTGTAATAAAAAAATCACTTCTTAAATACTGCACAAGAAGTACATTATTCCGAATCAAGAAATTGCTGAGAGCATCCAAAATACTCAAAAACAATGCAACGTTTTTGGCGCTATTTTTTCTCAATTTCCCCATAAGAGACACATTATTTTTTAAATCTCTTATGCAAGTGTTAGGGGCTCAACACAATATTGAAAATTATCAAGGAAACAAGTGTTGAAAATTGAAATAGTAACAACTCAAAATGAGAGTTTGTGTGAAACTGGATTTGGATCTCTCAAGGCTTGCAATAGTGTATTGGATTCTATCGAAAGGATAGGGCATGATGTAAAGTTGAATATATGCAACTCAAAACGAGACTTGGATAGTATTGTCAAGAATAATCCTGACTTGGTTGTTTTAGCCGTGAAATATATTTCACTTCAAAATGAGAATGACATTTGGTTGAGTGATTATTTTCACCGTCACGGAATTAATTTTACAGGCTCATCAAGAGAAGTGCTGAGATTTGATTCTAACAAAATCAGTGCTAAAATATATTTGGCAAACAAAGGTATTAAAACAGCAAAATATTTTACAGCGATCCCCGAGCAGTACCAATGTGCAAGTGAACTCCCAATTAAATTTCCGTTATTTTTAAAACCGACTGATGCCGCAAATGGGAATGGAATTGACGATTTATCTTTCGTGACAAATTTTTCGGAGTTTGAAAGTAAAGTATTGTCGTTGTATAGCAGATTTAGTAGTCCTGTTTTGGTTGAAGAATATTTAGATGGGCGTGAGTTTACAGTCTCAATAATAAATACACAAAATAACGAATTAATAATTTCTCCTATCGAAATAGTCCCACCAGAATCAAAAAATGGGCTTAGAATTTTAGGGCAAAAGGTAAAAAGTGATGATTCAGAAGAACTGAAATCAATTGAAGATGACGAAATAAAAAATGCGGTGATAAAACTTGCCATTAATTCGTTCATGACTTTAAGTGTGAGGGACTTTGGCAGAATAGATATTAGAGCTAATAAAGCAGGAGATTACTTTTTCATTGAAGCCAATTTGGTTCCAGGTATGACATACGGTTCTAGCTATTTCCCTAAGTCTTGTGAAATTGAGCATGCACTAACTTACGATGAAGTCATTCAACTAATGTTGGCAAGTGGACTTTGTAGAGCTGAACCAAAAATACCGCTTAAATCGGGTAGCCAGAGGTATCTAACCTCCAGCCCCCACACCACCCTGCATGCGGCTCCGCACAGGGCGGTTCACTAACCATGATGGATTTTGATC
>NVTW01000019.1 GCA_002401725.1 Gammaproteobacteria bacterium
TAGTATTAAAACTCGTAGCATAGTCGGCTCTCAGCGCAAGGTCTACATACCAGCTGTGTTGCTTGTTGTAATTTAAGCCTGTATACAGCGTGTGCGTGGTCG
Source organism: Gammaproteobacteria bacterium (assembly GCA_002401725.1). Classification (GTDB taxonomy): domain Bacteria; phylum Pseudomonadota; class Gammaproteobacteria; order Enterobacterales; family Alteromonadaceae. Next base: position 103 of record NVTW01000019.1, read on the forward strand.
CTTTATTATGATCTATTGCTGTAAAATCAATTTCTTTTAATACATAACTAACTTCGTTAGCGAATAATTGATAACCATTAGATAGCGTGAATAGTTTGTTCAGCACTAGATCAGAATGAAATTTAAAACCAATTTCTTGTATTTTTTCAGGTACTGGCTTGCCTGTAACCATTTCTATAACATAATAAAGCAAATGGCCGCCATCAAGCACAGGTACAGGTAGTAAGTTTACAATGCCTAAATTAACGCTTATTAACGCTAAAAAGCCTAAAAAGTAAACCAGACCATAATTGGCACTACTACCAGCACCTTGAGCAATAGCAATAGGACCACTCAAGTTATTGATCGAAATATGCCCAGTAACTAACTTGCCGATCATATCGAAACTTAAGCTAACCAATTGCCATGTTTTATCAAGTGCGTGACTAAAAGAGCCCAACACGCCATAACTTTGTTCAATACGATATTGCTGTGGATATTTATCTTGCTTAGGCGATACACCTAAATAACCCACTTTTTTGCCGTTAATCTCACGACTAGCTGGCTTAACCGTTAAATTAATCAGCTTGCCAGCGCGCAAAACGGTTAAACTAACACTTTTATCAGCATACTGCTTGATTTTATCTGAAAAAATTTGCCAGTTGTCATTAATTTCTAAATTTGCCAACGAAATTAATTTATCACCTGCTTTTAAACCGCTTTGTTGTGCTGGGCTATCTTTAGCAATAAAGGCTAATTCCGTATAGGTTTTAGGTCGAAATGGTAATATGCCAAGACTGGTTATAGCTGATTCTTTATCAGGAGAAAAATTCCACTGCTGAGCATTTAATACATAATTTTTAGTAAATTGGCTTTGGGGTAATTTTACTTTAAAATCAATATTTTTTTCACCAATAGCAGCAACCAACGCCATATTCACGTCTTGCCATGTGGTCGTGGTGTTATCGTTAATTGAAATGATTTCACTGTTTTGTTTTATGTCTACTTGCGCAACAATAGAGTTAGCGGTGACATTTCCAATAATAGGTTTTACGCTAGGAACACCGATCAAAAACATCAAGTAAAAAGCAAAAATAGCAATAATAAAATTGGCTAGCGGGCCAGCTGCAATAATAGCAATACGTTGATAAACAGATTTATTATTGAACGCTTTATCTTTATCTGCTGCACTTACGTTATCGACACGCTCATCAAGCATTTTAACGTATCCGCCTAATGGAATAAGGGCAATAACATATTCAGTACCTTGCTTGTCAAACCAACGCCATAAGGTTTTACCGAAACCAACTGAAAAGCGCTCTACTTTAACTCCACAACGACGCGCCACCCAAAAGTGACCATATTCATGACCAGTAACTAATGTACCCAGCAGGATAATAAATGCGAATAAGTTCCAAAAAAAATCAAACACTTTACTAATAAACCCTTATATTATTATTGTTGTTATTGCTTTGCTTAAAAATAACCACTTATTGGCTATCTGTAATTAACGATGATGCAAAATTGCGTACTTGTTTATCTAAGTTGACAACATCATCAATTGAAATCACCTTTTCTGAGACAAATTTATTCATAGAAGTTTCATTTATTTTGGCAATTTCAGTAAACTTTATCTGTTTGTCTAAAAATGCAGCAACGGCAATTTCGTTTGCTGCATTTAACGCGGTGCAAGCAGCTTGCCCCAAATAACAGGCATCAATCGCTAACTTTAAATTGGGATATTTAACAAAATCAACGCTTTCAAATTCAAAAGCAGTGGTGTTAAAAAAATCTAATGGCGCTACGCCAGAGTCTATTCTTTGCGGAAATGCTAAGGCATGAGCAATAGGTGTACGCATATCAGGATCACCCATTTGCGCAATAACACTGCCATCGCGATATTGTACCATAGAGTGAATAGTTGATTGTGGGTGCAACACTATTTTAATATCATCAGGCTGTAAATTAAACAGCCATTTAGCCTCAATAAACTCTAAGCCTTTATTCATCATGGTGGCGGAGTCTACAGAAATTTTTCGCCCCATATCCCAGTTTGGATGAGCACATGCTTGCTCAGGAGAAACATTTTCAAGTTCATTTACAGGTAAAGTGCGAAAAGGTCCACCTGAGCCAGTTAACAATATTTTGCTCACACCTGCATCAGACAATTGACAAAAGCCTAGGCGTTGCTGCTCAGTATGAGGTAAACATTGAAAAATAGCATTGTGTTCGCTATCTATTGGCAATAATTGCGCATTAGAGTTTTTAAGCGCATCAATGAATATTTGTCCTGAAGTCACTAACGCTTCTTTATTTGCTAAGAGAACTTTTTTACTTGCTTTTATCGCCGCTAAAGTTGGCATTAATCCAGCAAAACCAACAATGGCGGCCATAACCGTATCTATTGCTTCTGCTTGAGCGGCATCAACTAATGCTTGTTCGCCTGAACTAACCTCTATTTCTTCAAGATTAGCTAAAACCAATTTAGCCATTAATTGTGTCGCGGCATCTTGATTAACCATCACCACTGATTTGGGTTTAAATTGCTGACATTGCTTTAATATTTCATCAACTTTTGAATACGCGGTTAAACACTCAACCGAAAACTTATCAGGATGACGACTAATGACGTCTAAGGTACTGACACCGATCGAGCCAGTAGAACCCAAAATACATATTTTTTGACGGGTAGTTGTTTTAGTGGTTTTCACAGAATTTTCTATAGGGGACATTTTACCAGCCAAAAAAAACGTAACATAAAGCATAAATAGGCGCAGTAGCTGTTAGACTGTCTATTCTATCTAAAATGCCGCCATGACCGGGTAAAATAGAACCGCTGTCTTTAATACCAGCTTGACGTTTAAACATGCTTTCATTTAAATCACCTAACACCGAAATGGTAGTGATCAAGACAGTAACCAGTAACACAGTAATATATTGAGCTAAATTCCACTCAAGTATAAAGCCTGCAACACTCACTAATAAACAGGCAGAAAATATACCACCTAAAAAGCCTTCAACGGTTTTTCCTGGGCTGACATTTGGCATAAGCTTGTGTTTACCAAAACTTTTACCAAAAAAATAAGCACCAACATCTGCGCTCCACACCATTAAAAATAAGAACATTATAAGCTGCGCGCCATCGTAGCGATCTATAGGGTATTCATGACTACGTAAAATTAAAAAAGCGAGCCAAGTAGGTACAATAGTTAACCAGCCAAATAAACCACGAACCGAACGATGACTTGACCAAAAAGTACTACAGCGAGGATAGCGTACTGTAAGAAAGGCAGAAAGCATCCACCAAGCAACCGTTAGCCATAAAATATAAATAATAGACGAATGCAGTTCTGTAGCACTTAACCAGATGGTTTCTACCGGTAAATAGATCCACAAACCAAGGATCATTGCGACATTAGTCAGCACAAAAGCAATACGTCGACGCTTAGTTGAAAACCCCATCAAAGGCCCCCACTCCCAAGCACCAATGGCCATAACAGCTAAAATGAGTCCAGCAAAATAATTCAACGGTAAATAAAATATCGCCGCAATAAGTGCGGGTGCCAGTAATAAAACGGTTAATATTCTTTGTTTAAGCAAACTATTTTCCTTTTTTTCTTTTCTTTTTTTTTCTTTTTTTATAAAGAGCTTTAGAGCTTTAAGTGCTTTTTATTTGTTCGCCGGTTAAGCCGAAACGTCTTTCTCTTTGGCTAAAAGTTGATATTGCTTTTTTAAGTTGTTGTTCGTCAAAATCAGGCCATAGGGTTTCAGTAAAATAAAGCTCAGCATAAGCCGCTTGCCAGAGTAAAAAATTACTTATTCGGTAATCACCACCGGTACGGATAAGTAAATCTAATTCAGGTAAATTAGCTAAACAAATATGTGAGTGCAAGCTATTTTCGTCAATGTCATCGACACTTAATTCATTATTTAGTACTTGCTGGGTTACTATTTTAGCCGCATTAGCAATATCCCAACGGCCACCATAATTAGCGGCAACTGATAATACCATGCTAGTGTTATTAACCGTTAACGATTGTGATTCTGCTATTTTTCTTTGCAGCTTTGCTGAAAAACGGCTTAAGTCGCCAATAACCTGAAATTTTATATCATTTTTATGTAAACGCTTAACTTCCCGCGTAAGCACAAACATAAATAAATCCATTAAAACACTGACTTCTTTTTCAGGACGTTGCCAGTTTTCGCTGCTAAAAGCAAATAAAGTTAACGCTTTCACCCCAAGTTTTCGTGCTGTCGTAACGGTTGCACGTACAGATTCAACACCTGATTTATGACCGACCACCCGTGATTTTCCACGTTGTTGCGCCCAGCGTCCATTACCATCCATTATAATGGCTATATGCTGTGGAATTGACTCTTGTTGTTCGTCAATTAACTGTTTATTTGCAACGATATTTGGGCTACTCACAAAATCTCCATGGTTAAGTTAATTAGCCAAAACAATAACGCCGTAGACACACTATCTACGGCGCTAAGTAAAGGGTAATATAAACGTTAAACTTCCATTAACTCTTTTTCTTTAGTGGCTAAAATATCATCAACTTGTTTAATATACAGATCAGTGATTTTTTGAATTTCATCTTCAGCCTTATGTTGTTCGTCTTCACTGATCTCTTTTTCTTTTTCTAAGCCTTTAATATCAGAATTAGCATCACGGCGAATATTACGGATAGAAATTTTACCGTTTTCAGCTTCACCACGCACTACTTTAACTAAGTCTTTACGACGTTCTTCAGTTAACGGCGGTAAAGGAATACGGATCAAAGTACCTTGAGATGATGGATTTAAACCAAGATCAGATTTTAAAATAGCTTTTTCAACAGCACCAATCATACTTTTATCAAAAACGGTAATGGCTAAAGTACGGGCATCCGGTGTTGATATATTACCCACCTGATTCAGTGGGCTAGCAGAGCCATAATAATCAACGGTAAGATTATCCAGTAAAGAAGGATGCGCTCGGCCAGTTCTGACTTTATTTAAATGGGTTTTAAATGAGTCTATGCTTTTACCCATACGCTCTTTCGCATCTTGTTTTATTTCGTTTAGCACTATAATAATTCCTTAAAAAACTTTACGGTTTTACTGATATAATTAATCTTTGTTATGACTAATAAGTGTACCTTCATTTTCACCCATAATAACAGCCCTTAATGCACCGGGTTTATTCATGTTAAAAACACGAATAGGCATATTATGATCTCGAGCTAAAGTAAAGGCAGATAAATCCATTACTTTTAATTCTTTTTCTAAAACGTCTTGATAAGTAATATGTGAATACAGCTCTGCTTCAGGATTTTTCACCGGATCTTCTGAGTAAATGCCATCAACCTTGGTTGCTTTTAATACCATATCGGCTTCAATTTCAATACCGCGCAAACAAGCGGCTGAATCGGTCGTAAAAAATGGATTACCGGTACCCGCTGAAAAAATAACCACACGACCTGTTTTTAATAAGCTGATCGCCTCTGCCCAGTTATAAGTATCACAAACACCGGCTAAATCAATAGCAGACATTAGGCGCGCATTAACAAAGGCGCGATGTAAAGCATCGCGCATCGCCAAACCATTCATTACCGTCGCCAACATACCCATTTGGTCGCCCACTACACGGTTCATACCAGCTTCTGCAAGACCAGCACCACGGAATAAATTACCACCACCAATCACAAGACCGACTTGAATGCCCATCTCAATTAATTCTTTAATCTCTTGTGCCATGCGATCAAGAACTTTCGGATCAATACCGAAACCTTCTTTACCCATTAAGGCCTCACCACTGAGTTTTAATAAAATACGACGATATTTAGGCTTAGGATTAATGCTCATAAAATAACTATTCCTGTAAATAAAAAAACCGCGGACAATATTGACCGCGGCTATTTTAATGGTTTTTTACAACTATCTAAAGCCTTAAAAGAAAAAAGTCTGCTTTATAACACTATAAAAACAAAAAACGCCTACAATGTAGACGTTTTTTAGATTCAAATAATGTCGATAGTAATAGCGCTAAAACATCAAATATGAAGAATGTAATTCAAAATAGTTGATGAATATAGCAATGCCGCTAGAACATCAAATAGGACGAATTAAGCTTTGGTCGCTGCTATTGTAGCTTCAACTTCAGCGGCAAAATCTTCTTCTTTCTTCTCAATACCTTCACCCACTTCAAGACGTATAAATGAAGTAACAGTTAAGCCTTTTTCTTTAAGAATTACACCAACTGTTTTTTTAGGTTCCATGATAAAAGCTTGACCTGTTAAAGAAACTTCACCAGTGAACTTTCTCATCCGGCCAATGATTATCTTTTCAAGTAATTCAACTGGTTTTTTCTTCCTGTCATCAAGCTTGTCATTTTCAATTTTTAAAATATCTAATTGAATAGCTTTTTCTTTTTCAACAACGTCGCTTGGTACATCTTCAGGGTTGATGTATTCTGGCTTGCTTGCAGCAACATGCATAGCAAGGTGTTTCAAGCTTTCAGCATCGCCTTCACCAGCAACAACTACACCAATACGATCACCGTGACGGTATGATGCTAAAGCAGCACCTTCAACATATTGTACGCGACGAACATTGATGTTTTCACCAATTTTAGTCACTAAGGCAATACGCTTTTCTTCGAATTGTGCTTGAAGATCTTCAATTGTTGCTTTTGAAGCAACAGCTGCGTCGGCAACTTCGTTAGCAAACGCTAAAAAGTTAGCATCTTTTGCAACAAAGTCAGTTTGACAGTTAACTTCAACTAAAGCCGCAATACCGTTAGCTTCTTTAATTAAAATAGTACCCTCAGCAGCGATATTACCCGCTTTTTTGGCCGCTTTCGCTTGACCATTTTTACGCATATTTTCTATCGCTAATTCCATGTCGCCATCAGCTTCAACTAGCGCTTTTTTACAATCCATCATGCCCGCAGCTGTGCGTTGACGAAGTTCTTTAACCATTGCAGCAGTAATTGCCATGAGTTAATTCCTCAAAATAAATGTTAATAGAACAGCATTACATCAAGAGTAATACTGTTAACTCAATATAAATCTTAATTAAAAATCATGCTTACGYACTTGGCTCAGGATCGTCATTCTCGCAGTCTTTTAAGCGAGRATCTAGCTCAAAAARCACGAGATCTTCGATAAAAACGTCTCGAAGATGACGATTAGTATAAATACCTGAGTTATCTGCATAGGCATGTTCTTTAATGTTTTAAATGGTGCTCAAAAAAATCTGCAATAGTATTATTTAAATGCACTTTTACCTTTTTACCGCGCATGCTGTGCTTACTGCCGGGGTAAGTCATTAAGTCAAAATGTTTGTTCTTATCTTGCAGTGCTTTGATTAATTTAGTGGTGTTGGTAAACAATACATTGTCGTCTGCCATACCATGATAAATAAGCAAATCACCCTTTAATCCATCAATATATGGGAATACACTGCTTTGTTGATATCCATTACTATTATTTTTGGGATGATCCAAATAGCGTTCAGTATAATGGGTATCATATAACATCCAATCAGTCACCGGTGCGCCAGCCACGCCAGCACAAAAATAATCACCAGCGGTAAACATCGCCATTAATGCCATATAACCACCGTAAGAATGACCATAAATACCAATACGTTTTTTATCGACAAAAGGTAAGCTTTGCAGATATTTAACGCCGGTAATTTGATCTTTAATTTCAATATCACCTAACTGACGGTAAATAGGAAATTCGAACGCTGTGCCACGATAATTAGAACCTCGGTTGTCTAATTGAAAAACAATATAACCGTGTTGTAGGTAATATTGAATCATATTTAAACCTTGCCATATATTTGCAACACGTTGCGCATGGGGACCACCGTAAACATTAACGATAACAGGATATTTTTTACCCGGAATTAAATCTTTCGGTTGATAAATTTTATAGTATAAATCGGCTTTATTATCGGCAGATTTCAACACACCAAACGTTGGTTGAATTAATGCGTCAATATAAGGTGCGGCAGGATGCTGTGCAGTGATTTTATTTTCAGCTAACCAAGTAATTTGTTCTCCCGTGGATTTATGCAAGCTTACTTGCGGTGGTGTGGTTATATTGGAAAATTTATCGATATAATTTTGCTCGCCATAACTAACACGTTTGGCAAAGATTATGCTGTGAAAACCATTGCGCTTAGATACTCTAACAACATGTTCAGGTGATTTTCCGTCTAAGGGGATCTTGTATAAATGGCGCTCTAATGGTGTATCGGCACGGGCAGTAAAATACAACCAATTGTTTTTTTCATCAACCGTGATTAAGTCATTAACCACCCACTTGCCTTTAGTGAGTTGGGCGAGGAGTTTTCCCGTTGATGAATAATGATAGAAATGCTTATAACCATCGCGTTCTGACGCCCAAATAAATGAATTGTTTTTAGGTAAAAAGGTTAAGTCATTATTGAGGTTGATCCAATGATCTGAGTACTCAATTAGTAAAGTTTTTACTTTATTATTTTTTAGGTTGTAAGCGTTGAGTTTTAAGGTTTTTTGATCGCGTGATTGCCACTGAAATGATAACTGCTTGCTATTAGGAAACCATTTAACGCGGGGAATATAAATATCGATTTCTTTGCCTAACTTAACAAAGCGTGTTTTTTTACCTTGAATGTCGGTTACTGCTAGTTTTATTTTAACATTGTTTGTACCCGTTGCCGGATAACGTTGTTTGATCAGTTTTACTTTTTCAGCATAAATTTCGTTACGAATAATCGTTTTTACCGGTGATTCGTCTACTTTCAAAAAGGCGATGTGTTTTTCATTAGGAGACCACCAATAGCCGGTCATTCGCTTCATTTCTTCTTGCGCGACAAATTCAGCCATGCCATTTTTAATTACGCCTTTGCCATCTTTGGTAAGTTGTTTTTCTTTACCGGTGTTAATATTTAATATAAATAGGTTTTGTTGGCGTATAAAGGAAACGTAATGTCCTTTGGGCGAAAATTTAATATCAGTTTCAAACGCCTTAGTTTGCGTTAAACGCTTGGCCTTTTGGCTAACCAGATTGTAGTAATAAATATCGCCGTTTAACGGAAATAATAACGCTGTGCCATCATTAGAGAAAAAATATTCCATAATACCCGAGCCATAAATGCGTTGTCGTTCACGGCGCGCCTTTTCTTCATCAGATAAATTTTCTACACCTTTGATCAAATCATCAGCATCAACCAATAATTTATTTTTTTGGCTGGCGATATTATATTCCCATAAATCATATCGGCTAAGATTTGATTTTTTACCTTGTCGATAAGTCACTCGTTTTCCATCTGGAGATAATTTTAATGATCTGGGAGTTTGCCCATCAAGTGATGGTGAGCTGTAAATTCTGTCGATAGTGAGCTGTTCAGCAGAGTTTGTTTGCTTTATTGGTTGGCTTGCTATTGTTTGAGTTAAAAAGAGTAAAGCAATACCAGTTAATGTCTGTAAATATAATTTTTTCATGAGTAATGATAATTTTTAGTAAATGGAAATGTTAATAAATATAAAAGGTTATGCTAAATAGATATGCTAATTGGTATTAAATAACTTCAAGTGCTTCACTCAAATTTTTAACGCCAATAACTTCCATACCTTCAATAGCGTGCTTTGGTGCATTGGCTATGGGCACAATAGCACGTTTAAAACCATGTTTTGCTGCTTCGTTGATGCGTTCTTGACCACTAGGTACAGGACGAATTTCCCCCGATAAGCCTACTTCACCAAACACCACTAAATCTTGCGGTAGTGCTCTATCGCGGAAACTAGACACTAACGCTAATAATAGCGCCAAATCAATACTGGTTTCAGTAACTTTTATACCCCCGACAACATTGACAAATACGTCTTGGTCGTTCATTTGTAAACCACCATGACGATGTAAAATGGCCAGTAACATCGATAAGCGATTTTGTTCAGCGCCGACGGCAACTCGGCGAGGGTTACCTAAAGCGGAATGATCGACAAGCGCTTGAATTTCAACTAACAATGGGCGAGTCCCTTCCCACAACACCATAACAATACTGCCAGCGGTTTGTTCTTGTGATCGACTTAAAAAAATTGCTGAGGGGTTTGAAACTTCTTTTAAGCCTGTACCCGTCATGGCAAAGACACCAAGTTCATTGACCGCACCAAAACGATTTTTATTGCCGCGTAGTGTTCTAAAACGTGAATCGGTACTGCCTTCAAGCATAATTGAACAATCAATACAATGCTCTAGCACTTTAGGGCCCGCCAAAGAACCATCTTTAGTAACATGACCAACAAGTAGCATGGCAACATGATTTTGCTTGGCAAAACGAGTTAAATAAGCCGCGGTTTCACGCACTTGCGAGACACTGCCTGGTGCTGATTGAATATCGCTAATATGCATTACCTGAATTGAATCAATGACCATTATTTTCGGTTTTTCTGTACTGGCAATCGCGCAAATGTTTTCAACACTGGTTTCTGAGAGCATTTTAAGTTTATTTGTGGCAAGCCCTAGGCGTTTAGCGCGCATGGCAACTTGTTGTAAAGATTCTTCACCGGTTACATACAAGGCTTCCATGTTAGCTGCTAACGTACACATGGTTTGTAATAATAAGGTTGATTTACCAGCGCCAGGTTCACCACCAATTAAAATAGCGCTACCAGGTACAATGCCGCCGCCAAGAACGCGATCAAATTCAGCAAAGCCTGAGCTAAAGCGTGGTAAATCAGTCAAATCTATGGCGTCAAGCGTTTGCACTTTTGGCGTGGTTTGTCCGGAAAATCCTGAAAAAGGGTCTTGGCGAGCGGGTGTTTTAGCTTGCCTGAATTCAGAAATGGTATTCCACGCATGACATTCTTGGCATTGGCCTAGCCAGCGGGTATAGTCAGCACCACAATCGGTGCAAACGTAAGCGGTTTTTGTTTTTGCCATGGGTAACCTTTTGTAGGCATAATTATTGCTTATGATCTGGTTTAAGTTTTAATTTAACGTACCTATGCACTTGGCTCAGGATCGTCATTCCCGAAGTCTTTTAATCGGGGATCTACGTCAAAAAACACAAGATCTTCGATAAAAACGACGCGAAGATGACGATTATAATAAATACCTGAGTGATCTGCATAGGCATGTAATTTAATTTTGAGCTTATCTTAATTTTTAGTGTGTTTATTAGTGTCAACTATATAAACTTGCGCTATAAAAATATATTATTCAAAAATAGTTAATAATACTAATAAATTCAACATTTGTTAATAAATTGATCTGAGTATTTGTTATCATTAATCGCAAATATCGTTAATTAATTTATTGTAACCATTATAAAGTAGTTATGAGTACAGATTTTTTAAAATATCAAACAATTATTGATCAGTTACGTGGCGAAGTAGGCTCAAAGGATTTTGAGGCGACATTTTCGGCGTTGACTAAAAAATTAAATAATAAAGATAAATTTTTATTAAAAATGGAAGTAAAGCGCTTAGCTACGCCTTGTACTCGTTTGGTTGATTTGCGTGGTTTAGTTAATGGCGAATGTAATTTATATGAACATGAAGAGCGCAGTCATTACCTCGATGAAGTAGCGATTAAAATTTTTGAAGAAAATGTTGCCTACTATGGTGGTTATACTTTTGGTGTTTATGAAGCGGTAATGAACACTGAAAATAATTTTCGGGTAATTTATCAAAAAGAAAAAAGTAATATTAACCCTACCGAAATAGCCCCTAAACCGAGTGCTGCTATTGTTGAAAAAAATCAATATCCAGCCAAATTTTATAGTAGTAGTAAATATCCAGATCGTTGTGAAGAACGAATGAATTATGCGATTAATTTAACGGTAAGCATTAATGAGCAAAGTATTGAGGCAGTAAGTTCAGATATTAGTGTTCACGGCTGTAAATTACGCCTTAGTAGCACACAAATGCTGCATTTAGATCAAATACTACCAATACGTTTTATTGGCTTAGAGCAAGATTTTCAGTTTGGCTCTACCACGACGTTTAATTACAAAGTTTGTAATATTAGTATCATAGATAACGTACAATTTGTTGGCGTTGTAGCAACAGAAAATGAGCAAAACCAAAGTTTTTATCAATTTTTGTTTGGTTACATTCAAGGAAATAAACGTCGTTATAAAATTAATTTAGAAAATACTATTTCGGCATTACATGCCCGAGTTTTTGAACATTATAGTTTGCCAAAGAGTGATGAATTAGCTGTTTTTATAGAGCAGAAGAAAAGTAAATTCTTACCAAGATACGCATTAAATACAATCAATAATAGTCACATTTATCAATACTGGCATGATGAAAACTGTTATCCAACATTGCATTTTTTATTAAACGAAAAACGTATTGAACGATTGCGAAAAATGGCAAAAACAAACGGCTCTTTATTGGTCTATTGTTTTGTTCATAAAAATAATGGTAAAAATTATTTTTATAGTGCCGATGAAATACAGCTTAAAGAAGATAAAGATTCTATGGCGCAGTTTTTAGGTTTTGCTGCGACAAAAGACAGCTTTAGTATTTTTAATTTATCGCTACATTCAGTAAATACAGAATTATCTCACTCTCCGTATATGTTAGCGGATTCAATTGTGACCAAAGATCATTATTTGAATTTGCCACCGAATATAGAGGTTAAAAATATTCTTGAAAAGTTGCCATTTTTTATCACTGTCAGTGATATTAGCAATACCGGTATTTTCAGTGATTACCAACAGTTAGATTGTGAAATTAGAGATATTGATAAGTTAAAGCAATTTGGCCACCGTAAAAGTAAAACCGTTTATCGTACTGACTCAATAGAAGTTAATTATTCAAATCTACGTCAAGAAGTGAGGTTTTTATATAACACATCCGTTAAAGCAACGGCAAGCGGTGTATCTTGGTCTGGGGAGTTAAAAGATTTTTCAGTTTCAGGCGTAAGAATTGAATTAGAAAAAGCGGCGTTGCTTAGTAAAGGTGAAATTATTTATCTAAATTTTCCAAAATTACAAAAAATGACTTCAAAGTTTGATTTACAGAAACTCGCTTATGAAGTGGTGCGTACCAATATGCAAAAAACTGTGATTAGTTTGCGTGCTTTTGTTGAGCAACATCACCATGTTGGTCGCACATTTTTTAAATATTTAATTGATAAAAATAAAGATAAATTAACCCTAGATGATTATGATTTAATTACACCAGGGTTAGCGAAAGCGCTACGCAATATTTACGCACATAGTTTTACTACGCCGTCGTTGTTGGTACAAACTAGTGGTAGCCGCTATAAACTTGAAACCATACTGTGTAGTGGTGAACCAACTGATATTTTSWNTGATAWSAARYANTTMAGWKAWCKSGRTMRSTATTMWMMYWKGTATCCATTATTACAGAATACTAAGTTATTGAACGGTTTAGATCATACCCTGAAGAAAATGCAAGTAGACGATCTATCCTACTCTGATGTACTTTATATTGCGATAAAATCGGGCGCTGAGTTAGTAGAAAATAGAGTGATCACTAAAAGAGAAAGTGAACTTACTTCGATTGAAATGAAAAAAATGTTTATTAAGCGCGCGTTAAAAAGGGGTGATTTTTATTGTTTACAAGTAAAGCTATCTCGCACTAAAGAACCTGATATGTCCTATTTAACGCCAGAATTAACCTATATTGGCTCTTATGCCATTCATCGCGCTAAGCAACTTGAGCAAGAAATTTGGAGTGTTGCCGGCGTGGTTCATGTTGAAGATATTACCTCAGAAGCAATGTTTAGGTATCGCTTGTTTTAATTGTAACGTTTAATTTTTAAGCTTAAATTAACCGCTATAAAAATATTGTAGACACAGAGTTAAACTAAAAATTATTTTTATGTGGCTCACTTAAATGTCTATTTTAGCCAATGTAATAATAAATCTAAACCAGCAAAATGAATGCAAGTATCGGCTTTAGCTAACACTATCGGTTTTGCATGAAACGCCACGCCTAAATGTGCTTGCGCCATCATTAATAAATCGTTGGCACCATCCCCCATAGCAACCGTTTGAGAAGACTCAATACTATATTTATGTTGTAAATGTTTAATGGTGTCTGCTTTGGCTTGAGCATCAACCACTTTGCCGAGAACTTTGCCGGTTAATTTTCCGCTAATAATTTCTAAGTTATTGGCGAAAGTGTCATCTAAATTGAGTTTTGCTTTTAAATGCTCTGAAAAATAGGTAAAACCACCTGAAGCAATGGCAATACGCCAATTATGTTGTTTTAATTCCTCAATAAGCGTGGTTAGCCCATTCATTAATGGAAGGTTTTTAGCAACATCAGCCAGTATTTGTTCTGGCGCATTGGCTAAAGTCGCCACGCGTTGATGTAGGCTTTGGGCAAAATCTAGCTGACCTTGCATGGCAAGTTCGGTTACCGCTGCTACTTGTTCACCGACACCGGCTAATGTGGCAATTTCATCTATGCATTCAATTTCAATGGTGGTTGAATCCATATCCATGACCAGTAAGCCTGCCTTTTTTAAGCTGGGTGCGTCGGTAATTAATATCGCTTCAAGTTTATGTTGTTGAGCAAATAAAGCTAACTTTTCTCGTGCTAAGGTTAAGTTAGTTACCTTCGATTTAGCCTCTAAATCAACTTCAACATTAAAACGATAACTTTGCTGGTTATTGCGATCATTTATAGCATTTAACGACAATACCTTAAGCTGACAAGCATCAACCAATGCGGTTAACTGTTCATAAGTGATATTTGCTAATACCACTAATTCTAATGATGATGTCGCCTCTCTATCGTTGCTTTTAGTGTTTATTAGATGCTGTTCAATAAAATTACGATCTAGCTGCTGTAATGCTAATTTATTTGCTGAAATTGACACAAAGTATCCTATTTATTCAAGGTATTTTCTTAATCTATTTACACTATCTATTTAAAATTGCGTGATTAATCACTATAGTGTCAGTACGGTTAAACAACTTACTTGGTATTATGTTTTATCACGAGCAGCCTTTATACCCTAAAACATCATCGATTTATAATAAAATAATGCAATTAGCTATAGCGATTGTGTTGATTATTATTATCATGAATATATGGCTGGCTATTGATGCTAAAACGCAGCGAGTAATTGACCAACATGTTACGCTTATTGGTCAAAATCGAGCACAAGAAGTGCATAATAGTGTTAATGTTTTTTTGAAAAAACAATCGATTAATCATAAAAATAAACAATTAAAAGCCTATGTTGATAGCTTAGTGCTTTCGCCCTTGATCAAAGAAGCTCGTTTATATGACATTAACGGGCAATTAATTATCGCTTCTAAGCACAGTACTTCGCTGAATGAAATTTACGGCATAACGGCAAATAAATCTAACGATAGCCAACAGTTTATTTCTTATGTAGAAGAATTACGTGATGAAAAAGGCAAGCTAAAAGCGTATTTACGTTTAGTGATCGAAAAATCTTTCTTAACGACACAATTGATCAAAAATAATGAAGAACGTAGTCAGGTAGAACGGCTAATGCTTATTTTAGCCGGATTAATTGGCTTTTTATTAACACGTGGTTTAAATCGTTTTAGTCGTCAGGGTTATCGAACACCTAAGCGCTAGTTGATTTGAATTTATTTCTTTACTTTTAATTTCAAAACATCATTAATATTTATTTCTATTTGTTCAGCAATTTTATCTGTTGCTTCTGTTCTAATTGCCACTAATGTATTGAACACTTTTATAATCTGCAAAGGCGTATTTACTTCGCCTTGAAATCCGTTAAGTGGCATGGCCGGCGCATCGGTTTCTAATACTAAGCTTGTTAAAGGTAGACGTTTGATCGCTTTAATGGTTTTTTGCGCGCGAGGATAAGTAATGGTGCCGCCAATACCAAGTTTATAGCCAAGATCTATATATTGTTTTGCTTGTTGATAACTCCCCGAAAAGGCGTGAATAATGCCGGTGTTAGCTAAAGAATATTGCTTGAGTAGTGGTGTTATATGTTGATGAGAGCGGCGATGATGAACAATTATTGGTAAATCTTCTTGTTTGGCTAAGTGCAGCTGATATTCAAAAAAATGTTGTTGTTTGGCTAAATTATTTTGTTGTTCAGCGATTTTGCCATCAATGCCAGCTTCGCCAATCGCCACTATATTGTGTTTTTGCTGTTGAACAATAGTGGTTAACTGCTCTAGCACTTGCTCTGATAAATCATTTAAAAACCACGGATGAATGCCTAGCGCAGCAAACAGTTTTATCGAGATGTTTTTTTCTTGTGTTAAGTGCAGCACCGCCTGCCAATTATTAGGATCAATACTTGGGATCACGCAGCGATGAATACCTTGTGCTGCGCAGTTAGTTAATAGTTGTTGAAAATCAGGCTTAAATTCATCAAAATCTAAATGACAATGACTATCGGTAAATTTCATTGTGATTGAAAGCGGGCTAGCCTTCCTCTTCAAAATTAGGTAACACCCCTGAGCGACTATGTTCAAAAATGAGTGAAGTTTCAACCGTAGTTACTTCGTCACGAGAGGTGATCGCTTCAAATACAAAGTTACGTAAGTGCTCACTATCACGTAATGACATATGAATAAAATAGTCGTAACTACCACCCATATGATACATGCTTAAAATCTCCGGCAGTTGTAGTAAGTCATCACGGAGTTGATTAACAACTTCTTTATTGTAGGGTTGCAGTCGAATGGCGGCAATGGCTTCAATATTACCGCCAATGGTTTGTAAATTAACATCAATAAAAGCATTTTTAACCACGCCATTTTGTTTTAATCGTTTTACGCGCTCTAAACAAGTTGAAGGTGCTATGCCTATTTGAGCCGCAAGTTCTTTATTGGTAATGTCTGCATTTTTATAAAGAATAGTTAAAATACGTAAATCAACGTCATCAAGTTTTTTCATCATGGCATGGTAAGTAAACTAAATATGTTAATATCTTACACCTAATTTACCTTTGTTTTCTAGTAAGTTAGTAATTGTTTTTGAATTTATGTCGATTTTTAGTCTAATTATCGAATTTACTTCATTAATATTTATTTTTCAGCATGTCATTAGTTTTTGTTTTTCGTTAAAATACCTTCTATATTTATGCAAACAAACTTTTATTTTATGCCACAGCTTATCTCGGATCAGTATCAGCACCAATATCAACATCTGATCACTTTATTTAATCAAGAGTTTTCACAAAGTTATAACACGCGCTTGGTTAAAGGAGGCGATGAACCTTTATATTCTCCCGCTGATGAACACTGTGAATATCATCAAATTATTTTTGCACATGGTTATTATGCCAGTGCTTTACATGAAATTGCTCATTGGTGTATTGCCGGCAAAGCACGCCGTTTATTAGAAGACTTTGGTTATTGGTATGAACCTGACGGCAGAAATGAGCAGCAACAAAAAGCCTTTGAACAAGTTGAAATTAAACCACAAGCACTCGAGTGGGCATTTTGTATTGCAGCACAGAAAAAATTTAATGTCTCAGCCGATAACTTAAATGGCTATTGTGCTGATCTCGTTAGTTTCAAAAAAGCGGTTTACCAACAAGTGCTGCAATATTTAGCGGTTGGGTTTCCTCAAAGATCGCAGCAATTTATTCACGCGTTAGCGAGCTTTTATCAAACGTCTTTACCTTTAACTCAAGAGCAATTTGTTTTATGAAGGCATGTATGAAGAGAAGTATTCAATTTAAATTAGGATTTATTATCAATCCCATTGCCGGTCTTGGCGGTAGTGTGGCACTAAAAGGTAGTGATAATGTTGTTGCACAAGCACTAGCTTTAGGCGCAGAGCCAAAAGCGAACCAACGAGCTAAACAAGCGTTAGAAATACTTTTGCCCTATAAAGAGCAAATAACGATTTACACCGCAGATAAACAAATGGGTGAAGAGTGCGCACTTGCTTTAGGCTTTAATGTTGAAGTTGTTTACCAAAGTAATACTAAGCAAGGTAACACTATGCAAAGTAGTTCCAGCGATACTGAAAACGCCGTAAAAGTTATGACCGAACATCATGTTGATATTTTATTGTTTGCCGGTGGCGATGGCACCGCGCGTAATGTTTGTACCATTGTTGGGGCAATGCAAGATCAAAGTTTTCCAGTATTAGGTATTCCCGCGGGTTGTAAAATTCATTCAGGCGTTTATGCAATAACTCCCAAAGCGGCAGGGCGAGTTATAGAATTAATGGTGACCAAACAATTAGTTACCCTAACCGAAGCAGATGTGATGGATATTGATGAAAGTTTATTTCGCAACGGCATTGTTAAAGCCAAGCGTTTTGGTGAAATGAAAATCCCCAGTGAATTACGTTACATTCAAGCGGTAAAATCAGGCGGCAAAGAGCTTGATGAATTAGTATTGCAAGACATTAGTGCGGATGTTATAGAACGCATGGATGATGAGTTGTTTATTATTGGCTCTGGTTCAACAACAGCATTTTTAATGGAAGAGTTAGCGCTAGATAACACCTTGTTAGGGGTAGATGCGGTTTATCAGCAAACCTTATTGCAAAATGATTTGACTGAGGCGCAATTATGGCAATTACTACAAGAACATGCACAGCAGGGAACAAAGACCAAATTAGTGATCACCTTAATTGGTGGTCAAGGACATATTTTTGGACGTGGTAATCAACAGTTAAGCCCGCGTATTATTCGCTTTATTTTAGCGCAACAAGGCGGTCACGAAAATATTATTATAATTGCCACTAAAACTAAATTAGCAGCACTTAATTCTCGTCCATTGATTGCCGACACCGGTGACAGTGAATTAGATCAACAATTATGTGGCTATTTTAGCATTACTACCGGCTATAAAGACCAAGTGTTGTATCCGGTAAGCTCGCCTCAGTAAAGTTAATATTTTGAACATATCAGGAAAATTCAAATAGATGACAGCTAAGATCTTAACCGATTTATATCAGTATTTTGATAGTATTTTAGAGCAAGATGATGCCGATATATTGTTTGCTAGCAGCTATATACGTGGTTTTATTGCCGTAGAAGCAGTAGCCTTTGGTGATGATGAACAAGTATTGAGTGTTGAACTTTATCAACAAGTCAGTGACAAAATGAGCGCGGCAAAAGCTGAATTAACACCACAAGATATAACGATAGTTGTTAATTTTTGGCAACAGCTTAAAGATTATTTTAAGTGTTAACATTTTAAAGCTTATGGCGCACAATATCTTTAATAATAAAGCGATTAGGCGCTAAATTGTAAAGTGTTTGATAGTCAACTGGATAAGGTGTACCACATAAATCAGCCACTAGAATGTCAGCTAATAATGGCGCTGAACATAAGCCACGCGCACCTAAACCGGTTAAAACATATAAATTTTCTAAATAAGGTGCTGGTGTGTGTACATTGAAGTTTTTATCTTTAGCCAAATGCGCATAAACACTTTTGTGCTGTTCAATATCAGGCATAGCACCAACCATAGGGAAATGATCTGGGCTAGTACATCGTAACCGTGCTTTACTGCTGAGTACATCATTTAACTGCCACTCAATTAAATTAGGCATACTTTGTTTAAGCATGTTGAGGTTATATATATCGTCCTCTTCTTTTGCGGTTATATTAAAGGTACCACGTTGAAATGTTGCGCCAATACAATGTTGATTATTATGCTGCGGGGTTAAATAACCTTGATGGCAAATTACAGTTTTGAGTTTTTTACTCTGCTCATTGGGCTGCATTGATGATACTTGTCCGCGAATAGCTACTAATGATGACTTTTCCATAACCTTAAGTTTTATGGCTTCTGCACCACCACAAAGTAATAATACTGTAGCGTTTAATTTGCCTTTATTAGTGTTTAATTTCCAGCTGTGCTTTTCTTTTACATGAGTGCTTTGAGTAATACTTTTAACTGAAACATTACACTTTATTTTCAGTTTACCCGTTTGCTTAGCGGCATTAAATAGTTGCTGTACTAGCTCTTGCGGTGCTACCCAGCCTGCCTGTGGAAAAAATAACCCGCCATCTTTTAACGGTAAATTAGCAATATGGCTAGCGGTTTTATTATTAACACTGTAAAGCAAGTTTTTTGGCCAACATTGTAGTTGCTCAAATTTTTGCTGAAAATCTTTGCGTTTATCATCAAAGGCTAAATCAAGTAAGCCACACCAATTGTGATTGTATTTAAAGCCTTGCTGATCAATTTCTTGATACACCTGCTTGGCTCGCCAAAATGCTTGTTGATAAAAGCGGCTAATGTTATCGGGCAATTGATGAATTAAAGGAAATAAAGCACCGATAGCGTTGCTTGATGCACCTTGGGCAATATCAGCATCTTTACAATAAAGCTGTACCTTTATGCCTTGTTTGGTTAGCGCATAAGCTGCGCAAGCCGAGGCAATGCCGCCGCCGATAATGGTTACTTGTTGTGGTTTAGTGTTTTTAGCTCGCTGTTGATAGCCTTTGCCATAAGGCGCTGTTTGATAAATGCCGGTTAAAATTTCTTTTTTCTGTCCTGTTGATGCTTGTTTTTGCACACGAAAACCAACTTCACTTAAACCTCTTTGTACAAATCCTGCGACAGTAAAAGTGGCGAAAGTGGCTTGTGGCTTTGATAAACGGGCGATTTGAGTAAATAAATCTCTACTCCACATTTGTGGGTTTTTTTCTGGTGAAAAACCGTCTAAATACCAAATATCTACTAGTGGCATGTAAAAAAAAGGCTGGCTAGGAGAACGGTTATGCCTGATATGTTTTGGGGCTGGGTGTAGTTTTGTTAATGCTTGGGTGGCGTCATCAAAAACAAGCGTTAAGGTAACTTTATTATTAAAGAAATTTAATTGCTGTTTTGTTGTTGGCTCATGTGGATACTGGGCGAGTAACAATTGAGTGTATGGTTTTAATTCAGGAAAAAGCGTTAAGGCTTGCATTAATTGCGCTTTAGTTAATGGATATTTTTCAATACTAATAAAGTTGATGTTGAGTAACTGTTTGTTTACTTCACTTTGTTGCTTTAGCGCTGTTGCTAATAAATGATAAGTGCGTAGCGTTAATAAAAAATTTAAGCCCGTACCAAAACCTGTTTCAGCAATGGTTAATGTTTTTTGATGTGTTGATAGGCTCGAAACGAGTAATTTATCGCTAAGTTGATTACCCTCAATAAACACCTGCTGGCTTTGCTGGTATCCTGTTTCACTATCAAAATAAATATCCTCAAAGTGAGTAGAAAATGGTACACCTTGATCAGTAAAAATGACGGAATTTTCATTATTTGTCAGTTTTGCCATGATTTTCCTGTTGTTTCACGGTAAAATGCGCCGCTTATTGAAAAATTTAAAAACTAAATTTTGATATACATCATAATGTTGGCATAATCAGCGTACAAGTGTACACTGAACAGACCACTAAGGGAGCGAAAGTTGTTATTATACGCTCGAAAATTTTAAATTAAATATGGTTAACTAAATGAAACGTGTAGTGATCACCGGTCTCGGTATTGTATCAAGCATCGGCAATAATGCTGATGAAGTATTATCTTCTTTAAAGGCTGGTAAATCTGGCATTACCCGCGCAGAAAGTTTTGCAGAAAAAGGCTTACGTAGCCAAGTTTGGGGTAAACCAACGATAGATACTAAAGCAAATATTGACCGTAAAGCGTTTCGTTTTATGGGTGACGCGGCTGGTTATGCTTATATTGCTATGCAACAAGCCATTGACGATGCAAAACTAACCGATGATCAAGTATCAAATTATCGTACTGGTTTAGTGGCTGGTAGCGGTGGCGCATCTTCATTGAACGTGGTTGAATCAGCTGATAAATTACGTGAAAAAGGGATCAAACGTGTTGGTCCTTATGCGGTACCAAAAACAATGTCGAGCACTTGTTCTGCCTGCTTAGCAACGCCATTTAAAATTTTAGGTAATAACTATTCAATAAGTTCTGCTTGTGCCACCAGTGCGCATTGTATTGGTCATGCCGCAGAATTAATTCAATTAGGTAAACAAGATATCGTTTTTGCTGGCGGTGGTGAAGAAGTTGATTGGTCGCTAGCGATGATGTTTGACGGTATGGGCGCATTATCATCTAAATATAATGACACGCCAGAAAAAGCTTCACGCAGCTATGATGCTGACAGAGACGGTTTTGTTATTTCTGGCGGCGGCGGTATGGTTGTCGTTGAAGAACTAGAACATGCCCTTGCGCGTGGTGCTCATATTTATGCTGAAATCGTTGGCTATGGCGCAACTTCAGACGGCTATGACATGGTAGCTCCAAGTGGCGAAGGCGCAGTACGTTGTATGCAACAAGCCATGCAAGGTGTTGAAGGTAAAATTGATTACTTAAATACCCACGGTACTTCAACACCGGTTGGTGATGTAAAAGAACTCGGTGCTATTCAAGAATTATTTGGTGATGATTCACCTGCGATCAGCGCCACTAAAGCGATGACAGGTCATGCACTGGGTGCGGCGGGCGTTCATGAAGCTATATACTCATTATTAATGATGGAACATAGCTTTATTGCTCCGTCTATCAATGTAGAAAATCTTGATGAAAAAGCCGAAGGTTTAGATATTGTGACCGAAAAACGTGATGCCGAGCTTAATTTAATCATGTCTAACAGCTTTGGTTTTGGTGGCACTAATGCTACTTTGGTGATGCAAAAGTATAAATAGTTAAGTTAATTCATTTAAAAAGATGCTGAAATAGATTCAGTAAGACGATAGTGCTGTTAATCACTTATGTGCCGTCGTCATCCTGATGAAAGTCAGGATCTTAATATGACAACTAATGAAAAATAAATCCTGAAATTTTACTCTGTAAGAGTGTGTATTTCAGGATTTTTTTATGTAATGATGTTGCAAAAATATTAATTTATTGTAATATCATCCATCCTCTGATCATGGAAGAAAATCAAACACATAAAGGGAGTTATTCACTGTTTTTATTAATTTATCACCTGTAGGTTTTACGCGATAATTATTAGTTGAACAACAGTTAAGTACAACATAGCCTTCTAAAAATGAATATGATGGACAGCATTATTACAATCTTTTAGATCCTAATTTAAAGGCTTGGTTAAAAAATACTAATCGAGACCTCGTCGTACTAAACTTTACAGATAGTAAAAAAAACTTGCTCCTATTGGCGGATGAATTTGAAGCCGCACTTAATTCAATAAAATCTGCACAAGTTTCGATTTATTCACAGTGGGCGGTTTCTTGGTCGATCACCGCCATTCTTTTATCTTTTAGCATTTGCGCTATGGTTGGTTTAATTTTTGGTGTGTATCCAGCTATTAAAACCTCAAGGCTTGATCCTATTGAAGCGTTACAAAGTGACTAGTATAACTAAAGTGATGTGCACGAAGAAACTTAGTAATGTCGAACAGCTTTGGTTTTGGCGACACTACCGCTACTTTGGTTATGCAAAAATATAAGGAGTGTGGTAAAAAGCATTCTGATGATTGTTATGTGTTCGAAGTGAATTTATATTCATATAAATAGGGTATTTATTTAAATAGTATTTGTAAGTAAAATTTATCGCTGTTAAGCTTTACTTAAGAAAACTTTTTTACACTATAATTTATGTATAAAAAAAGTATTACAACAATATTGTTCAGTATGTCCATTCTTGCCACCTTATTCATGGGTTGGCTAGAAAAGGATGAATATTGGTATACAGCAAAAAATGGCCTTGGTTATGCTTTTGGTATAACTGGTTCGGTAATGATGTTGTTGTTGTTGCTTTATCCCGCTCGTAAATATTGGAAACCTATGCGCAAGGTCTTTAAGGTGCATCACTGGTTTAGGATTCATATGGTTTTTGGCGTACTTGGTCCATCTTTTATTTTATTACATTCAAATTTTAGTTTGGGGTCGCTTAATAGTAATATTGCTTTATTTTCAATGTTGCTTGTTGCAGGAAGTGGTTTAATTGGCCGATATGTTTATCAAAAAATTCATCGGGGATTATATGGTGAGCAAATTGCTTTTTCTGATTTAAATGATGATTATCAATTAAGCAAAAAAAACTTTTCTACCCATGAATTTTTCACCAATGAACATGCCGCTGCGCTAACTAAAATTGAAGTGCAATTAACGCAACGAAAAGTGTCTTTGTTAACCAGCTTTTCGGCTAGGTATAAAGTAAAAAAAATTCAAAAAAGCTCAATTAAGCTACTTAAACAAGTGATCTTGAAATCTGAAATAAAAGGTGAAAAGGAGCAACTCATCATAAATAATTTTAACGCATGGAACGCCGGTTTAATAAAATTAAGGAGTATGGCAAGTTATGCCTTATACAATAGACTCTTCTCCCTTTGGCATGTGTTTCACTTGCCGCTTTTTTTTATGATGATAATTACGGCAATTGTTCATGTTGTCGTCGTTCATCAATACTGATCGCGTGGTGATGTCGATATGAAATTTATTTTTATCGCATTATTTTATTTTATTACTCTTTGCTCTAGTACAAGCCTATTTGCTCAATCTCATGAGCTTAGTTTAAAACAACTTTTATTAATGCCCGGAAAACTCACCAGTGCGCATGCCAAGATAGAAAATCAATGTAATAAATGCCATGCAAGTTTTGATAAATCGAATCAATCGCCATTATGTTTAGAATGTCACACTAAAATTAATAAAGACATTATCAATGCTACGGGTTTTCATAGTCGACTTTCTCCCGATGAAAAAGGGCAATGTCAATTGTGCCATAGTGATCATAAAGGACGTGATTTTAACATTACTAGCTTAGATGTTGATCATTTTGATCATGCTAAAACCGAATTTAAATTAGAAGGTGTTCATAAAAGACTGAGTTGCGGTGATTGTCATAAAAAAGCAGATAAAAAGAAAGAACCTTTTAGTTTAAAATTAAAAGCGGGTAAATGTTTAAGTTGTCATGACGATCAACATAACAATAAATTAGATAATAAATGCAGTAAATGCCATAACCAAACTAATTGGCATGTGAGTAAATTTGATCATAATAAAACTAATTTTTCTCTTAACGGAAAACATCAACAAGTGGCGTGTAAGCTTTGCCATATAAATGATGTCTCGGTTAAAATTGGTGGAAAATGTACCAATTGTCACTTATCAAAAGATAAACATTTGGGTGTGTTCGGCAAAAAATGTAGCTCTTGTCACAGTGAAAAAACATGGAAGAATAAGCATTATGATCATTTTAAAGAAACCAAATACCGTTTAGTGGGTAAACATCAAAAGTTAACTTGCTCAAATTGCCATAAAACGCCGATCACTACAATGGGCAAAAAAAGTAAAACTGCTAGAACATGTAATAGTTGTCATAAAAGTGATGACATTCACTCCGGTAATAATGGTGCCAAATGTCAACAATGTCACAACAATAATTCTTGGAAAAAAACGACTTTTGATCATAATGATGATACTAAATTTAAATTACAAGGCATTCATAAAAAATTACATTGTGATGCGTGCCACTTACCTAATTCTTTAAAACGTACTGAACATAAAAATAGTACTACAGAAATTAGAAAATGTTACAGCTGCCATCAACTAAGTGACCCTCATAAAGGAAAACTTGGTAAAGAATGTCAAAGTTGTCATCAACAACAAGCATGGCAAAAACAAATAACCTTTAATCATGATTTCTCTCAATTTCCGTTAACCGGAGCGCACAAGCTTTTAGTGTGTCAGTCTTGTCATGATTCTGCAGATTTTGAAATAAAAGAGATGAAATGTAGTAGTTGCCATGTTGATGATGACTTTCATGAGTCGACGCTTGGTAAAGAATGTGAGCAATGTCATAACACGGCGAGTTGGTCAACTTGGGTGTTTGATCATCAAACACAAACAAATTTTTCTCTTGAAGGTGCACACCATAATTTAAGCTGTAACCTTTGTCACACTAGTGAACTTTCAAAACCACTTTTACCACCTAAGTTATGTGTAGATTGTCATCAACATGATGACGTTCATCAAGGTAGCTTTGGCCAAGATTGTCAACGATGCCATAATAGGGAGAGTTTTAATGATTTCTAATAATAAACTCGTTCAACTAATTCGATTTTTTTTATTACCTACTTTATTGCTTGTATTATTGGTGTTTAGCCAAGGTTTATTAGCTGAAAAATTTGATCATCAAATGACATCTTTTCCTCTAGATGGACAACATTTGACGCTTGATTGTCAAGATTGTCATATAAACGGACAGTTTCTAGGTACGCCAACAGAATGTGAGCTATGTCATAGCAATAGCGGTGTTGTTGAAGCAACAATAAAGCCAAGTAACCATATACAAAGTGGTAATCGTTGTGCTGATTGTCACCTAAGCGCAAGCTGGAATGCTATCTCTCATTTTGAGCATTTATCGGCAACGGGAACTTGTGTTAGTTGTCATGATGGAAATATTACTCAAGGCAAAAATCCCACTCATATTCAAACAAGCCAAAACTGTGAATCTTGTCATAATAGCAATAATTGGCAAACAGTTTTTACTGTTGATCATCTTGAAGTTATTGGCTCTTGTACAAGCTGTCATAATAATAATATTGCAGTGGGTAAACCCGAAACGCATTTTCCGACATCACAAGAATGTGATGCTTGTCATACTTCTAATGCGTGGACTCCAGCAACATTTGATCATATTAATTTAACCTTGCCTTGTAGTTCGTGTCATAACGGTACTAGTGCAACGGGTAAAAATACTCAGCACATTTTATCTACTGAAGATTGTGAATCTTGTCACAACACTAATGGTTGGACACCCGTCACAATAGTTGATCATTTGAACGTGTTAGGTACTTGTACAAGTTGTCATAATGGTAATGTTGCATTAGGTAAAAATACTCAACATATTCTTTCAACAAATAACTGTGAAACTTGTCATGCAACATCATCTTGGGTGCCTGTGGTAAAAACAGATCATGATAATGTATTGGGTTCTTGTACCGTATGCCATGATGGTAATACGGCAACTGGGAAAACGGTTGATCATTTTGCTACGACTTTAGAATGTAATGCTTGTCATCTAACCAATGCATGGGTTCCTGCTACTTTCGATCACAGTGATAATACAACTAACTGTGCAAGTTGTCATAATGGCAACGATGCTGTTGGTAAAAATACCTCACATATTTTATCGACAACTAACTGTGAAAGTTGCCATGCAACCATTTCTTGGGTACCAGCAACTATAGTTGATCATAATGAAGTGATCGGTACTTGTACTACTTGTCATAATGGAACGATCGCTACCGGTAAAACAGTTGATCATTTTGTAACCTCACAAGAATGTGATGCTTGTCATACCTCAACAGCTTGGGTTCCCGCAAACTTCAACCATTTAGATATCACCGGCACTTGTGGTAGTTGTCATGATGGCAACATAGCTACAGGTAAAGGCGCATCACATATTTTATCGACAATAAACTGTGATGCTTGTCATTCAACGGTTTCTTGGACGCCAGCTACGAGTGTTGATCATAATGAAGTGTTAGGCTCTTGTAGTACTTGTCACGATGGTAATATAGCTACAGGCAAGGGTGCATCACATATTTTATCAACTGCAAACTGTGAAACATGCCATGCTACTGCTTCTTGGACACCCGCAACTATAGTTGACCATAATGAAGTGTTAGGCTCTTGTAGTAGTTGTCATGATGGCAACATAGCCATAGGTAAAGGCGCGTCGCATATTTTATCAACCACAAACTGTGAAACCTGCCATGCTACTGCTTCATGGGCACCAGCAACGACGGTTGATCATAATGAAGTGTTAGGCTCTTGTAGTAGTTGTCATGATGGCAATGTAGCTATCGGTAAGGGTGTAGCGCATATTTTATCAACGACAAATTGTGAAACATGCCATTCTACAGCTTCCTGGACTCCTGCTACGATGGTTGATCATAATGAAGTGTTAGGGTCTTGTAGTAGTTGTCATGATGGCAATATAGCGACAGGTAAAACAGCTGATCATTTTGTAACATCACAAGAATGTGATGCCTGTCATACTTCAACAGCTTGGGTTCCTGCAAACTTTAACCATCTAGATATCACCGGTACTTGTGGTAGTTGCCATGATGGTAATATAGCCACAGGTAAAAGCGCATCGCATATTTTATCGACTATAAATTGTGATACTTGTCATTCTACCGTTTCATGGACACCGGTAACTGTGGTTGACCATAATGAAGTGTTAGGCTCTTGTGGTACTTGTCATGATGGTAATATAGCCACAGGCAAGGGGGCATCGCATATTTTATCGACTGCAAATTGTGAAACATGCCACTCTACAGCCTCTTGGACACCAGCAACAGTGGTTGACCATAATGAAGTGTTAGGCTCTTGTAGTACTTGTCATGATGGTAATATAGCCACAGGCAAGGGTGCATCGCATATTTTATCAACTACTGCTTGTGAAACTTGTCATGCCACAAGTACTTGGTCACCGGTAACGACTGTTGACCATAATGAAGTGTTAGGCTCTTGTAGTACTTGTCATGATGGTAATGTAGCTACCGGTAAAAATGTTCAGCACATTACCACAACTGATGCTTGTGAAACTTGCCATGCGACTAATACTTGGTCACCGGTGATCATTGTTGATCATACGCAAGTTACAGGTACCTGTACTAGTTGTCATGATGGCAACATAGCCACAGGAAAAACCCCCGATCATTTAAGCACAACACTAGAATGTGACTTTTGCCATCTAACAACGGCATGGACACCTGCTACCTTCGATCATAGTGGTATCACCAATAATTGTAGTAGTTGCCATGATGGCAACACGGCAACAGGCAAAAACACATCGCATATTTTATCTACAGCATCATGTGAGTCTTGCCATTCAACATTAACTTGGTCACCAGCCACAACGGTAGATCATAATGAAGTACTTGGTTCATGTTCTACTTGTCATGACGGCGTTATTGCAACAGGTAAAAATAATGGCCACTTTATAACTAGTCAACAATGTGATTCTTGCCATTCTACCCAAAGCTGGAATTTTACCAATTACACCCATACGGGATCATACCCTGGGACTCATCGTGCCAATTTAAGCTGTAATAACTGTCATACCAGTAACAATGAAATTATACCATGGCGTTTTCCTTACGCGCCTGACTGTGCAGGCTGTCATGCCAATTCTTATGACGTTAATGAGCATACAAAAACTAATAGCCCATCAACTATTTTTTACACAGTGTCAGAGCTAAGAGATTGTTCAGGAGCTTGTCATGAATACACTGACAACACCTTTACAGTGATTAAAAAATTCAAAACAAATGAACATAAAGTTAGCGATGGTGAATTTGGTGGCGATTAATGAAAAATTTAAATAATGTAAGTGTATTGTTTTTTGTAGTATCAATGAATACTTTTTGTTTAGCCCACGCTAACAATAACGATTTTTCATCAACAAATACTAAAATATTAAATACAATTCAAAGTACACATATTGTTAGAGAAAGCGAAAGTTTATTTTCTATTGCCAAACAATATAATATTTCCATTGATAAGCTAAAAGCATGGAATAATATTGAAGACGCTAATGTGATAGAGCCGGGGCAAAAAATAGCTCTAATTGAACAACGAAGTAGTAATATAAAATTAAAAAATCAAGCTCAAATTGCCTTAACACAAAAAAAATACTCATTAGCTATTCGACTATTAACGCGTTTATTCAAAAATGGTAATAAAGAGCAGCAGCAATTTGCGTTAGAGTTTTTAGGTGTAGCCCGTGAAAAAAAAGGGCAAAAAGCTTTTGCAAAACAAGCTTATCAAAAATTTTTAAAGCAATATCCTCAGGCAAAAACGGCTAAACGTGTAAAAATAAGATATGACAATTTAATTGGTATAGAAACCTTAACTAAAAACCGACAATTAAAAAATACTTCAGGTAAAAATCGACGTACCCAAAAGTCATTTACTCGCGGGAGTTTATCTTCTGATTATCGAAAAAGTGTTTTTGTTGATAACAGTGGCCAAAGTAGAAATTCACTTTCACTAGCCAATATCGATTTAGATGCTCGAGGTAGTTACCAACAAGAAAACTACAATGTTGGTTTTAGGGCATCTGTTGGTCATTATCAAGACTTTTTACCCAGTGGTCGTAATACCAGTGAGCGTATTCGTTATTTAAGCATGTTTGCAAAAAGTAAAAATAATGATTATCAAGTCAAACTTGGTCGACAAAGAAGTCGTGGTAAAGGCATATTTGGTCGTTTTGACGGTCTAGTGTTAAGCAGTAAGTTATATTCAGATTATAAAGTTAATGTTGTTGCTGGTTTTCCCGTAAATTCTTCTAAAGTTACCAGTATTAATACCGAACGACAATTTTATGGTTTGAGTGTTGATGTTGATAAAATTTGGGATAGTCTTGATTTTAGTGTTTTTGTTTTTAATCAAAATATTGGTAACTTAACCGATCGACAAGCCGTAGGTGGACAGTTTAATTACTATAAAAACTCGATCTCGTTATTTGGTTTGGTAGACTATGATATATTTTATAAAACCTTAAATGCATTTTTATTGTCAGGTAGCTATGCTACGGCGTCTTCTCAACGTTATAGTTGGTCTTATAATTATCGAAAAAGCCCCTATATTGGCACTCGAAATGCCTTGATCGGGCAAACAGTAGATAGTTTGTCGGAATTACAAAATTTATTTATTACCGATGAAGAAATTCTAGATTTGGCTATAGACAGAACCTTAACCAGCAAAACCGCTTCTTTTCAATATTATCAACCCATATCAGATAATTATGATATGAGCACGAGTTTTACTTGGATGAATATTTCTGGAGCCCCTGGTTCGGGGGGCGTACCAGAGATCAGTCAAAGTGGTTCGCAATATTACGGTAATATAAATTTTTCAGCAAAAAAAATATTTAGTAAAAAAGATACTAACCGTTTAGGTTTTAGATATTCTAGCTTAGCTAGTTCAAAGGTATCTTCGATATATGTGAGTGATCAATATCGATTTTCAAATGGTTTATCAATAGTCTCTAAATTAAGGTTTGACAATCGCAGTAATGCTAATGGTAGTAGCCAACGCAGTATATCACCTACATTTAGGTTGCAATATCAGAGTAAAAAACATTACTTATATACAGATTTAGGGGCTATTCTTTATAATAGCAAATCAACACTTTTACCAACACAAAGCACCAAAATATATTATCTTTACTTTGGTTACCGCTATTATTTTTAATAGCATTACATGGCTATGCAGATAACTCAGGTATTTATACTAATCGCCATCTTCAAGACGCTTTTATCGAAAAACTCATGTTTTTTGACGTAGAACCTCGCTTAAAAGACTGCGAGAATGACGATCCCGAGCCAAGTACATAGGCATGTGATTTTATAAGAAGATAAGATCACACCTCATCAGGTAGCTAGTTTTTCACATATAAATTAGTTAAAAAATTCATAAAATTAGCACGAATTTCTTGATTTAATCCTTGTTTAGCGAATAAACGAAAAAAGGTGTATTTTTGTTGTTTATGAAAGGCAACTAGAATGGCTTTTTGATCACCTTCGATGGTAATTAAATTAAGTGTTTGTCCTTTTTTAGTTTGAACTGGCACTGGTTTATTTCTAGACTGTGCCATTAAGCCAACTTTATTTTGCCAAATATTTAATACTGAATCTAAAGGAATATTATTATTCATACGAATAATGGCAAGTTCATATTGTTTACCTGATAAAGTAATTTGATATTTCGCACTAGCCATACCAATATTATTACTAATTAATTGCCAATTTTTATCTGCGGTAAAATCTAAAAAATGTGTTATAGGTTCGGTGCGCATGGTGTTAATTTGTGTTGCAGACATGCTATTTGGGCTACTATTTGCTTTTTTAGATAAATCTGTTGAAATACCAGAAGATTTTTTCCACCAATTTGGTTTGGCGATTGAAGTACTTTTTGCTGATGTTTTTGTCTGTTGATCCTTTGCTTTAGCTAAGGCGAAAGATGTATTCAATATTAAGAAAAGTAAAATAATGTAACTACTGATATTTTTCATTTAAAAAAATCTCCTAAATGTTATTTAATAAATTAAAAATTTTGCGGTTGTTTTTAGCCAAGTCTAATGAATCCTCACCTTGCTTATTTTTTCTTTTAGGGTTTGCGCCTTTATTTAACAACAGTTGTACGCATTTAAAACAATTATTCTGAACAGACAACATTAACGCTGTGTAACTATGATGGTTGCGTTTTTTTATGTTGAGCTCTCGTTTATCATTGAGAAAAGTAGTTAATATTTTTACTTTCCCTTGCGCAGCAAACATTAAAGAACTATTGCCATTTTTTGTTTGTTTTTGAATGTCGGCACCAAAATTTATTAATTTTTCAACGCAAGCGGAACAGTTTTTGATAACAGCTTGGATCAGTGGTGTTACTCCTTGCTTATCTGCTAATTCTGTTACTGCATTAGCATAGAGAAGCTGGTTTGTAATATCTGAATTTTTAAAATCCACAGCATACCATAATGCTGTTCTTCCTTTATTATCTTGTAAATTTACGTCAATCTTTAAGGTGATAAGTAGTTGACTTATTTCTGTTAAGTTAGAATGCATAGCAAGTAATAAATAGCTGAGATGTTGACTGTCTTGTCGATTATCTGGGGGGATTTTTCTCATAATAGCAGTGGCAGCACTAATACGGTTATATTTTATGGCATACCATAAAGGTGTTTGTTCTATAGGCCATTTTTTAATGTTTTCTAGATCTACGATGTTAAGTAAACTAGTTAATGTTTTTGATTGATCATATTTTATAGTGTGTTTAAAAACGTCTATGAGCTGATTTTTGTTAAGTGATTGCGGAAAAGGCTGTGCAAGTAAGGTTAAGGCTACTTTAGCATCTTTCATGATAATAGCGGTTATAACAGCATTTTGATGCTGTCTATCACCTTGCCATGGTGAGTATCCAGATTTCAATAAATAAAGAATTAAGTCGTTTTGTTTTTGGGCTACTGCAATGGCTAAAATGGAGCGTTCAAAATAAGGGCTTTGAGGATCTTTGGTTTGTAACACCAGACGTGCTAGTTTTTTAGCTAAACTTTTTTCGGTTAAAATATGATTTTTTTCTACTTTATTTTTTGAAGGTAAAACTAAAGAAATAGCATATTTTTTAGCGTAATCGATTGCTGTTTTACCTTGTTTGTCTTTAATCTTAAAATTAGCTTTTTCATTAATCAATTGTTGAGCAATTATTTTGTTTTTTGCAATTAAGGCACTAATTAATGGCGTTTGCTTTTTTTTGTTTTGAATGTTAATAGATGCTTTATTGTAGAAAAGTAAATGGCTAATTTTGAATTGATTTTGAATTGCGGCAAAGTGAAGCGCGGTATTACCATTATTATCTTGAGCATTAATGTTTAATACTTTTTGAATTGCTTTTACAGGATCAGGTAAAGTTAAAAGATATATAGCAATATCGTATTGCCTAGCTTTGATTGCAACAATTAATGGCGTTTCTCCAAAGAGATTCTTACCATTTAATTTAACGCCTAAGTGATATAGTTTTTTTACGTTGTCCAAATTGCCCTGCTTTATGCTTTGATCTAACTGTAATTGTAATTGTGCATTTGATGGGGAAGTGTTATTAGTTTTTAACTGTAATTTTTTTAGTAGTTTTTTAGCTTTATAATTTCCCTCTTTTTGAGCCATAAGCAGATATTTTTTAGCTTTTGTACGAGTAGAATGCTCAAATTTGTTTTGAATATATAATAAACCCAAAAGGTAACCTGCTTTATTATTGTTTTTTGCTGCTTTAATTAACCATTGCTCCGCTTTTTTTAATGAATTCTTATTTTTTTGATCTTTTAAATAATATAAAGCCAGTTGATATTGCGCTGAGGAATTATTTGCATTGGCCAAATTTTTTAAAATAGGCAAAACTTGTTGGTATTCGCCCTGTAATAAATGTTGCTTTACATTATTCGGTAAACTTTGAGCAGCATACGTAGCAATGCAGCTGAACGCGCTTAAAATTAAAAAACATAAATATTTATAATGTCCCATATTTTGTTGTTACCTCAATGCCTAATTTTTTTAAAAAAGGTGTAGGTAAAACACCACCTGCACATATAATCACAACACTATTCTGTATACTTATCTGTTCATCTTGAATACTAAGTATAACCTCATCTTTTATTATTTCAGCTACCTGAGATGAAAAATATAAAGTTAAATCACCATTTTTAACCAGTAGATCAACTCTTTCTCTGTTTTTTTGTTTGGCACGATTGAAATTATCATTTCGGTAAGATAATGATACTTTGCAATCGGTTAATTCAGCAATGCTACATGCTGCTTCCAATGCACTGTCGCCACCACCTATAACTAATACATCTTCATTTTTGTATTGTTGAGGATCAATTAATCTATAGACAACTTTAGGTAAGTCTTCACCTTTTACATTGAGTTTTCTTGGTGTTCCGCGTCGACCAATGGATAAAAGAATTGTTTTAGTGTGATATTTTTTTTTGCTGCTCTGTAAGGTGAAACTACCATCATCATTACCTACAATATCGATCATTGCTTCATTTTGATTTATTTTTAAGGAATATTTTTCTATTAAATCGAGCCAAAAGGTGAGCAGTTTTTCTTTAGTTGTCTCACTAAATTTTACTGCCCCATGTAAAGGTAAATGAGCGGGTGATGTCATTACTAATTTACCGCGCGGAAAATGACTAACCGTACCACCAATTGTTTCTTGATCAATAGTGACAACTGATCTATTTAATTCCTTTGCGGCAAGCGTTGCCGATATTCCTGCTGGCCCAGCGCCAACTATTACGCAATCAACATCTTGAGCAGCAGTATCAGTCGATTTTTTGGAAGATTTTGTTTTTAAAAACTTATCAATAGAATACATCGCCTGCTTACCTTGTTCTATTGCATTTTTTATTAATCCCATACCTCCTAATTCACCCGCTATAAATAACCCTGATACAGTGGTTTGAAAGTCAGGTGTTATTTCAGGGATATCAACACCACGTTTAGCGGTACCAAAAACAAGTGTAATAGCATCATAAGGACAAGAAGCCTTACATGCGCCATGCCCAATACAATTGGTTGGGTTAATTAAATGTGCTTTTTGGTCTATTAGCCCTAAAACGTTTTTTTCTGGGCAAGCACTTAAACAAGATCCACAACCAAAACATTTTGCATGATCAACCACTGGGTGGATACTTGCTGGTTGAGTTAGTTTATCTTTTTGAGCTTGTAATAAAAAATTTTCACTTGCACAATGCTCTTTCTTTTTACAAAAGAAGTAGTAACCAATAATTAATATTAAAGGTACAGCATAGATAAAAAACACAATTAATTCATCAAACATATTCACCATCTTTTAATACAGCATCAATTAATTATATGTCTATGCAGATAACTCAGGTATTTATTATAATCGTCATCTTCGAGGTCTTTTAATCGAAGATCTAATGTTTTTTTAAGAATATTCCCGCTTAAAAAAAATGTAGGGATGACG
This sequence comes from Gammaproteobacteria bacterium, assembly GCA_002401725.1. Lineage (GTDB taxonomy): Bacteria > Pseudomonadota > Gammaproteobacteria > Enterobacterales > Alteromonadaceae. The sequence continues at coordinate 35,515 of NVTW01000019.1, forward strand.
ATCCTGAGCCAAGTGCATAAGCATGTAACTATTTGATATTTAATTTATTAAACATACTTATATAAATGATACAACATTAACATTAAGTAAAGCTTAAAAGGAAAATAAAGTAAAATTTAACAGTAAGTTTAATTTTTCTATTATTTAAGGAAAAAATGTTACGAAACTTTGAACATTGCTTTTATCTGTATGTTACAAAAAGTATAATACTTACTTATTGTCTTTTTTGTCTTTAACAAAAATGAAAATCTTTTTTGATGAAAACATGCCTTATGCGGCGCAATTCTTTGCCGATTTTGGCGCTGACGCGGTTGAATTAGTTCCGTTTGCTGGGCGTGAATTAACGCCTGAGCAAGTCGCCGATGCCGAAGTTTTACTAGTGCGATCTATTACCCAAGTTAATGAAGAATTACTGGCACTAAATAATAAACTTATTTTTGTTGGCACGGCAACGATTGGCGTTGATCATATTGATCAAACTTATTTAGCGAGTCGCAATATTGCTTTTAGTTCAGCGCCCGGTTGTAATGCCGTTGCTGTGGCTGAATATGTATTAAGTGCGTTAGTGGTGTTGGCAGAACGTTATTTACTTGATTTATCTACATTAACAGTAGGTATTATCGGTGCTGGTAACACAGGTACGCAATTTACTAAAAAGCTCGACGCTTTGTCTATTAATTATAAGTTATACGATCCACCGCTTGAGCAAGCTGGAGATCCCCGCAAGTTTTCATCATTTGAGCAAATTCTTAGTTGCGATGTTATTTCGTTACATGTGCCACTAGTGCAAGGGGGGGAACATGCAACCTATCATTTATTGAATGAACAAATTTTATCTCAATTAAACGATAAACAAATATTAATTAATGCCTGTCGTGGTGAAGTTGTTGATAATAAAGCCTTATTAAAAATAAAACAACAAGGACACCAACTTAAAATTGTTTGGGATGTGTGGGAAAATGAGCCTAATATTTTAACTGATTTAATTGCTTATACCGAAATAGCCACGGCACATATTGCTGGTTATAGTTTAGAAGGAAAATCTGCTGGTACTGAGCAACTTTATCAGGCATTATGTCAACATTTAGACGTTCAGCCATCTAAACAGTTAAAAGGTTTTTTACCGCCAGCGGCAATATCGCAAGTTACCTTGCAGCAAGCCTTTGATCAAACACAGTTAACTAAGCTGGTGACGCTGGTTTATGATGTGCGCCGTGACGATGGACTTTTTCGTGAAAATATACTGTCGAATAATCAGCTGAACAACCTGTGTAAAAAAGCATCATTAGCACAAAAGTTAGCACAAAGTTTTGATGCTATTCGTAAAAACTACCCAACAAGACGGGAGTTTTCATCGCTCAGAGTTACTTTGCACGATACTATATTAACTACCGCCAATGTCGATGTGCCACATCAGCTTGGCTTTACAAAACCAATCAATTAAAAGGGGAGGAACATGGCACAAAAATTTGACGTTTGCGTACTTGGGGCAACAGGACTCGTGGGTAAAACCATTATTGAAATTTTAGCAGAGCGTGATTTTCCTATTAATAAACTTTATCCGTTAGCTAGCTCGCGCTCAGCAGGTGAATTTATTGAATTTAATGGCGAAAGCATTGAAGTGCTTGATGCTGATCATTTTGACTTTAGCCAAACACAGATTGGTTTTTTCTCTGCTGGTGGTTCTGTTTCAGCTAAATTTGCACCATTAGCCGCTGAAGCAGGTTGTGTGGTTATCGATAATACGTCTGAGTTTCGTTACGACCCTGAAATTCCCCTAGTGGTACCCGAAGTAAATCCACAAGCCTTAGCCGATTATCGTAATCGCAATATTATTGCTAATCCTAATTGCTCAACCATTCAAATGGTGGTGGCACTAAAACCTATTTATGATGCGGTGGGGATCAGTCGCGTTAATGTCAGCACTTATCAGTCAGTTTCGGGTGGCGGTAAAGCGGCAATAGATGAATTAGCAAAACAAACTACAGATTTGCTGTCAGGTAAACCTGTTGAAACTAAAATATTTCCTCGTCAAATTGCTTTTAATGTTATTCCGCAAATTGATGTGTTTCTTGAAAATGGTTACACCAAAGAAGAAATGAAAATGGTCTGGGAAACACAGAAAATATTAGGGGATGAAAATGTGTTAGTTAATCCTACTGCGGTACGTGTTCCAGTATTTTTTGGTCATGGTGAAGCATTGCATATTGAAACTAATTCACCTATTTCTGCTGAAGAAGTTAAAGACTTACTTGCACAAGCTCCGGGCTTAAAAGTGTGTCGTAATGATGAAGATTTTCCTACGCAAATTAGTGATGCAAGCGGTAATGACGAGACCTTTGTGGGTCGAATTCGTGAAGATATTAGTCATAACCAAGGCATTAATATGTGGATCGTTGCTGATAATGTACGTAAAGGCGCAGCGACTAACAGTATTCAAATTGCAGAAGTGTTGATCCGCGATTATATGTGATCTTAAATTATATTATTCAAGGATTGAAATAAACAATGAAAGCCAAGTGTCATTATTGATGCTTGGCTTTTTTTTAGCCGTTTTAATGAAACTAGCATCTTCAAGCTGAGCATGTATATAATAGCTTTTTAATAGTAAAGCACATCGATTAAAGCCCATTGATTTAAAATCAGGAAAATAATTATATGACCTCAAACTCAGATCCTTCTGCTGCGCTTCTGAGCAATTTTATCAGATCAATTCGTGCACAAATCAGCAAACGACCGCTAGCATATTCGGCAATTTTGGTTTTGCTGATTTTACTTTATTTTATTTCATCCTCTGATTCTTCTATTCAAGTAAGTAAAACAAAAAAAACAGCCATTTTAGCCTCAGCAACGCCAGTGACTGTTGCTAAGGTTAAACAAGGAAATTTAACTATCTATCAACAAGCGCTTGGTGTGGTAACACCATTAAATACCGTTAAAGTGAGCAGTCGCGTTGATGGACAATTAATGTATATTGCCTTTAAAGAAGGTCAATTAATAAATAAAGGTGATTTATTGGCGCAAATAGATCCTGAACCCTTTAAAGTGCAATTAAAATTAGCGCAAGGACAGTTAAAGCTTAATCGTGCTTTGTTAAATACAGCTCAACAAGCGCTAATTCGTTATCAAAAATTACTTATTCAAGATTCTATTTCGCTACAAGTGGTTGAAAATAAAGAATTACAAGTGCATCAATATCAATCAGCAGTGCAGGCCAATTTAGCTGCGGTGACTAACGCTAAATTAAAACTTAAATACGCAAAAATTCAGGCGCCTATCAGTGGTCAGCTTGGTTTTCGCCAAGTAGATGCCGGCAATATTGTGCAAGCATCAGCTCGTAAAAGTATTGTTACTATTACACAATTAGATCCTATTTCGGTAATTTTCCCTATTCCTGAAGATAATTTACCGCAAGTACTTAAATTATTGGCGAGTGACAAAACTATTAATGTTACTTTGTATGATCGTGATTTAAGCCATCAACTTGTGCAAGGGCACTTACTTGCCAGTGATAACCAAATAGATCCAACCACAGGAACCATTAAACTTAAAGCTGAGTTTAATAACTCTGACGGGCGTTTATTTGCTAATCAATTTGTTAATGTAAAAATGGCGGTTGAAACCCGTAAAAATATTTTATTGATCCCTACTGCAGCAATACAGCGTGGTGTTCAGGGTAGTTTTGTTTATGTTGTTAATAACGATCATAGTGTTAAAGTAACCACAGTGAAATTAGGGGCAAGCCAAGGAGATATCAGTGAAGTGATTGCCGGCTTATCATTAACTAATATTGTGGTCGTGGAAGGTGGCGATAGCCTGCGTGATGGTGCAAAAATAAATGTAGTTGTTCGCCAGCCAATCGCTAGATCACATTAGATCATTATGAACTTTTCTCGTTTATTTATTCTTCGTCCTATAGCAACGTCATTGCTGATGATTGCCATTTTGTTAGTGGGATTATTCGCCTATCGTTTATTGCCGGTATCTGCGTTACCGAAATTTGATTATCCGATCATTCAAGTGGTTACTTTGTATCCCGGTGCAAGCCCTCAAGTGGTTACAGCTACCATTACCGCACCGCTTGAGCGGCAGTTTGGTCGCATTCCAGGGTTAATACAAATGTCGTCAACCAGCTCTGGCGGAGCTTCAATTATTACCTTGCAATTTTCACTCGATTTAGCACTTGATATTGCCGAGCAAGATGTACAAGCGGCGATTAATGGTGCGATCAGTTTATTACCCCGCGATTTACCGCAGCGACCCATTTACAGTAAAATTAATCCTGCCGATCCTGCGATCATGACGTTAGCGCTTAGCTCTGCCACGTTACCTTTGCCAGAATTACAGCAAATGGCTGAATCAAGGTTAACGGCAAAAATTGCCCAGTTAACTGGGGTTGGTTTAGTCAGTATTAGTGGTGGTCAGCGACCCGCTATTCGCATTCAAGCAAATCCAAACGCACTGGCGGCTTATCAACTTTCGTTGGATGATGTGCGCATTGCCGTTAACAATGCTAATTCTAATCTTGCTAAAGGTGGTTTTGACGGCCCAAATCAAGCATCGAGTATTAATGCTAACGGGCAACTTAAATCTGTTGAAGAATTTAATCAGCTTATTCTTGCTTACCGCAACGGTGCGGCGGTACACATCGCTGATGTTGCCACGGTGATCAACGGTGCTGAAAATGTTCAACTTGCGGCATGGGCAAATGATAAAGCGGCGTTGATTGTTAATATTCAACGTCAAAACGATGCTAATGTTATTGAAGTAGTTGATCGTATTAAACAATTATTACCCATTTTAAAAGCTTCTTTGCCGCAAGCAGTCGATGTAAGTGTGTTAAGCGATCGCACCGAAACCATTCGCGCTTCGGTAGATGATGTGCGTTTTGAATTATTATTGGCGATTGCCTTGGTGGTTATGGTTATTTTTGTGTTTTTACGCAATCCAGTGGCGACTATTATTCCGAGTGTTGCTGTGCCGTTATCACTTATTGGCACGTTTGCCGTGATGTACTTGGCCGGGTTTTCAATAAATAATTTGACCTTAATGGCGTTGATCGTCGCCACTGGTTTTGTGGTTGATGATGCCATTGTGATGATCGAAAACATTATGCGCCATATTGAAGCGGGTGAGCCGCCTCTCGAAGCGGCAATTAAAGGGGCAAGCCAGATAGGTTTCACCATTATTTCATTAACCGTTTCTTTAATTGCGGTGTTGATCCCTTTGTTGTTTATGGGCGATGTTATTGGTCGTTTGTTTCGTGAATTTGCTATCACTTTATCAGTTGCCATTTTAATTTCAGCGTTAGTGTCATTAACGTTAACGCCAATGATGTGCGCACGGTTATTGAAAAATAAACCCAAACGACCTAAGGAGCAGTTATATCATGATCAAAATAGTTTGTTTGAGCGTATTACTCGCTACTACGGTGTTAAGCTAACGTGGGTATTGGCACGTAAAAATGCCACCTTGATGGTTGCTTTAGCAACATTGATATTAACCGTACTTTTGTATATGTATATTCCGAAAGGTTTTTTTCCTATTCAAGATACCGCCGCCATTCAGGGTATTTCACAAGCGCCTGAAAGCATTTCATTTAGTGCTATGGCGAAACGTCAGCAGGCATTAGCTAAGGTGATTTTAACCGACCCTGCGGTGAAAAACTTATCCTCATTTATTGGTGTTGATAGTAGTAATTCAACACTTAATTCTGGGCGGATAATGATTTATTTAAAACCATTATCGCAACGCGACGCCAGTGCTAATGAAGTAATACAACGATTAAAAATGGCACTACTTAAGGTTGATGGCATTAAATTGTTTATGCAGCCAGTGCAAGATTTGACCGTTGAATATCAAATTAGCCGCACCCAATACCAACTTTCACTTGAAGATGCAGATATTGATATTTTACGTGCTTGGGTACCTAAATTAGTACAACAATTGGCTCAACAACCACAGTTTGCTGATGTCACTAGCGATCAACAAGAGCGCGGCTTACAAGCTTATGTTGATATTGACAGAGCGTTGGCAGGTCGTTTAGGGATAACGTCTTTAGCCATTGAGAATGCCTTATACAATGCTTTTGGTCAACGGCAAGTCAGTACCTTGTTTACTTCCAGTAGCCAGCAACGAGTGATCCTTGAAGTTAAAGGAAAATATAGCCAAGGTCTTGATGCGCTAAATAATATTTATCTGAGTGTGAAAAATACTAATTCAAGCACTCAATCAAGTAATCATTCAGGCGTTAATATTAAAGCTCGGCAGATCCCTTTATCGGCGATTGCCAAAATTAGCGAGCGCATTGCACCATTATCTATCACCAGAATTGGTCAATTTCCTGCCGCCACTATTTCCTTTAATCTTGCTGATGGTTATTCTCTTGATAGCGCTATTACTGCGGTTGAAAAAAGCCAACAACAGCTCAACTTACCCGCCAGTATGCAATTAAAATTTCAAGGGTCGGCATTGGCATTTCGTGCGTCATTATCGAGTCAATTATTGTTGATATTATCGGCAATTATTACCGTTTATATTGTCTTAGGAGTGCTGTATGAAAGCTATATTCATCCGGTAACTATTTTATCGAGTTTACCTTCTGCTGGTGTCGGTGCTTTATTGGCGCTAATGATCTCAGGAAACGAGCTTAATGTTATCTCAATTATCGGTATTATTTTGTTGATCGGTATTGTGATGAAGAATGCCATTATGATCATAGATTTTGCTATTGATGCTCAGCGCCAGCAGGGATTACCCGCAGAGCAAGCAATATATCAAGCTTGCTTGTTACGTTTTCGACCCATTATGATGACTTCGATGGCGGCTTTGCTCGCCGCATTACCGTTAATGTTCGGCTCGGGAGTTGGCTCAGAACTAAGACATCCGTTAGGTATTACTTTAGTGGGTGGTTTGTTAGTAAGCCAAATGCTAACGCTATTTACCACGCCAGTGATATATCTATTATTTGAGCGTTTAGCGGGCAATAAAGAACACAGTAGCAAACAAGAGATTGAAGCAAATATTCCTGCGCAGAGTTCGCAAGGAAAAGTGCTTTAATGGCTATCTTTTTATGAATTTTTCAGCGCCTTTTATTCATCGACCTGTTGCAACTACGCTGCTGACTATCGGTTTAATGCTAATAGGTACTGTTGCCTTATATTTATTGCCGATTGCACCTTTACCTCGGGTTGATATTCCCACCATTAAAATACGCGCGGTGCTACCCGGTGCTAGCCCTGAAACTATGGCGGTATCAGTAACTAAACCCTTAGAGCATTTTTTAGGTCGTATTGCTGGTATTACCGAAATGACCTCGGTAAGCGGACAAGGTAAAAGTAAAATTGTTTTACAGTTTGATTTACAACGTGATATTAATGGTGCTGCTCGTGACGTTCAAGCCGCATTAAATGCCGCACAAAGCTTATTGCCTCGCGGAATGCCAACGAATCCTAGTTATCGCAAGGTTAATCCTGCTGATGCACCGGTGATGATCTTGGGGCTGACCTCAGATACGATGACTTCAGGGCAAATGTATGATGTTGCCTCAACGATTATTGCGCAAAAATTATCACAATTACGCGGTGTTGGCGAAGTTGAAATTGGCGGCAGTTCATTGCCTGCGGTACGAGTAGAGTTAAACCCTAAACCCTTAAATAACTATGGTATTAAGTTTGAGAACGTCCGCAAGGCCATTGTTGGTGCGAATGCTAACTTACCGCAAGGCTCACTTGAACAAGGTGATAGCCACTGGCAAATTAATGTTGATGGTCAGGCAAAAACGGCAGAGCAATATTTACCGATCATTGTTGGTTATAACAACAATGGTACTTCAGTTAAACTTGGTGATGTTGCCAATGTGGTTGATTCAGTCAGAGATATTCGTAATGCTGGGTTAGCTAACTCAAAATCGGCCGTATTAGTCATTATTAGGCGAGAACCTAATGCTAATATCATTAAAACCGTTGATAGTATTAGTAAAATATTACCAACCTTGCAAGCTTCAATACCCTCAGCATTAAATGTTGAGGTGATGATGGAACGTACCTCTACGGTGCGTGCGTCAATGCGTGATGCGGGGCACACGTTAATTATTGCGGTAATACTAGTGACTTTAGTGGTGTTGTTATTTTTACGCAATGCGCGCGCAGCTTTAATACCTATGGTCGCTGTACCCGTTTCTTTGGTGTCTACTTTTTCAGTAATGTATTTATTAAATTATAACCTAGATAATTTATCCTTGATGGCGCTGACTATTGTGGTGGGTTTTGTGGTTGATGATACCATTGTGGTGTTGGAAAATATTACTCGCCATATTGAAAACGGCTTATCGCCCAAAGCTGCGGCTTTAGTGGGTGCTAAAGAAGTCAGTTCAACGGTTTTCTCGATGACTTTAGTGTTAATTTCAGTATTTATTCCAATGTTATTAATGGGCGGTTATGTTGGCTTATTTGTACGAGAATTTGCCGTTACTTTGTCGGTTGCCATTCTGATTTCTTTGGTGGTTGCGTTAACCACCGCGCCAATGATGTGCGCCTATCTACTTAAAAGTGCGCCTAAGCAAAATAAAGATCAAAGCAAACTCCAACATGGTTATCTTTATCAATGGAGTGAACGTGGGCTTGACGCGCTGTTACGCGGTTACGCGTCGAGTTTAACTTGGGTGCTTAAACATACACGTTTTACGCTACTAATACTGTTAGCTACTATTTTATTGAATGTTTATTTATATGCACATATCTCGAAAGGTTATTTTCCGGTGCAAGATACTGGACAAATTACCGGTAGTTTACAAGGTGATCAAACGATTTCTTTTACTAAGATGAAAGAAAAGTTAGCTGATTTTATTGAACTTATTGCCGCTGATCCGGCGGTGGAAAATGTCGTTGGTTTTACTGGCGGCGGGCAACGTAATGCGGGTGATGTGTTTATTATGCTAAAACCTTTATCCGTTAGGAAACAAAATGCAACTGAGGTGGTTAAACGTTTACGAGCAAAAATAAATAATGTTGCTGGCGCGTCATTATTTTTAAAACCTGTGCAAGATATTCGCATGGGCGGCAGGCGTAGTCGTTCCTCTTATCAATACACAATTCAATCGGATGATCTTGCTCAATTGCGGTTATGGGAACCACGCATTCGTCAAGCATTGGCAAAATTACCCGAGCTTATTGATGTTGATATAGCCGTACAAAATAAAGCTTTGCAAACCACACTTTATGTTGATAGAGATATTGCTGCCCGTATGGGTATTACCGCGAAAGACATTGATACCTTATTGAAAAATGCCTTTTCTCAGCGCTCTGTTTCAACTATTTATCAACCGTTAAATCAATATCGTGTGGTCATGGGAATTGCGCCTGAATATGCGCAATCACCACAAGCACTCAAGCATCTTTATCTCACCAGTAGGCAAGGTAAAATAGTGCCGTTAACTATGGTAGCAAGCTACCAACAAAATGTTACCGCATTAAGTGTCAGTCATTTTGCGCAACTCCCCGCAACGACCATTTCGTTTAATCGTGCTGAGGGCATTTCATTATCAGAGGCAACGCAAGCGATCAATAGAGCGATGCGTAATCTTGCCGTACCAACAACGGTGCGCGGTAGTTATCAGGGGTCTGCGAAAGCGTTTAAAAAAATGTTGAAACAACAGCCTATTTTAGTACTTGCAGCCTTTCTTACTTTATATATTGTGTTAGGCGTACTTTATGAAAGTTTAATTCATCCGTTAACGATATTATCAACATTACCTTCTGCTGGAGTTGGTGCATTGTTAGCCTTAATGTTATTTGATAGTGACTTTAATGTCATCGCGATGATCGGCATTTTTATGCTGGTAGGCATAGTGATGAAAAATGCCATTATGATGATCGATTTTGCCCTTGCCAGTCAGCGTACGGGCAATATTTCTCCTAAAGATGCTATTTTTGAAGCGTGTTTATTACGTTTTCGTCCTATTTTAATGACTTCATTGGCGGCATTGCTTGCGGCAATTCCGTTGGCTTTAGGGCAAGGCGACGGTGCTGAAATGCGGCAACCACTGGGCATTGCCATTGGTGGTGGTTTAATTATGAGTCAATTACTTACTCTGTATACTACGCCAGTGGTTTATATTTATCTCGATAGATTTGGTACTTGGTTACGTCGTTTTCGCCATGTTGATAAGCAAACTAAGTCAGCTAAGTCAATCAAAGCAGAAAATAACTTGTTGGAGAACTCAACACCATGAGTTATATAACCATCGGTAACAATATTTTGAATAAAAACACCCGTAAACGTTATCTGTTTCGAACACTTTCTATAGTGGCAATAGCGTTACTCAATAACGCTTGCACTACCCTTGGACCCGATTATAAACGTCCGAGTATGACCTTGCCTGATCATTATAAAGAAGCAGCGCAGCAAGCTCATCAAGCAACAAAATCGACTTCCGTAAATAATATTGATGTTACTGCGCAGTGGTGGCAAGTTTATAGCGATGAACTACTTAATAACTTGTTAGCGCAAGTTGAAGTTGATAATTATGCACTGCAAGCAGTTGCGGCGAGAGCCAAGCAGGCGAGAGCGCTTTTTGATATCAGTAAAGCTCAGCAATCACCCACTGTTTTTGTTGGCGGTCGTAATGATTTTGGCTTAGTCGCCACTTGGGAAGTTGATTTGTGGGGTCGTATTCAACGCGAAGTTGAAGCCAGTGATGCTACCGCACAAGCAAATATCGCTGATTATGCGGCAGCAAAATTATCACTGCAAGCACAATTAGCGCAAAACTATTTTCTATTACGTGTTAAAGATGCTGATATTGCATTATTGCAATCAACACTAAACTCGTATCAACAATCATTGCAAATCACCAAAAATAAATATGCAATGGGAGTTTTGGGTCGAATTGATGTGGCGCAAGCGCAAGCACAATTAAGCACTACGCAAGTGCAAATGCATAACGTTGCCGTAAATCGTACCCAGTTAGAGCATGCAATAGCTTTATTATTAGGTAAAACTCCTGCTGATTTTTCTATTAAAGCAGCAGAAATGCACCTAGCTATACCAACCATGCCGATTATTCCTGATGATTTACCCGCAAATCTGTTAATTCATCGCCCTGATATTGCGGCTGCTGAAAGACGAATGGCAGCCGCTAGTGCTCAAATTGGTGTTGCGGCGGCAGCGGCTTATCCGGCGTTAGAACTTGTTGCTGGGATAAGTATTCGTAAAATTTTTCTTGGTGGTGGTGAATTATTTGCGCCTATTTATACCGCAGGCGGCACCAAGGCAACTAATTCTCAGGCTGAAGCTGCTTATGTTGAGGTAGTTGCTAATTATCGACAAACTGTACTGAATGGTTTTCGAGAAGTGGAAGATAATTTGTCAACGCTGCGAATTCTTAGCCAAGCGGCAAAAGCGCAACATGAGGCTGTTAAGGCGAGCCGTAAGGTGGTTGAAATATCAAAAAACAAATACCAAGCAGGAGTGATTGATCATCAGTCGATTATTATTGAACAGGCGTTTGCGCTCAATAATGAGCGCAGTGCATTATCTATTTTAGCGCGTCGCCTTGTTGCTAGTGTTGATTTAATCAAAGCACTTGGCGGTGGTTGGCAAGCTGATGTTTTAAGTGAAAAGCAAGGCACCGCAAAAAGCAAAGAGTAAAAGAGTACAATTAAAAGCGTTAATAAAAAGCATTTAAAAACGCATTGAAACCGTTAAACCAGCACTATGAGTGTCTGCCCAAGGTATTAGCTGTACTTTATTGTTAAACGCATCAGTAAAATACCAACCGCTAGTACTACCGATAGCGGCGCCAACGACGACGTCATACCAATGGTGTTTTCTAGCTTTAACGCGACCAACAGCGGTTAACGTTGCCAAGGCATAAGCCGGAGCGCCAATTTGCCAACCGTAACGCTTATAAAGCGTGGTTGCAGAAGCAAATGCTGCTGAAGTATGTCCCGATGGAAAGCTATCGTTACCACTGTTATCAGGGCGTTGTTCATTAAATGTTTGTTTTCCTATAAACGCCATACTTTCAGCGCCAGCAATGCTATAAGTTGCTTGGCGAAAACCTTGCCAATCGCTCTTAGCAACGGGTAATAACAGTGCTGTTGCCGCTAAAGTATTAACACTATAATTACTGATGTTTTTCCAAGTATTATTACTGATCGCATTAGCAGAAACGGTGAAGAATAATAGGCTTACAATGCTGATTGAATGGCTTATTTTCATTATTGTTCCTTTATTTGTTAGGTTTATCTATTCTCTTTAATTATTCTCTGAACTGGTTATAGACACAACAACTCGTACCATGATTATAGAGGACTAATCTTAACTAAGACTTAACATTTTTTTGATAACCACAGCTAATTAAAACATTATTTACTGCCGTTGTCGTTTCGTTTATCACCTGCGCCAACGGTTGAACACTATTTACTTCAACTATTTCAGCACCGTTAAAAGTTAATAAAGGCGTAATTTCAACTTTTTTCAATAAAGCTTCGCGGACATGATCTGGCTTGCGCTGACAAGCAGTATCGATATCAACATGTAATCTGATCACCAGATCTGGTTTATGTTGAGTCATCCACTCAAACGCTGCCTGTTCATGTTTGGCTAACCAGCAGACGATAAAATTACCTTGGGCATTAACCGACAGTGACGGACCATCGTAAGCATTAGGATAATCGAGCTGGGGAAAGCGATCAGTAATAATGATGAAACCTTGTTTTCTTAGTGCTAACATTTGACGAAATCGCTTTAATCGTCTTAGGGTAAAGGCGTACATAACTAACGCAGGTAAAATATTCGGCGCTTTGTTTTTTTCCTGAGAGGTATTGACTGTTTTAACTTTTCGCTCGATTAAACGCCTAAACCATTTACCTATTAAGGGTAAGTTAGCTAAAGAACGGCCAACATTGCCTTGTTGTTTGCCTAAATGTGCGGTGGCAGCCGGCCCATAATGACTGGCCATAGCTAGAACCTGTTCACTCACGGTGGATTTTCCTGAACCATCACAACCAATAATTGCGATTAAAGGTGCTAAAGCCGGTTTCGATGCAGTCATAAAAATTCCAGAAAGTTAAATGTAGTGATACAGAATTTATAACCATTACATTTTGAATTGCAGCGTAATGATAATATATGGGCATAAAGATATCAGTAATTTACCGGCTAATAAACGGTACTAGCACAAATAAATTAAGATTTGATGAAAAATTATAACAATATTTACGAGTATATAAAATTACCGTACTATGCCCTATTCACAAACCATTTATTGTTCAGGATATTTAAAAACGTTGAACTTATCATCGAATACTTTTAATGAAATTAAAAATAAAAATGCGCCGCTATTTTCGGATAAACAACGAAATGATTTGTTTGCTGCGGTATTGATCCATGATGATTGTTATCCAGAAGCGGTATTGCCAGAAACTATTCATCTTGATTACAGTAAAGAACAATTACAGCAGTGCTTTCTCATTTGTAAACAAATTTGGCAACAAGGTGTTGACCGTGAAGAATTAATTAATATCATCATAAAAATATCTCGTCAACATCGCCTCAGTGAAGAAGAACAACGTAATTACAAATACATTAGAGCCAAGTTTAAGCATTTGCGTTTTGCGTTTGTTACTTGTGATAAAAAACATCGCTACCCTAAAATATTTCATCTCGTAACGAGTGTTATGGGTTATTTTCAAGATGCTTTTAAAAATAATCAAAAAACAAATTTGTCGCGTAGTACGTGGTTGTTAAGACTTTTATTATCAAAATTTTGTTATGGTTTTATTATTAAAGAAATCAATGGCTTTAAAGCCAGTGAAGCAACAATATTCAAACAATATATTCAAGATCAANTAYWWTKNTTTAAAWATWNCNNNASKKWAYWRAAMYASCWGTAANMRRTAWGSRNAKWTCATKWWWTGAGAWWMKTYATSAGMNARAYAMGTRKYNTTMWACGNTAATYTAAAANTACTTTTTCCTTCAGACTACCATAAAAATATCTCGGAATATCTTAGTACCATCAACGGTCTGATGGGGAGCTTGCATGATACTTTGATTGCGAAAAAATTTGAAAAATCACATGGTTACTATGCGGATACTTTTGAAATTCCTGAGGATATCAAACAACGTTTATTAACTTTTACCAATAAATATCAATTTTAGTCACTTTGAGAATATATTAATGAGCCACAAAAATTTTCATTTCAACAGGTTGTCTCTGTAATGAACGAACAAAAAATATTACCGAAAGTTATTGCCGTAATAGGCTGTGATGGCTCAGGGAAATCAACCTTAACGGCTGATTTATTTGCGCAACTAAGCGCTGAGCAACCAACCGAGTTACTTTATTTAGGACAATCGTCAGGTAATATTGGCCATTGGATCAAGAATTTGCCGATCATTGGGGCATCGCTAGGACTCTTTTTAGAAAAGAAAGCTAAAGCTGCACATAAAAAAGAGAAAAAATCGCCTGATAGTCTAACGGTTATAGTTATTTTTTTATTATCTTTATGGCGAACAGCTAAATTTCGTCGTTTATTAAAATTTTCTCAGCGAAAAATTTTAGTGATCACCGACAGGTATCCACAAGCCGAAGTTGATGGCTTTTATTATGACGGCACCGGATTGGGTAAATTTAATGGTGAAACGTGGTTAGTGCGTAAACTTATCAAGCGTGAGCAAAAACTCTATCAATGGATGTCAACTTATCTGCCTGCGTTGGTGATCCGCCTTAACATTGATGCTGAAACGGCGCATGCGCGTAAGCCTGATCATAAATTAACTATGCTAGCGGATAAAATTTCAGTGATCCCTAATTTACATTTTAATCATGCAAATATTCTCGATCTTGATAGTAAAAATCCTTATCCACAAGTGCTTGAACAAGCGTTGTCGGTGAGTCGAGCGGTATTAAAGAGCGTTAACAATAAATGAAGTTAACTTTACCTTACTGTCATGATAAATTTTAAATCATGGTGTTTATTTTTAACTATTAATTGAGTTGTAAATATGTCTAAAGCGGGTTTGGCTAACAGTAAAACATCAGTAACCATGCCAGTATTAAAAGGAGTTATTGCTGTTGTAGGCTGTGATGGTACGGGTAAATCAACCCTTAGTGCTGATTTGTTGGCTGATTTACAAACTAAAGGACCTGCACAACGACGCTACCTTGGTATTGTTTCTGGTGAAGTAGGCGATAAAATAAAAGCGTTACCCTTTATTGGCGTGCGTTTAGAACGGTATTTGGCGGCAAAGGCATTTCGCGCGCAAGACATGAAGAAAAAAATTCCGGGCACGGGGACGGCTATTATTATGCACCTACTATCAATTTGGCGAGCTGCTCATCTAATTAAAGTTTCACGATTGTCGCGTCGAGGCGTTAAAATTATTGCTGATCGCTATCCGCAAGCTGAAATTCCCGGCTTTCGTTACGACGGCCCAGGTGTAACTGCCACGGCAGATGATAATTGGCTATTGCGTAAACTTGCAGTGCGAGAGCAAAAATTATATCAATGGATGGCACGATATAAGCCTGCATTGGTGATCCGTCTAAATATTGATGCTGAGACAGCTTTTTCAAGAAAACCTGATCACGATATGAGTGAATTACAAGATAAAATAGCCATTATGCCGCAGTTAAATTTTAATGGTGCTCTGGTGTGTGAGCTTGATGCGCGAGCCCCCTATAAAGAAGTGCTTGCTGCTGCATTAGCGGCACTTAGCCAATTGGAGCAAGCGCCAAACGGTTAGCATTTTTGGTAAATGAGCAATTTCATTTGAATTTAAATGTAAATGAGTGCAATACAATGAATACAATAACTAGCACAAATACCATGCCTTTATGGCGACGATTAGTGATGAAAACAGGTAAACGATTTCTTCGCTGGGCCGGTGATTTTCAGTCACGACATTCGCTTATTAGTACTACGCCTGTCATCGACAATAGTGAATTTGCTTGGGTACCACAATTAGAAAATAGCTATGATGATGTGCGTAAAGAGCTAGACAGTATCTTAGAAAATCCTGAAAATATTCCTACTTTTCATCAATTATCACCCGATCAAAAGCGCATTTCAAAAGGCAATAATTGGAAAACTTTTGCTTTTTATATGTATGGTGAACGTGTTGATGATCAAATATTAAACTGGAAAACTGGTGAAGTGATGTTATTTGATGATACCTATGAGCACGAAGTACACAACGATACTGATGAAACGCGTGCGATATTGTTTATTGATATTTATCGGCCTATGGATGCTATTGGCAGTTTGTTCAACCGTTTAATTGTTCGTCTTATTCAAGCAAGTACTTATGTAAAACAACCCCTTAAAAATGTAGTATTATGGAATAAAGGGCAACGATAGTGAGTAAATGTTTTTTACTGCTTAAGGGCAGCTTTCTTATTTTAGCGCTGGTAGCTGGTCGCGGATACGCGATGCAAGTTGAGTCTGAACATCCGTTAACAGGATTGTGGATAGAAGCAAAAAAACATAAAATTGCTGTGTGGGTTGAAAAATGCCAAGCACAATTATGTGGGCGTATTTACTGGCTTAAAAAGCCGTTGTCAAAAACAGGCAAACCAAAACTAGATGATAAAAACCCCAATGTTTCGCTACGCGATCGCCCACAATGTGGGCTGCAAATTTTAACTGGATTTTCACCAACAAAAAAGGCAAATGTTTACAGTGGTGGTGAAATTTACAATCCTAAAAGTGGAAAAACCTATAAAAGTAAAATTTATATCGCTAAAGATGGCACCCTTAACATTAGGGGGTATGTCGGTATTCCTTTATTTGGTAAATCAGTAAAATGGGAAAGGCCGCGAGAAAATATACTGCCTTGTGATCAAAATGTTTTTGCTAGTAATCTTTAATGGATCTAAATAATATCTTCAACACTAACGCTATTTTTAGTTTTCTTAACGATAAAAAACATTGCCACTGGCGGTAAAACAGCCGCAGCACAAGCAGCAATACCTGCACCAATCAGTCCTAAATAAGTACTAAAAAGTACAAAAGTGGTTAAATAAATCAGCGCAGAAAATATATATAAACGTAACACGGTACTCGCACGACCTATTGCATAGCAGGCAGAGCGTAGTGGTGAGGCGACAAGATCAAAGGTGGCTGCGAGTAATAATAAAGTCAACACCGGGGCGGCAGCAATAAATGCATCACTGACTAGTGTGCTTAGTAAAGCGGCACCAAAAAAGTAACTTGCAGCCACAAATAACAGACCAAAAGCACCACCTAGTAGAGCGGTGCGATAGGTGATCACTTTAAAAGCATTACTACCTTGTTGCCAACTGCGGGTGAGATCAAGAAATACTACTTGGCGGATCAATACCGCAGGATTTGACAGTAAACTTGAAAATTGTCGTGCTAAGCGTAACAAACCTGCAGCGGCTGAACCCAGTAACGAACCGGCTAATATAATAGAAAGATGCTTAGGAATAAGGTCAATGTTAGATTGCCAATAACTTACCCACAAAAAATGACGCATTTTTGGGAAATTACTTAATTTTGCTTGTTTGTGATTGTTCATTCGATTTTGTTGTCTATTGTGTTCGGAGGTTTCTTCACTATCACCGGTACAACCTGACTTCATAGCGATGCCTTGTTTATATTCTCGCCAGCCGTACCAATTTAAGTATAAATCTTCACATACCGAGCCAAAGGCGAGAATTGCAACAAACACTGATAATGGAGCATCAAACCACCAAGCAATAACAACCCCCAAAAATCGCACCGCAGGACCAATCGTCATTTGCTTACCGATAATACCAAATTTATCAAATAAGCGTAGCACCCCTCTGGCTGTGCCATTTCCTGTAGAAGCAATGAGTACGAAACTGTAGGCCGTTAATAAAAACACATGTTTGCTGTCCATATCTAAATAAGGACCAATTAAAGGTGCAAGCAAAACTGCAATAGTGGTTGAAACGATGCTAGCTATTAAATCAACTCGCCAACAGACGTATATAATTTGTTTTAATAAAGAGGTATCTTGGTTGTCATGAGCAGGTACTCCATATCGCACGATGGCATCGAACACTTGAAAGTTGACTAAACCCCGGATCAATAAAGCATAAGTTTGAAATAACACCACCATGCCAAACTCAATAGGGCCAAGAGAGCGAGCCATTAAAGTAGCTACGGCAAAAAGCATTACCGCAGCAACGCCTCGTCCTTTAACTAAAAAACCAAAATTGCCCATTACCCTGTGCATTGGAGATTGTTCTGTAGGGTTGTTATCAGCTTTGCTCACCAGAGCTTCCTTTAGTTGACGGGGATTTTTTTAGTTAAAATAAATAGGATTAAAAGAATAGCTTAAAAAAATAATAGTGCCGAGTCAGCACTATCATTTGGATTTTATCATCTTGTGTTGGTAATTTAAGCGATTACACGCAATTTACTAAATGCAGCACAAATCATATCAATTTGCTCTGTAGTATGAGCTGAACTAACACTACAACGTACTAAAAATGCACCATTTGGTGTTGCCGGTGGCATCATTAAATTAACGTAAATACCCAATTCTAGGAGATCATTCCAAAAATGTAACGCTTCTAATTTACTGTCTAAAACAACGGCAATAACGGGGCTAGGCGGTGCGCCTAAGGTATAACCTAATTCTTTTAGACCAGCATGTAAACGGGCTGCATTTTCATGCAAACGTTTACGAAGATGCGTACCAGCGGATAGTTTTTTAAGGGCTTGCCGTGTTGTTGCTATGGTTGCTGGAGAAGGAGATGCAGTAAACACGTAAGGGCGACTTGAATAGCGAATTAAATCAAGCTCTTCATGGTTACTTACGCAAAAGCCGCCAGCGCCACCAAGACTTTTACTGAAAGTACCGACAATAAAGTCAATGTCATCCATAACGTCTAATTCTTCGCTTAAACCACAACCTTTTTCACCTAATATACCGAGAGAATGCGCTTCGTCTACCAACAGGTAACCACCATACTCACGTTTTACTTCGACAATTTCTTTTAATAAGGCAACATCGCCAAGCATACTATATAAGCCTTCAACAACGATTAAGGTTTTTGCGGCACGATCGCCCAAACGTTCCATGCGTTTGGCTAAATTATCGATGTCGTTATGGCGAAAACGCATTGTTTTAGCACCACCAAGTTTACAGCCATCGTAAATACTGGCATGGCAATCACCATCAAGAAGTACCATGTCATCAGGGCCTGCAAGTGTCGATAACATGCCTAAGTTGGCTAAATATCCGGTTGAAAATACAATACTATCGCGTTTTCCATAAAATTCGGCTATTTCTGTTTCAAGTTTGCGGTGTCCTGAATAACTACCATTTGCCATACGAGAACCCGTAGTGCCCGTTCCTTCATTTTCTAATGCAATACTTGCTGCCGCAATACATTCAGGATCAAAGGTTAATCCCAAGTAATTATTGGTACCGGCAAGAATAGTATGCTGTCCATTGATCACCCCCTCAGTTGGAGAAATAATTTTTTCTACCTGAATATTAAAAGGATTGATACCCAACATGTCGAGTTCGTGGCGATTTGCAGCCATAGTTTTAAATTTATTAAACATTATTATCCTTCATCGCGAGATAATTTTTCAATCTGTACAACCAGATCTTTTACGGTTTTAACATCTTTTAATACATTCACAGGTATTGATATATCAAAATGATCTTCAATATCGAGTATTAATCCCATAATTTGCAATGAGTCTAGATCCAACTGTTCGATGAGTTTAGATTGCTCATTAATATCGAAACGCCCTTTAGTAATTTCTGTTAAACCCTCATAGATATCACTAAGGATGGTTTGGTACTTTAACATTTAACCTACCTTAAATTTTGCGGAATTAGCGTTGAAAATTTCTGCAAGCCCTGTTTCTAAACCAAAAGTTGGCTGCCAGCCATTCATTTGGTCAAATTCTTTGTGGTTACATACCCAGTTTGTATGAGTGATTTCATTTATTTTTCCTGGGGTTAGCATCGGAGCATATCCTAAAAGTTTTGCTAGGTTAAAATTTATTAAAGCAAACAGATTTAATAGTGTAATAGGTACTGGAATTTTACGTACGGCAGCACCATTGCGTAGTACCTTTGCGCTAATTGTTAATACCTTATCCCAATCATAACCGTTAGGTTGACCGTCATCTATTTCATACGTTTTTCCGCAACCAATATCATTGCTTATACAATGTATTATGGCTGAGGCGACATCATCTACATAAATCATTGAAAATCTTCTGTTTTTTCCTGCTGGTATGGGAGCAAAACCTTTAGCAATACTTTGAAATAAGGGTAAAAGCTCTTTGTCACCTGGACCAAATACTGCTGGTGGTCTAATTATTGTCCAATTAAAATCTTTTAATGCTGATTTTATTGCTTGCTCGCCTCGCCATTTGCTACCAGCATAAAATGACAACTGTGGCTCTCGTGCAGCTAATGAGGACAATAGTAAAAACTTAGGTACTCGTGCTTGC
This sequence comes from Gammaproteobacteria bacterium, assembly GCA_002401725.1. Taxonomy (GTDB): domain Bacteria; phylum Pseudomonadota; class Gammaproteobacteria; order Enterobacterales; family Alteromonadaceae. Next base: position 55,989 of record NVTW01000019.1, read on the forward strand.
CGTGATACTGCTTTAGCTATTTGCAAAGCGCCTGCTTCGTTTACTTGATCAAAATCGGTTTGATTAATGCCTCGTACCGCGCCAGCACAATGAATAACGACATCAACATCATTGACTAAAGTATCAAGTGTGTTTTCATCATTAAGTTCACCCGCTAACCATTCAACCCCTGCTGATTTCTTAGGAGTACGACCTTTTTTATGACGATATAGCGATCGAACATGCCAACCATTATCGGTTAATTTAGTCAAAAGCGTTGAGCCGATAAAACCAGTAGCGCCAGTTAATGCAATAAGCAAGGTTTTATTTGAGCTTGAAGAAGTAGAACTGAGTAATTGATTTTTTATTTCATTATTTTGCATTATCAGTTGTTTTAGTATTGTTGTTGTTGTGTGTAACCAATAACCTTAAAATTAAAGTTGTAATTTATGTTTACTTTTTTGCTTACATTAGTACACGTGTGTATGTGCTTATATCTGTTTATTATAAAAAATTATGTTTAGCCTAATGACTATACCTGAAGTTACAAAAAAATGACAAGCCATTCTTTATTGCTCCTTGTCGAAGGCCTCATTTTACAGTAGAGTGTTTTCGCTTTTAAAATACCAATATCACTTATTTAATTTCACTTTTCATAGGTTTCTTGATGAATAATGTTTCAGACTCAGTATCTTTGCGAATAACTCCCGTCGTTAGTAAAGCAGACTTAAAGCAATTTATAGCTGTTGCTGAAACTATTTTTAAAGACGATCCTGCTTGGATCACGCCTTTAATATTAGAAAGGACAATGCATCTTAGTGCTAAAACTAATCCCTATTTTAGGCATGCAAAATGGCAAGCTTGGATAGCTTGGCGAGGCGAATATGTGGTAGGTCGTATAAGTGCTCAAGTAGACTCATTATATCTAGAACGTTATAACGATGCGACGGGTTTTTTTGGAATGTTCGATGCAGAAGATAACCAAGAAACCTTTCAGTTATTATTAGATACGGCTCACACCTGGCTGAAAGAGCAAGGGATGAAGAAAGTAAGAGGGCCATTTAATTTATCAATTAATGAAGAAATGGGCTTGTTAGTTGACGGTTTTACCACGCCGCCAGTATTTATGATGAGCCATGCGCTACCCTATTATGCTAAACGTATAGAGCAATGTGGGTATGTGAAAGCAAAAGACACCTTAGCTTATATGCTTTCACCTGATTTTGAAGTGCCAACAGTAATGAAACGTATTATTGCAAAAGCAAAAAGCAAGGTAACGGTTCGTGCTATTAACTTAAAAACCTTTGATCAAGAAATGCTTTTACTTCGGGATATTTTTAATGATGCTTGGTCAGAAAATTGGGGGTTTATTCCCTTTACGGAAGAAGAATTTCAAGAATTGGGTAATAATCTTAAGTTTTTAGTGAGTGCTGAACTTATTCAAATAGCAGAGGTTGATGGTGAAGCAGCTGCTTTTGTTGTCACCTTACCTAATATTAATGAAGCTATTCGTGATTTTAACGGAAAATTGTTACCTTTTGGTTTATTTAAATTGTTATGGCGCCTTAAAGTGCGTTTCCCAAAAACTGCCCGAGTACCCTTGCTGGGGGTAAGGAAGAAATTTCAAAACACTCGTTTAGGACCCGGACTTGCTTTTTTGGTTATTGATGCGGTGCGCATTCCTTTACAACGATTAGGGGCGGAACAAATAGAACTTTCTTGGATATTAGAAGATAATGCCGGGATGCGTAATATTATTGAGTCAATAGGTGGTGATGCTTATAAGCGCTATCGAGTGTTTGAGCGCCAACTAAGCGATTAATTTTATAAATAATTCTTCCCGCGTATTAGAGTAGAACACCTAATTAACGAAATTGGTATTAACTTTGAAATAAGTTAGGATTAACGCAATAAAAATATATACTCATTATACTTTGAAGCAAAATTTAGCTGCGCTTTAAAGTATAACCGGTATTCAGCAGCCATTTTTAATAATAAAAATAAAATTTCACACAAAAGTTGTAAACGGTATATTTTTTGCTTTGTTTTTGAATTAATTGATTAATGTTAATTATGTCAAGCATTTGACCATAATACCAATAACTTAGGATAGTCTCGATGCACTCATGGTTCCGCCTGTGTTTATGGCAGGTTTTTTTTATCGCTGTTCTCTATGCAAGTATGCCAAGTTTTGCTGCGCAAGACGGCGCAGGAATTAGAGTTAGAGGACCCAAAAGTACTGATGCTTTCCCTTTTGATCGCTACGGACCACTCACCACTAGAGATACGTTATGGAAAATATCTCTACGCGTTCGTCCTGATCCTCGATTAACCGTTTATCAGGTTATGCAAGCGCTCTATCGTAATAATCCACAAGCCTTTGTTAATAATAATATTAATCATCTAAAAGAAGGGCAATATATAAGAATTCCATCATTTCGAGAGATGATGTCAATTGATCCTCAAATTGCACAAAAACAAGCCAATGATGCTGAAAAGTTATGGCAAAAACAGTCTGCAGTTAGAGCTAAAAACATAGGGAAACCTGCTAAGTTAGCTGCTGATCAAACCGTTAAAAAGAAAGATCTCGATGCGGCGAAAAAAGAAATTAACAACCAATTACAAACTTTTGGTAACCAACAACAAGAGAAACTAACCAATATTCAGCAAGACGTACTCGACTCAATTGATGGTTTGCAAGCTATTTTAAAAGAGAATCAAAATTTACGAGACAGATTAGGCAATTTTAATAATAAACTTGAAGATTTACAAATAGAGATCGCTAAAAACAAACAACTAAAATTGCAAATGGATGATTTACTTGCTTTACAAAAAGAATTATTAGCCAAAGCAAAAGCACGTGAGCAACAACTATTATTAGAAAAGCAACAAGCAGAGTTAGCAAAAAACAACTTCATATCATCAATTTGGTTTACCATTTTAGTCACTACCATACCGGCATTACTGATTGTGGGCGGTGTTATATTTGCCTTTAGACGTAAGAAAGTAGTCACTCAAATTGTCGAGTCGCCAATCGCACCATTGGCTGAAACCACAAAACCAGAACCACCCGCTCCCAAAGAGGTTTCTTTGGATGACGAATTATCTCTTGATGATGAATTGTCTTTAGATGACGAGCTGTCGCTTGACGATGAATTATCATTAGATGATGAGTTATCGCTGGATGAAGATGTTATTCAATTAGATGACCTTGATGATTTAGATGATCTTGATGATTTGGATGATCTTGGTGATTTAGACGATTTAGATAGCATACCAGCAGAGGATGAGGAAAGCGGTGAAGAGCTAGAGGGCGGCGCTTTAGATCAAGGAGATCTTGATTCCTTGTTATCGGGTATTGACGAAATTGATGATGATTTAGAAGATGCTGAAGAAGGAGAAGCATTAGAAGGTGGTCAATTAGCACAAGGCGATCTTGATTCCTTATTATCAGGTTTAGATGATTCAGAAGATGACAACAGTGAAGAAAATGATGCAAATGATATTGATATTGATGATCTAGTTGATGAATTGGAACAAAAACAAGAAGATGAAAGTTCTGTTGCATCGGATAATGATGCAGAAACTGAAACAGAAAATGTTGAATTAAGTGATCCTGACGATATAGATGCTTTATTAGATGAGATAGAGTCTTCGGGAGATAGTAGTTTAGATCCTAGCAGCACTGATGTAATTGCTGAAGAGGAGCTAAATGAAAATGCACAAAAAGAGGTTACCGATCCTGATGATATTGACGCACTGCTAGATTCGATTAACGAAGATGTGGTTGCTCAAGACGCTGCTGAAAAAGATAGTGATACACAAAAAGATGTTACCGATCCTGATGATATTGACGCACTGCTAGATTCGATAAATGAAGATGTGGCTGATGAAAAAGCACAAAAAGACATTACCGATCCTGATGATATAGATGCGCTGTTTGATGCAGTAAATGAAGATGCAGTTGATGAAAAAGCACAAAAAGACATTACCGATCCTGATGACATAGATGCGCTGTTTGATGCAGTAAACGAAGATGCGGTTGATGAAAAAGCACAAAAAGACATTACCGATCCTGATGACATAGATGCGCTGTTTGATGCAGTAAACGAAGATGCGGTTGATGAAAAAGCACAAAAAGACATTACCGATCCTGATGATATAGATGCGCTGCTAGAGGCAGTAAATGAAGAAGTGGTAAACGAAGATGCACAAAAAAACGTTACCGAACCTGATGACATCGATGCATTATTTGATGAAATTAATGGTACTTCTCCCTCACCAGCAAAAGAATCAACAAGCCCAACCGAAAGTGATGCTGAGATAAAACGACAAGCTGATAACAGCACATTTACAGGTAATGAGGGTGAATATAAAGAAGCTATTGATGATTTTTCATCTGACTATGTTGGTGACTTTTTAACGGCAGATTTTAGTGACATTCTTGGTGATGAAGCCCTTACTGAGTTAAATGATGATTCAAATGTAGATAAAGAAATTGAACAAGCAGATGAACTTGACGATATCGACGCTTTATTAGCTGAAGTAGCTCAAGAAAAGTTAGTAGCATCACCGGATGAGGCTGTTGAACTACATGAAGCAGTCGAGGACGATTTACCTGAATTAGTTTTAGATGATGAAATTGATGGTGATACGTTATCAGCGTTGGAAAGTGAATTTGATGAATCTACCTTAAGCCAATTATTGAATGATGAAGAATCTGTTCAAGATGAAGATCAAAATAAAGAGGTGAAACTATCACCTGATTTTACTGACAGTGAGGTACTTGCTGATTTACTTAATGAAGAGCACGATATCGACAGTAAAGATGATGCGGCAATTGAGGATATAGAGCAGCTTGATTCAGTTGAATTTGATGAGCTACTTGCAGATATAGAGAAAAATAGTGCTATTGAAGAAAGTAATGAAGAGACGGATGACGATGAATTGCTAGTAGAACTTGAAATTGGTGATGATTTAGATGCACCAATTCAAGATGACAATGAAAATCAATCCGCAGATAGCAATACCGACGACTTTGTTAATGTTGACAGTATCTTAGCCGACAGTATGGAAGAAGACACAGGTATTGAACCTTATGATAAAAATAAAATAGATGTTGGTTTAGATGAATTTCCTGAGTTTACCGAAGATGTGAATTTAGTGGATGTTGATAGCGAAGATAGTTCAGGTTTAGCGGCCAAACTTGATTTAGCAAAAGTATACTTAGAAATGGATGACAACGAAAACGCTGAAGTTATTCTCAAAGAAGTTATCGATAAAGGTGATGAAGAGCAACAGGCGGCGGCTAAAAAACTATTAGATCAATTTAAAGAATAATTAGCTGGTGTAGTGTTAAATCCGTATAATGCGATATTTGTTTATATTGATTTTATAAAGGTTTTTTTAAATAATGCGTTATGCTTTAGCTGTTGAATACGATGGTAAAAATTATTTTGGCTGGCAACGGCAAAGTGAAGTCGTGAGTGTTCAGCAAACCGTTGAAAAAGCATTGTCGATAATAGCCAATCAAGCTATTGAAGTAATTTGTGCGGGTCGTACTGACACTGGCGTTAACGCTACTAATCAAATTATTCATTTTGACACCGAACAAATTCGAAAAAATGTTGCTTGGACTCTGGGTGTTAACTCCCATCTACCTAAAGATATTGCCATTAAATGGGCAAAACAAGTTAATGAAAACTTCCACGCCCGTTTTAGTGCCAGTGCACGCCGCTATCGATATATTATTTATAATTCTAACTTTCGTCCGGCTATTTTAGCCCACGGTTTAAGTTTTTGTCAGTTTGAACTCGATGAAAATTTAATGCAGCAAGCAGCTCAGTGTTTGGTGGGAGAACATGATTTTGATTCATTTCGTACCGTACATTGCCAAGCGCATTCTCCTATTCGCACCGTTCATCATTGTCAGGTAACTCGCCAAGGTAACTTCGTGATTATTGATATAAAGGCCAATGCTTTTTTACATCACATGGTACGTAATATTGCGGGTAGTTTGATCCGTGTTGGTCGAAAAACAGAAACAGTTGCTTGGATGAAAGAAGTACTACTTGCTAAAGATAGAACAGTAGCCGGTATGACAGCACCTTCTGGCGGTTTATATTTTGTGGATGTTGATTACCCTGAAGAGTTCAATTTACCTAAAAGTGTTTTAGGGCCATTGTTTTTAGCTTGATAGGCGTAGAACATCTTGATAAATGGCTAAGCAGACCAGTTTTTTGTATAAAAGTTACCTCAAAATATGGTTTAATTGCCCGTTTATTTTAGTGAACTTGTTTATTTATGGATAATTTAGGTCATAGTAACTTATACTATCGGCAATAATTGAGCCGTTTAGCGTAAGTAAATAGGCAGATAGCGAATAAAAAAGTATTTTGAACTTTGTTGATTGTGCTAAATCTGAATCAGCAAAGATTGTATCAGTAGGTAGACAACCTTAAATCAAATTTAGGTTGTTTAGTATTATCGGGTTGTATAGGCGAAAAACAGATTATGAGCTGGATTGAAAAAATTCTTCCAAAAGCAAAAACAACGCAAAAGAAAAATATCCCTGAAGGGATTTGGGCTAAGTGTGGTAACTGTAATGCCATGCTTTATAAAGCTGAACTTGATCGCCAAATGTCGGTGTGTCCGAAATGTGATCACCATATGCGTATTAGCGCCCGCCAACGTATTGAGGCGTTTTTAGATCAAGGTGAACGAGTAGAATTAGGTGAAGAATTTGAACCACAAGATATTCTAAAGTTCAAAGACACCAAACGTTATAAAGACAGAATTGCAACGGCACAAAAAAATACTGGTGAAAAAGATGCGCTAATCGTGATGAAAGGTGACTTGCATGGTATGCCTATTGTTGCCGCAGCGTTCGAATTTGCCTTTTTAGGTGGTTCAATGGCCTCGGTTGTTGGTGCACGTTTTGTCGCGGGTGTTGAACACTGTTTAGAACATAACATACCGCTTATTTGTTTTTCAGCAAGTGGTGGTGCGCGGATGCAAGAAGCGTTATTTTCGTTAATGCAAATGGCAAAAACCAGCGCTGCTTTAGCAAAAATGAGTGAAAAAGGTTTACCTTATATTTCAGTGTTAACCGACCCTACTATGGGCGGTGTGTCGGCAAGTTTAGCTATGCTAGGTGATGTCAATATTGCTGAGCCTAAAGCGCTTATTGGTTTTGCTGGCCCACGAGTTATTGAACAAACCGTGCGTGAAAAATTACCAGAAGGTTTTCAACGGAGTGAATTTTTACTTGAAAAAGGCGCTATTGACATGATTGTTGATCGTCGTGAAATGCGTGATACTTTAGCGCGTTTAGTGAGTAAATTTATGGCGCATCCTCAACCAGTATCATAATTTAATTACTTTTATGACTCCATACCATAAAAGCCACGAGCAAGTTAAAAACTTGTCTCAGTGGCTTTTCTATTTAGAAAACTTACACAGCAAAGAAATTGATTTAGGGTTAACGCGCATTAGTAAAGTCGCGCAACGCTTAGCGGTTGATTTGTCTTTTGCACAAGTGATCACTGTGGCGGGTACAAATGGCAAAGGTACAAGTTGTGCGTTTTTAGAAAATTATCTGCGTAGCGAAAACAGCAGCGTTGCGGTTTATTCTTCTCCGCATATTGAATGTTTTAATGAGCGTTTACGTATTAATCATCAAGATATTGATGATCAAAGTTTAATTGTTGCATTTGAGCAAATTGAACATGCCCGTAGCGATATCAGCTTAAGTTACTATGAATTTACCACCTTAGCGGCTTTTTTAGTGTTAATGGTACAAAAGCCACAATTTATTATTCTCGAAGTGGGCTTAGGTGGGCGTTTAGATGCGACTAATATTATCGACGCCGATATTATGTTGATCACCGCTATTGGTATTGATCATACTAACTTTTTAGGAACCGACAGAGAAAGCATTGGCTTTGAAAAAGCCGGTATTATGCGATCTAATAAAACAGTTATAATCGCTGATCTAACCCCGCCTAACTCAGTATTGGCGCATGCTAATACTATTGCCGCGCATAGTGTTGTAAGAAATAAAGATTTCATTGTTGATATACAAGGCTCTACTTGGTCATGGCATTATTCAGCCCAACAACAGTCAAAAAAAGAACAAAAGCAAAAACAAGCGCTAGAGTACAAAATTTCTGAGCTTCTTCTACCCTTTATACCGCTTGATAATGTTGCCAGTGCGTTAGCCGTGCTAGCAATATTAGGTGCCAGTTTAACGGTTCAAAAAATAAATAACTGTATTGAAAAAACCAAAGTAGCAGGGCGAATGGAGTTTTTTTTATATGATAATCAAGCTGTTATTTTAGATGTTGCCCATAATCCGCAAGCCGCAGAATACTTAGCAGATCAATTAAAGTTAAAATTAAAGGCTAAGGGGTATAAAAAAATTACCGCGGTAGTCGCAATGATGGCAGACAAAGATATTAACGGTGCTTTGGCGCCGTTAGTTGACATTATTGATACTTGGTATCTTGGTAAGTTGGCTATTGAACGAGCAGCTTCGCCTGAATTATTAGCTAGCACATTATCGCAATTAAATCAGTCATATAATTGTTTTGACAATGTAACAGATGCCTTTAAAATGGCTTGTCAGCAAACAAATAAAAATGAGCTGATTATTGTGTTTGGTTCTTTTTTTACGGTTGCAGCAATTCGCCCATTATTGCTAAACTGAGTTGTATATTAAAAATTTTTAGGAGTAATTTCTTTGTCGACACCATTTCAAAATCGTTTGGTTGGAACTATCATCGTTGCAGCAGCAGTCATTATTTTCTTGCCTGATATTTTAAATGGCGAAAAGCGCGATCAGCATGACAGTTTTGAAAAAATCCCCACACCTCCTAAAAGTAATAATGTCGTTGCCATTAAAAAATTTCCCACTAAAAAACTAACTCGTATCGCCAAAGAACCGATCACCGATGATATTGCGCTTGATGAGCAATTTGATAAAGAAAAGCCCGTAGCATCTAGCACTTCAACTATAATTAACACAACGGCATCAACAACTAAATCGGCTTCAACCACAAAAAAACCATCGATTACCGCTAAAAATGATAAAAAATCCACTCAGCAAAAGCAAAAAGCTGAGTCTCCTAAACAAGTAAAAAAACAAACAACAAAAAAAATAGTAAAACAGACATCAGCTATTAGCTCTAAATATGCGTGGGTTATTCAATTAGGCAGTTTTCGCGAACGTCATAATGTTGATAGTTTAATTCAAAAATTACAAAAAAATGGTTATACCGCTTTTAGTCGACCGATTAAAACTCGCCACGGCAATTTGATTAAAGTGTTTGTTGGCCCTGAACTCAGCAAAGCCGCTTTAGAAAGAAAACTAATTAAATTAAAACATCTTACAAACACTCAAGGTAAAATTTCTCGTTATAAACCAGCAGGGTAGTTTTATTTTTTATTGTCCTTACTAACAATAATTACATTTTTATTGCACTAAACAAGTCAAATGACAGCGTTGTCATTTGATTTATTTAGTGCTAGGCTAGAACAAAAATACAAAACCTTTTACTTTAGTCGTATTGAAAAGTGGCAAGTAATCTTTATGATAAAGGTGATCATTAAATTATAAAAAATAGCAACCCAGAACAGAGAGTACGATATGAAGGAATTACAAAAATGTTATCCAGTGTCGGAGCAAGCTAAGGCTCATACGCATATAAATGCTGAAACTTATCAGCAAATGTACCAACAGTCGATTGAAAATCCCGATGAGTTTTGGGGTGAACAAGCTGAAAAATTTATCGACTGGTATCAACCGTGGAATAGTGTAAGTAAAGTTGATTTGAAAAATTCTGAAATCAACTGGTTCTCTGGTGCCAAGCTCAATGTTAGCTACAACTGTATAGATCGCCATCTTCCAAGTAGAGCCAAGCAAACGGCTATTATTTTTGAAGGTGATGATCCTAGTGAAGACTTAAAAGTTACTTATCAAGAATTGCATGATCATGTTTGTCGCTTTGCCAATTTGCTCAAACAACGTGGTGTTAAAAAAGGCGATCGTGTTTGTATTTATATGCCAATGATCCCCGAAGTAGGCTACGCAATGCTTGCTTGTGCTCGTATTGGTGCTATTCATTCCGTTGTTTTTGGAGGTTTTTCAAGTGAAGCCATTAAAGCGCGCGTGCAAAGTGCAGATTGCCAAGTGGTTATTACTGCTGACGAGAGCTTACGTGGTGGCAAACGTATTCCATTAAAAGCCAATGTTGATGCGGCAATTGCACATTGTCCTAATGTTAGCTCGGTTATTGTGGTCGCACGAACTGGTGCAGATGTAGCGTGGAATGATAAAATTGACGTAAATTATGCACAAGCCATTGTGGATTTACCTGCCACTTGTGAGCCTGAAATAATGGATGCTGAAGATCCGTTGTTTATATTATTTACTTCTGGTTCTACAGGCGCACCAAAAGGCGTAGTACACACGTGTGGCGGTTACATATTATATGTGACAATGACCCATAAATACGCGTTTGATTATAAAGATGGCGAAGTATTTTGGTGTACAGCCGATGCTGGTTGGATCACCGGGCACTCTTATATTTTTTACGGTCCATTATCTAACGGGGCGACCACGTTAGTTTTTGAAGGTGTACCGACGTATCCTGATGCGGGGCGTTTTTGGCAAGTATGTGAAAAGCATAAAGTAAATATTTTTTATACTGCGCCAACCGCGATAAGAGCATTAATGAGTATAGGAGATGATTTAGTTGAAAAAGCTGATCTTTCGTCAATACGTTTGCTAGGAACTGTTGGTGAGCCTATTAACCCAGAAGCATGGCATTGGTATTATGAAATAGTTGGTAAAGGAAATTGCCCAATAGTGGATACTTGGTGGCAAACCGAAACGGGCGGTATTATGATCACCTCGCTTCCTGGTGCTGTTGATATGAAGCCTGGGGCGGCAGGAAAACCGTTCTTTGGTGTACAACCAGCGCTATTTGATAAAGAAGGCAACACTCTTACCGGTGAAAACCGAGGTTTGTTAGTAATGACAGGTAGTTGGCCTGGACAATTACGCACTGTTTATGGCGATCATGCACGTTTTTATCAAACCTATTTAAGCCAATATCCGGGTAATTATTTTACTGGTGATGGCGCAAAACGTGATGAAGATGGATTTTATTGGATCACAGGTCGTGTTGATGATGTGTTAAACGTATCTGGTCATCGTTTAGGTACCGCAGAAATTGAAAGTGCTTTAGTGCTTCATCCTGCCGTGGCAGAAGCTGCTGTAGTGGGTTATCCGCATGAAATTAAAGGTCAAGGTGTGTATTGTTATGTAACGCTGATGGCCAATGCACAAGAATCTGATGACTTAAATACTGAGCTAAAAGAGTTTGTTGCCAAAGAGTTGGGTCGATTTGCGAAACCTGATTATATTCAATGGGCTCCGGGATTACCGAAAACACGCTCAGGTAAAATTATGCGCCGTATTTTACGTAAAATTGCTGAAAACGATTTGACTACTTTAGGCGATACTTCAACCTTATCTGATCCTAGTGTGGTTGATAACCTCATAGAACATCGCATTGTTCATGGCGCATAAATTTTATATGGGTAAGTAGGTTAGGTAGATCAGTTTAAAAAGCGCTTTTTGGCGCTTTTTTTGATCTTAGCGCTATACCAATTAAAGTAAAAAGTGTAATATATTCATTACGAGTGCTGTAAATAAATAATTACAGAGTGGGCTTTAACTTAAATCAAGAAGTAAATTTAGCACTTGTGCTTGAATAGATACATCTAATGCTGAAACTGGTTCATCACATACAATAACTTCAGGTTTTAGAACCAAAGCTCTAGCTATTCCAATTCTTTGGCGCTGTCCCCCTGAAAATTGATGAGGGTATCTATCATACCAATCTTTTTCAAGCCCTACTCTTTTCATAATCTCATACACTTCAGCAACAATTTCTTTTTTACTTAGAGTTGTATTTAATTCTAAAGGTTCTGCAATAATTTTTCCCACTGTCCATCTGGGATTTAAAGAAGAATAAGGGTCTTGAAAAATAATTTGTACTTTTTTTCTATATTCTTTCCACTCTTCTTTATCAAAAGTTGCAATATCCTTACCTTTGAAAAATATTTGTCCACTACTTGGCTGTTCAATATTTAAAAGTAATTTAGCAGTAGTTGATTTTCCACAACCACTCTCACCTACAATAGAATAAGTCTCTCCTTTATAAACATCAAAAGAGATTTTATTTACCGCATGAATTAAAGTAGGAGCAGAAAACAGGCCCTTAGAAATTGAATAGGCTTTTTCTAAATTTTTAATTTCAAATATCTTTTCTTTACTCATCTTATTTCCTTTGGAAAATCTAAATAATTAACATTTTCATCCACTGTATCCAGTCTTGATTTTCTTTTTACTTTTCCAGGTATTGGAATTGAATTTAAGAGTGCTTTGGTATAAGGATGTTTTGGGTTTTCAAACAATTCTTTTACACTTGCTTGCTCAACTACATGACCTCTATACATTACAATTACTTCATCTGCCATTTGGGCAACTACCGCTAAATCATGAGTAATAAATAAAATGGATGTACCTTTTTTTCTTTTTAAATCATTCATTAGCTCCAGAACTTGCGCCTGAATAGTAACATCTAAGGCAGTTGTTGGTTCATCTGCTATTAAAAGTTTGGGCTCACAAGCCATTGACATTGCTATCATGACTCTTTGTCTTTGACCCCCGCTTAGTTTAAAAGGATATTCATTGTATTTATCTTCTGCCATTGGAATTCCAACAAGCTCAAAAAGCTCATCGTGGTCGGATAGGGATCGCTCTGGAAAGCATAACGCTCGATCAGACGCTGCATGGCGCGGTCGACGACGTCTTCGCCAACATAGTCCTGCAGCGCATACATGATCACCG
>NVTW01000055.1 GCA_002401725.1 Gammaproteobacteria bacterium
TTCATATCGCAACATACCCTTTACTAAAAGTTCCGCAAATTAGATCATTCCCCATAAACTAGCAATTTTGTCACCACTTACGTCAACCCACCGTTCATGTTGGGCAGTTCCTGCCACACGAACGCTTAGTTGTTATGGGCTGGTTTTTTCCATTTCAATAAATCTAACCATACCCTCTTTCTTCACGAGAATCAATCCGTTCTTAGCTAATAATTTAATCCATTTATCGATATCTAAACTGTCATCTTCAATAGAAATCCTTAATGCATAATTTCCTTTCAAATTAGTTATAACTGGATAAAATATTCTTTTTCCTTTCTTATTCCAGTATTTTTGCTGCTGTATCTGGATTATCTGATCTGCAAGAATATTTGCGATATCTACTGTTGAAAATAAATTACCAACCTCGAACATATAACCACTCAAAATTGTGCCTTTCATTTTGATTGATGAATTTTCAACTGGTTCTATTGTATCTTTTTTTTGTTTGATTTCTACCAATTCATAATAAGTGCGTTCTTTCTCTACAACTTTTGTTGAAAATCCAAATGCTCCGTTAAGTTGTTGTACGAAAACTGATTTAAAGTCGCCGAACAAATTAGAACAAGAAAAATTAATATTATATTAAGCTTTTGACACTTCTTTAATTGTTATACGTTTTGCAATCGCATTGTTTGGCATTTGCGGGCCAAATAATGATTTAAGTAATTTGATCATAAAAACCTCTTAAAATTTAATTCTTCCACGAGGACGTGCAACTTCTTGTACGTCAAGTTTTTGAGCATCAATTCTAATTCTTCCGCGAGGACGTGCAACTTCTTGTACATCTAGTTTTTGCATATCAATTCTAATTCTTCCGCGAGGACGAGCAACTTCTTTTACTGAAAAGGTGTTTGTATCTACAACGGGTGCCGGTGTAGCTGACATCGCCATAGATAAAATTAAAGAACCTAACATAGTTTATTTTCCTTTATTGTTATTAAATAAATTAGCGATAACAGGAAAGCGAATACCATGCCAAAATGTATAACGTACATTTTTAAAGGTTTGTGAAGCGGTTTTATAGGTAATGATAGCAGGTAAGTATGGTTGTCATTAATTTGACAACAGCTTGTACTTATCCTTAGTTACCCGTGGTGCACTAAAAACTGTTTTTATTAATTTATCAAGGTTGGGCTTTAGCTCATCAAATAACAATTGACGGCATAAATGCCGACCTACAGAAATAATACCGGCCAGTTTAACGTAGATAAAACAACCGAAAACTGTATGTTTTTCCTAAATGCACCACGGGTTTAACATTATATATTTTAACCAAACGAGAGATAGCGAATGAAACTATTCAAAAATAAATTAATACCACGAAAGACTCAACAATCATTAATGAAAAAATTACTGTTAACCACTAGTTTTTTAACCGTGTTGCTCGTACCGCTTAGTAATGCGGCTAATTATGTGATTGACACCAAAGGCGCGCATGCGTCAATTAATTTTAAAATAAAACATTTGGGTTATAGTTGGGTAACCGGACGTTTTGATCGTTTTGACGGTAAATTTAATTACGATGCCGCCAATGTTAACGCTAGTAAAATTACTGTAAATATAGATACCAGTAGTGTAAATACTAATCATGCTGCACGTAATAAACATTTAAAAAGTGATGACTTTTTGGACGTAAATAAATTTGCTAGTGCTAAATTTGTCAGTACCAAAATTATTGATAAAGGTAATAATCAACTCGAAATTAAAGGCACCTTATCATTGCATGGCATTAGTAAAAATATAGTCATTGATGCGGTAAAAGTGGGTGAGGGTAAAGATCCGTGGGGCGGTTATCGTGTTGGTTTTACTGGCACAACCACATTAACCTTGAAAGATTTTGCGATTAAAATGAATTTAGGGCCTGCTTCAAGCCAAGTAATATTAACGCTAAATATTGAAGGTGTTAGGCAAAAATAATTTTTACGCTAATTATGAGTCTACAAGTCGGGTATTAGCCCGACTTTTTATTTATATTGTTTCTTTTTCGTCTTTTAATAAATGACTGAAATTAGCCAAAAACTTCTGAATTTTCTGCGCTACCACTAATTGACAATATTGGCTGTCAGGATTATCTTCAACATAACCTTGGTGGTAACTTTCAGCACTGTAGAATTGTTCAAATTGCTTAATTTCAGTAACAATTTTATTTTCACTCTTATCTTCTAAATAATCGGCATTATTTAATTCTGCTATCTTCTTTTGTGCAACCGCTTGTTGTTGATCGTTGCGCACTAAAATTATTGAGCGATAATGACTGCCGACATCATTGCCCTGACGGTTTAACGTTGTTGGATCATGAATACCAAAAAATACCGTTAATATAGTTTCTAGGTTAACAACTTCGGGATCAAATTCAATGTCGACTACTTCTGCATGGTTGGTTGTGCCACGACAAATTTCTTCATAACTGGGGTTGATAATATCACCAGCGGCATAACCACTTGTTACTGTAACAATACCGTTTACTCGATTGAAAATGTTTTCTATACACCAAAAACASCCGCCACCTAAAGTTATTTTTTCTATAATCATTTCAATATATTCGCTTTAAATTATTTATAATCATTTATCTGCTTGCTACTCTAATCGAGCTTAGTAATTTAAATAATTAGTTTAATTAATAGTTAAGATCAAATAAGAACAAAACTATTAAGATAAAATTACACAGTAGATAAATTAACAATAACTTACGGACGTTTAGATGTCTAGATGTTTTTTTTTGAAATGATTTAAAAATACAAATGGCAATTTATGAAAATTTTTTTTAAAGGGCAAAATCAACTTCACACTATGCTTTCTTTGCGTTGTGTGGCAATTGTTATTCAACTGATTTTGATTCTATTAGTCAGGCAAGGGCTCAATTATCAATTACCACTGTTTGTGCTTTTGCTTATTGTTGCTATTGAGATAGTTTTTACTGCTCTTTGTTATTTTTATTCTCGACAGCAACAACAAACGAATAAAAGCGCAATATTTGTGCAAGTGCTTGCCGATGTTATTTTCCTCTCATTGCTATTGTATTTTAGCGGTGGTGCAACTAATGCTTTTGTTTCTTTGTTATTAATTCCGATTGCTATTGCCGCAGTAACCTTACCTTTATGGATGCTGGCTATAACCGCTGTTGCTGCTGTTTGCTCTTATAGTTTTATGCTGTGGTTAATGCCCATGCATGTAATACACGGCAATATGCAAGGGCATTTTATTGGTATGTGGGTAAACTTTTTGTTTTCTACTTTAGTGGTTGCCTTGGTGGTGGCAAGGCTAGCTCGCTCGATAAATAAGAAAGAATTAGCAATAGCTAAATATCGTGAAGAGCAGTTAAAGCAAGAAAAAATAATTGCTCTTGGTATTGCTTCAGCACAAGTTACTCATCAATTAGCAACACCTTTGGCAACGGCACAATTATTGGTTGACGAATTAAGTGATGATTTTGAAAATAATGAAGTAGTCGGTGATTTAAAAACCCAACTAAATCGCTGCGGACAAAGTTTACATGATTTTAGACAACTAACTTTTGAGATCAAAAATCAGGTGGCTAAACCCATTTTAATTGAAGATGTTTTGACGCAATTACAACAATACATACAATTAAATTACCCTGAGATTAATTTAATTATGAATAATAAAGAGATGTCAGCAAAAATAGGTTCTGTGCATACTAAAGGCTCTATTACTGCTGATGGCGCATTATTGCCAGCCATTTTTAATTTAATTAATAATGGCGTCCGCGCTAGTAAAGCAAATAATAGTGAGCAACTGGAATTAAATATAGCAGTTAGTGATCAACATTGGTTGTTAGCCATAAGAGATTTTGGTAGCGGATTTAGTGCACAAAAATTGAAAACATTAGGTTCTGAGCCTGTTGATAGTGAACAAGGCTTTGGCATGGCGGTATTTTTGAGTCATGTTAGTTTAGAGCGTTTAGGGGGCAAGCTAACTTTAACAAATCATCATGCAGGCGGGGCTTTGGTGTCATTATTATTGCCTTTAGCTAAAACAGTATAATAAAAGGTTTAAGTAGTGAATAAAACAAACAATAACTTGCTAATTATTGAAGATAATTTTTCTTTTGCAAGCACCGTAATGCGCCGCTTAAGCAAATACAACTATCGGTGTAGTCATGCTTGCGATGGTAGTCAAGCCTTATTGATGGCAAGAAAGCTAAGACCAAATATTGTTTTATTAGACATGAAATTGGTTGACGAAAGTGGTTTAAATTTAATAAAACCACTGCGCAGTTTATTACCCGAAGCACAAATACTTTTATTAACCGGTTTCGCGAGTATTGCTACTGCTGTAGATGCTATTAAATTAGGAGCAGATGATTATCTAGCTAAGCCTGTTGATACTAAAACACTCTTGGCCGCTGTAGAAAAAAACACTAAGTCAACCACTTATGAAGCTGATAACAGTGTTGATGATATAACGCTGTCAACAGAGCAAGTAGAATGGCAGCATATTCAGCAGGTGTTAAAATTTAATAACGGTAATATTTCAGCTACTGCAAGGCAGCTTTCAATGCATCGCCGCACTTTACAACGCAAATTGCAAAAGCGGCCTAAGGTATAAAAACACTAAAAACTAGAAATAATAACTAAGTTCAGCCCAAATTGATCGACCTTGTTTTGGTAAGCGTGCCATTCCCGCAATATTACTTTCTTTAACTCGATTGTAACCACCCAAATGATTGCGATAGCTACGATTTAATGCGTTATAAATACCTGCTTTTATTATTAAATTATCGCTAAGCTCATAATTGATATCAGCATTGATTAACGCATAACCTGAGCTGGTTTTTTCTGCATTGGTGGTTGAAACCTTATTTTGTTTATCAGAAACAGCTAAGGTAAAGTTCGCTTGTAAACTTAATCCTTGAGCATTAATGGTTTGATAACTTAGTATCATGCGGCCATTTAAAGGCGAAATTCTGTAAAGGTTATCGTTAATATCGGTGCGTTTTCCTCGTACATAGCTAATAATGGCAGATATTTTGAAATTTGGGTGGAGTTGATAACTCAAGCTGCCATCGCTGCCATAAAGCTCGGCAGCAACATTATCGTATTGCAATGGGGTATTGCCGGTCATCATTTTTGCTACCATATTGGCATTGATATTAGTGGCGGGCACGCCTTGAATGTAATCATTAATTTTTTGATAGAAAGCATGAATAGTAAAATTAAAATCCTCTTGATAATAATTTAATCCTATATCACTTTGATAGGCAGTTTCATGCTTTAAATTGATGTTACCAAGATAGGTTTTACCGTCAGCTAAACCACCTGTTGATTCCATAGGGAGCCATAAATAGCGCTCTTGGTAAGAAGGCGCACGTTGTTTTATTCCCGCTGCAAATAATAACTCGGCAGAGTTGTTTTTATTTTGTAGTGTTAAAGGAAATGACAGATTTATGGCTAGATCTACATTGGTATCATTAATGGTACGATCACTTTGATTAAATGATTCTCTTAGTTTCTTTATAGAGGGGCTCATCATTGCCATAAAATGATCAACCTCACCACTGCTCGCTTTAATGAATTTAACTCTTAACCCAGCATTAATGTTTACTTGAGATAAGTCTGCTTGCCATTGGCTAAAAAGCGAAATGCGCTGGTCTTTAACCTTATTAAAATTAATAATTCTAAAGGCGGGATTATTGGGATTAGTAATAGTTGAGTTATGTTGTGCTAAGTAACCATCGAAGCCAATCAGCCAATGCTCATTTTTTGCGGTTAATTTATAATCAACCGTCTCGGCATCTGCGTAATTATGCCTAAACTTAGCAGGATCATTGTTTTTTCGTAACGTAAAATTATCCATTGTATGGGTATTGTTTACAAAACCTAATTGGTATTGTAATTGCCAATTAGCTAACTGGTTTGTACCATCAATATTTACTCTATGTGCCAAAATGCTTTTAATATCCATAGGTAAAGCGGGAGTACCCGAATTTTGGGTGTTAGTGTAGTGGTAGCTAATTCCTATGTTATTATCATCATCAGTAAAATAACGAATGTCTGTGCCTGCCTGATTTTTTTTATATCGCGTTGGGGTGATCAAAATACCCTCGCTGGTTTGTTCATCATCAGCTTTTTGCCAATCGACATAACTTAATATTGCCCAATTGCGTTTACTTGCATTAACTAAAGTTGAAAAACTACGGGCATTGTTATTATCTTTATAAGTTGATTTTAATTGGCCGTTTGTTTGCCAACCCTGACTAAAATCGCTTTCTGCATGAAGTGTTTTAACGGCAATAGCACCACCTAGTGTTTCTATACCAGCAGAAACTGGTGCAACACCTTGATATACCGACATAGATTCAACTAAAAATGTTGGTCCATAGCTTAATGGGCTATCCATGGCATTGGGGCCTGCGCCAACAATATGATGACCATTGAGATTGATCGCCACTCGGTCACCAAATAAACCTCGGTACTGAGCTATACCGGTAAGTGCACCATTGCGGTTGATGTTGGCGCCAGGTACAGAAGTTAGCCAAGAAGAAAGATCGGGATCTGTTACTTTTACTGAAGTTTCTGCTTGTTTATCGCGATGGATATGTTCGGCAGTAATGGTGATTTTTTCAATGTTGTCGGCTTGTAGAAAAAAGCTTGTAGAGACGGTAAAAAAAAGTAAAACAATACTAAATTTTTTCATTTGATTTTAGGTTCATTAACTGGGTTATTGAAAGGCTATTTTATTTTGGTTATCTCCTTGAATACAAATGAAAAGTAGTGAAGTGCGACGTTATGTCGCATGTTTATCTAGATGTAATACAAAAGTGGAATTTTAGTTTGTTTAAGGTGTTCGCTTTAATAAGAACCATGTTGACGGTATGCCAGGGAGAAAAGTAGCGATAGAACAAGCATTAACTAAAGCATTGATCACTGCAAAAGTTTTGCATGTTGAAGATAAAATGATCCCTGCAATTTTTAATTATATTCACCTGAGTCACGCTAAATTTGATAATTTAAAAGATATTAAAAATTTATTTATGATAAACGACATCGATGAAAAATCCTTTGATAAAACATTTAAAAGCTTTGCCGTTAAGCGAGAATTTAATAAGATGCAGAGCAAAACTCGTTTTATGCGCGAGCAAGGAATAACCGGTGTGCCCACTTTGATCATAAATGGTAAATACAAATCTATTGATACCAGTGTTAAAAGTATGGATGAATACAAAGCGTTGGTTCAATACTTGTTAAATAAATAACCTTAAATTTAAGAGACAGTATCTTGCAAGATAATAATTTAGACTTAGCCGATAGTGAGTTTTTGCTAGCAGCAATTAATCAAGAAATGCCATTCGGTAAATATGCTGGGTGCAAGTTACTGCAATTACCCGAACCTTACTTAGTGTGGTTTTATAAAAAAGGCTTTCCAGAAGGAAAACTAGGCAAGCAGTTAGCGTTAATGTACGAAGTTAAACTCAATGGTTTAGAAGGTATGTTAAAACCGTTATTACGATAAGTGATGTTGCGACAATTGATATTTTAAAAGCTTATTTCATTGCAGTAGTGATCTAGCCCTTAAAATTATTTTCTTATTAATATTACAAAATTTACGTCAAAAATTTTCTATAATTTTTTTTTCATAAAAGTAAATGGTTATATATTTTCTACTTATAAAGTAAAAACGCTAATAGTTGTTTTATAAAGCAAAAATTTTCATTAGGTAAAAATGTAATTTTTCATGCTTACAATTAGTCACAATATTGAACATTAATACACGTTTTTTTACTTGTAATAAAGCGCAAATTGTTTTTAAATGAATTGTCGGCAACAAACCGTAAATAGTTATTTATCACCTTGTAAGCCGGCCGCTTTTATTCTTACTACCTTAATATTAGTAGATTTTAGTTTTATTTAATCTATTTAATAATGAGGTGTTTTCAATAGTTTTTTGGAGATTGTTTAATGAAAAGACAAAAAAGAGATCGTTTAGATAGAGCGCATTCAAATGGTTATCAAGCAGGAGCAGCTGGCAGAGCAAAAGAAAATTGTCCTTATCAAAATTCCACCGCACGATCAGAATGGCTCGGTGGTTGGCGTGAAGCAGTCAGTGATCGRACCGTAGGCTTAATAAAACAAATAGCCTGATAAATAAATATATTTACACTTCATGAAATCGACAAAAACCCCTCAATTGAGGGGTTTTTGTTTTTGGTTGATGCTATCAAACAATATATTGAAAAACTTCAAACTAGAGCTATAAATTTAAGCTAATATGTTGATGCATGCGTAACATTACTTCATCTTTTTTGCTATCAATTTTCAATTCTTGTGATAGCGCAGTTAAGGTATGCTCGACTTTTTGTAAAAATTTTGCATAACCTTGATGATCAAAATTTTCTTTACTCGCGACCATTACTATATAAACTTCATTTACTAAGGCATTGCCATCACAACTTAATACAAAATCTTGCTGTGGATTTTCACTGTTGTAAGTGAGTTTTTGAATTTCACCTACACGCGTGAGCGCCTCTTGATCTTCATCTGAGGTAGATTGACGAACAATAGGTATTAATCCGTTGGCGATAACTGCACCACTGTTTATACCAAAAGATGTCGCGGTAGTTTTTAAGGTATCATTAATAAACTCATATAAAGGTTTGAATGGTTCAACAACAGAAAAGTTTATATCAACCAAATTTTTTAAATCATTGGTTAGTGGTAACGTAGCCACCACATAAGATATTTCTGTAATAGTTTTAGGTAAGTTTAAGTTTTGGCTTGAGTATCTAACCGGCATAGCGCGTAGCTTATGTCCTTGACTGCGGTGACAACCTTTTTCTTTGGCAAATAAGTCATAGGTTAAATGTTGGTGATCTCTAACACGAATTTCATTAATGTTAAGTGCAGTTTTTTCAGCAAAAACTTTCATCACTTGACCAACTTGCGCATTAAAACGTGGCGAGTTCAAACGCACATCTTCGCCTGAAGCCAAAAATAATAATTTAATTTTTTTTGCTTTATACTCGCCATGAAAATATGACTGACGCATAGTGTGAAGTGCGGGATCATAAAAAAATACTACACGCTGAGAACTCTCAACTTGGTATAGTTCTGAATTAAAATGTACTTTCGGTAATTTGTCATTTGCCATGAAAACCGCATTTTTTAATTCAAACTGATCACAAGCATTAAAAAATAGCTCTGATAAATAATAATAAAAAGCACTTAAATTATCATTGTTCAACGTTTTATCAGCTGCTTGAATATGGTTAATTAATTGTTCTGTAAGTGGAATATCAATTAACAAGTATTGGTTTTCACGAGTTGAAGAGGGTAAATAAATTTTGTTTGCCGAACTGCGGCTTCTTGATAGTGGCATAATCGTGCTTCCTTGATGTTTATTTAATGTAAGTGTTCATCTAATTAAGTGCATTTAAAAATGCGCAGTGTAATTAGTGAACATGACAAGCCTATGACGACTCTTTTATTATTAACATGCCTATGCAGATAACTCAGGTATTTATTATAATCGTCATCTTCGAGACGTTTTTATCGAAGATCTCYTGTTTTTTGACGTAGAWCCCCGCTTAAAAGACTGCGGGGATGACGATCCTGAGTCAAGTGCATAGCCAAGTTTTATAATAATTTTTAAGTATATCAAGCTGCTTAGCTTTACAGCTAATTTTTCAAATAAATGCACATCTTGCTCATTCTTTAATAAAGCACCATGAAGTGGTGGGATAGCTTTTTTATGCCTTGTTTCATGCAATACTTCTGGCGATATATCTTCGGCTAATAACAGCTTTAACCAATCAATTAATTCGGACGTGGAAGGTTTTTTCTTTAAACCCGGCATATCTCGTAAATCAAAAAATAACGCTAACGCTTCATCTAATAATTTTTGCTTTATCTTCGGAAAATGTACATCAACAATGGCTTGCATTTCAGATTTTTCAGGAAAACTAATATAGTGAAAGAAACAACGTCGAAGAAAAGCATCCGGTAACTCTTTTTCATTATTTGAGGTAATAATGATAATAGGTCTTTGTTTAGCAACTACTTTCTCTTGCGTCTCATAAACATAGAATTCCATTTTATCAAGCTCTAAGAGCAGATCATTAGGAAATTCAATGTCGGCTTTATCTATTTCATCAATTAATAATACCGGACGATTATCAGCAGTAAAGGCATGCCACAATTTTCCTTTAATAATGTAATTGCTTATATCATTAACCTTTTCATTGCCTAATTGACTGTCTCTTAAGCGAGAGACTGCATCATATTCATATAAACCTTGCTGCGCTTTAGTGGTTGATTTTATATGCCATGGGATCAACTCCACCTGTAAACTAGCCGCTAACTCTTCTGCTAACATCGTTTTACCTGTACCCGGCTCTCCTTTAATTAATAAAGGTTTTTCTAAAGCAATAGCCGCATTAACGGCTAACTGTAGTTCATTTGATGCGATATAATTGCTGGTGCCCTGAAATGCGCTCATGTTCTATTTCCAATAATTGATTTTGTTTGTTTATTTTGCTTAGATAAGGTGATATTAAAGTAGCTTGACAAAGTGTACTATAAAAATACTTTTCTATTCCATAAAAGTATATATGAGTATATATGTTATAACAAAATATCACTTCTTTTTCTGTGATAAAGCGCTAATCTTAGCAAATAACCTTAAGTGAAAATAGTCACAGGATCTCACCATGTCTAATATATTTGAAGATAACTCCACCTCTATTGGTAATACACCTTTAGTAAAACTTAACCGTGTAATTGCTAGTAAAAACAGTGACGGCACACCGACAGCAACCGTTTATGCCAAAATAGAAGCTAGAAACCCAAGCTTTAGTGTGAAATGCCGTATTGGCGCGAGCATGGTATGGGATGCTGAACAAAACGGCCTGCTAGGTAAAGGTAAAGAAATTGTTGAGCCAACCAGTGGTAATACCGGTATTGCCCTTGCTTTTGTTGCCGCAGCTAGAGGTTATGCGATTACCTTAACCATGCCAAGCACGATGAGCTTAGAACGCCGTAAGCTACTTTCTGCTTTAGGTGCTAAGGTTGAGCTAACCGATGGCGCTAAAGGAATGAATGGCGCGATTGCTAAAGCGCAAGAAATTAAAGACTCGGATCCTGAAAAATATGTGTTATTAGGTCAATTTGATAATCCAGCCAATCCAAAAATTCATGAAAAAACCACAGGCCCTGAAATTTGGCGCGATACTAACGGCGATATAGATATTCTT
>NVTW01000020.1 GCA_002401725.1 Gammaproteobacteria bacterium
TGTTTTTTACCAAAGTTACAACATAAGGGATTGGAGGCATCATGTCATTATTGTGCCCGAAGGTGGCCATACCTATCGTTGGGACGTTACCATTAACGGCGATGGTAGAGCTACAACCTACCTTGATGATATTTCATTTCAGTAGCAACAATTAAAATCAATACACTCAAGGTATCACCTGCTAGTAAAGCGGTGATACCCACATAAAATACAAATTTACCAATAAGTAAAAAGCAGTATTTAATAAACCCTAAACCTAAACAGTAAAAAAGGAAATATCATGAATAATTTCAAAAAAATTATAAGCTTATTCACTATCGTTACAATTGTTGCACTATCAGGCTGTTCAGCCATGCATACGGCAATAAAAAAACGTAATCTTGACGTGCAAACCAAAATGTCAGCGACTATCTTTTTAGATCCAGTTGCGGCTAGCAAACGAACGGTGTTTTTGCAATTGAGAAATACCTCTGACAAACAAAGCATGAATTTTTTATCACCGATCACCGCTGCGATCTTAGCAAAAGGTTATCAAGTGGTTGATGATCCTGATGCAGCGCATTATTGGATACAAGCCAATGTGTTAAAAGTTGGTAAATCTGATTTACGTGAAACCCAGCAAATGTTAACACAAGGCTACGGTGGAGCACTAGCTGGCGCAGTAGTAGGCGCACAATTTGGTAGTGGCAAAGGTGCGCTTGGCATGGGAATGTTAGGGGCAGCAGCAGGATTAATTGGCGATGCCTTAGTTGATGATGTGATGTTTGTGATGATCACCGACATACAACTTTCTGAAAAAGCCAAGGTCGGGGTTATCGTAACAGAAGCCAATAATGCAAAATTACAACAAGGTACTTCGGGTTATAAAAATGTTACTAGTACAGAGCAAGTTGACCGCAAAAAATATCAAACTCGTATTGTTTCAACAGCTAATAAAGTTAATTTAAAATTTGAGGAAGCCCAGCCGGTATTATTAAAGGGCTTGCTAAATTCTATTTCTGGTTTGTTGTAAGCTCTTTGCGATGGTTTATCGCGTTAATCGCTTATACAAGTTTCATTAATTAGGTGATCTTAACAAGTAGAAATGATCATATATTTAGTGAGATTGGTATTACATCTCCGATACGTTTTTGTTGTTTGTTTATCATGCCTATGTATTTGGCTCCGGATCGTCATTCCAGCAGTCTTTTAAGCGGACGTGGCATGGATGCCACATATTAGAAGACAATGCATGGAGCATATTATCCTGAATCGCTGTCAAAAAACATGAGATCTTCGATAAAAGCGTCTCGAAGATTATAATAAATACCTGAGTTATCTGTATAGGCATGTTGTTTATTAACCTGAATTAAACATAAAAAAACCGTGATTTATTTAAATAAATCACGGTTTTGTTGTTTTGATTTAAGCTGGTTAACTAGCTTAAATTAATTATCACTTTAACTTTATATTCAACTTTCTCTTCAACTAAGGTTTTAAGCTAATAGTTAGAGAGTTATTGCCTGCACTTGTAGCATCAATCGTAAATATATAAATAGCAGCTGTCGCTTCAAAGGTCATGTTGTTTGCTCCACCCTTAGTTTTAACCGCTACTTCAAGTGGAACATCTACTGTTACCACGGTACTACCATCAAAAGCACCAATAGTTGAATCATCTTCCCAACCATCTGAGGCAATTTTAAACTCTTGCGCACCAGCGGTTAAAGTTGCTTCTAAGGTATACGTACCTGCAACATTAGTGAATAGATAAGCAGCATCGGTAGACCAGCCATTCATGGTGCCTTTTAGATATATGTCTCGACCAGCAAATGGCACTTCTTCACTTACCGTTAGAGTTACATTCGCTCTATCTGAGGCATCAATAACAAACTTGTATAAGGTGTCTGTAGCGACTTCAAGCGTTAGGTTATCAGCACCACCATTGATTTTAGTGGCAACAGCTAATGGTGTGCCAACAGTAACGGCAGTACTACCCGTAAAGCCACCTATGGTTGAATCATCTTCCCAATCAGCCGAAGCAATCTTAAATTCATGGCTGCCTGCAGAAATTGCAGTGATTAAAGTGAAGGTATCATTAGCATAACTTAAAACATAAGCAGCATCATTTGACCATCCATTCATGCTGCCTTTAAGGTACATGGTTCTACCAGAAAACGGCACAGCTTCACTTACCGTTAGGGTAATATTAGCTAAATCAGAAGTATCAATAACAAACTTGTACATAGTGTCTGCAGCGACTTCAAGCGTTAAGTTATCAGCACCACCATTAGTTTTAGTGGCAACGGTTAACGCTTGACCAACAGTAACGACATTACTACCTGATAAAGCACCTATGGTTGAGTCGTCTTCCCAATCAGCCGAAGCAATCTTAAATTCATGGCTGCCGGCGGCGATAGTGGTTGTTAACGTAAAGGTGTTATTTGCATAACTTAATACGTAAGCATCATTATTTGACCAACCATTCATGGAACCTTTTAAGTACATAGTTCTACCTGAAAATGGTATTACTTCACTTACGGTTAAAGTCACATTGGCTTGATCTGAAGCATCAATAACAAACTTGTATAAGGTGTCTGTCGGTACTTCAAGGGTTAGGTTATCAGCACCACCATTGACTTTAGTGGCAACGGTTAAGGCTTGACCAACAGTAACGACAGTACTACCTGATAAGGCGCCTATGGTTGAATCATCTTCCCAATCAGCAGAAGCAATTTTAAATTCATGGCTACCAGCAGTGATAGTGGTCGTTAAGGTAAATATGTTATCAGTGGGCGCTAATATATAAGCGTCATCAGTTGTCCAACTATTCATTGTACCTTTCAGGTAAATGGTTCTACCTGCAAACGGTGGTATATATTCAGAAACGGTTAAGACTGGAGCTGATTTGTCTGTCGCGTCAATATCAAATTTATACTTAGTTTCAGCGTTAACCAAGAAGGTAATATTATCACCTGGTGTAGTTAATGTTCTTGCTTCATCAAGTACTAAGTCGCCATCACCGCTAACTGCACCAATAACTGTGCCATCCCATGCAGGAGCTGCAGCAATTTTGAATTCATGAGCTACTGTGGCGCCAGCACCATCAGTATTTGGCGTTAATGTGGTTACTAAGGTGTAATGATTATCAGCGTAAGCAAATTTGAAACCTGCCGCATCGCCGTCCCAACCATTCATTGAACCACGTAATGACAATACTTCACTACCAAAGGGTATAGCGCTACTAACAATTAAAATAGGAGCAGCAGCGTCTGTAGTATCTAACGTAAATCTATAGGAACCGTCACTAGGTATGCTTAAGGTAATATTTTGTGCTAGTGGGTCACCAGCACTATCTCTACCTTGTACCAAGGTTTTTGGCACATCTAACTCTTGTACTACATCGCTAACCGAGGCACCGAAATTAGTTGCATCCGTCCAATCATCATCAGCAACTTTAAACTCAAAGTCACCAGCAGTAAGGTTATAAACTGAAGTATAAATGTTGTTACCTTCATAAACCATGGGTGAAACATTAGCCCAACCATTCATTGAACCTTTAACGTACATTACTTTGCTTAATGAAACTTCAGTCACCGTTAGTACCGGATTTTCTGGATCAGTCGCATTAAAGCTAAATTGGAAATTGCCATCATTGGCAACGGTTATAGTGATGTTTTGTCCATCGGTTACCGTTAATGTTTTACTTTCACCAATAACAACGTTTTCATCACCAGCAGTTGCGCCAAAAGAAGTTGCAGCAGACCAATCAATATCAGCTACTTTAAAGCCATAAGTACCGGCAGTTAAAGAAGTTGCCATGATGTAGGTGCTAGTTTCTGCCACGTAGTTGAAGTTGTTAGCTTTTAGCAGTGCTTCATCAGTTGCATCGCCTATCCAGCCGTTAAAATCACCGCGTAAATAAAGTACTGACTCACCCGGTACGAAGGTAGGTACAATTGAAGGGTCGGTAATACATTCATCACCCGCTTGATTAAGAATTAAAGGTGCTTCACAAGTTAACGTTGCACCACCCGGAACCACTAAAGAGTCAAAGGTACGAGGAAATGGGTATATAGTGTCTTCAAAACCTTCTAGCACATAAAAAGTATGACTGCCAGTTGGGTTGGTGACTTGAGAGGTAAAGCTAGCACTTAAATCAGAGGTTTGAATACCAGCATCAAAATTGTAAGGAATAAAATTAGTACACGTAGGCGAATCAACTAAATTCATTACCCAGTAAGCACCAAAGTTAGGATCAATACCGGTAGGTAAAATTGGTACGCCCCAAGCGGTTCCGCCTTCAGGATGATCAAAATCCGCATAAGAATCACAATCTGGATTGTTCCACGCATGTATACCCCAACCAGTATAATCAGCAGAGCTTAATTGATAGTAATAAACAACTTCATTTGGTGCGGCAACGTAAACAGGAGCTGGCATGTTAATACCATTTGCACCGGGACGCCATTCACCAATGTCCATGACACAAAGCCCTTGGTCATTGGCAATTTCTGGGTAATTACAAGGAGTAATAACTAGCTCACAGGCATCGCCTGCGGTATTAATTGTTTCTGGTGATTTACACCAAAGCGGGGTTTCTACTACAGGTGCCGTTGTGTTGCTACCACCACAGCCATTTAAGACTGTAGCTAAAAAAATCAGCGTTACAAGTGACATCAGTTTCTTCATGTACGTAGACATAAATAACATCTCCAATTATTTTTTAAATTAGTTTCTGGCGCTTAGTCTTGTTAAAGCTAGTGCCGTAAAACTATACTTTTATATTTTTAATAAATGATACTGTCACGTAATCAAAAAACAGGCTTATTCGATCCTGAAATGAATACTATGCCTATCCTGTGTTGAGGTGAAGTAATAATAAGCTAAAAATCATTGAATACGTATTCAATGATTTTACTACGAAATCCTACGTACATATTACTTGTTGTTTTTAAATGGTTTTTTGTTAATTAATGGTTTTCTTTGGGGCGATTTATAAAAAGTCAAGTAAAAAATGGGTTGTTACTATTATTTTAATGATTATGATTAGGGTGTCACAGTAAATCTTAAAACAATTATTTATAACTAGCGTTGAAACACTAGCGATAGGAAAAGGAACATCCGTAGAAAGCACTTTTATTGGTGTGCGCGCTTGCTACTACTCTAATAATAAGCAGTAATATATAAAGTAGTTGCGATGCGGAATAACCGTTAAGTGTTATAACAAAATAATTATTAGGATCATGAAACAATGAACAAATTCAAGCCGAGTATATTAACTCTCAGTTTAATGGCTGCGGGTTTAACTATTGCAGGTACTTCTGGTTTTGCTCAAGCGGCTCAAGATGAAGCAGCACAACAAGCAGTAAAAGCAGAGGCGAAAACAACTAAAAGTAATGCCGCAGATAGAAAAAAAGCAGCTGCAGCTAAACAAAAACAGATAGAAATTATTGAAGTTACTGGTTTTGTTGGCAGCGTAATTAAATCACTCAATACAAAACGCTTTTCAGATACGGTTGTTGATGCTATTTCAGCAGATGACATCGGTGGTTTACCTGATGTATCTATTGCAGATTCATTAACGCGTTTACCTGGTGTAACCTCAGTACGTATCGATGGTCAATCAAGTGAACTTAACATTCGTGGTTTATCGGGTGGTTTTGTATTTTCAACCTTAAATGGTCGAGAACAAGTATCATCAGCCGGTGGTCGTACGGTACAATTTGACCAATTCCCATCAGAGCTTATTAAACAAGCGCAAGTTTATAAATCTCAAAAAGCATCGCTTATTGAAGGTGGTGTCGCTGGTACGATTGAACTTGAAACTGCTAATGCCCTAGATAACGATGAAGACACTCTTTTTCGTTTTTCTGCTCATGGCAATTATAATAAAGCGGCAGCAAATAATGCAGATTCTGGCACTATTGGTAGCCGGATCACCGCATCTTATCAAGCTAAGTTTATGGATGATACCATAGGGTTTTCATTGGGTTACGCACGTATGAATCAACCAACGGTATCGAGCCGATTTGTTGGTTATCAATTTGATGAGCAAGATTTATCAAAAGCTTATGACGGTGGCCCGGAAAGTATTTTAGTGCCATCAGGTTTTGAAATAAATGAACGTGGCGGTGATGACACCCGTGACGCCATTGTTTTAGGATTAAATTGGGAACCTCGTGATGATGTTCGTTTTAAATTTGATAGCTTCTATTCAAAATTTGATTCAAATAAATGGGATCGCGGTATACGTGTTGCTGGTTTAAATAATATTAGAGACAAAAATTCATCATTGCTTATTACTAATCCATTAGTGTCAAATGGTGCATTAATTGGCGGTACATTTTCACGAGATCCTAATGATTCTGCAATCGCTCCTCCTGGAAAAGGTTCAGAGCGTAGTTTGAATGTGCAAACACAAGCTGATGACAACACTACTAATTCCAAATTATTTTCATGGGGCTTAAATGGTGAGTGGGATATTACCGATAGAATGTTGTTAAGTGTTGATATTTCTCATTCAGACGCTAATGAAACTTATAAAGATAGAGTGCTACGTATGGCTTACTTTAAAGATTCTAGTGCTGAAACACCGGTTATTGATGATAATATTGTCATGACTTACCAAATGAACGGTTTGGGTATTCCTACCGTGTCATTTAATCAAGATTTTACTGATTTAAATCACATGATGGTAACCAGTGCAGAATCGTATCCTCATATTGAAACTAATTCAGCAGATGCTATTCGTGCTGATTTTGTTTATGAACTTGATAGTGATGTGTTTAGTTCAGTTGAAGCTGGCGTTCGCGTATCCAATCGCCAATATGAATTAGACCGTGGTCGTTTTTTATACGGCACCACTGATTTTAACATGCGTAATGGTCAATATATTACTTATCAAGGTTTTGATGATAATGGTAACCCAATTGAAGTTGAACGTTTTGCTCCTTTTGCATTAACCGCTGATATGGCAACAATTACTTCAATTGGTGGTGATTTATCCACTATGCCAAGTTTCTTAGCCGTTAATAATGATGATGTATTAAATGCTTGGATCCCCAATGTAGATCGCACACCAATTAAACGTTGGGATCATAGTTGGACAATGTCGCAAAATAACATTGTTGAAGAAGATGTAACCGCTGCTTATATTCAAGTAAATCTAGATACTGAAATTTTTGAAACTCCAGTAACGGGTAATATTGGCTTACGTGCAGTACATACTAAGCAGAAAAGCACCGGTTTAATTAATGTTGGTGCTGGTAATGGTCAACAAATACCGGATGATCGTGGTGTAATAAGTGATGAATGGATATTGGGAACTGTTGGTACTAGTTACACAGATTACTTGCCATCACTTAATTTAAATTTTTCAATCACCGACAGTGATCAGTTACGTTTTGCCTATGCAAAAGTGTTAGCTCGTCCAGATATGGGAAATATGGCGAATAGCGGTAACTTCCGTTTTGATCGTCGTTCTGATGGTAACTTTATTGATTTAAATAGTGGCACCAGTCCTTTGATCCGTCCATTTTATGCTAATCAAATAGATATATCTTTTGAACATTATTTCACCGAAACTGATGGTGCATTTGTCTTTGCTATTTGGAATAAAGATATCAAAAACTTTCCGCAATCGTTTGTTGAGAAAAACTTTGATTATGCAGCAGCAGGTATAACTGTTCCAGCAGTACCCGATGATAAATTATTGGATGAAACTACCGGCGAGCCTTTAGTGTGGGAAAATGGTACTTATACCCATAAAGAAAATAATGGCGATGGCGGCTATATTCGCGGTGTTGAAATTGCTTATACGCAAACCTTTAAGTTTTTACCAGGAATGTGGTCTGGTTTAGGCGCTAATATAAACTTTTCATATACTGAAAGTTCAATATTACTGCCATCAAATGTACCGGGTGAAAAAGGCATACCAGCACCAATGGAAGGTTTGTCGCCAAGAGTATACAGTGCAACGTTGTTTTATGATTGGGATGACAAATTTACCGCTCGTGTAAGTGCGCGCCATCGTGCCGCTTATTTAGGTCGTCAAATTGCCATTGGTAGTGATCAATCAGCATTTTTTGATAAAGAAACCATTGTTTCTGCACAGATGTCTTACAACTTTACTGAAAATTTACAAGCACTTATCTCAGTAGATAACTTAACAGATGAACCCAATAGTTCATATTATGGTGATACCTCACGTACTGGTACTATTCAGTATTTTGGCCGCACCATCTACTTTGGTTTCAACTATACAATGTAATGTATTGTTAACGTAATCAAGAGCCACATTTTTGTGGCTCTTTTTGTTTTACATGCCTATGCACTTGGCTCAGGATCGTCTTTCCCGCAGTCTTTTAAGCGGGAATCTACGTCAAAAAGTACGAGATCTTCGATAAAAACGACTCGAAGATGACGATTATAATAAATACTTGAGTGATCTGCATAAGCATGTAAAAAAAATATAAAAAATAGTAGTGATAAAAAATGATAAGTTAATAATTTACTGGAATTTAATTTCTTGTATAAATAGAGCGGCACAGTGATATTTTAGGATGTTTAAACAAAATGATAAAAAGCCGATTATTCATTCATAATCGGCTTTTTATTTTGGTTCATAGAGCTTTATTTACTTAATTTAATAAAATTATTTATTTTAATTAAGCCGCAAAGTTTGCACTGGCAAATTCCCAATTTGCTAATGCCCAAAAGGCTGCCATATAACTAGGGCGAAGATTACGGTAATCAATGTAATAGGCATGTTCCCATAAATCGACAGTGATCACTGGTGTTACATTTTCGTCAGTTAATGGTGTGGCCGCATTAGAGGTATTAACAATGGCAAGACTACCATCAGTGTTTTTAACTAACCAAGTCCAACTTGAACCAAAGTTGTTAATAGCACTATCGGTAAATTTAGCTTTAAATTCAGCAAAAGATCCAAAACTTGCGTTAATAGCGTCTGCTAAAGCACCTGTTGGTTCACCGCCACCGTTGGGGCTAAGGCTGTTCCAGTAAAAAGTGTGATTCCAAATTTGCGCAGAGTTATTAAAAACGCCACCCGAAGACGATTTAACGATTTCTTCTAAAGATTTGTCAGCAAATTCAGTGCCTGCAATTAAACCATTTAACTTTACAACGTAAGTGTTGTGATGTTTTCCGTAATGAAAATCTAGTGTTTCTGCTGAAATATGAGGGGCCAATGCATCTTTTGCAAAAGGTAATGCTGGTAATTCGATAGCCATTATTAGTTAACTCCGTGAATGTTTGTGAACTTTTTTGCTGCTTTTATTTTTAAAAAGAAGTAAAAAAGAGGTTTGTTTTTACTAAAAACCTAGTAAAATACTCAGGTATATAAATTTAGCATATTCTAACCCAATTTATAGAGGTAAGGCGATAATTTATCAAGCTAAGTTAGTATTAAAGTGTATTTCAAGTAATTTTATTTATTAGTTTACTTAGCTAGGAAGATTAGTTAACAAATAAAATTACTTTATCAAATTATATTTTTAAGAGGTTACCATGGATACTATTGAACGTATTAAACAACAAATTTCTGAAAACCCTATTTTACTTTACATGAAGGGATCACCTAAATTGCCTAACTGTGGGTTTTCTTCTCAAGCCTCACAAGCACTAATTTCATGTGATGAAAAATTTGCTTATGTTGATATTTTACAAAACCCAGACATTCGTACTGAATTACCTAAATATGCCGACTGGCCAACGTTTCCACAATTATGGATAGATGGCGAATTAGTCGGTGGCTGCGATATTATTTTAGAAATGTTTCAACAAGGTGAATTACAAACTTTAGTAAAAGAAGCTGCTGCTAAACACGCAACTTCAGCAGAATAATTTTTAAAAGTAGATTGATTTTTCGATAATTGTCACAATACTTGTGGTGATGTGAGTATAAATTTTAAACGTAGTATAACTACAGATAATAATGGAGAATAAAATGAGTGTATTAGTTGGTCGTTCAGCACCAGACTTTACTGCAGCAGCAGTTTTAGGTAGCGGCGAAATTGTTGATAGTTTTAACTTAACTGAAACTATTAAAGGTAAAAAAGCGGTAATTTTCTTTTACCCATTAGATTTTACTTTTGTTTGTCCATCAGAATTATTAGCCTTTGATCACCGTATGGATGAATTTAAAAGCCGTGGTGTTGAAGTTATTGGTGTTTCTATTGATTCTCAATTTTCACATAACGCATGGCGTAATACGCCAGTAAATGAAGGTGGTATTGGTGCAGTACAATATACTTTAGTTGCTGATACTAAACATGAAATTTGTAAGGCCTATGATGTTGAACATCCTGATGCGGGTGTGGCTTTTCGTGGTTCGTTCTTAATAGATGAAGAAGGTAATGTTCGTCATCAAGTAGTTAACGACTTACCCTTAGGTCGTAATGTAGATGAAATGTTACGCATGGTTGATGCATTACAATTTCATCAAGAGCATGGTGAAGTTTGTCCTGCAGGTTGGAATAAAGGCGATCAAGGTATGACGGCTTCACCTGAAGGTGTTGCATCATATTTAGCGGATAACGCTGACAAATTATAATTTTTAGTTGCTACTAAGCGATATAATTAATAAAAACCGTTAATGAGTCCATTAACGGTTTTTTTGTGCTTTTTATTTTTGAATATCGTTATTGTTTTCTGAATTTTCTGAATTTTCTTCATTTTTTATTACCAAAGGCCAACCACCTAACGTCTGCCATTTATTTACAATAAAACAAAATAATTCCGCTGTTTTTTCAGTGTCATATAATGCTGAATGAGCTTCACTATTATTAAAGTCAATATTTGCGGTTGCACAAGCTTTGGCTAGTACTGTTTGCCCTAAAGCTAAACCTGAGAGTGTTGTGGTATCAAAGCTTACAAAAGGATGAAATGGACTGCGTTTAATGGCGCAGCGTTTAATTGTCGCGTTTAAAAAACCTAAATCAAAAGCCGCATTATGGGCAACTATCACCGCACGTTGGCATCCAGCGGTTTTCATTTTTTTGCGTACTAATTTGAATATTGCTTTAAGTGAGTATTCTTCACTTACTGCGCCTCGCAATGGATTTGTAGGATCTATGCCAGTAAACTCAAGCGCTTTCTTCTCAAGGTTTGCGCCTTCAAAAGGCTCGACATTAAACTGAATGGTTTCATCTAAACTTAATAAACCATTATCATCCATCGTCAGTATTGACACGGCTATTTCTAATAATGCATCGGTTTGGGCATTAAATCCTGCTGTTTCTACGTCGATAACAACCGGAAAATATCCCCGGAATCTTTGTGCGAATAAGCTTTTTTCTTTGGTTTTAGTATTACTGGCTTTAGTGCTGGTAGTTTCGGTCATTTATTTTTCATAATTAGGCGATGGCCATCGTAGTCAAGTTAAAAAGTTAATGGCAAAATGTATTCTTTAAGGATTATCGCAGTTTTTTGTTTTATACTCAAAACTTGTAAAGTTTTTTTTATTTCAGCCGATAATGAACTGAGTACTCTTAATCTTTAATTGAATGCCATGAAAAAAATACTGATCATTGCTGTGTCGTTATTTACTTGTGCAAATGCTGTTGCGGGCATTCGCCAGTATGCGGCTAGTTTGGAACAAGCTAATTGGCAATTTTCACAAAAGTCTCGTCTACAATGTTCGTTGTCTCATAATATTCCTAATTACGGAAAAGCACGTTTTTTCAGTAAAGCCAGCCGCAGTATGAACATGGAATTCAATTTAGACATGTTACGCTTGCCTGATACTTATGAATTTGCCGAACTTAGATCGGTTCCCCCAAAATGGCGACCTGGTTCAAGTGATCGAGTCATAACACAAATGAAATTACATCGGCAATATTCACCTAGTTTACCGAAAAAAATTGCTTGGTCGATGCTCAGCGAATTAGAGCAAGGTATGAACCCGACGTTTTATTATAATGATTGGTATAACGATAATGATAAAATTACTGTTGCTTTATCAACCGCTAAATTTAAAAACGCCTATCAAAACTTTGTCGCTTGTGTTGGTAATTTATTAGATTATAGTTTTGATGACATTGCCGATACTATTTTGCGCTATCAATTTGGCAGTGATAAATTAACCAAAGCCTCACAAAGAAGAATTTCACAAATTACCGAATATTTGAGCTTAGATCCTGAATTAGAATTAGTGCTTATCGATGCTTATACCGATAGTTATGGTGGCAGGAGTACTAACCGCAAAGTGTCAGAGAAACGCGCATTACAAATAAAGAATTTTTTAGTGAATAGTGGTGTGAGTGAAAACAGAATAAAATCTAAAGGATATGGTGAAAAACGCCATATTGCCTCAAATAGAACCACCTTAGGGCGAGCACAAAACAGACGGGTTGTTATTCATTTAGACAAGCCTTAATATAACCATTATTAAATAGCTGTAAAAAAATATCTACTGTTGCTTTAAGAATAAAATGATGAATTAGTTGAATAGGTCTGTAGATTAGCGGTAATCTACAGACCTATTTTTTTGTCTAAAAATCAGGAACAAAAATAATGACAAAACTTTTTAGGTTTATGGCTTTTTTCGCTATTTGTACAATAAATTTTGCATGGGCAAGTAATGCTAATAAGTTAGCTGACACTTATACCTATGCTAATTATGATCAAGTTAAAACAACTAATATTTATTTAGATCTTAATGTCGATTTTAACAAAAAGTCTTTATCTGGTTTTGCACAGTTAGATTTAACTTGGTTAGTTGATGATTTAAAGCCTATTTATTTAGATACTCGTGATTTAGTTATCGATAGAGTGCTGGCGAAATCAGCATCGGGTCAATGGTTTAAAACACCCTTTAAATTAGCAAAACGTGATGATGTATTAGGTAGCAAATTAACTATAACGCCAAAATTTCAAGCAACAGCATTACGTATTTATTATGCATCAATGCCTCAAGCTTCAGGTTTGCAGTGGTTATCGCCAGAACAAACTGCAGGTAAAAAAGCGCCATTTTTATTTAGTCAAAATGAAGCAATTCATGCCCGTTCTTGGATCCCTATTCAAGACACGCCAAGTGTAAGAGTAACCTATAGCGCCCGTATTCATACCGATAAAAATTTATTAGCGGTAATGAGTGCGAATAATGTGCCTAACACTGAGCGCGATGGTGATTATTTTTTTACCATGCCACAAGCGATCCCATCGTATTTAATTGCCATTGGTGTTGGTGATTTACATTTTAAAGCCATGAGTAGGCAAACAGGTGTTTACGCTGAACAAGCTATTTTAGACGCGGCGGCGGCTGAATTTTCAGACACTCAAGCAATGATCGACGCAACTGAAAAACTTTTTGGCCCATATCGTTGGGGACGTTACGATTTATTAATTCTACCACCAAGCTTTCCGTTTGGAGGTATGGAAAATCCTCGCCTTTCGTTCATTACTCCAACCGTTATTGCTGGTGACAAAAGCTTGGTAAGTTTAATTGCTCATGAATTAGCGCATTCTTGGTCAGGTAACTTGGTCACCAACGAAAGCTGGCGCGACTTATGGTTAAACGAAGGTTTTACCAGTTATGTTGAAAATCGCATTATGGAAGATGTTTACGGCAAAGATCGCGCCGTAATGGAACAAGCTTTAGCGGCACAAGGTTTAGGTTATGAAATTGCTGAATTGGCACCAGGAGATACACAATTATATATTGATTTAAAAGGACGTGATCCCGATGATGCCTTTTCGGGTATTCCTTATACCAAAGGGCAGTTGTTTTTAATGTACTTAGAACAAAAATTTGGTCGTCAACGTTTCGATGACTTTATGATGACCTACTTTAACGATCACTCGTTTAAAAGTTTAGGAACTAAAGGCTTTGTTAGTTACTTAAAGGCTAACCTAACACATAAATATCCAAATATTGTTAGTGATAAAGAAGTACATGAATGGATTTTTGAGCAAGGTTTACCAAGCACGACACCAAAGCCTATATCTAATGCTTTTAATAAAATTAATGATGAAATTACTTCGTTAATGGCTGATGAAATTACGCTAGCGCAACTACCATCAAATAAATGGACGGTACATGAGTGGCTACATTTTCTTAATAACTTGCCATTATCGATTAAAACTGATCGTATGAGTTCACTCGACAAAGCATTTAACTTAACTAACAGTACTAATACTGAAATTGCTCATGCGTGGTATTTGTTGTCATTAAAAGTTGGTTACGATGCTGTTTATCCGGCCATGGAAAAATATTTAATGTCTATTGGTCGTCGTAAGTTAATTGTACCTTTATACAAACAATTAGCACAAACGCCTAAGGGTAAAGCATGGGCTGAAAAAGTGTACGCAAAAGCACGTCCTGGTTATCATGGTTTAGCGCAAGGCACTATTGATGGAGTACTTAATAAGTAGTTATTGCAA
Organism: Gammaproteobacteria bacterium; assembly: GCA_002401725.1. Classification (GTDB taxonomy): domain Bacteria; phylum Pseudomonadota; class Gammaproteobacteria; order Enterobacterales; family Alteromonadaceae. The sequence continues at coordinate 14,383 of NVTW01000020.1, forward strand.
TTTATAGAACTTAAATTGTTACAGGCTTTGTTAATAAATAAAAAACCACCGATATTTAGGTGGTTTTTTGTTGGGTTTATTTGTTTAAGTGACTTCGAAAACTATTTTTTAGTCACTAACACATCAACTTGTTGCATTTTGTTTTGATGAGAAATAACGATGCGAATATTATGTTGTTGATCAGCAAAATTAACGGTTAACCGACCACGCTTTCTTTCTTTATTTAATATTTTACCATAGCTGTTTTGATAAAATTTAATAATATTTTGTTCACTTGCGCTAGTGAAATAATTAATAACTGCTGGTAATTCATCGGTAAATTTGGCAAATACACGAGCATTATCTATTACAGGAACTGTCAGCTTATTCAGTGGTTGCGCTAAAATGCTGGTACTTAATAACATACAAACGCAAACAAGAGTTTTTACTGATGACTTTATTTTAGCTTTCATTTTAGCTGTTCCTTAATAATTTCAAGTGATTAATTGTGGCAGTTTTAAACTAAAAATCAACTGATTATCTATTTTCGGTGCCGTTGTTTAAATAATCATCACGGTAATTATCCACCCACAACGCTGTTGCGCCACAAATAGCAACTGGCATAACCACTAAGTTAACTAGCGGTATCATCGAGAATATGGCAACACTAACACCAAAGCTATAACTAAGTCCTTTGTGTTGTTGCAATTTATAACGCATTTCATCAAAGGGAATTTTGTGGTTGTCAAAAGGATAATCTTTATATTGAATGGCCATGATCCAAGCGGTGAACAAAAACCAAATGATTTGCCCAAAAATAGGTAATACCAGCATCAGCATAAAAAAACCTAATGCTCGTGGTAAATAATAACGCAACTTACGCCATTCTCGGTGTAATGTTCGAGGAATGTCTTTAATAACATCGCTGAAACTGCCACCACTTAGTTGATGACCCGTTAATACTGCTTCTATCTTTTCAGCCAATAAGCCATTAAAAGGAGCCGCGATCCAATTAGCGAAAGTACTAAATAAAAATGAAAATAACACTAATACTGTTAACACTAAAAATGGCCATAGCAGGGTACTTAACCACTTAAAACCATCCCATAACCAGTTGTCTAATAACACCATATAATGATCAAGCTGCATAAACATAAAATAAAAAGCGACACTAAAAAGCAACAAATTAATCGTTAAAGGAATGAAAACAAAACGGCGAAGTCCTTTTTGACGAATTAGTGCAAAGCCTTTAAAAAAATAACCAGCACCACTTAGTTTTACCTTAGGTATATCAGCAGAGGAAGAATGTTGTGATGAATAGGGCATATAAAATCATCTTATTATATAAAAAAAGAAATTATAAAGTGCTAAAGCGCTTTGTAACAGTAGGGATATGTTACAAAGTACAACATTTTTTGGTAAAATTTCTTAAATTATAATAATAGTAAAAATAATAATACGGCTTCTATGCGCTTAAAGCAGATAAAATTAGTGGGTTTCAAATCGTTTGTTGATATCACTAAAATTTCTTTTCAACAACAGATGACTGCCATTGTTGGCCCTAATGGCTGCGGTAAATCTAATGTAATAGATGCTGTTCGTTGGGTGTTGGGCGAGAGTTCAGCTAAAAACCTGCGTGGTGATGCTATGACTGATGTGATTTTTAATGGCGCAGCAAGTCGAAAACCAGTAGGTCAAGCAAGTGTTGAATTAATCTTTGAAAATACCCAAGGACGATTACAAGGTAGTATGGCTGATCGCAGCGAAGTGGCTATTCGCCGTGTAGTTACCCGCGACGCGATAAGCACTTATTACTTAAATGGCAGCAAATGTCGCCGCCGTGATATTACCGATATTTTTTTAGGTACCGGTTTAGGACCGCGTAGTTATGCGATTATTGAGCAAGGTACTATCTCACGACTAAWTGAATCGAAGCCGCAAGAACTGCGGGTGTTTATTGAAGAAGCGGCAGGTATTTCCAAATATAAAGAAAAACGCCGCGATACAGAAAATCGTATTCGTCATACCCGCGAAAACCTTGAACGTTTGAGTGATGTTATTGCTGAGCTAGCAACACACATTGATAAATTGCATCAACAAGCACAAGCGGCTAAACGTTTTAAAACCCTAAAATCGAGTGAACGAAAATATAAAGCTGAACTGGCGGCCATGCGTTGGCAACAATTTGATGCACAAAGGCAACAAGCTCAGTATAAAATGCGCGACAAGCAGTTAACCATTGAATCATTAAGGGTTACACAAACTCAATATGAACTCGATATTTTTAAAGCAAAGCAAAAATTAGATCTGGGTAATGAACAAATATCAGAATTTCAGCAACAAAAATTACAATTAAGTAATGAYATTACACGGCTTGAACAACACTTGAAATATCGTAAACAGCAATTGGGGTTGGATGAAAAACAACGTCAGCAGCTTCAAGACAGTTTAGCGAGTAATAATCGTTTTCAGCAACATCAACAAAATGAACTTGCTAATGTTAAACAATTATTGGCTGAACAGCAGCCAGAATTAGTGAATTTAGAACAAGAATTACAACAAAACCAAGATAGATTAGATAAACAGCAAACGGCTTTACAACAGTGTTTTACACAATGGCAAAACGCTAATAATAAGCAGACCACATATCAACAGCAATTATCATCTAGCGAGATTAAAATAACCGCACAGCAAAGTTTAATTGGCCAAAGCAAACATCAATTATTGCAAACTGAACAAAAATTAATAGCGCTTAAAGAGACTCAAAACAATAGTGAAATAGCTGAGTTAGAAAAATATTTACAACAACTGCAACCTAAAGCTATACAACTTAAAGGTAAACATATCCAAGCGCAAAATGAACTTGATCAATTAGAAAAAACGATTAATGAACAACAACAGCAGGTGGTGATTAATCAAACCAAGCTACAGTCGTTAACTGAATCATTAGCTCAATTAGAAAAGACACAGCAAAAGCCATCAACGTGGTTAAAAAATCAAAATACATGGCTAAATAAAAATAAAATTTCTCCACAAGGACAATTGTATCAGCAATTAATTGTGCCAGAGCAATGGCAAATAAGTGTTGAAATGATCTTAAGTCACTGGTTATCTGCGCAGATCATTGACCAATTTCCTAGCACAAATGCCGCACTAGATCAGTTACCCGATCCTTTGTTGTTAATGGTAACCTCCGCTTCTTTTGCTTTTGCCGAGGATGATAAAAAAGTAAATACCGAAACGCTTGCTGGTCAAATTAGCGCGCAAACGCCATTAGCTCAACAGTTTATAAATTCATGTTTAGCAAAAATTTATCTTAAGCAAGATATTATGCAAGCTCAGCAAAAGCTAAAAGAATTAAAATCTGATGAAAGTATTCTTTGTGTAGACGGCACTTGGCTTTCACCCTTTTTTGTCCGTCGTGGCAACATTGAAAATCAAGACATGTTACTGGTGCGACAAACGCAAATAACCCAGCAACAAGCGCAAATTCAAACGTTCGAACAAAGTTTATCGAGCAATGACGAGACATTAGTTGAGTTAAAAGCAGATTTAAATGGTACTAACAAAAATGCACAAAGCTTAAATAAAGAATGCGCCGAAATTAATACTGAAATACAACAAACAACACAAAAATTAGCGTTAGCAGAGCAACAACAGCAGCATCAATATCAGCTAATACAACAAGCTGAGCAAGCTCTTAAGGCACATCAACAACAATTAGCACAGCAAACCCAACAATTAGAAAAGTTATTACAACAGCAACAACAAATACTACAGAGCCAAGATCCGAAAAATAATACATCGTTAACTACATTGGCTGAACAACGTATCGCATTACAGCAAGAGTTGCTTGATTTACAAAATAAAAATCAACAGTTAGTGCAACAAAGACATCAAATGGCATTATCGGTTGCTAAAACAACATCGCAACAAGAAAATATTGAACAAAAAATTCACACATCAATAGAAAAACAGCAACATTTACATCAGAATTTGCAGCAGCTTAATAATTCAGATAAACACCAAGAAGCTCCTTTAGCAGAGCAAGAGCAGCAACTACAAACTTGGTTAGTGGAAATGTCTACACTGGAGTTAAAACTCAGTCAGCAACATCAAAGTTTAGCTGACTCACAACAGCAGATTGATCATATCGCGCAACAAAAAGCGCAGCAATTTAGTGAAATAGAGCAACTCAAAGAAAAAGTGAATAAAGATCATCTCAATGCTGAAAATGCTCGTTTACGCGCACAAACATTATTAGAGCAGCTTGATGAGATGGGGCAAACGGTAAGTAAAGTAAGTGCAAATATGCCAAATAATGCCAAAGAAAGTCAATGGCAAGCTCAATTAATTATTTTAGCCAAAGAAATCAGTTTACTGGGTGCAATAAATTTAGCCGCTATTGATGAGTATGAGCAAGAACTAGCCCGTAAAAATTTTTTAGATCAACAATATCAAGATTTAGTTTTAGCAATTAATACCCTTGAAAATGCGATAGCAAAAATAGATAAACAATCTCGACAAAAATTTAAAACTACCTTTGAACAAGTTAATAACGACTTAAAAAGTCTATTTCCACGTGTTTTTGGTGGTGGTAATGCTTATTTAGCTTTAACAGGTGATGATATGTTGGAAACAGGGGTTACTATTATGGCGAGACCGCCGGGCAAAAAAAATAGTACTATACACCTATTATCTGGTGGCGAAAAAGCGCTGACCGCATTATCATTAGTGTTTGCTATTTTTCGTTTAAATCCAGCACCTTTTTGTATGTTAGATGAGGTTGATGCGCCATTAGACGATGCGAATGTGCTAAGGTTTTGCAATTTGGTAAAAGAAATGTCGAAAAGTGTACAATTTATTTATATTAGCCATAATAAAATAGCGATGGAAATGGCAGCACATTTGACCGGTGTTACTATGGCTGAAGCCGGTGTTTCAAGAGTGGTGAGTGTCGATATCGACCAAGCTGTTGCGATGACAGAAAGTTAACCAATGGTGCTAATGTTAAAAAACTATTAGCCTATGCACTTGGCTCAGGATCGTCATTCCCGAAGTCTTTTAATCGGGGATCTAGGTCAAAAAATACGAGATCTTCGATTAAAACGTTGCGAAGATGACTATTAGTATAAATACCTGAGTGATCTGCATAGGCATGAAAAATTATTAACAAAAATATTAAAATAAAGAGCTTTTAGAAAAAGAAAATATCTTAAAACAAAATAATCGTCATCCTGAACTTGTTTCAGGATCTAAAAAAATTATAATATGATAAAAAGTAACAGGTTAGAGAATGGAAGAAAGTTTTAGAAACTCATTAATTATAATTAGCGCCATCGTTATTGGCGCTATTTTTGTTCATGGTTTGTGGACGATTAGAAAAAACAAAAACCCCTATAAACTAAAAACAAATCTTAAAGATATTGAAGCACAAGAAAAAAGGCTGCGAGATTTTGATCGTTCTGGCTTTGATCAAGATGGCGTGAGTAAAGTTAAAGTTAAGCCTATCGATATAAGTGATGACAATAACTCGGATTTAACTAAAGATGACCTTGATTTCAATAAAGACGATTTTGATCTCAATAATGATCGGGATCTTGATGATCACAACAGTACAAACGAAGATCAAAGTTTAACCGATATATCATCAGCTACAATTAATTTTGATAATGAAATCACTGAAGATCAAAAAAATGTTAGCAATTCTAGTGATTTTGAGGCAACAGAGTTAGATTTTAATCTTGATGTAAGTGTTGTTGAACAAGAGGGCTTACATTTAGTTGCTGATGCTCCAGAGCCTGAAATAATTAGTGTCTATAATGATCCTGTTTCGAAACCCAAGCCAAAACTTAAAGAGACGATAAAAAAATCAGTAAAAAAAATAAGCAAGCAAGAATTAAAACGTGATCAAATGGAAATTAACTTTGGTGACAGTAATGCTATAGGCAATGATGACGCCAACATTAGCCCCGTAAAAGTTTCAATAGAACCAGAAGTGCTCTCCATTTCAGTGATCGTGCCGCAAGGACAAATTATCTCTGGTGCCGCTTTATTGCCAAGTTTACTGACCTTAGGAATGAAATATGGAGAAATGGATGTATTTCATCGTCATCAAGACAATGCCGGCAATGGCAAAGTAACTTTTAGCTTAGTTAATGCAATGAATCCTGGCACGTTTGATCTCGATAATATGGAAACTTTTGTTACCCAAGGGGTGAGTTTATTTATGACCTTACCGAATGCGGGCGATCCGTTTGAAGTGTTCGAGCAAATGCTGGTGGCTGCCAAACAATTAGCCAGTGAATTTAAGGGGCAATTACTGGATGATAAACGTAGTGTGCTAACCAAACAAACTGAGCAACATTATGTGACTAAAATTCGTGAGTTTGAACGCAAAAGTCGACTTGCATCCTTGTAATAATTTCTACAATGTAATCATCATTTTTTCATCAAGAGTATTTTCTTAATGCCCGATATTTCAGCGAATCAACGTGTTGAAGAACTTCATCAACAAATAACTCATTATAATCATCAATATTATGTGCTCGATCAACCGACTGTGCCCGATGCTGAATATGATCGTTTAATGCGTGAATTAATCGCCTTAGAAAAACAATATCCACAGCTTAAAACAATTGATTCACCCAGCCAAAAAGTAGGTGGTGAAGCACTTAAAGCCTTTACGCAAGTAACTCATCAATTACCGATGTTATCGCTTGATAATGTTTTTTCTCAAGACGAATGGCAAGCGTTTATTAAGCGTGTTAATGATCGCCTTGAAGCAAGTATTAATATTGATGACGTTGCTTTTTGTGCCGAGCCTAAACTCGATGGTTTAGCGGTAAGCTTACGTTATGAAAAAGGTGTTTTAGTGCAAGCTGCTACTCGTGGAGATGGTAATACTGGCGAAAATATTACCGAAAATGTGCGTACTATAAAATCTATTCCATTGAAGCTACAAGGTGCTATTTATCCCTCTATTTTAGAAGTTCGTGGCGAAGTTTTTATGCCGAAAGCGAGTTTTGATGCCTTAAATGAGCGCGCCATAAAAAAAGGTGAAAAAGCTTTTGCCAATCCTCGTAATGCGGCAGCAGGTAGTTTACGGCAACTCGATTCCAAAATTACCGCGCAACGTAATTTAGCTTTTTATGCCTACGGACTTGGTTTTGTTGGCGAACAAGCAATTGATGTGGAAGTAGCAAATGATCATCCTTGGTTAGCAGGCTCACATTATCAGCGTTTATGCCAATTAAAAGCACTTGGCTTACCTATGTGCCCGGAAGTGCGGTTATTAAAAAACAGTACTGATTGCCTTGAGTTTTATCAAAATATTTTAGCAAAACGCGATAGTTTAAGTTATGAAATTGATGGCACAGTATTAAAAGTTGACAGTATTGCCCTGCAAAAACAGTTGGGGTTTGTTGCCCGCGCGCCGCGTTGGGCAATGGCCTATAAGTTTCCAGCTCAAGAAGAGTTAACTCAAGTTGAAGCCGTTGAATTCCAAGTAGGGCGTACGGGAGCGATCACCCCAGTAGCACGCTTAACACCTGTTTTTGTTGGCGGTGTAACCGTGAGTAATGCCACATTACATAATCAAGATGAAATTGAGCGTTTAGGTTTAAAAGTAAAAGATATCGTTATAATTCGCCGCGCGGGTGATGTTATTCCACAAATTGTTAGTGTGGTTTTAGAAAAACGTCCTGATAATGCTGTTGTGGTTGAGTTTCCGCAAGATTGCCCAGTGTGTCATTCGCCGGTTGCAAAAGCAGAAGGTGAAGCGGTATTACGTTGTACTGCGGGGCTTTTTTGTGAAGCACAGCGCAAAGAAGCGATTAAACATTTTTCCTCTCGTAAAGCACACGATATTGACGGTTTAGGGGATAAATTAGTTGAACAATTAGTCGATGAAAAACTCATTACCACACCGGCTGATTTATTTATCTTAACTGAAATTCAAATCAGCACCATGGAACGTATGGGGAAAAAATCAGCGTTAAATTTAATTAAATCTTTAGAGGTCGCTAAAGTAACTACATTAGCTAAATTTATTTATGGTTTAGGCATTCGTGAAGTAGGCGAAGCTACTGCTAATAACTTAGCCAATTACTTTTTAACGTTAGAAAATATACAAGCAGCTGATATTGAACAATTACAAGAGGTTGATGATGTCGGTGAAATTGTTGCTCAAAATATCATTAACTTTTTTAAAGAAGAACATAATTTAGCGGTTGTGAGTAAACTTAGTGAGATTATGTCGTGGCCTGAAATTGCACAAAAATCAGCAGAGCAACAACCGCTTAAAGAGTTAACTTATGTGATCACTGGCACATTAAGCCAAATGGGGCGCAGTGATGCAAAAGCTGCATTACAAGCGTTAGGCGCTAAAGTATCAGGCAGTGTTTCTGCAAAAACTGATTATTTAGTAGCGGGCGAAAAAGCAGGCTCAAAATTAACTAAAGCTCAAGATTTAGGCGTTAAAGTGTTAAGCGAAGATGATTTGATCGCCTTACTTGCGGAGCATAATAGATAATGAAAAATGTATTGATCTTCATCTTGTTCTCCATATTGTTGTTATCCTTTAATAGTACTTTTGTACATGCCACCGAAAACAGTACCTCAGAAAACTCTGCTCCCAAAAACAGTACCACCCAAAACACTACTAGTAAAACAGCTAGTAAAAAAGAGGTTACTCGTGTGGAAAAATTAAAAGCGTTACTGGCAGAAAATCAAGCGCAAGATAAAAATGGCAAACAAGCAGTTATTCATTTAAACGCTAAAATTGTTGAATTGAAAGACAGCACTGGTTTAGTTTATGTGGGTGCAAAAGTGAATAAAGCTGAATTGAGTGCTTATCTTCAGCAAATGGAAAACTTACTGGGTACAAAGCAGTTTAAACTATTTAGAGCAAATCAAATAGCACGCGATCAGTATAATTTTCATGTTACTTTAATTAATCCCTATGAATATCAAACGATTAAACAGCCGATAAAATTGGGTCAATCAATTCGTTTAACCCTACAAGGTTTGGGCAAAGTTGCGATCAATAATGCCAATAAAAAAGCCAACTCACCACAAAAAAATGCCAGTAGTTATTTTGTGGTGACCTCTTCAAATGATGGACAATTTTTCCGCCAGCAACACTTATTAAAAGCGAAAGATTTTCATATCACCTTAGGCTTTAACCCGCACGATATTTACAACATGAGTAAAGGCAAAGAGCGGTTGGTTAAATAAGTTCAGTCTTTTATATTTTCCTCTTGCTCTTCTTCAGCAATTATTCTTAATACTTGTTCTAAATATTTTCCATCTTTGTTAGATGTGGCAGATCGTAGGTATGGAGGTATAACTTCTAAAAACTCATTTTTAGAAATAGGTTTAAATTCGCAGAGTGCTGCAATCATCGCTGGTCTTAGCAATCTATCTGCTAGCGGTATTTTATTATCTGATTTTACAATAACTTCTTGACTAAATTTTTGAAGTTTCACTTCTAGTGAATCTCCATCATTAACGAAATCATCAACCTCATGTAAAACTGCATCCTCATGCGCTATAACACCTTCAATATATTCTATCTCTGAGCATGTTACTGACTCGTCTGAAAATTCTGTTTTTAATTGGTGTAGTATTTCGATAATTGGTTTTAGCTGAGCTTGGGGTTTTTTAAACCAGTCTGTTGACCAAATTCGTTTTATATTCCATCCTAATCCTTCAAGAACCGATTGACGAAGTCTATCTCTGTCTCTAGCTGATTTAGCCGAATGATAGCTTGCTCCATCACATTCGACTCCCATTAAATAACGACCAGGTTGCCCTGGGTCTTGTACTGCTAAATCAATGAAGTAGCCCGCAACACCAACTTGAGGAATACAATTAAACCCTTCAAGCTTTAATGCATTCATTACTGATATTTCAAAATCGCTATCTGGTTGTTTACCCGTATGTTTCTGCTGCTGAAGTTTACCTGTTCGAGCAAAAATCAAGAAGTTTTTTAATGCGTGAACGCCTGGGCTTGATGTTTCAGAGGCAACAATATGACCATCGGTCATTGAGCTAAAAATATGCATACGTTTTTTAGAACGAGTGAATAGAACGTTTAAGCGTCTACCACCTGCAGCAGAGTTAATTGGTCCAAAACGCTGTGGCATTTGCGCTGCACCTGCTTCTTGTGGACCATAGGTACATGAAATAAAAATAACATCACGTTCATCACCTTGAACATTTTCAAGGTTTTTAAGAAATAGAGCTTCTTCCATATTGGCATTTTCAGCTAATGCATCTCGAAATTGTGTATCATCTTTTGATAGTTCTTCGACACAACGGTCTATTTGTTCACGCTGTTTAGCACTCATGGCAACAACGCCTAGTGATTCATGTGGACAATGCAGCAAATGATTTCGTACTGCTTCAGCAATGATCTTAGCTTCTTCAATATTATGCTGATTAACAAAGCGGCCACTTTTAACATGAGTAAATTTGATACCAAATTCATCACTTTTACTGAATGGTGAAGGAAATACAACTAAGTTACTATCGTAAAACTCTTGGTTTGAAAAAGCTATTAAGCTTTCATGACGAGAGCGATAATGCCAGCGTAAACGTCGAGCATTAAACATAGGAAAAGATACATCTAATATACTTTCTGACTGCTCAATAGCTGTTGCATCATCATCATCACTTTCTATATTTTTATCAAAAAAGCTGGTTGGCGGTAGCTGCTTTGGATCACCTACCACAACTAACTGTTTCCCTCTAGCAATAGTTCCTAGCGCATCTTGTGGTTTAATTTGCGATGCCTCATCCATAACAATTAAGTCAAACTCTAATTGCCCAGGAGCTAAATACTGAGCCACAGAATGTGGCCCCATCATAAAACATGGTTTTAAAGCAACAAGTGACTTGCTTGCTCTTCTGATAAGCTGTCTTATAGGAATATGACGAGTTTTCTTGTTAACTTCATTATATATAAGTCCCATCTCTGTATAAGAAGACACCTTACCATTTGATATACCTGATACTATATTAGAGAGGCAACTTTGAGCTACTTGATAAGCAATTTTTTCTTGTTGTAGTTTTTTGAGTTTATTATCATATTCTATAAATTGCTTGCTAATAGCATTTTGATCCGCCCCTGAGAAGCAGGCTAAGCTTTGGTTTTTGGTTATTATTTCTCTAGCCAAAATATCAAATACAGAATAAATATATATTTGTTCAATATTTTTTAAATCTAAAGAGCCAGTTTCGGTATAACGTAATAAGTTCTCTAGACCTTTATCAGACAATGGCGCTCTTACTCGAATAAAATCAACCCAAGTGCTTAACCAGCGAGGTTGACTGATCGCCTTGATATTCCGTTCATTCAATTGTGAAAATTTACCGTCAGTTCCCTTAAACCAAGCACTTTTATCAAGGTTTACTCTAGCGCTAAACTTTTTAAACCTGTGCTGGTAGTTGTGGAAAGGAATATTAATGCAACTCAAGTTTGATTGTAGTAACGAGACTGTTTTGCTACTAATGTTATTTAATAAATATTCTTTTAAAGGCTCGGATTTAAGTGAATTAATAGATATATTTAAATTCAATGTAGATTGGATTCTTATTAACTGTTCTGTTGAACTGTTTCTAGCCGAAAGCTGAGTGTCCTCACCAAATATATCTACAGAAATTGTGTTTTTAATGAGTTTATTCTCTTTGCTAAAAAAAGATAATGTTTCTTTAATTCCTTGGGATAACTGATTTAAGGTAAAGTTTTCTTTACAAAGGGGTTGCAGTATTTTTATATCATTTTCCAGCTTATCAGTAAAATATGAAATACCAATATTGGATGAAAAATCTGCATATTTACTTTTAAATATCTGATGTACAAATATTTTTTGTAATTTGGAATATAATTCAAAAAATTGTTCAAACTCTGCCAATGTTTTTGACGTTGCTAAGTGTTTTAAGCCTTTAAATGTTTCGCTCTCGATTGACAATAATGAATTAGCAAATGCCACTTTTTTACCAAAACCCACCCCATATGAAAAACGAATAGTTTTATACCAATTTCTAAGGGTAATTAGTTCAGCTACAGGAGTATCAATTCCCTTAAATTCATGCTGAAGCAATCTTTGATAAACTGATTCTTTATTTAATTGGTCTAATAATTTCCGATAGGAAGCTAAACTAGAAATAAGTGGCGCTAAACTTTTAGCTTTAGGCTTCATACCTTTAGCATACATGAGTAATTTAGATTTAGCAGCTCGCCAATCACTGCTAAACCAACAGAAAAGTCCAGCGTTTTTTATTATGTCATCAATTTCTTTGAGTTCATTTACTGGCGGTAAATTTTCTAGATTAAAGTGCTGTTCTAATTTTTTGTGTAGAGGTTGAATCTTAGGTAAAAGTTCTTTTAAATTTGAAAGATGTTGATCTAATAATTCATTATCAAACAATTCGTGCCTTCTAGATATCAAGATTATATCAAGTGAATTGATATGCTCAAAGTAATGTTTAAACTTAGTAATACCATCAAATGATGGCTCTAACCGCTCTGATAAACTGCTATCTTGTTCAGTTAATATAATCAAATCTTCTGTAATAGAATAGCTTAAGTCTCTTAAAGACTTGAGTAGCTGAAGCTGTTGAAAGATATCAGTTAGCTTTAATTCAGTATTCTTACATTTCTGCCGTAAATTGTTGTTTGAATCTATCAAATATTTACTTTTTCCATCTTTGTTTAGCGCAACTGGTTCAAATAATTTTTCTAGTTTCTTTAATAAGCTACTTGCAGAGTTATATTGTGTGATGTACTCATTTAGTGCTTTTTCACTTTGTGGATTTATTAAGTTTAAAGCAGGAAGATACTCAGTGCCTTTTAACTTTGGAATATTATTATTGTCAGCTAAAACTTGTTTCAACGAAGTCATATCACTTACTACAACGCTGTTAAGTTGTTCATTAAACGGCTGTATTGACTGCTCTAATGCACTAATCGAATTGTTCCATGTAATTAGAAACTTACATATATCATCACAATCAAATAATTGAATCGACTTGTTATACACACCAAACCAAGGATGATCTGATAACTCAGCTTCTGAGCCTAGCTATTTTTTTACTTCTTCGAAAACATATGCATATTTCTTAAGTTCGTCGGTTGTTCTTCTTGATGATCTTTCATCAAAGTTATGACCATTAATATGATCTGACTTTATATCTTCTACAACGATATCAGTAAATTCTTCTCTATACCTTGTTGCTGTAGAAAAAATTTGATGTATGGTTCTACCTGTATTTTTCCATGTACTGTTGATTAAATTAGCATAGTTAGTTAATGCTACTTTTTTCTCTTCATACATTTGTATATCAATATCAATTGAAGAAGGGTAACGGTATTCATCTTGGTTGTTAATTCTTTTGGCTATGTTCTCATAAACTTGTTTTTTTTGTGTTTTATGGCTGTGTAATTCTAAACAGAAATCACCAAGCCCAGCCCTTGCTAGCCTCGACTTAACTACTTGAAGAGCAGCCATTTTTTCAGCAACAAATAATACTTTTTTCCCCTGAAAGATAGCGGCAGCTATTAAGTTAGTAATAGTTTGAGATTTACCTGAGCCTGGAGGCCCTTCGATGACCAAGTTTTTTCCCTGAATAGCATCAACCAAGGCACTATGTTGAGAGCTATCAGCGTCATCAATTAACGGGTATCGGTTATGTACATCATCTAACTTATCAATTAAGTATTCTTCTCCAAAACTAGCAATAGCTCCACCGCCATCATCTATGCCTTTTTTGGCAAAAAACTTTTGAAGAATGGCATGGTTTTGAATGTTGCTTGAACCTTCAGGCCAACGAGAAGGATCAAGATCTAAGTACATTAACAGTTTACCAAAATTAAACATTGATAACGTAGAGAAACGCTTTACTTTCCACTGTGGCTTATGGCGAAGAAATTGGGATTTAACCTTTTTCAAATATTTTTCTGGTAAAATATCTTCAGTTAATTCAGGTAATTCAAGGTGGAAGTCATGTTTTAACTTTTCTCTTAAGGAAAGGTTTGAAATTATATCTTCACCCGTATACTCAATGGTGTAGGTATAAGTACCTAGTTTTTTATTTAATGATGCTCTATCGATTTTAACGGGGATTAAATACAGTGGAGCCTGTCTGATAACACTTGAGTTTTCATCTTCAAACCATTCCAAAAAACCAAACGCCAAATAAAGAATATTGGCTCCTGTTTCCTCTATGGCTGTGTTTGCTTTTGTTCGTATATTTCTTAATTGAGCTTCTAACTCTCTGGGATAAAGTAATGACTGAATGTTAGTATCATTATGCTTTGAGTCTTTCGATTTAATACTTATAGGGAGTTCATAATTAGTATTAAGCCCTTTAACTTTTGCCCACTCTTTAGCACTTGGATCAGCTTTAACTTTTACTTCTTGTCCATCATCATCGATAACGATGTAACCGTGCTCAATTAATTCTTCTCTAAGAGGCTCGTCAACAGGAATAAAAGTGAACTCATGGCTTTCAAGGATGTTTTCAGCCAACTGATCAGGCATTTCATCAATAACACGAATAAAGCCAGATCTGCCATGTCTGAAATTTAATAGGCGATTCCTGCCCGTTAAATCTAATAAACGATTTCTAATTGACTGCAAAGAGTCGAATGCGAAGTTTTCATTTGACAGGGGGATTGAACTATCCATTGTGTATATATCCATTTTTATGATAATAATTTATTTTTTATTATTCCTAAAATTAATAGAAACGATAAAATTAACAGTATGTTCCAAAATAAAATTGATGACAATTAGTTTTAGAAAATATTTTTTTGATGAGCATGTCTGTGATACTTTTGTGATGATCTTGTCATATCTGCGTGACCCTTCTGCGAATTTTATTGTGCATACTTCCCTTGAATTAAATTATTACTACTCAATTAAGTTGAAAGGAAGAACAATGAAAATTAAAATACTTGCCGCTTCATTACTATTAGCAACGACTGTTGGTACAGTCACCTCTATTAATGCACAAGAACTTGAAGTTACCGTGACCAATTTAACCCAAGGCATGTATTACACGCCGTTATTAATTTCTGCGCATCCCACCAATATGTCTTTATACACATTAGGACAACCCGCAACAGCGCAATTACAAATGATGGCAGAAGGAGGTGATATTTCAGGTTTATCAACAATGTTAACAGACGCTAGTGCTAACAGTAGTGCCAATCCAGCAGGCGGCTTATTAGCACCTGCGATGAGTACAACAGCAATGATCAGCACTACCTCTGGTAATGATTCTCTATCAATAGTGGCGATGTTATTACCCACCAATGATGGTTTTGTTGGTTTAAATGGTTGGAAAATTCCTAGCACAGCAGGCACTTATACTTTTACCCTAAATGCCTATGATGCTGGTACTGAAGTTAATGACGAAATTATTAATGGTGGCGGTGCACCAGGTACTCCAGGTATTCCTGCAGCCCCTGGTGGTGAAGGCGGTACCGGCGGTAGTGGGGTAACAACGACTGAAAGTAATAAAACCGTACATGTTCATCGTGGCAATTTAGGTGATGACAATTTAACTGGCGGTAAAAGTGATGTTAATAATAGTGTACATCGTTGGTTAAACCCTGTTGCTCGCGTTATTGTTAAAGTAATGTAAGGATAATAATTATGATTTATTCATCTTTTAAAAAATCTCTACTGTTGTTGAGCTTAGCTGCAACATTAGCGTTATCTGGCTGTAATGGTTCTGATACAGCACAAGAAACAATTCCCGCTCCAGCACCATCGCCGGTAATTTATAGTTATGAGGTTGATGTAGTTAATTTAACAGAAGGTCAACCAATGTCACCTATGGCGGTTATTTTACATAATGATGGTATGTTATGGGAAATAGGTGAAGCAGCAAGTGCAGGATTAGAAAAATTAGCTGAAAGTGGCGATAACTTAGCGATTTTAGCTGATTCTATAGTGTTGTCTGGCAAATCTGGCACGGGTGTAGTGTTACCCGGTGCAAGCGATAAAATTATGGTGAGTATTAGTAATACTCTGCCAATGAAATTTTCATTAGCAACTATGCTGGTAAATACCAATGATGGTTTTACAGGAGTTAATGCCATGGATATTTCAGCGTTAATGGTTGGCGACAGTATGACAGTTACTACCCATACCTATGATGCTGGCACCGAAAGCAACAGTGAATTAATGGCAACAATTCCCGGTCCTGCTGCCGGTGGTGAAGGTTTTAATAGCGAGCGTGATGATATTGACAAAATTACAGTACATGCCGGTATTGTTAGTAAAGACGATGGCTTAATGCAATCGGTTTTAACACCAGCAAATCGCTTTGATAATCCTACCTTAATGGTTACTATAACTCGTATTAAGTAAAGCAAAATATTTATGTGCTTAGAGCGTCACCCTCACATGTTGTAAGTGAGGTTATTACAGATAGCTCAGGAGTAGAAACAGTAGCGTCATCCCCGCATGTTTTAAGCGGGGATCTTCGATTAAAAATTTTCGAGGATGACAATTATAATTAATACCTGAGTAGGTCGTAGTTGTAGTAATAAAAATAAGGAAAACAATGACAGATTCAATTTTAGTGGTGGAAGACGAACAAGATATCGCTGATTTAATTTCGGTACACTTGCGCGAATTATCACTGAATGTCGATCATAGTTTAACTGGCGAAAAAGCATTAGAGCTTGCTTTTACTCATAATTATGCGCTGATTTTACTAGATGTAATGTTACCGGGAATTTCAGGTTTGGATGTATGTCGGAAAATTCGTGATAAAAAGCCTGCGCAAGCTATCTTAATGTTAACCTCGCGTACTTCAGAAACTGATCGTGTGGTTGGTTTAGAGCTTGGTGCTGATGATTACATGACCAAGCCTTTTAGTGTGCGAGAATTACAAGCACGAGTGCGCAGTCAGTTAAGACGAGTGCATTTAATGACTCAACTGGCTAATTCAACGACGCAAGAAAATGGCGATAGTGAAAGTAATAGCAGTGCATTATGTTTAGGAAAGTTACAAATAGATCCTACCTTACACCGCGTTACCTTAGCTGGCAGTGAATTAGAACTCACTTCAACTGAATTTGATTTATTATTTTATTTAGCGTCTCATCCTGAACAAGTATTTTCAAGATCACAACTGTTAAGTGCGGTATGGGGCTATCATCACAGTGGCTATGAACATACCGTAAATTCTCATATTAATCGCTTACGCAATAAGCTTGAAGTGGATCCGGCTAAACCGAAAATTGTGCAAACCGTTTGGGGCGTTGGCTATAAACTTAATCGTCAAGGAGTTAGCTCGTGAAACTATCTCTTTATCAGCGACTTTCATTGTCGTTGTTTTTAGTTTTTATTGTAATTGCTGGTTTTTTTTATGTGTGGTCACAACAAATAGAAAAAAACACCCGCTTTGAATCAGAGCAGCGTTTGCATTTGTCTTTAGCAGCTAATTTAGCTTCTGATAATCCGTTGTTACAACAAGGTGTGTTTGATCACCAAGCATTAAAAAATTTATTTCATTCGTTAATGATTTTAGGACCAGCGTTCGAATTTTATTACCTTGATCCACAAGGCAAAATTTTGACTTTTTCTGCTGATAATTCACAAGTTAAACGTAAAACCGTAGATTTAGTGCCAATACTACAACTTATTCGTAATCAAGCACCTTTACCCATTTATGGTGATGATCCGCGCGGTAAAGCACGTCAGAAAATATTTTCAGCAGCACCAGTTTTTAATGGTCAAGACTTGCAAGGCTATTTGTACGTTATCGTTACTGGCGAGCAATATGATGATGCCTTTGCGCAATTACAATCACATAAAGCCGTTGAACTTTCATTATTATTTGTTGCCGGCGGTATCATGTTTTTATTTGTTTTACTGCTTGGTTTGTTCCGTTATTTTACCAATCCATTACRGCAATTAACTCTAGATATGACTCGCTTTAAAGAAGCAGGATTTGATAAAAGTAAAGTACAATTAAGAACATGGCAGCAAAATGGTACTAATGAAGTTCATCAGTTAGGCTCTGTTTTTGAACAAATGGTTGAACAAATTAATAGTCAATTGTTACGTTTACAACAGGCTGATATTCACCGTAGAGAATTACTTGCCCATATTTCACACGACTTACGTACACCGCTTGCTTCACTACAAGGATATATCGAAACCATTGCACTTAAAGGTGAAGATCTAGCGAAAGATGAACAAAAGCAATTTATTGATACCGCGTTAAAAAATTCACAACAACTGAAAAAGTTAATCGATCAAATTTTTGAATTAGCCCATTTAGAAGATGGTCAAGTGTCACTTAATTTAGAAACCTTTAATTTAGCTGAACTGCTCTGGGATATTGTTGCAAAATTYAGCTTACAAGCACAACAYAAARRWATWCGKYTRCARGTKRTTCCTGARSAATGCCATATTCAAGTGTATAGTGATATWGGWAAAATTGAACGCGTGCTAAGTAACTTAATTGAAAATGCTTTACGCCATACTTCAGAAAAAGGTGAAATTTTAATTGCAATTAAAGAGCATGAAGGTAAAGACAATCAATGCCAAATTTCAGTGAAAGATAATGGTACTGGTATAAAAGCGGAAGAAGTTGCCTATATCTTTGATGCTCGTTATCGCGCGAGCAATGCTATTCAAGACAAAGGTAAACATACTGGTTTAGGATTAGCGATAACTAAGCGCTTATTAGCATTACTGCAAAGTGAAATTAGTGTTAAAAGTAAATTGGGCGAAGGCACTACTTTTGCTTTTAATGTCAGAAAAGTGGTTGTTAATTAAACATAAAGCATCATAAAAGGCACTTAAATTGATAAATTTAAGTGCCTATGCAGATAACTCAGGTATTTATTATAATCGTCATCTTCGAGACGTTTTTATCGAAGATCTCCTGTTTTTTGACGTAGATCCCCGCTTAAAAGACTGCGGGGATGACGATCCTGAGCCAAGTGCATAGTCATGTAAATTTAAGTGCTTTTTTCATCTCTAATTGTGAAATTGTTCTTACATCATAAAACCTAAATCAGCTTGCGCAAAACGTTGTAAGTTAGGAAATACAGCATTTATTTCATTATCGGTTAAACCAAACCATTTTGATAAAGTTGCTGAGTATTGATCAACAGAAGTGGTCGGGATCATTCTACCGTCACCCAAATCATCAGCAGAGTTTAAATTAATGTCGGCAGGTAAGGAGCCATAAATATCGCCGCCTTTTACCGCGCCGCCCATAATTATGTGATGTCCACCCCAACCATGATCGGTACCATCGCCATTACTCGATAAAGTCCGACCAAAATCTGAAGCAGTAAAACTAGTGACATTGTCGAATAAGCCCCTTGCTTTTAAATCATTATTAAAAGCTAGTAGCGAATCACTAATACGTTGTAATAATTGCGGGTGTTTTACTGCTTGATTATCATGCGTATCAAAACCACCTAAACCGACAAAAAACACTTGCCGTTGTTGTCCTAATAACTGTTGACTACTGGCGAGTTTAGCGACCATTTTTAACTCTTTTGCCAAACGATTTTTAGGATAAGTTACCGTGGGCGCACTAGCCTTTTCAATAGCATTGCTGACTACATTGATATTGTTTTGCGCGCGCGTATAAATTTCACTGTGTCCTTGCCCTAAGGTGTGTTTATTAGCCGCTAATAATTGATTAAAAACGCTAACACGTTGTGCATTCCAAGATTCATCAGGATTTAGTGCTTCAAATGTTTGCACACCTGATGAATCAAGAGCATAGGGCAGAGAATTGACTCCAGTTTGTAATATGTTACTGCCATCAATAGATAAATTCATTGATAATGAATTATTGGTATCCATGATCAAATCTGCCATGCGCCCCGCCCAACCGGTTAATACAGTTTGCTCCGGCCATGAAGTTTGCCAATGTTTTTGTTGATCGTTATGTGAAAATAATTGTGGTGGTAAAATACTATAGTCTTGTTCAATTTGCGCTTTAGTTACTGGTTGTAAAAGCGGCCCCGTATTGGCTAAAAAGGCTAAGTCCCCTTGTTGAAAAAGTTGTTGAAGCGGTGACATTGCACTCGGTAAACCTAAGTCATAGGGCATACTTGTACTTGGTGTAATAGCTAATAATTCATTTTGATTATGAGCAAGCGCTTGGCGAATACTTTGATAGGTTTGGTATTCGGCATTTGCCGTAGGCACTAACATATTAAAAGAGTCATTGCCGCCATGTAAAAAAATACACACTAAGGCTTTATAGTCATCAAAACGTGTGGTTGTTTGTGCTAGCGCACTGTTCATTAATGCTAAATTACCTAAGGTAGCACCATAAGTTGATACCCCAACAGAGCTAGCTAATAGGCTTTTTAAAAAGTGTCGACGATTAAATTTCATGGTTGCTCTCCTATTGTTGCACTATGTATTGGGGTGAAATCATGATCATAAACAGTAAGTTTGTTAATCGCTCAGCAACTGCATTGCCTGCTGTTTGTTCATAAGCGGTTTTTAAAATTGCTTTAGTGCTATCATCCATTGATCCTGAAAATAATAAGATATCTAAATAATCTAATAATTTATCGGCATCATTAGCTAAGGGTTTTAATTGGCTTAAATCAATTAATATGCGGTCATTTTCAATATCAGCAGGATCCATATCAGTATGTCCCCACAAGGTTGAATAGGCGAAAAAATTACTGGTACGAGTTAAATAATTTTCTGTGGAAATTTCTAATTCTGGTGCAACTAAATTATTTTCACTAACTACGCCAGGCGGAGCATAACTTGGCGAGAAAAAATTAAATACATGTCGAGCACTTAAGGGGGCTTGGTTGAAAAAGTATTCAGGATAGCCCATTTGAAAACGTTCACTGGGCGAACTAGCATCAAAGGCACGCCATAAATGGGTGGCTCTTAATAATGGCTCTCTAATTTTTCCAAAGGTATTAGGTGCATTTTTGTAACCATTTAAAGCTTCATCGTCAAGTAATACTGCTTTAATTACCATCGACAAATCTCCGCGAACACCTTGACCATTATCATTAAATACAGTGGCAACACGGGCAATATATTCAGGGCTAGGATTACTGGTAACTAATTTTTGAATTAATTGTTTACCAATAAATGGACCAACATTGGGATGGTTAAAAATAGTGTCTAGCGCTATTTTAAGATCTGCTTCAGCACTTTGGTTAGCGGGAATTATTACATTGTTAAATAATTGTTTTTCACCAGTATCGTGAAACTCTTGAACAGGCGTCATGGGTAACATGGTGTTGTAATTACGTGCGAAACGCCACCAATCTTGTGCACTGGTACCGTTAAAATTCCATCCAGTATAAACATGAGCAAAGGCTTTGATAATATTTTGATCATAAGTAGCAATGGTACTGCCGTTATTCATTTTTGGGCTACCATCAAGGTTTAGTTGCACTAAACCGATACTAAATAGCTGCATAACTTCGCGCGCGTAATTTTCATCAGGGCGAATATTTTGTTCATCGTTGGGTTTTTGGTTGCCGAGCATGCTTAAATACATGCCCATAATTGGCGATAAAGTCACTTTTTCGAGTAAGTCACGATAATTAATAAATGCATTTCCGGCCAATAAATCATAATAGTTAGCAATACCGTAAGTGTCACTACCAAAAGCACTGTCATCTGAGACCACAAAAATTTCACTGAGCGCAAAAGCGACTCGTTGTCTTAATTGATCAGGTTTTGCTAAAGCATTATAAAACCATGACTCTACTCTATGTTCATGCCAAAGTTGTTCATCTTCGGCTAAATTAAGTGTGGGTTCAAGAGCGGTTAAATAGTCAACTTCTGAACTTACCGGTAAGGCGATTTGCGTATCAATCCAATGATTAAAGCCAGTGTCAACGTTGCCGGTTTCTGCTAATGCTTGTATTTCAGACATTTTTGCACCCATCGTAGCATGGTTAAGAAAACGTGCAGCATCAGCTTGAGTTAAATTTGCTGGGGGTGGAGGTGGCGGTTGAGTTGGTGGATCAGGCTGGCTTGGCGTTGAGCTATCACTGCCTCCACCACAGCCTGTTAATACGAGCATTAACAAAACTAGTGTTATTTTCAACATATGTACTTCCTAATTGGCGTGGGGGCCAATTAGGAGCATAGTTAATTGCTTAAAAAATAGCAATCGTTAATTGCTGGTTAATTCTAATTCCTTTGTTTTAGCTGCGTTTTTTCTGTGATAATGACGCAGGGCATGTTCTTTTTGACGAGCTTGACTAAACGCCGTTACTCGCTTTAAATAGCCAATAACTCGCGTACCATGATCTATATTTTCGCTACCACAACTACTGCATGATGTTAAAGTACGTTTATCTATTTTCTCGCATTCATTACAAATGGTGATTTTTACATTAATGCAAAAATAATTACAGCCGGTACGGGCAGCAACATTAAACAATTTCACATAAGCCTCTGCCGATAAGCTTTCATCTAAATTTAAATGTAATGCTGAACCACCATCTAAATATTGGATCATTTCTTTGCCATGCATAATAAATTTGTCGAGATGGTTGGTTTGTTGATCATCTTCAACAAGGTAAAAGTATGAATTATAGCAATCACGATTAACCACATAACCATCTTTGCTGTCCCACTTTGCGTTCTTAACACCTAAATTTTCAGCAGGAACAAATTCCGTATTAAACATATAACCGTAATCTTTTTTAGCTTGCTGATTTGCTTGATAAATAACTTTAAGTTGTTTGCTAACGAATTGTTTATAAGCATCATTGTTTGCGACTTTTATACCACAATATTCAGCCGCTTCAGCCATACCGTTAATGCCAATGGTTAAAAACTGTTTATCTAAATTAATAAAACCAGCGTCATAAACAGCTAATGCGCCTTTAGCGAGATAATCTTCCATTAATTTTCGATAGGCCACTTGGTATTTTTGGATTTTTTCTATTTCGTGTTTTAGGTCTCGACCATCTTGAATTAAGCGATTCATATTAATAGTGATTACGTTGATTGAACCGGTAGCAACACCGCCCGCACCTAAAGTATATGAAAAAGTATTATCTGATATTTCGTTGCGCAAACGGCAACATGAAGCAAGTGAATCGGCACTGTCAGATAAATACACAAAAAATGAGTTACCTTGTGACTTTTCTGTCGCTAAATCAAAAGCAAACTGTTGATCTTTACATTGACCGTTTTCTGTAAGCATAGCTGCGGTAATAACCGGGAAAGTTAAAATAGCTTTTTCTCGTTCTTTATTTATCCAACTTAAAAAAAACTTTTGCAAACTGTCGACACTTTTCCAGTTTGGGATCGAAAAATCAGGAAAAACAAAGTTTTCAAACATTGACTTAAAATAATACTGATCAAATACTGAAATATTCCAAAAGACACTTTGATAACCACGTGCTGCGGCAGGTTGGTTTAACGCATAAACAACGTGTTGTAGATGATTTTCAATAGCTTTTTGATGATCTATCAAATAGTTGTCGCCAAATTCTTTACGGGCAAAATAATCAAAATAAGTTAAAAATTCAACTGTGGCAACCGCTCCTGCAAACTGAGAAGATATAGCAAAAATAAGGTTTACAAAAGAACCACAAAACGACTCTAAATGTTTCGGTGCTTTTGACTCGCCGCCAAGTTTGGTTAAGCCGTCAAGTAAAAATGGGTACATGCTAATTGAAGTACAATAAGGTTTTAAACTGGTTTCATCGTGTACATAAATTTCATGATCTTCAATTTGGCGGATATATTCGTCACTTAATGCTTCATCAAATTCTTGGCTGATTTTATCTTTTACTAAGGCTCTATTTATCTGTACAAAACAATCCTTTAATAGCTCAGCTTCAAGTGTGGCGATATTTTTGTGAGTAACATTGGCGTTGGCATCAATTTTAGAACCATCAGCGGCATTTTTAGCGGAAAAATAGTGTTCGATAAACTGCTTTTTATTTTGTATTTGTTGTTCGTTAAGCCGCAGCATAATGTTGCTCCTTAGTTGCTGAATTTTGAGAGAATAAGTGATTGAGTTTTTCGCCGGTTAGTAGATTTCTAAATACTTGATTAGTGGTGGTGCTGTCTAAACCACCTAATTTTGCTTGCCAACGGCCTGTTTTCAAAAAAGTTAAGTGTTGACTGATGTTAATGTCGATATGATCTTGCCCTGAATATAAACAAGTTTTTAAACCGAAGTTTTTTGCAATGAGCAGTTTTTCTATTAAAGCACTTGCTTGCCATTCGCCACCAAAAAAAA
Organism: Gammaproteobacteria bacterium; assembly: GCA_002401725.1. Taxonomy (GTDB): domain Bacteria; phylum Pseudomonadota; class Gammaproteobacteria; order Enterobacterales; family Alteromonadaceae. Next base: position 38,611 of record NVTW01000020.1, read on the forward strand.
CTATACAGGTGATCAAATTTTTGTATTTTTTAAGCCAGTGAATGAAATTAGTATTGGTTAGTGGCATACCATAGCTTTCATTCCATAGTTCTGTACTGTGGCAGCCCTTACAGCCAATTTTACAACCTGTGATGCTAAAACAAAGACTAATTTCATTCGGTACTTCTTGAAAAACAACCGAAGGTGTTAAGCAGTTAAAATTCATAAAACACCATATATAGNGGTKAWWTAWNATYRYARMYACMATATAKWGTGWTTTRTTKKTWWGKNTATTTTKAWNNNCTWGATCWAGWTYWWAAWAMYAAACTTAAAAATAAATCACTATATATGGTAGTTGTGATTTATATCACCACTATATATGGTGTTTTTTGCTTTTTTTATGTGATTTTTATTTGTTAAGCAATATAAATAAACATCTGTTAAAATAGTCGCGTTTATATTTTGAATTTTTTGGAAATTTATTTTGACTAATAATGATATTTTACGCCGTATTCGATACACCTATAATTATAACGATAAGCAAATGGTGGCAATTTTTGCACTAGCTGATCAACAAATTAGCAGAGAGCAAGTGTGCAATTGGTTAAAAAAAGAAGATGATAGCGACTATGTTAATTGTGCTGATGTTACCTTAGCGACATTTTTAAATGGTTTTATCAATGAAAAACGTGGTAAAAGAACGGGTGAACAACCTATTCCAGAAAAAAGACTCAATAATAATATTATATTAACTAAGCTTAAAATTGCCTTAGCATTAAAAGCTGAAGATCTTATCGAGGTATTAAAACTAGCTGATTTACGTATTAGTAAGCCTGAGTTAAGCGCATTTTTTAGAAAACCAGATCATAAACATTTTCGAGAATGTAAAGATCAAATATTGCGTAATTTTTTACAAGGCATGCAAGAAAAATATTATGTTGATCGTAGTAAAAAAATAGATTTTTCAGTTAAGAATGAAGATGTAAAACATAATAGTAAGGTAAAAAATGAAACGGAACATAAAGCGTCCAAACCTTCGCATAAACCATCGAAATCAATTAATAAGCCGAGTGCCAAGAAAACAATTTATGTAAACCCTAATGCCAAGCCAGCGTCCGCTAAAAAAGATCAAACTAAGCCACAGCGCAAAGTATTAAAATTAAAACCTGAAGATATTTATAAAAGTTAACATGCCTATGCAGATAACTCAGGTATTTATACTAATCGTCATCTTCGAGACGTTTTTATCGAAGATCTCCTGTTTTTTGACGTAGATTCAGGACAATATGCTCCATGCATTGTCTAATAAGCTGCATCCATGCAGCGTCCGCTTAAAAGACTCCGGGGATGACGATCCTGAGCCAAGTGCATAGTCATAAAAGTTAATTACAACTCATATTTAGCTAATAACTGCTCCACCGTTGCTTTAGTTAACTGTTCAACATTATCTATATTTTCACAAAGCTCATTTAACATCTGTTGATGAATTTCACCTAACTCGAATGCTTCACGGTAGGGTCGATGTTCAAACATTACCATGGCATAACGCGGTGTAAAGCGCCTAGGAAACCATTGTTGAATTTTAAAGGCGCATTGCTTTTTAAGTAAATAATCCGCTTGCATGACACTATTACGCATTTCAATATAATTTTCTATCGCCATATCAGCAATGGCATCGCTATTTACTTTACGCTCTGTTTCTACTGTTTGGAAAAATTGCTGCCAATCAAAGTTCTTGCTTAAGTTGTCAGCTAAATTGTCTGCATCTGGTAATAATTGATTAATCAGATCGCAATCTTCAAAACCGCAATTCATGCCTTGACCATGAAAAGGTACTACTGCATGAGCTGCGTCACCTAAAATTAATGCTTTATCTTGATAAGACCACGGCGCACATTTTATGGTGGCTAAACGACCAATAGGGTTGGTTAAAAAATCATCTTCTAGATTGTCAATCAAAGGTTTTAAGTCATTAAAGTTTTCATCAAAAAAAGCATTAATTTGATCAGTATTGAGTAATTGACTAAAACTTATATTTTTATTATCGGATCCTTTCGTTTCTTTTTGAGTAGCTAGACCGTTGGCAGGCAGAAACAGTGTTACGGTAAAACTGCCATCAAGATTGGGTAGAGCAATGATCATAAAGTTGCCACGCGGCCATATATGTAAAGCATTTTTATCTATTTTATGTTTGCCATTAGCATTGGCTTTAATCACTAATTCTTTATAACTATGATTTAGCAGCTGTTCATCATGCTGATAATTTGCAAGAGCTTCACTCTGTGCAAGTATTGCTTTTCTCACTTGTGAATTAGCCCCATCGGTGCCTATCAAATGATCAAAATGATGAGTTAGCTCTTCCCCCTTGTGGATCAATGTGAGTTGATTATGATCAAAATTCACGTCTGTGAGCTTATGTTCAAAATAAAAATTAACCTTGCCGGTTAATTCGGCTTGGGTGATTAAGTAGCCATTAAGTTCACCGCGAGAAATAGAATAAATAACTTCGTGTTTTTGTTGTCCATAAGGCTGTAAATTTGCTGTCTGCCCATCAATATGTACCATACGACCACACATTGGGATCAGCATTTTTTTTATATCACTCATTAGCCCTAAATCGTTCAGTGGTTTAATACCGCGATTAGCTAATGCCAAGTTAATCGATTTACCCGCGCTAATATCAACTTTGCGAAGATCTGGGCGAGATTCAAAAACGTCAACCTGATAACCTTTTTTAGCTAATACTAAGGCCAGTAAAGAACCGACTAAACCGCCACCAGCCAATGTTATTTTTGTAAGATGAGTATTGTTCATACTAAACATTCCTTTAAAATACGCACAAAGTGATAAATATCAGCAAAAGAGTTATAGAGTGGTACAGGAGCAACACGAATGACATTTGGCTCGCGCCAATCGGTAGTAACGCCTTTAGCTTCGATACGATTAAATACCGTTTTTCCGTCAATACCGAGATCGCTAATAGTTTGTTTATTGATCATCAAAGATAATTGACAGCCGCGTTGATGTTCAGCCATTGGGGTTATAATGGTTATTTTATCACTCAGTTCTTGAGCGAGTAAATCGAACATATATTGTGTTAGTTTTAATGATTTTTTGCGTAGTGCTTTAATGCCGCCAGCCATTTTTATGGTGTCAAAAGAGCCGCGAATAGCGGCTAATGACAATACCGGTGGGTTAGATAACTGCCAGCCTTCGGCACTGGCAATAGGCTGAAAATTATTCTCCATTTTAAAACGCGTGGCTTTATCGTGTCCCCACCAGCCAGCAAAACGATTAAGTTCAGTATTGTGCGCATGTTGCTGATGAACAAAACAGCCTGCCACCGAGCCAGCGCCCGCATTTAAATACTTATAAGAGCACCAACAGGCAAAGTCTGCTTGCCAATCGTGTAGTGATAATTCAATGTTACCAACGGCATGGGCGAGATCAAAACCAACTTTAATCCCTTTGGCGTGAGCTTTTTCGGTAATGGTTTTCATATCGAGCACTTGTCCAGTGTAATATTGCACCCCTGGCAGTAAAATAAGCGCGATTTCATCACCTTGTTGCTCAATGAGTTGATATAAATCCTTATGGTTTAATAATTCTTCATTTTGGCGTGGTTGCCAAAGCAGCATGTTTTCTTGTTCATCTAAACCATGATGTTTTATTTGTGAGCTCACCGCATAATGATCAGAAGGAAAAGCATGGTCTTCAAGCAATATTTTTGTGCGCTTGCCTTGTGGTTGATAAAAACTCACCATCATTAAATGTAAATTCGCAGTAAGTGAATTCATCATCACTACTTCGTCATTTTTTGCACCAATTAAGGCAGCGGCTTGTGCCGTTAAAAATTCATGATAGGGCATCCACGGATAATCGCCTTCAAAATGACCTTTTACGCCGCGTTGTTGCCAGGCATCTAAAAACTCTAACACATATTCGCGGGCTAATTTGGGTGCTAAACCCAGTGAATTACCGGTAAAATAGTATTCTTCTTCACCATTTTTTTGTTTGGGAATAGTAAATTGTGCACGCATTGCTCTGAGCGGATCTTGGCTGTCGAGTTCTTGCGCGTAAGCTAAGTTATATTTATTCATGGTTATTATGCTTCTACTATATATTTTTAAATTGGGGTAATAAGCTGTGCAGCATACAAAACTGGGCGACTTGGCGCGGCATCGTTGACAAAAGCAGGTGTTTGTATATTGATAAAATAAAAGCCATCGTTAAGGTGATTATCAACATAAATCATTTCCGTAATGGTTTTATTAATTAAACTCGTTGGACTAGGTTGATGCGCCCCCTCAACGACCAGCCAAAACAAATGATGACAGGTCATTAAACCATCATCATGCAAGCGATCAATTGACGGCATATCAACTAACAAATGTTCAACACCACGCTCATTGAGGTACAAGATTGCTTCGCGACTAAAAAAAGCGGGTTGCTGTTCTGCTCTTTGTTCTGCACTGTAGCGCATGGTTTGTTTATCAAGCTCGTTAGGCAAGGTACGAATGATCACTGCTTGGCATTGTTCGTTTTCATAACGGCCTAAAGTTTGCTCAAGTGCTGTGCGCGTAATAATGCGATCATTTATAGAAAAATTAGGGCTATAGCTATCACTACTTTGGCTTGCCAGCTCTGGGGTAATACTAATTAATGCACTCGGCATTAACGCCGGCAACGTTATTTCACTGAGCATGACACTTAATGGCGCACTAAAATCGCAAATATGGGCGATAGTTTCAGTGTGCGTGCCATTGCAATGTGGGTTGAGGCGTAATTCATTAACATTGCAACTACCTCCTTGTTCAGTGTCACCAATAAAACCACCGGCTTGCATCGCTTTACTACTGGCTTGCACGGCATCAAAATGATTGGGTTGTTGATGATTAAAAGCCAGTGGTATCGCTAAACTCCAGCTAAAGTCAGTATTAACTTGATAATGGTTATTTAAAAGTTCAATAGTGATCTTCATTCGTTTACCTTAGTTTTTAACGGCTATATGACCACATTGTTTACAGCGGCAATGTTGCGGATTTTCAAAAAAGTTTTTAAACACTATCGGCAAATCAGTTTCGATATTTGCCAGCGAAAAACTTTCTTGATAAAGCTCATTTTGGCAATTTTCACAAAACCAAACTAAAGCATCTTTTTGATCATTAGCACGTTTTTGTTCAACGACTAAACCAACGCTGTTAGCAAAACGTTGTGGTGAATGCAGCATTTTTGGTGGTAATAAAAATATTTCCCCTGCTTTGATAGGAATGTCTTCAAACACTCGTTCACCAGCAATGTTGTCGATTACTTTGAGGATCATTTCCCCTTCAAGTTGATAAAACAGTTCAGGGGTTTCGTTATAGTGATAATCACTGCGATTGTTGGGCCCCCCAACAATCATCACAATAAAATCGTCTTGTGTAAAAATCTGTTTATTACACACCGGTGGTTTGAGTAAATCGCGATGTTCATCTATCCAAGCAGGTAAATTAAACGGTTTTGTATAAGAAAAACTCATGATTAATCCTTGTGATGTTTGCTATTAAGGCTGGCAATGCACTTTAATTCGATAGAAATGGGTGTCGGCAATTTGTTTATTTCAACTGTGGTGCGACAGGGCTGGTTATCGTGAAAATATTCTGCATAAATGCGATTATAGGTGGCAAAGTCATCTTTCATGTTGGTGAGAAAAACAGTGACATCAACTAAATCTAACCAAGTGGCACCAGAGGCTTCTAAAATAATACGGATGTTTTGAAAAACGCTATGGCATTGTGCGGCAATATCATAACTGAGAATATTGCCTTGTTGATCGAGTTCAACACCGGGAATTTTATCTGTGCCCGCCTTTCTTGGGCCGACACCAGATAAAAATAATAAATTGCCAACTTGTCGGGCATGAGGATATAAGCCTACCGGTTTGGGAGCTTGAGAAACATTAATAGTTTGATTTTTTACGGTACTCATAAAATTCTCTATCTGTTTAAATAGACTACATTATATATAGTAAATAATGGTAAGTTTGTTGCTGTAATATTGAAATAACACAAGGTAAAAATTATCTTAGAATAAGACAAAGGCAGTCAGATCAGCGTCCATTTACAGCCAAGTGCGCTGGCGAAAATGGCTCCGGATGATTTAAATTTATGGCATTCTTGATTCATAATTAATATTTAATACAAATATTTTTCGTTTCGGTAAAAAAACGCATCGCTTCATTACCACCTTCACGACCAACACCAGAGTGTTTCATGCCGCCAAAAGGGGTGCGTAAGTCGCGTAATAACCAGCAGTTTATCCAGACAATGCCGGTTTGTAATTGCTCTGCTAATTGATGGGCGCGGCTTAAATTACTCGTCCACACGGTAGCTGCTAAACCGTATTGGCTATCATTCGCCAATGCCAGTGCTTGTTGAACATTATCAAAAGGCTGTAAAGTGATCACTGGGCCAAAAATTTCTTCTTGATTACAAATAGCATCATTGGCGAGGTTTTCAATAATGGTTGGTTGTAAAAAATAACCTTGCGCGCAACGCCCACTGAGTTGCACTTGTTCTCCACCACATAAAATAATGCCACCCGCTTGTTTGGCAAGTTCAATATAATGTTTTATTTTATGTAAATGATCTTTGGAAACAATCGCGCCCATTTTACTGTTTTCATCTAATGGATCTTGTGGTGAGAGTGCTTTTGCTTTGCTTATTAAGGCATTTTTAAATTTATCGTAAATTGAACGTTCAATATAAAGTCTTGATGAACATAAACAAATTTGTCCTTGATTAGCAAAACTAGCGCGAAAAACTTCGTTAATGGTATGCTCAAAATCACAATCAGAAAAAATCAATGCGGGGTTTTTACCGCCTAGTTCTAAGGACAGCTTTTTAAATTGGCTCGCTACTTGGCTAGCAATGGCGGCACCGGTTTTAGTGCCGCCGGTAAAAGAAATTGCTTTTACTTTTGGATGATCACAAATAGCACTGCCAATACTCGCCCCTGTGCCGTGCACAATATTGAGTACGCCTTTGGGTAAACCTGCTTGCTGACAAATTTTAGCAAGTAAATAAGCGGTTTTAGGCGTTACTTCAGAGGGCTTAGCAATAACACAATTGCCTGCGGCAAGGGCAGGGGCTATTTTCCAAGTAAATAAATATAACGGTAAATTCCACGGTGAAATACAGCCGACAATACCTATTGGCTGGCGCAAGGTATAGTTAATCGCGGAATTTTCCATAGCATGAGATTCACTGGCAAATTGTGAACACGCATGTGCAAAAAACTTGAAATTACTGGCAGCACGGGGAATATCAACGGTTTTGGCTAAACTGATCGGCTTGCCGTTATCTATTGCTTCTGCTTTGGCTAACTCGTCAAGATTATTGCTAATACCTTGGGCTATATTAAGCAATATCTCGGATCGTTGTTCTAATGGTAATGCTCGCCATGCGGGAAAAGCAGTTTCCGCTGCAGAAACTGCCAAGGTTAAATCATCTTGATCGCTATGAGGAATTTGTCCATAAACTAAACCTGTGGCAGGTTCAATGTTATTGATATATTGGTGATTTACCGGTGGACAATATTCACCATTAATAAAGTTCGCTAAAGTTTCCACTAAATAATTCCCATTATAAACAACTTGTTCTGCCACCATCTACAGGGAGATTAATACCAGTAATATAACCTGCTGCCGGTGAGGCTAAAAAAGCAGCTGCGGCGGCAAATTCTTCTGGTTTTGCAAAGCGGCGCATCGGAATAATATTTTTTTCATTAATAGTGGCTTGTTCAATAGATATATTTTGTTTTTTCGCTTTACCAGCAATAATCGCGTCAAGTCTTGCGGTCGCTGTAGCGCCCGGTAAAACGTTATTAACCGTAATGCTAAATTCGCCTAATTCATTGGCAAGTGTTTTTGCCCAGCTAGCGACAGCACCACGAATGGTATTTGAAACCCCTAAACCGTTCAGTGGTTGTTTAACTGAGGTTGAAATGACGTTGATAATTCTGCCATAGCCTTTGCTTTTCATGTTCGGCGTTAATGCTTGCACAATATGATGATTAGACACTAAATGTAAGTTAAAGGCGTTAACAAAAGCGTTTGCATCACTATTAATAGCAAGTCCCGGTGCTGGACCACCGGTATTATTAATCAGAATTTCAAAACTATGTTGCTCAGTAATAAAGTTGTTAATGGCGGTTTTTACTTGTTCGGGTTGAGAAAAATCAGCGACTAATACGTTGTGTTGTTGCCCTTGGCTAGTATCAAGCTCAGTTTTTACGGCTTCGAGTGCGGTTTGATTACGTGAAAATAGCGTGACATTAGCGCCTAAACTAGCAAGTTCTAGCGCACAAGCTTTACCTATACCTTGGCTACTACCGCAAACTAGTGCGTGTTTGCCAGCTAAATTAAGATCCATAGCAGAATATTCCAAACGATAATTGTTTTTGTTAGCGCCAATTTGTAGCACAATAAAAAATTTAATGTCAGCAAAAAATTTTAAAATAGATCAAAAATAGTATGGCAATTTACAGCAGTAAGTGCATAAAAGTTGACAAATATTGATCTAAAATAAAGAGTATAAACTCTAAATTTGCTTAAATAGAGCCAATGAAACCTGACGTTCAAACAGCAATGAAAATGTTGCTACAGCAAATTAACGAGACTTTTCCTTTTGCCATGCCAGAAGCTGAAATTTGTGCAGGTAAGTGTGTGGGTTGCCCGAAAAAAGTATTAGAATATTTATCGTCTGAAGTCGATTATTACCAAGCGCAACTTGATAACGAGCAAACTCCTCTACTTGGTGATATCAGCCGCTTGGCGTTAGTGGCTAAAAAATCTCATCGCAGCCTTTCTCGTAATAAATTAGTTTAGTTTTTTAAACATCCCTCTAGTTAAAGAATATTGAGCAAAATAATAGCTGATCATAATTAATACCGAGGCGTTAGGAATAGCGACATAAAACTTATTGATGCCGAGTAACGAGTCTGAAAGTACGAAACTTATTCCGCCAATAATTAACCAACTATTGGACTTATCGCTGACTAACGTTGCTATTGCCATAAATAACAATACGCTCATGTATAGCAATACAGGGATAAATAATTCACCGAGCCCAGAAGAGATCAAACTAAACATAGCCAAACCATAAACACAATATACAGCAATGATTTTAAGGTGTTTTTTGGTTAATTCTGACGACAATGGTTTTAAGCTCATGATGTAAAAAATATGGGCAAACAAAAAAGAACCTAAACCAAAAACGAACCAATTAACGTGATCATAATCGAGAAAAAAATCGCCCAAAGCAGAGAATATTAATCCCACTAAGAAAAGACTGTGGTAACGAAATTGTTTCAATTTTAACGTTAATAATATCAAAATAAGCAGAGGTAATATTTTCATCAACCAACTTGATGGTAAGAATTGCGGGTAGCTACCAAGTGTACTTGTTAAAACGAAAATGCTTGCCAGTACAACAAATATAATAGAATGGATGGGCTTCATAAATTTTTCTCTTTAATAAGAATATTGTTGGTTAACTAAATTAATTAATTCGCTGCGTGAATTAACACTCAGTTTTAAATAAATACGATATAAATGATTAGACACTGTTGAGGGTGACAAGCCTAATTTTTTAGCGATTTGTTTAAAGGTATTACCTTGACAAATACCGGTGACTACTTGTTTTTCTCTATCGGTTAAATCATCTAATTGATTTTTTAAACGAATTGAAACACGGAATAAATCGCCTAATTTTTGTTGCGCAATAGTGAGGTTTTTTTCGCTGTATTCACCATCGTTTTTCTTGATAGAAAAAGGCAGTTCTTGGTTTTGTAAAATAAACTGGCTGGCTTCTAAAATGTCGAGAAACCCTGATTCTACGGTATGATAATTACCGGCTACATCACAAATAGCATGTTTGTTAAGTTCTTTTATTTCAATAGACTGCTCTGTTAATGCTAACAATTGTCGGTGAGCATTTGCACTCAGTAAATGAAAGAGTAATTGCTGTTGAATGCTTTTTTCATGTTCGGTAAAAACATGTTCTCGATCATAACGATATAAAGTTAACAGTGTAAATATACCACTGCGATCATCTAAATGAATGGAACTTAATATACGTTCAATACCAAAGGGTTGAAAACATTGCTGATAAATAGGCGAGTGATAAAATTCTTTATCGCTGATCACATCGGCCATATCGACAGGTTCGCTGGGGTTTAATAATAACTGCTCAAAAATAGGATTGATATTTTGGGTTGCTTTAAGGCGATCAAATATATTTTTGTCGACATCTATACAAGCTTGAGTATGGAAAGTTTGTGTCGCACTATGACCTGTCGCCCATATTGCCCCGTCAAACGACAGTACTTGTTGCAATAAATCTAATGCCCAATACGGAAAGTCGGCCAGACTAATATGTGTGGATTCTCGGTATAATTGGCTTATAAATTTATCAGGAGTCACAAATGCCTACTTGTTTTGATCACTTTATTCTAAAAATTAAGTTTCTAGCCGATTAGGTAATTTTTACTATAGTTTTTAACAACGGTTTCAGACAAGATAAAGTAAAGTTATTCAGCTCACAAGTTATTTGCTCATGAACGATAAAAAAACACCATCGAATCAAGCCGATTCAATATCTCAAAAATCAGCTCAAAAATCATCTCAAAAAGAGTTCGGTACGTTGATCGCTGGCGGCGGAATTGCTGGGCTTGTAACTGCATTGGAGCTATTAAAACAAGGGCAAACAGTTTGTCTTGTCGATAGAGATACGCCTGAACGTTTAGGTGGCTTAGCGCGTTGGGCATTTGGTGGCATGGCACTTTGTAATACCAAGCAACAACAAAAATTGAAAGTACCTGATAATAGTAAACGTTTATTACAAGATTGGCATAATTTTGCTGAATTTAGTGAAAATGATCATTGGCCTAAGCAATGGGCGAAAGAATATGCTGATCATAATAATGATAAGGTCTATAAATACCTACTCGATTTAGGACTTAAATTTTTACCCGCAGTAAATTGGGTTGAACGAGGATTGTTTGGCGAAGGTAATTCGTTGCCACGTTATCATATTTTATGGGGTACAGGTTGGGAACTTGTTGAAGTTGTTATCGGCAAACTTCAACCTTTTATTGCTGATCAGCAGCTCATTATTTATCACCAACATAAAATGCTTAAGGTTAATTTTATTGCTGAAACAGCCATTGGTGGCGATATTCTAAATGAAGGTATAAATGAAGCTCAAAATGAAATGAACGGTGATGTTTTTACCATTTGCGCCAAAAATGTGGTGATCGCTTGTGGCGGTATCAACGGTAGCAGTGAGCGGGTTAAACAAAACTGGCAAAAATCTTGGGGCAAACCGCCAGCTCAATTGTTAAATGGTGCTAACCCTATTTCAGATGGTTTATYACATGATGTTATTGCTGAGCAGGGCGGTAAATTAACTCATTTGAGTGACATGTGGAATTATGCCGCGGGCATTAATCATCCACAAGCTGAATTTGTAGGGCATGGTTTAAGTTTGATCCCGTGTAAATCAGCGTTGTGGTTAGATCATACCGGTAAGCGTATTGGACCTATGCCCTTAGTAACCGGCTTTGATACCCATTATTTATGCGAGCAAGTGGCTAAACAAGATAAACCGTGGACATGGCAAGTGCTTAACTGGCGTATTGCGAAAAAAGAATTGGCGGTATCAGGCTCTCAGCATAATCCCAGTATTCGCAATAAAAGCTTTATCGGTTTATTAAAGGGATTATTGTTTGGTGATCAAAAATTAATAAAACAGCTTGAAACAGAAAGTGATGATTTTATTGTTGCCGATAATTTAGATCAATTAGTGGCAAAAATGAATCAACAAACGGATCAATCTTACATTGAAACCTCAACTATTACAGCTGTACTTGCCGCCTTTGATCAAAATTTTAGTAAAGGCAAGAGCTTAGAAAACGATGAACAAATAAGGCGGATAAATCATGCAAGGCAATGGCAAGCGGATAAATTACGTACTTGCAAACCTGCACCAATACTAAGTGGTGGTAGCAAATTAATTGCGATTAAATTGCAACTTATTAGCCGTAAAAGTCTAGGCGGTTTGCAAACCAACTTAGCGTCACAAGTATTAAATCAACAGGAAAATGTGATGAATAATTTATATTGTGTTGGTGAAGCCGCAGGTTTTGGTGGCGGTGGTGCGAGCGGTAAACGATCGCTCGAAGGTACATTTTTAGCCGGTTGTATTTTAACCGCACGTAATGCAGCCGCAGCGATTATTAAAGATGAAAGCAACTAATTATAACCCGTGAATTTAAGTATAGATCAGGATAAATAAAATGAAAAAAACAGCAGCATGGTTAGTGCGTTACGCGCTTGAACAATTAGGTGTAACTCATACTTTTGGTATTCCCGGTGTACATAACACTGAAATTTATGATGAATTAGATAATTCTGAATCAATAGAACCTGTGTTGGTTACTCATGAAGGTTATGGTGCTTTTATGGCAGATGCGATTAGTCGAAGTAGTGATGGTATTGGTACGCTAGTTATTGTGCCTGCCGCCGGCGCTACCCATGCGGCTAGCGGTATTGGTGAAGCATTTTTAGACGGCATTCCAATGCTGATCATTAGTGGTGGCGTGCGCACCGATTCTGACTTTTCATATCAATTACATGAGTTGGATCAGCATAAAATGCTTGAGCCTATCACAAAAGCGAGTTTTAAAATAACTAGCCATGATGAAGTAGTTAGCACTATTTTTAACGCTTATAACATCGCCACATCGGGCGAACCTGGGCCAGTGTTTGTTGAAGTGCCCATTAATTTTCAGTTAGATAAAGGTGAAATATCAGGCTTACCTGTTTATCAAAAAGTACCAGTACAACTAAAAAGAGATATTAGTGAACAAATTCAGCAAGCTGCGCAATTGTTAGTAAAAGCCAAAAATCCCGGTTTATTTATCGGCTGGGGAGCAGTGGCAGCCAATGCACTTGTTACTGAAATCGTTGAGCTAATTAACGCTCCTGTTTCAACAACACTGCAAGGTTTAAGTGCTTTTTCCGCTAAACATCCATTACATACGGGTATGGGCTTTGGTATTGCCGCCGTACCAGCAGCAACTAATGCGTTTAAAAAATGTGACTGTTTATTAGCCATCGGTACGCGTTTTGCCGAAATTGGCACCGGTAGCTTTGGTGTGAACGTACCTGAAAATTTAATTCATATAGATATTAATCCGCAAGTATTTAATGCTAACTATGCTGCTAAAGTTGCTATTGAAGGTGATGCCAGTTTAGTGTTACAAGAATTATTAAGTGCACTGAAAAAGCTAATACAAGATCAAACGTCACGCTTTGAAAATACTGACTTAGCTGCACAAATAAAACAAGATAAACAAGCCTACATTGATGAATGGTTAGGACATGATTCTAAAGATCGCGTAAATCCTGCATTATTTTTTCAACACTTACGTAGCGCAATTGATGATGATGCTTTTGTACTTGCTGATGATGGTAATCATACTTTTTTAACGGCAGAATTAATGCCTTGTTATCAGCCAAAACACTTTTTTAGTCCCACCGATTTTAACTGTATGGGCTATGCAATACCTGCTGTTATTGGCACTAAGCTGGTAAATCCTGATAAACAAGTGCTTGGTATTATTGGCGATGGTGCGTTTTTAATGAGCCAAACAGAATTATTTACCGCCAGTGATAAAAAGATTGGTGCAGTATTTATTATTTTTAATGACGGTGAATTAGCGCAAATATCACAGGCTCAGCAAACACCCTATAATAAAAAAACCTGCACCACGTTGCCCAATACGCGTTTTAAAGCGTTAAGTGAAGCGAGCGGTTGTTACTATATTCGCCTTGAAAATAACAATGAAATAACAGATAAAATCGCGCAAGCGTTAGCACAAAGTGCACAAAATACTCCGGTAGTGCTTGATGTAAATATTGATTATTCGAAACGTACACGTTTTACTCAAGGGATCATTAAAACCAATTTAAATCGGATGGCTTTACCAACCAAAGTACGGATGATTTCACGGGCGCTGTGGCGAAGAATTTAGCTAACTCCAATACAAACACCAATACAAAAAAGCCCAGCGGTTAAACTGGGCTGTTGTAAAATCAACAAAATTAAAACAATACAGGGAAGAGAGAACGACTAAAATTATTCCGGTATTTTACCTTCAAGTAAACTTTTGCCATTAATGGCTATTTTCCTCGGTTTTAATGCTTCTGGTATTTCTCTTTCAAGATCAATATGCAATAAACCGTTTTCCATAAAGGCACCAATTATTTTTACATGATCGCCTAATTGAAATTTACGCTCAAAGTTGCGTTCGGCTATACCTTGATAAAGAAAATTTCTACTAGCATCGCTTTTGATTTTTGTGCCAGTAACAATTAAGGTGTTTTGTTTGGATTCAATATCCAATTCACTTTCGGCAAATCCGGCAACAGCCATAGATATTCGGTAAGAATTTTCACTCAACGATTCAATATTGTAAGGTGGGTAAGAAGGCTGTTTTTCGGCTCTTGAGGCTTGATCTATCAAACCTGCTAAGTGATCGAAACCGATAAATGAACGATAAAGTGGGCTTAAATCTTTAGATGTACGCATAATTCATATCCTATTATATATTTAGCAATATGCTGTTAATTTAATGATTAACCTTTATTCTCAAAAACCAAACTAAGTTGCGAATTTGCTTTTATTTAAACTCCTGTATCAGGGTAGTTGTAAAAATAAAAAACGAACAAAAAATTAACATTTAATTGTAATGCCCTTCAACAATTGAACGGGCGGTTGATGTAGCCCCTAACGGCGACTACAGTATTAAAGATGGGAGTTAAGTTGTTTTTTTCAAGAGGAAAATAAATAAAAATTTTAAAGTTTTGATTTTATAGGTTTTTTAGTCTCTGGGCTTGGCGGTATTTTATTCTTAATTTTAGGTTGAGAAGATTCAACTGCAGGTTTACTTGTTTGTTCAGTTTTTTTGGTTATTAACACTTGTAAAGCGGCTAGCGCTTTATCATAATCAGGGTGATTAGAAATGTTAGCGACTAATTCTTTATAAGTTACCTTACCTTCTTGATTAATAACAAAAATAGCACGTGTTAATAGCCCCATATCTTTTATTAATAAACCATATTTATAAGCAAAGTCTCGCCACACTGAATCAGATAATACTTTTACTTTGTCAATGTTTTCTATTTTACAAAAACGTTTTTGGGCAAACGGTAAATCATTGCTAATGGTTAGCATCACTACGTTGTTGTCAAAGGTCGCAACTTCTTCGTTAAAGCGTTTGGTTTGTAATGAACACACTCCGGTGTCTAGGCTTGGTACCACAGAAATAAGTACCGCATGACCAGCAAAATCTTTTAAATGTACTGGGGTAAAGTTTTCGTTTACTACTTTAAAATTGGGTGCTATTTCACCCACATTTACTTGCGTACCTAAGAGCGTAACTGATTTACTGCCAGCTTTGACTAAATTTTCAGTTTCGGTAAGTTTTTTTTCATCTACAAAAGGAGACGCTAATGTAGTAGAAAAAAATAAAAAAAGTGCAAAAAATGTTAAATATTGTTTCATTTTCTTATATAATTGATGTAGTTAAAATTATCGTTAATACCTTAACTTGCTTATAGGTAAAAAGCTACTTAATCTAAAAAATGTTGCTTTTTAGCGTTTATTTTTGCGTAATTAAGAACAGCTTATATACTTGTTATATTGAAGTAGTAAAATGAGTCGTTATAGAATTAAAAATTTATGATTTTAAATACCTTTATTAATTAGACCGTGTAGGAAACTTGTATGTCAACTCAACTGTTAATTTGTGATGATTCTAATATGGCTCGCAAGCAGGTTGCTCGTTCTTTGCCAGAAGATTGGGATGTTGAAATTAACTTTGCCAATGATGGAGTTGAGGGCATTGCTGCGATAAAAGCGGGCAAAGGTGATGTGTTGTTGCTTGATTTAAATATGCCTAAAATGGATGGTTATGAAGTTTTAGAAGTAATTTTAAAAGAAGATCTACCAACGCTCGTGGTGGTTGTTTCTGGTGATATTCAACCTACCGCCTATCAAAGAGTAAAAAGTTTAGGCGCGCTAGATTTTATAAAAAAACCAGTTAATAAAGAAAAGCTTACAGAAATATTAATTGCTTACGGTTTGTTTGAACAAAAAGGGGCTGAGCAACAAGCCACAACTCACCCTACAATGAATAAAACACCTCGTTCTGTTATAACCGAAAAACCGGTTGTTATTCCTGCCCTGTCTGTAGCACCAAAAATAGAGCAAGAATCAAAAGACAAATATGATGAAATGACCTTAGATAATGATCTTCGTGATTGTTATCAAGAAATTGCCAACGTCGCTATGGGGCGTGCCGGTGATTTGTTAGCGCGCTTATTGAATGTTTTTGTAAAATTGCCTATTCCTAATGTTAACTTAATCGAAGTAAGCGAATTAAGTATGGCATTAAAAGCGGTAGAGTCTAACGAAAGTATTTCAGGAATTTGCCAAGGTTTTATTGGCGGTGGTATTTCTGGTGAAGCCTTGTTGATTTTAAATGATTCTAGTTTTCAAGATGTTGCTTCATTGATGAATTATGAACAAGTTATTGATGAGCGAGCTGAACTAGAGTTATTAATGGATATTGCCAACGTTTTGATTGGCGCTTGTTTAAGCGGTATTTCAGAGCAGTTAGACTTGCCTTTTAGCCAAGGGCATCCGGTAGTGTTAGGGCAACATTGTAATATTTCCGATTTAGTCGCGACAAATATTAAAAAATGGCATAAAACACTTGCCATTGAAATCAGCTACGGTATTGAAGGTTACCCGATAAAATGTGATATTTTATTGCTCTTTACTGAAAAATCAATGAAAACATTGAATGAAAAAGTTTCTTATTTATTAGATTAGAACGGATAAATTATGTCATTAGAAAACTCTCAGCTTCATGAATTACATTGGATAATGGAAATGCTCCATAACATCGATGTAGGTTTAGTGGTTTTAGACAGAGATTACAGTATTCAAATATGGAATGGTTTTATGGAAAATCATTCTGGTTTGTTACCTCGAGAAACTAAAGGTAAAGTGCTGTTTGATTTATTTGAGGAGATCCCTAAAGATTGGTTTATACGTAAAGCCGAAGCAGTATTTATGCTGAAAAATAAAGCCTTTACTATTTGGGAACAACGTCCTTATTTATTTAAATTTGATAATTATAGACCGGTAACTGGTATCGCAGATTTCATGTATCAAAATACCACCTTTATTCCGTTAATGTCGGCAACGGGTGAAGTAACTCATTTATGTTTGATTGTTTATGATGTAACCGATAGCGCGGTACATAAAAATGACCTAGAAAAAGCGAATGCAGAATTGTCAATTTTAAGCCAAACTGATGGTTTAACAGGCTTGTTCAATCGTATTCATTGGGAGTCTTGTTTACAAGCTGAGTACAAACGCTGGACTCGTACAAAAGACACCGCAAGTTTAGTGATGCTTGATATTGATTTTTTCAAAAAAGTTAATGATGGTTACGGACACATGGTGGGTGATGAAGTAATACGCCATATTTCCGCGCTAATTAAACATCATGTTCGTGAAACCGATACTTCAGGACGCTATGGTGGTGAAGAGTTTACGGTTTTGCTGCCTGATACTGATTTGAAAAATGCCTATATTTTTGCCGAGCGCTTACGTAAAGCGGTGGAAACCGCAACGGTTAAATATAACGATATTGAGTTGAACTACACTATCAGTTTAGGGATCGCTGAAGTCAGTGAAACCTTTTCTAGTTACGAAGCTTGGATTGAATGTGCCGATTCTGCTTTGTATAAATCTAAAGAGTCAGGTCGTAATAAAGTGTCGATGTATCCAAGAACGTGATCACTTAGAAAACATTAACTTAAAAAAATCAACCTAAAAAAATCAACCTAAAAAAATCACTTCGGCAGTGTTATGTTAGAGCATGCTTCAAGATCGTCATTTCCAGTCTTTTAAGCGGTAATTTTCGTCAAAAAACACGAAATCTTAGATAGAAGCGTTTCGAAGATGACGATTAAAATAGATACCTGAGTGCTCTACATAGCCATGTTTTAGAATAGATCAATTTTTTTTAGTCATTAGATTTATGAGTATTGCGAGATGTAAATTTTACCACAATAAAAAGTATTGCTGCCAATAAGTAACTTAACCATTCACCCCATAAACTATAAGGGGTTTTACCGCTCACTAAATCTATTGTAGTTTTTAATACCGCTTCTTTAAATTGAGGTATTTGGGCGATTACTTTCCCATGATGATCTATCGCTGCGGTAACGCCATTATTGGTTGAGCGTAATGTTGGTCGGCCAAACTCTAACGCACGCATCCGTGTTATTTCTAAGTGCTGATGCGGTCCATTAGAATCCCCAAACCATGCATCATTACTAACGGTGAGAATAATGTCTGTATCATGATGAAAATTTGCTTGTAACTGGCGGCTAAAAACTATTTCAAAACAAATAAGTGGCAAAATATGTAAACCGTTAGCGGTAATGTTAGCTTGATTGTATTTACCACGACTAAATGATGAGTTAGGTAAATTAAAAAACGGTGCCAGTGGTCTTAACAAATCACCAAAAGGAACAAATTCGCCGATCGGCAATAAATGATGTTTATAATAGCGGTTGTGAGTTTGATAAAAATATTGTCCTTGCTCGCTTCGAACATCTTTTTTTCCTAAAACAATCAAACCATTAAAATATTCTTTAGTGGTTAAATCATAATTTTGAATACCGGTAATTATCGCACTATTGTTAAATGCGGCAGCGCTGTTTACCATGCTTAAATAATCTTGGCTAAGTGGCTCTAACTGCGGAACGGCAGATTCAGGCCAAACAATTAAATCAGCATCATAATTTTTACGGGTTAAATCTAAATATTTTGACATTGCTGGCCAAGCTTGGTCGGGCTGCCAACGTAATTCTTGTTTTATATTGCCTTGGATCAACGCAACTTTTATTTGTTTATTTTGTAAATGAGTCCAGTTAGGCATAGTGATCAGCAGATTAATGACGATCAAAGTACTGATCACAAATAGATGTTTAGCTATTTGGTTTTTAAGCAAAAGTTGGCTTAAACTCACCGCCAAAATTAACATAATGAAGGTTATACCTATTTCACCGATCACTGGAGCAAAAGCGGCTAAAGGGCTATCAATTTGACTGTATCCTAAAGATAGCCATGGAAAACCGCTTAAAACCACTGAGCGTAAATATTCACTAATGAGCCAAAATGTTGGAAATAACCACACTGAAAAAGTATTTTTTGCTGAAAACTTACTGCTTAAGTAACAAGCAAGTGCGGGAAAAATGGCTAAATATCCACACAACAGTGTCATTAACAATAAGGTAATAATAAAGGGCATACCGCCAAATTGAGCAATACTAACATGCACCCAGCTTATACCGGCAGCAAACCAGCCTAAGCCAAAACAATAGCCAATTAAGGTTGCTGATTTTATTGTTTTTTTATTAATTATTGTTAACCAAACTGCTGGCACGATAATAGTTATTGGCCAATAACCAAAAGGAGCGTACGCAAAAGCCAAACTTAATCCAGCAATAAAGCTGAATAAACATTGGTATTTTAAGCTTTGCTTAATTTTGTTGCGTAGAATAGCTAACATGTTTAGTCAGCTATTTTTCCGTTAATGGTATGAGTTTTCGGTACGGTTACTTGTAGTGTTTGAATGCGACGATTATCGGAAGCCGTTATTTTAAAAATAAAGTCGTTAATACTAATTTCTTCACCTTTTTTAGGCATATGACTTAAATGATTAAGAATTAAACCACCCAAAGTGTCAGCGTCTTCTTTGTCAAAATCACAATTAAAAAATTCATCAAAATCGGCTAAGTCAGTTAATGCTTTAACTTGATAAACATCATTCACTAATTTTTTAATTTCTTGTTCGCCGGCATCATCAGTTTCATCTTCAATTTCGCCGACAATTAATTCTAAAATATCTTCAATGGTTACTAAACCTGAAACGCCGCCATACTCATCAACTACAACGGCCATGTGATAACGTTGGCTGCGAAATTCTTTGAGTAGCGGTTCAACTTTTTTGCTTTCAGGAACAATTATTGCCGGTCGAATAATGTCTTTAAGCTCACATTTTTTATTTTCTTCAAAGCCGTAAGCGAGCAAATCTTTAGCAAGTAAAATACCTTCAACATGATCAATGTTATCGTTTACCACGGGAAAGCGAGAATGGCCAGAGTCGAGAATAATAGGTAAAAATTCGCTCAACGGTTGAGTTATATCTAAAGTGATCATTTGTGATCGTGGGATCATAATGTCGCGAACGCGCATATCGGCGACTTCAAGAACGCCTTTAATCATTTGCTTGGTTTCTGGTTTGATCAATTCGCGGTCTTGTGCGTCATTTAAGACTTCAACCAATTCTTCTTTGTTTTTTGGCTCTCCAGTAAAAATTTGTACTATTTTATCTAAAATAGACTTTGAAGAACCGTTACTAGAGTGGGGTTTGTCGTCGCTCATAGAGCTTTAAAATTTCCTGTATTTGTTAGTAAGGGTTATTAAACCCGAGTTTTGCTAGAATGTCTATCTCTAGCGATTCCATCTGTTCGGCATCACACTCATTGACATGGTCATAACCTAATAAATGTAAACAGCCATGAATAACCATGTGCGCCCAATGTGCTGATAGTGTTTTATGTTGTTCAAGTGCTTCTTGATTAACAATGTCTACACAAATCACTAAATCGCCAAGTAAGTTTAGATCTACACCATCAGGCACTTCAAAGGGGAAAGACAATACGTTAGTCGGTTTGTCTTGATGTCGATATTGGCTATTTAGTGTTTGGCTTTCGGCTTGTTCAACAAGTCGAATAGTTAACTCAGTATTATCGTATTTAGGTAATAATGCCGCATTTAGCCATTGTTGAAATTGATCTTGAGCAGGAATATCACTATTTTTACTGACAATTTGTAGATCGAGGATTATCACTTAACTATACTCTGATTTTTTTTATCCTGAATCTTTTTGTTAGTTGTTTTTTTATCATGAGCATCGTATGCATCAATGATACGAGCAACAATGGGATGGCGAACAACATCTTTTGCTTCAAAAAAGCTAAAACTTATATCGTTTATCCCTGCTAAAACTTCAATGGCGTGGCGTAAGCCTGAACGGACACCCCGTGCTAAATCAACTTGAGTTATGTCGCCGGTAATAACCGCTTTAGAATTAAAACCAATACGAGTTAAAAACATTTTCATTTGCTCAACGGTGGTATTTTGACTTTCATCTAAAATAATAAAAGCATCGTTTAAAGTACGTCCGCGCATATAAGCTAATGGAGCAATTTCAATAACGTTACGTTCAATTAATTTTTCTACCTTTTCAAAACCTAACATTTCGAACAACGCATCATAAAGAGGGCGTAAATAAGGATCGATTTTTTGGGTTAGATCACCGGGCAAAAAGCCTAATTTTTCACCAGCCTCAACGGCTGGACGAGTTAGGAGAATACGTCTAACTTCTTGACGTTCAAGTGCTTCAATTGCACAAGCTACGGCAAGGTATGTTTTGCCCGTACCGGCAACACCAACACCAAAATTAATATCGTGGCTTAAGACATTATGTACATAATGGTGTTGGTTTTTATTGCGCGGTTTTATTATGCCACGTTTAGTTTTGATGGTTATCGTTTTATCATAAAGTGCGTCAACAGTGCTTTTTAGCTTATCTGGTGCTTGTTCAAGCACGTTGGTATCAATAATCGCTAAGTGTACCAATTCGCCAGTAATTGTGGTGCTTTTACCTTTTACTACTTGTGTTTCAATATATAAATTAGTGAGCAACTTAGCCACGGCTTGGCAGTTTGATGGTTTGCCTACTATTTTAAAATGGTTACTGCGATAACTAATTTCTACCCCTAAACGACGTTCAATGGTTTTTAAGTTATCATCCATCGCGCCACACAAATTAGCTTGGCGATGGTTGTCTTGCGGCTCTAAAACTAACTGATGGCTACTGTTACTCAAAGACTCTGCTCTTTTTATTAAGGTGTATAGGTGTCAACGCCGAGAGTATCGCTTTCAACTAAGGCTTGATGATGATTATTTGCCAGAATATCGGCAGGGCTATGTTCATTTCGTAAACCCATTTCAGCTTCCGTACGTATGAGTTCACCCCGTAATGAGTTTACGTAAACGTCGGTAATTTTAATATCAACAAATTGACCAATAACGGTATGTGGTGCAACAAAATTTACGGTGCGGTTGTTTTCAGTTTTACCACGTAATTCCATTGGATCTTTTTTCGATGGACCTTCAACTAAAACACGCTGGGTGGTATTTAACATTTGACGTGCTATACGTAATGCTTGTTGAGTTATTCTGTCTTGTAAAATATGTAAACGCTGTTTTTTGGTTTTATCGCTAATATCGTCAACCATATCTGCTGCGGGTGTTCCTGGACGAGCGCTATAAATAAAACTAAAGCTTAAATCAAAATCGATTGCCTTGATTAAGTCCATGGTGGCTTCGAAATCTTGATCTGTTTCACCGGGAAAACCAATAATAAAGTCAGAAGACATACTAATATCAGGGCGTACTTTACGTAGCTTTCTTATTTGAGATTTATATTCTAATGCGGTATGACCACGTTTCATTTGAGTCAAAATTCGGTCGGAACCACTTTGTACTGGCAAATGTAAATGGTTCACTAATTCAGGTACATCAGCATAAACGTCGATAATATCATCGGTAAATTCAACAGGGTGTGAAGTGGTGTAACGAATGCGATCAATGCCATCTATGGTGGCTACTAGACGCACTAATTCAGAGAAACGACAAATAGAGTCATCAAAGTTTTTACCACGATAAGCATTGACATTTTGCCCTAATAAATTTACTTCACGCACACCTTGTTCAGCAAGTTGAGCTATTTCGTATAAAACATCATCTAACGGGCGGCTAACTTCTTCTCCACGTGTGTAGGGCACAACACAAAAAGTACAGTATTTACTACAACCTTCCATAATTGATACAAATGCGCTGGCACCGTCGGCTTTTGGCTCTGGTAAACGGTCAAATTTTTCAATTTCAGGAAAACTAACATCGACTACCGGATTATGATCGCCAGTAACTTGTGTGATCATTTCGGGTAAGCGATGTAAGGTTTGTGGGCCAAAAACCATATCAACAAACGGTGCACGTTGACGAATAGCAGCACCTTCTTGTGAGGCAACACAGCCACCAACACCAATAAGTAAGTCAGGCTTGTTTTTTTTCAGGTTTTTCCAGCGGCCTAATTGATGAAATACTTTTTCCTGAGCTTTTTCTCTAATAGAACAAGTATTTAGCAAAACAACATCAGCATCTTCAGCTTTATCTGCTAATTGATAACCATGGGTTGAATCTAATAATTCGGCAATTTTTTGCGAATCATATTCGTTCATCTGACAACCCCAAGTTTTGATGTATAACTTTTTACTCATTAATTAATTACCCAGAAATTTTATACTAATATTTAATTTAAGTAGGTTTGAAAGCCACTTAAATTAATGAAATAAGTATTCATTAAAAAAAGGGGCATATTTTACAATATTCCATGTTAAAACACGAGCGGTAATACTTAGTTTGAATTTTCAATAAACTTATCGAACTGAGGAATTCCGATAAGTAATTGGCTACCGTCTACATCTTCATTGTAAGTGTTAACCGTAGCGTGATATTTTTTAGCTATTTGTCTGATGTAATACATCGCAATATCAAAATTTATTTTATTCTTAAAGTTTGAAAAACTACTGCCATCATCTTGAATATTAAGCCATAACTTATTTTTATATGCTTTTATCGATACACTGAAATTACGACCGTCACCATTTAATGTTGCAGAGATAACTGCTTCATAAATTATTTTATACAAATCGGCTTTAAGATCATTATTTACTGAATCTTCGGTTATTTCTAAATGTATGGTTAGGTTTGTATGATATTTACGATGAATATATTCACTTAAATAATTTAGTGCAACACTTAGCGATTGTCCATAAAAGGTATCGGGCTCTTGATTTTGTGAGCTACTATTTAACTCGTCAATGCTCTGTTTTAACAATTTATTGAGTAAATCGTGATCATTACCCTCAACTTTTATATGCTCTAGCGCTAAAGAAAGGTTATGAGTTACATTAAGCGCTGTTTTACCTCTGCTTTTAATATCTTCAGCCAGTAAATAATGAATACGACTAATTGATTTGGTGCGTAAATAGAGTAGCCACGCAGTAAAAGCTAAACTGATTAAAAACAAAAATAAATAAATTAATCGTATTTGTGGTGTCCAATACCAAGGGTAAGCAACTTTTATTTCGGTATAAGCCCTATTGTTACTCCACTGACCCAAACTATTAGTGGCCATTATTTCAATATTATAAATACCTGAGGCTAAACCGGTTAAGGTTAATTGGTTATTGTTAACTAAATTCCACACACCATTATTAATTCTATATTTGAATTGTTTTTCTTGGCCGTCTCGGTAGTCTAAACTAGCTAATTCTAAGGTGATAACATCATTAGCTGAAGCAACTTCGATACTTTTATTGAGTAAATACTGTTTGCCTGAAATGGTTGTTTTACTAATCAAAACATTCGAATTATAGGTAGAGGGAATTGTAAGAGGTACCTCTAAAACGCCACTAAAGTGTGCTGCATAAATTTTGTTATTTAACGGCAATGGCTCGCCAATAAAACTAAATACTTGGGTGTTTGGTAGTAAGTCAATTTGATAATTGTGCGGATTTATTTGATATAAACCCTCTCTAGTGGGCGCCCAAAGTACATTGTTGTATAGGTTCATATAGCTGAAATCAAGTCCATTAGCAAAGCGAAAAAGTAGCTCCCCTTGACGATTAAAAACAAAAATACCATCAGCTTTGGTGGCGGCAAATATTTTATTATCAGCAAGGCTTAACGATATAATTTTACTATTGACGGTTAAAGGTATGTTTTTAACAGAATTAGAATTTGGATAGTAAATATCAATACCTGTGGCTGTACTTAACCAAATGTTCTGGTTATCTAACGGCAAAATATCAATCACTTCATTATCACTAATACCTTGTTGAACATTGGTATGATGAATTATTTTTTGTTGAACAAGATCATAAATATACAAACCATTATAATTACTTGCTAAATACAACAGGTTATTTTTGTGATGCAGTCTCAATAATAATTTATCATTATTAGCAAAATCAACTTTAGTTAATTGTTGTGTTTTACTTTGATAAAGCCATAAACCATCAAATGTCGCTATATATAAATTATCCTTAATGGCGAGTAAGTCCGTAATACGTCGACCGTTGGCAGTAAAATTTTTATTAATACCAGTAGGGAAAACAGGGTGGGATTTATCAAAGTTTTTTAGACCTTGACCATAACTCCCTATAATCAATTGTTTGTTAAATATTTCAATTTCATTAGAATTATTGTCAATATCATAAACAATATGATAATTTTTAAAGTTAATTTCAGATATTCGAGAAACACCTAAACTACTAATAACCCAGATCACCTCTGACTTATCTTGAAATATCCTTCGTGCTCTTACATGACTTGTTTTTGGGTAGTTATGGTCTAATTGAGTTAAATCTACGGGATCATATTTTTTTAAAGTCCCTTGATTAGTGATCACAAAAAATGTTTTTGAATTTTGTGCCTTGGTAATAGCTAATAATGGTGTATTAGTCTCTATTTGTTTTTGCTGTCCATTATCGTGATACGAATAGATATTTTTTTGATTAATTGCGATAATTTGATCTTTAAAAGCTGTGATGGCTTTAATTGATTGCTTGATTATTTGTTTTAACTTGCCATTTTGTAGTTGATATAAGCCAGAATTAGTTGCTATGTATAAATATTTGTCGGTGTGAGCAAATTGATTAACCAAAATATTATTTTTAATAAGAGTGGTTGTTAAATTTGCAGGATCATATTGATATACAGCACCAGGCTCATAAATATAGTATTTACCTAAAAAGCTTATAACCTGGTAAATACTATTTTTTTTGTTTTTAATGATTATCGCTGTGGCTTTACCTGTTGTAGGGTCAAATACCCATAATTTATTATTTTCCGTGCCGACCAATAGTTTGTCATCAGCAAGACTAACATCATGACTCCATTTGAATGGAATTGGCCATTGTTGGTTGCTAGCTGAGAAATTTATTGAGTGTTTTCCGTCGAATCGAGTTAATCCTTGCTGACCTGCAAGCCAAATAAAACCTTGTTTGTCTTGAGTTATACCGTTTACGTTAGCTAAAGATTCTAAGCCATTGGTGGCTTGAACAGAAGTTGATAAACAAAGTAGTACTAAAAGTGGCGATAAAAATCGCCACTTTTGCGTAAAGAGGTTAAACAATACTGTCTGGAATATCCTGATTATCATGTTTTCTGCCACCACAGACAGCGAAAACTTGTGGAAGTTGATCATTATTTTTAGGTTTTTKCACTAATAAATACGTTGGTTTTCTTGGATCTTCTATCTGTTGCTTATGTGCCCAAGCTCGACGTACCTTTTCAGCGGCTTCCTTAGAGTATTTAACTTCGAATGCTGTCGCTAACATTTCAACACCAAAGTCGTCCATTACCATCATTATGTTGTCATGGTATCCGCTTGAGGTGTCAAAATCTATATCTACCGTCATAATTTTATTTGATGGTAAGATTAAATCGGCGCGTAATTTTGCCACAACAGCGCGATCTTCATGGGATTTTAGTTGTGTTAGGTTTGGTTTTGCGGTTAAATCGTAAACTAAGTTAATATCTTTACTGACACGTTTTTCTTCTTTTCTTAATGCAGACATAATTTTTCCTTAAATTTAATTTGTAACAGTATACCCAACTGAAATCGTTGAACTGTTTTAGTATAGAAGAAAAAGTCAAATATGAAACAAATTAATAAATAGATTAAACTTAGGTTAAATAAACACTAAAAATTTTTATTTTATAAGATAAATATTTATAAGTAGATACAGATGCCAGAAGTAAAAAATTTTGATTGTGTAATTATTGGTGGGGGCATGATCGGTGCCGCAAGTGCTTTAGCGTTAGCCCAGTTAGGCCTAACCATTGCTATTGTTGAAAAAACGCCTCCTGAAGAATTTTCATCATCACAACCACTCGATTTACGTGTTTCTGCCATTTCGATCGCTTCAGAGAATTTACTAACACAGTTAGATGCTTGGCAACAAATTAAACAATGGCGGGTTTGTCCCTATCAACGTCTTAGCGTTTGGGAACAAGAATACGCTTATACTGAATTTAATGCGCAAGATATTCAACAATCACATCTTGGTCATATTGTCGAAAATAGACTGATCCAGCTGTCTTTATGGCAACAAATCGTAAAACACAACAACATTACCTTATTTTGTCCTCAAACATTAACTAGTTTTACTCAAAACGAAAATAATGTTGAGGTTGAGTTAGATAAAATAACGCTTAATGCTAAATTATTAATAGCCGCTGATGGTGCAAACTCTAAAGTAAGATCATTAGCTAATATCGGTATTACCGGCTGGGACTATCAACAATCTGCAATGCTAATAAAGGTAAAAACTCAATTACCCCAGCAAAATATTACTTGGCAACAGTTTTTACCGACAGGGCCTGTGGCGATGTTGCCGATGCCCACAGTCGTTATTTCAAAACAAAATAATGCAGAGCAAAATAGTTTAAATCAAGATAAAAGCGAAAACATATATCAAGGTAATGCCTCATTAGTATGGTATCACCAAAAAAATGAAATAAAACGTTTAAGCTCATTATCAAATAGCCAATTACAACAAAAAATATTACAAACTTTCCCGAAAAGGCTGGGTGATATATTCGTTGAAAATAAAGCGAGTTTTCCATTAACGCGTCGTCATGCAAATCAATACCAACAAGGTAGAGTACTATTGTTAGGCGATGCAGCTCACACCATTAACCCATTGGCTGGACAGGGTGTAAATTTAGGTTTTAAAGATGTTTTAGCCCTACAAACCATAATAGCTGAAGCCATTGGTAATGGTTTATGTTGGTCGGATATAAATGTATTGGCTGGTTATGAGCAAAAACGCAGAACAGATAATTTATTGATGATGAGTGCTATGGATGGGTTTTATACGGCATTTTCTCATCCGTCAAGTTTATTAAAGGCGTTGAGAAATTCAGCGTTATTTATCAGTAATAAAATACCACTAGTAAAAGAAAGGGTGTTAAAACACGCTTGTGGTATTGATTGAAATCTGTATTCGTATTTATCATTATCACGTAATGCCAATATTGCTACAATTCACCGTCATGCCACGGTTACACCGTCATCCTCACGAAGGTGGGGATCCACTTGTACAGACAGCATAGATCCTCGTATAAAACATTCGAGGATTACGAATTCAAAAGCTATTAAATATGCAGTTTGGTTGTTTTTCCAAGCAATTAAAAAAGTAATAATTTGCTGGGGTAAGACTTATTTTGTATTAGTGAACCTCTGAATGACGGGATCAAAACCCGCTGCCTAAGCGCTTGGCTATATCCCAACAGGATACTTAAAAAAACAT
>NVTW01000056.1 GCA_002401725.1 Gammaproteobacteria bacterium
AAAAAGTTTAAACGTTTTTACAAAACCTTAAACACTCATTTTAAAACGTTAAGTCTTTCATATTCGCGACTGCAAACTGAGTTAACTTATCAAAACAGAGACTGAGGTTGCCCTCAAATCTGGATGCGCATTTTAGAGAACTATGATAATTGATCAAGTATTATTTTGATTTTTTGTTTTGATCGCCTTTTTATTGAACTATTTATCCTTTTAACAACCCAACTAACGCGGTTGTTCTTATTAATTCCTGTATAAACGAACAGAAGATAAGCTCAACGATTTACTTTATATTATTTAACCACTTTTTATTTACCTAATAAAAAGTTCATTTATGAGAGCAGTAGAGATGATGAAATTTATTTTATTCGTATTACTTTTTAGTATAACTACTACTAGTTTTGCTATGGATAGCGTAAAAAATCGTCAAGAAAAATTGATCTCCCAATTGTTAACTCAACAAGTTTCGCAAAACATTTCAATTAAAAATAGTGTTTCTTCGTTAATTACACTTTATCCAGAAAAAGCTGATATCATTTTAAAAATTGCACTAGGCACATATCCTAGAAATTATAAGGATATTATTATTGGCACCATACAAGCAGAACCGGCTTTATCGGCAAGTGCTGTATCTGCTGCTTTACAAGCTAATGTTGCCCAATGTAAAGAAGTTGTAGAAATTGCTATCAATGCTGAACCCGCTTATGCCAATGAAATTATTCAAGCAGCACTTAAAAACAGTCAAGATCCTATTCAAAACATTGTCCGCGTTGCCGTTTCAACTGAACCTTTTATATCTAACTCACTGCTCAGTAATGCTAAAAACAAAGAAACTATGTTAGATATTTTAATTGGCGCAATTAAAGCAATACCTAATCAAGTAGTTAATTTAGTTAAAACCACCTTACAATTATTTCCTGATCAGAGCGCAGATGTCATTAAAAATGCGATAAATTCTAGCCATCAACAATTTGATCAAGACATTGTTAAAGCGGCCATGAATGCAGGAGTTGAAAAGGAACTTGCTATTGCTGCAGCAATAAAAGGCGGTGCTAACAGGGATGAATTTGCCAAACTCTGAATCAATTATTCCTTTGTTCAAAAAAATGCCGATTTTTTATAATCGGCATTTTTTTACATAAAGCTAATATTTACAAGTATTAACTTTGTTCTCTTTCAATAGCGCGATAAGCAATATCTGTGCGATAAAACATATCTTGCCAACTAATTTGTTTAACTAGCTCGTACGCTGCTTGTTGAGCTTGTGTTACTGTGTTACCTAAAGCAGTAGCACACAATACTCGACCGCCAGCAGTAACAACTGAATTATTTTCCATTGTAGTCCCCGCATGAAACACTTTACGGTCATCCAATTTATTACTTTCAAGTCCAGATACTATAGTACCTTTAGCATAATCATAAGGATAACCACCCGCAGCCAACACTACACCAACAGCAGGGCGAGGATCAAAGTCAATTTTTGCTTGATCTAATTTACCATCACAAGCCATTAAACACAGTTCAATAATATCCGATTGTAAGCGCATCATAATTGGTTGTGTTTCAGGATCGCCAAAACGACAATTATACTCAATCACTTTTGGCGTACCATCGGCTGCAATCATTAAGCCCGCATATAAAAATCCGCTATAAGGAGCATCTTCTTTTGCCATACCTGCAACGGTAGGCATGATCACTTCATTAATAATACGTTGATGAATTTCAGTTGTTACTACAGGCGCTGGTGAATAAGCGCCCATACCGCCAGTATTTGGCCCTTTGTCATTGTTATAAGCACGTTTATGATCTTGAGAAGTGGCAAAAGACAGCACATTTTTACCATCAACCATGACAATAAAGCTTGCTTCTTCACCCTCAAGAAACTCTTCAATAACGACCCGATGGCCAGCATCACCAAATGCATTGCCAGCCAACATATCTTTAATAGCATCTTCCGCTTCAGTTAAAGTCATAGCAACAATAACACCTTTACCAGCCGCCAAACCGTCAGCTTTAATCACAATAGGTGCGCCTTGTTCGCGCACATAAGCAAGGGCTGCATCAATTTCGGTAAAGGTTTGATAATAACCTGTTGGTATTTGATGACGAGCAAGAAAGTCTTTAGTAAAAGCTTTGGAACCTTCAAGTTGTGCAGCTTTTGCACTAGGACCAAAAATTTTCAAGTTTTGTGCTTGAAAGGCATCAACAACACCATCAACTAAGGGTTGCTCAGGTCCTACTATAGTTAAGGCAATATCGTTATCTTTGGCAAAATTGACTAATTTATCTATTTCACCCACATTAATTGCAATGTTTTCTAATTTGTTTTCTGTTGCTGTACCAGCATTACCAGGGGCAACAAACACTTTTGATACTTTGATAGACTGTGCTGCTTTCCACGCTAAAGCATGTTCACGACCACCGCCACCAATAACTAAAACTTTCATTTATCTTCTCGTTAAATTTAAAATTTATTTTTTACTAATTTAGCAAATTTCAAAGTCATGCGATCGCTTTCTCCAATCGCTAAATACTTGGCTTTATCTGTCTCTTTCAAACGCAACACAGGGGGTAAAGTCCACACGCCTTTAGGGTGATCAGCGGTATCTTTTGGGTTAGCATTCATTTCACTGCTCGCCACTAACGTAAATCCAGCTTCTTTTGCTAATTGCACGACTAATGTTTTAGGTACATAACCATTACGATGATTTTTTTGCCAATTTTGTGAAACAGGCATACGATGCTCAACTACGCCTAATACACCATTCGATTTAAGGGCGCGAAAAGCATCTCTAAAAACTTGAGCAATACCTACTTCACCCCAGTTATGAAGATTACGAAACGTTAGCACCAAATCAGCACTGCCTTGTGGGGCTAGTTCACTTTGTTTCTTGGGCACAAAATCGCTAATTTTTACTACGCTATAAACTTTATTGCTCGCAATTTTTTTTAGTAATTTTTTACGTGAATTGCTGTAGTAATCATCTTTACCCGTATCAGGATATTGTGCTGCAATATATTTGCCTGAATCTTTTAACGCAGGTGCCAACACTTCCATATACCAGCCACCACCAGGAGTTATTTCAACCACCGTCATATTGTTGTTAAAACCAAAGAATTCTAAGGTTTGTTGAGGATGACGATATTGATCACGCGCCTTATGTGCTGTCGAGCGTTGTTCGCCAGCAAGTGCTTGTGCAAGCGTTGTACTTGCTAAAGCAGATAGTGAATTAACACTAATTAACGAGGCAGTTAATATTATTGTGAGTGATTTAAGTGTTATTTTTGCAGTATTCATTATTGTTTCCCGTTATTTTTCAAAATTAATGTTATTAAATGTAGAAATAAACAAGAGTAGTTATAACAGATTTTAATTTCACTGCCATCTAACAATAAAACCTTGTAACAATTTAATGTGTCTATACGTTGGATCAGAATCGTTATTCCCACATATTTTAAGCGGGAATCTTCAATTAAAATATTTTGAAGTTGACGATTATAATAATAGTAAATTAATGGCGAAAATGACGCATGCCCGTAAATACCATAGCAATATTATGCTCGTCGGCGGCGGCAATAACTTCGTTATCACGCATTGAACCACCCGGTTGAATAACCGCAGTAATACCCGCCTCGGCAGCAGCATCTAAACCATCACGAAAGGGGAAAAATGCGTCAGATGCCATGACCGAACCTTTAACTGCTAAATTTTCATCAGCGGCTTTTATTCCCGCTACTTTAGCTGAATAAACGCGACTCATTTGTCCGGCGCCAACACCAATAGTTTCGTTATTTTTAACATAAACAATCGCATTAGATTTTACGTATTTAGCCACTTTCCAGCAAAACTGTAAGTCACGCATTTCATCAGCAGTAGGTTGAC
The DNA here is from genome assembly GCA_002401725.1 of Gammaproteobacteria bacterium. Taxonomy (GTDB): domain Bacteria; phylum Pseudomonadota; class Gammaproteobacteria; order Enterobacterales; family Alteromonadaceae. The sequence goes on from NVTW01000056.1 coordinate 3,881, forward strand.
GCTTAGTCACTACTTTTAAATCATCAGCAATTACCTTGCCTTGATCTCTATCTTGCACTAACAAGCCGCCATTAACACGTTTGTAGTCTAAACCGGTGGTTTGTGTTGTCCATTGACCACAGGCTAATAAACGCAGATTAGGTTTTGCCGCAATAATTTTTGTTGCTGCATCACTAATGCTTGGTGCGATGATCACTTCAACAAATTGACGAGAAACTATCGCTTCTGCCGTTTTAGCGTCTAATTCACGGTTAAAGGCAATAATACCGCCAAATGCAGAAGTAGGATCGGTTTTATAAGCACCTTCGTAGGCCGCTAAAATATCATCACCAATGGCAACACCACACGGGTTAGCATGTTTTACAATCACACAAGCTGGCTGATCAAATTCTTTTACGCATTCTAATGCTGAATCAGTATCGGCAATATTGTTATAAGAAAGTGCTTTGCCTTGAATTTGCGTAGCTGTAGACACTGAAGCTTCTTGAGGATTAGCTTCGGTATAAAATGCGGCATTTTGATGTGAATTTTCACCGTAACGTAAATCTTGCTTTTTAATAAACTGGCTATTAAAAGTACGTGGAAATTGTGCGCGTTCAGTAACGCTAGTCGTCGCGTCTTGATCACCATAAGCAGGTAACATTGAACCAAAATAATTAGCGATCATGCCATCATAAGCCGCAGTATGTTCATAAGCAGCAATAGCTAAATCAAAACGTTTTTTATACGTTAATGAACCATTATTACTCTTCATTGCGGTTAAAACACCTTGGTAGTCATGAGCATTAACAATAATAGTCACATCTTTATGATTTTTTGCCGCGGCACGCACCATTGTTGGTCCGCCAATATCAATATTTTCAATGGCGTCTTCTAAACTACAATTTTCTTTAGCAACAGTATCGGCAAAAGGATAAAGGTTCACTACCACCATATCAATGGCGGCGATATGGTTATCATTCATCACCGCTTCGTCCACTCCGCGGCGTGCTAAAATGCCACCATGAATTTTTGGATGGAGAGTTTTGACTCTGCCATCCATAATTTCTGGGTGCCCGGTATGATCAGAGACTTCTGTCACCTTAATACCATTTTCAGCTAATAATTTTGCCGTGCCACCTGTTGATAATAAATCAACACCGCTTTCGCTTAATGCACGGGCAAAATCAACAATACCAGTTTTATCTGAAACACTTAACAGTGCGCGTTTAATTGGACGAGGAGTTTCCATTATTGTTTATAAACCTATAAATATATTAATTGTAAGTGCTAAACCTGACTATTTAGTTAAGTTTTTATTTCTCTAAAATGAAAAAAGCACCCTGAGGTGCTTTTTTAAAATAGGGTCTTTTAGTTCATACCGTATTTTTTTAATTTTTTGCGTAACGTACCACGGTTAATACCTAACAAGTTAGCTGCACGAGTTTGGTTACCACGCGTATATTTCATTACTTCTTCAAGCATTGGTGCTTCAATCTCAGAAAGTACAAGGTCGTACATATCATCAACATCATTACCATTTAATTGTGATAAATAGTTGCTGATAGCAATTTTCGCTTGTGAACGTAACGGAGAAGATTTAGTTTGTGTTTGTAAATCACCGGTTACAAATGGAGAAGAAATATTTTGTTCAAACATAAAGTACTGACTCTTTCAAAATTAAATTATCAAAATAACTATTTAATGCTTCAAGCTGCTCTACGGCAAACTCTATACCATTAAAACTAGAGCGAAACTGTTTACCTAATTCGTGCGATTGCACGTACCAAGAAACATGTTTACGAGCAAATCGAACACCCATAAACTCACCATAAAAGTTGTGCAATGCTTGCACATGCCCAATAACTATTGAGCGAATTTCATCCATAGACGGTGCTGACAATTCATTCCCTGTTTTCAAAAAATAATTGATTTCTCGAAAAATCCATGGTCGGCCTTGTGCTCCACGGCCAACCATAACGGCATCAGCGCCGGTATAACTTAAAACTTGTTCAGCTTTTTGAGCTGAATTTATATCTCCATTAGCCACAACTGGAATTGAAACATGTGCCTTAATTGCCTTAATAGTGTCGTACTCAGCTTCGCCTTTATAAAAGTCGTTGCGAGTTCTACCATGTACAGCTAACGATGCAATACCGTTATCTTGAGCAATTTGGGCAATTTCAATACCATTGCGTGTATTTTGACACCAACCAGTACGAATTTTTAACGTCACTGGAATATCCACTGCATTGACCACAGATTTTACAATCTGCTCAACCAAACAGGGATCTTTTAATAGTGCTGAACCTGCTAATTTTTTATTTACCTTTTTTGCTGGACAGCCCATATTAATATCAATAATTTGCGCGCCATTTTCCGCATTAACCTGTGCCGCATAAGCTAATTCAGCAGGATCACAACCCGCTATTTGTACTGAGCGAATTCCTGCTTCATCATTATGTTGCATCCGACGTTGTGATTTATTGCTTTTCCATAAACTAGGATCAGCGCTGATCATTTCACAAACCGCTAAACCAGCGCCCATTTGACAACATAATTGTCGAAAGGGTTGATCAGTAATCCCCGCCATTGGCGCTAGCATTACTGGACTGTCTAACTGATATAAACCGATTTTCACGTTGATGTTTTTTTGAGCTAATGGTCAAAAGGGCGCTAAGTTTACGCGTTTTTTTTACGATTGAAAAGCATATAAATTGAACAATATTTGATTTTTTATAAGTTTTTTATATTGACATTTTCTAAATAGCTGATGTGTACAGATTTTGTACTATCAAAAAAAGAAAAACCTTGCTAATAAATTACAAAATTATTAGCAAGGCTTAGTTTTCATCGTACTTGAGGCGACTATTTAGCGTTTTATACCATCAAGGCGAACCCATTCATCCTGAACAGTCATTGGATCCATCGCACACCATTGACCATAAATTTGTTGTAAGCTTTCAGCTTGTTCTTCTAAAATTCCCGACAAGGCTAAATTACCACCCTCAGTAACAAACTCAATAATAGTAGGGGCAAGTTCTCGCAATGGCCCAGCTAAAATATTAGCCACGACTACATCGGCTTTTAAATTCGGTTGATCTTTCGGTAAATATAAGCTTAATCTGTCACTAACACCATTGCGTTCTGCATTGGCTTTACTTGCTTGCAAAGCTTGTGGGTCAATATCAATGCCAATTACTGCTTTTGCGCCTAACTTTAATGCCGCCAGTGATAAAATACCGGAACCACAACCAAAATCGACCACGGTTTTACCAGTTAAATCTAAGCTATCTAACCAAGTTAAACATAATGCGGTAGTAGGATGCGTACCAGTACCAAAAGCTAAACCAGGATCAAGCATTACATTAACGGCATCGGGTTCAGGCACTTCAAGCCAGCTTGGGCAAATCCATAAACGTTGACCAAATTTCATCGGATGAAAGTTATCCATCCATTCACGTTCCCAATCTTTATCCTCAAGCTGCTCTATTTTATAACGCATTGCGTTTTTATCGGGATGAATGCTTTGTAAGTAAGTGAGCACTTTATCCATATCGTGAGCTGCATCATACAAGCCCATCACAATAGTATCAGCCCAATAAACTTGTTCATCACCCGGTAAGGGTTCATAAATAGGGGTGTCTTTATTATCAAAAAAGGTCACCGCTTGTGCACCACAGGCGCTAAGCCAATCACTCTGTTTTTCTGCGCTATCTTCATCTGCTTGTAACCTAAGTTGGATCCAAGGCATAAGAATATTCTCTTTAAAATTTTTGCCGCTAGTTTAGCACAATTGTCGTATACAGAAATATTATAAGGTAGTAGGATGCTACTTTAAGTATGAAGTTGTGCCTTATAATTAAGTCTCTTCTTTTTATACAATAAATTAATTTTCAACGAGTTGTAATATGAAACAATTGCTGTGCCTCATACTAATAACTTTTAGCCTAAAGCTTGCTGCGGTACAGCTGACGATTGTTAGTGAAGATTTACCGCCATTACAAATGAACAATCATGAAAAACCAGCCAGTGGCGCTATGGTCGATGTGGTACATTTATTACTAAAAGAAGCAGAACTCTCCGCCCAACTACAATTTTATCCCTGGGCGCGCAGTTATAAAATAGCTCAAACTCAAAAAAACACCCTTATTTTTTCAATGTTCCGAGATCCAAGCAGAGAAAAGTATTTCCAATGGATCGGTAAAATATTTACCTTAGAATCTTTTTTAGTGGCATTAAAATCACGAAATGATATACAAATAAATCAACTTAATGATGCTAAAAAATACCTTGTTGGCTCTATTCGTGACGATTTGGCTGAAACCTACTTAACAGCGCACGGTTTTAAAGAAAAACAAAATTTATATTTAAACAGTGCTTACCCCGCATTGTGGAAAATATTTTTTAATGGTCGTACCGACATTGCTTTTACTAATAGCACTTGGGCTTATGAAATCAAAAATACCGGTTTAGATCCTAATAAAATAAAAGTTTTATATAAAATACCCAATATAACTTCCGATCTCTACATCGCCGCCAGCTTAAATACAGATAAAACAATGGTGATAAAATTAAAAAAAGCTTTAGCCACCATAAAAGCTGATGGGCGTTATCAAAAAATCTTAACTAAATGGCACCTGTAACACTCTTCAATTCAAGAATATAATTTATGAAATATTTCCCGTTATTTGTCGACAGTAAAAGAATAAACGCCATCATTATTGGTGGCGGAGATGTCGCTGCTCGCAAACTAGAACTACTCTTAAAAGCGAGTTCAAATATCACCATAATGTCAGCACAAATAAACGCACGTATTTTACATTTAATTGAACATTACCAACTCAACTGGCTTAAGCATAATTATCAAACGGGTTTTTTAACGGATAAAACCTTAGTTATTGCCGCAACCGATGATCGTCAAGTTAATAAAGCGATTGCCGAAGAAGCTCTGCAGCTTAGCATTTTAGTCAACGTGGTTGATCAGCCTGAACTATGTACCTATATAACCCCTGCTATTATTGATCGCTCACCAATGATCATCGCCATTTCAAGCTCAGGTAGCGCACCCGTACTGGTAAGAATGTTACGTGAACAAGTAGATAAATTACTGCCCGATGCCTACGGCAAACTTGCCAATTTTTCATTTAAGTTTCGCGATCATGTTAAAGCGCGCGTTAAAGGTATTCGTAATCGCCGACTTTTTTGGGAAAACACCTTATCTGGCAGCATAGGAAAAGCGGTTTTATCGGGTGATGAAATTCATGCTGAACAGCATTTAATTGCCAGCCTAAAACAACAAGTACCTCCCCCTGCAGGTGAAATTGTATTTATTCACACGCTTGACGGCAACCCAGATAATTTAACGCTAAAAGCACACCGTGAAATGCAATTTGCTGACGCAGTATTTTATGATCTGGCGATTAATGAACAATTAATTGATTACATAAGACGTGATGCAGAGAAATATCCACAAGAAATATCTTCTACTATTTTACTCAATTATCAACATGCTATTGAATTAGCCGCGCAAGGTAAAAAGGTGATTTATTTGTTGGCAGGTAATGACCCCCTACCAACAAATTCAGCTTTAACACAAAGCGGCATTAATAAACAAACGTTAATTTGTGGTGCTTAACATTTTAAGACTGCTGGTTCTGCCAAGCTTGTGAAATAAATTCCATCACTTGTGGGCTTATACCCGTTTTTTCTTGCAAACTCTTTTCCTGCTGATACATTTTACCAATACCTGCTGATATTTCACTATCGCCTTGCGTAAACATATTGGCCAATTTCATCCACTTTGCAGCTAATAATTTAGCTTCATCTGAATCAACGGCAACACCATCAGCAATTGCCTGTTTAACTTTAATAATTAAATCTGGCCAAGTATGTTCTTGCAGCTCATTTAACTTGTCAGCGCCTAATTCTGTACGGCGTTTAGCAAATTGCTCTAATTGTTCATCGTTAAAATATTTATCATACATTTTCATCATCTCCATCGTTGCTAAATAATCATCAATGACCACTGATTTACCTCGCGAAAACTTATCTTGCAAAAACTTTAGTTGTGTTAATAACTGATTTTGCAATTTAATAGTTTGCTCAGTAAAAGCAATATGTTCATCAATTGTTTGAGACAAAGAAGAAGTCTTATTATTAAGCATTTCTATAATTTTCTTTAAAGAAAAACCTAGTTGTTTTAATAATAGAATATGTTGTAAACGACGAATATTTTGCTCACAATAAAGGCGATAACCACTTTCACTGCGCCCTGATGGCACTAAAAGACCGACTTCGTCATAATGACGTAGTGCTCGAACACTTAAGCCACACCTTTTTGCTAACTCGCCAATTTTTAACATACTAATTCCTCATTTATTTACCTCTATTTGAACTTTAGAGGCTAACGCTGGGTGAGGGTCAAGAAAAATTTTTGATTAGTTTTCTAAACGGGTTATACCCTGACGAATCCCCACAAAATATATAATAAAAACAATAAGGTAATATAAATTAAAATGAACTTTCATGGCATTTGGTGATCAGTTCTATCGCCAAAC
>NVTW01000057.1 GCA_002401725.1 Gammaproteobacteria bacterium
ATCAAAATCCACATAAGGGGGGTTAGTGACAATTAAATCATATTTTTGTCCGACAATCCCAGAAAAAACGTCAGATTGAATTGGAATAACTTGTGCTGTTAAACCATGACTTTCAATATTGATTTGCGCTACATTTAAGGCATCTACCGATAAATCGAGCGCATCTACTTCAGCATCAGGAAAAGCATAAGCGCAAGCAATAGCAATACAGCCGCTGCCGGTACATAAATCTAATATACGTTGCGGTGGTGTAGGAAGTTGATTTAAGTGGGGCTGAAATTTATTAAGAATTAATTCAGCAATCGGAGAACGCGGCACTAACACCCTTTCGTCTACATAAAAAGGTAAGTTAGCAAACATGGTTTGATTGGTAAGGTATGCCAGCGGAACACGTTCATTAACCCGACGAGTTATTAAGGAGAGTATCGTTACTTTTTCTTCTTCAATTAAACGACAAACCAATAATTGATCTTTCAAAGGTAAAGGTAAATGCAAAGCAAACAACACTAATTTTGTTGCTTCATCCCAAGCGTTATCTGTACCATGACCAAAATAAAGTTCAGCACGGTTAAACTCACTCGCAGCATAACGAATAAAATCGCCCATTGTATATAATTGCGCCGATATTAGTACTGAATCTTGTTTAACCACATTAACCCCATTAAATTACTAAACGGTTTTTGAAACATTTATTGAAATTACCGCCAAATATTTTACACTTAGACGATGAAAATAGATAAGAAAATTTTAAAACAAATAGCTATAAAAGCTAAAGCAAAAACGGCTAAAAGTAGCATCAACAAAAATTCAGCTGATGAATTATCGGGTGATGAGCAATTATTTAAAAAAAACTTTAGTGATATAACGCCATTTTCACAAGATAAAGTTTTAATATTTAAGAGAAATTCAAAAGCCAAATTTAAGCAATCAAATTCAAAAGATAGCAATATAAAAATGGCAGAATTTCATTTTTCTGATCAATATGAGCCACAATTACCCACACAAGGTGCGATGAAATATGTACGTGCTGATGTCAGTAGTTTTGAAAGTAAAGCATTACGTCGTGGTGATTATGTACCAGAGTTAATTCTTGATTTACATGGTTTAAATCAACAACAAGCGAAGAGAGAATTAGCCGCTTTATTAGTGGAAAGTAAAAAGCAGCACATTAACTGTGTTTGCATTGTACATGGCATAGGGTCAAGAGTATTAAAAAATAAAATACCCCATTATTTAGTGCAACACCCTGATGTGATGGCGTTTCACCAAGCAACACTAGAATGGGGTGGTGATGGCGCTTTGCTGGTATTACTTGAAGTTGAAGACCGCTAGCGCTAATTTTAATTAACTTTTAGTTATAAACAAAGTTTTAATTAAAATCAGTTGGACAAACCATTTTTTGTAAATGCCCAGTCATTTTAACTTCATCATAATTAATTTCAGCAATAGCCGCCGTTTGAAAAATAGGGCAAGCTTGTTGCTGAGTTAATTCTGCCACTAGATAACTGACCAACGGCATATGAGAAACAATTAATACTCGTTGTTCAGTTTTTTTATCTGTTACATTGCAGCAGCCATCTAAAAAGTCGTGCATTTTATTTGCCGACCCCGAGGGTGTAATAAAATTAAGTGTGGTGAGCTTTTCTTGGTTGTTAAGCTTACTGGTTACCGTTTTAGCCGTTTGTTGAGCACGTTTAAAGGGACTAACCCATATTTGATCAAACTCAAATGGTAATGAACTTAACCAATCAGCCATTGTACTTACTTCATCTATTCCCTGCGTAGTTAATGGCCGTTCAGCATCTACTACAGACAAAGCGCTCGCTTGTCCATGACGCATAATAAAAATTCGCATATTATTCCAAGTTTTCATTTTATTTCTACCAAACAGCTCACTGTGGTGAAAATATAAGCATATTTTTTGCCAGTTTTTTTACTGACTCTTTTCAACTACAGCTATAATAAGCTAACTGACCAAAAAACATAACATAGATAAGTAATAAATGACGCTAAGTTATTTCGTCAAGTAGTTTGATTAATAGTGATTTTGCCGTATTATTGTTTACAATACACCACCATCCTATTTCAAGCTGCTGTTTTAATAGTGCTATTTAATTTTTTATAATGTGTGAATTGAATCAACGGAGCAACGCTTGAAACAAAGCCCAAATGATCTTAAAACTTACCAAGCCATTACTTTATCAAATGGTTTAAGGGTTTTGTTGGTTCATAATGATGAAACTGAAAAGTCAGCGGCAGCCCTAGCGGTAAATGTTGGCCATTTTAGTGATCCAAAAGACCGCCAAGGGTTAGCTCATTTTTTAGAACATTTATTATTTTTGGGTACAGAAAAATATCCTGATGGTAGTGAATATCAAAAATTTATTAGCCAATATGGCGGCAATAATAATGCATGGACAGCAACAGAGCATACCTGCTTTTTCTTTGACATTCATCATGATTACTTTGAMCAAGCATTAGACCGTTTTAGCCAATTTTTTAGTGCCCCTTTATTATCAAACGAATTTATTCAGAAAGAACGGCAAAACATCGATGCAGAATTTAAATTAAAATTAAAAGATGATATTCGCCGTTTATACGATGTTCATAAAGAAACTATTAATCAAAAACATCCTTTTTCACAATTTTCTGTTGGTGATTTAGACACCTTAAACGATAGAAAAAAYAGCTGTTTACGTGATGAAGTAGTCAGCTTTTTCGAACGTTACTATCGGGCGAATTATATGACYTTGGCGATTGAAGGACCACAATCAATTGCTGAGTTAAAAACGTTAGCSGARCAAAARTTTTCCGCGATTAAAACAGCCACAGCAGCATTGCCMGCGATAACSGTGCCATTGTATTTACCTGAAAATTTAGCGGTAAAAATAGATATTAAACCGGTGAAAAACGATCGTAAATTAATATTGAGTTTTGCAATGCCGAGTATAGATGAGTTTTATCTTCATAAACCTGAATCTATTTTGAGTTATTTATTAGGGCATGAAAGCGCTGGTAGTATTTTATCTTTATTAAAACAAAAACAGTGGGCAATGGCACTAACGGCTGGTTCAGGTATTAATGGTTCAAACTTTAAAGATTTTAATATCAGTATGAGTTTAACTGAGCTAGGAGAACAGCATATTAACGATATTGTTGATATTGTTTTTGGCTATATCAATTTATTAAAAAACACTACTTTAGCGACTTATTACTATCAAGAAAAACAAGCAATTGCAGAACTTTCTTTTCAGTTTTATGAAAAATATTCACCCATAGATTCGGTGTGTCAGCTCGTCGTTAATATGCAACATTATCCTATTGAAAATTATATTTTTGGTGATTATGTAATGACCGGCATGGATCACGCTGCCATCAATGAGTTACTTAACTATTTGAGTAGTAACAACATGCGCATTATTCATGTTAGTCAGCAAAACGATACCAATAACAGCGCGGCTTTTATTGAAGGTAATAGTGAAAGCAATAATAAAAGTAGTGTAAGCAATTATTTTGACAAAATAAGTTTCTGGTACCAAGTTCCCTATAAAATAGTCAAATTACCGGTAGAAAAACTTAATTACTGGCAACATATTTCCGCTAACGAAAATCTTTATTTGCCCTCTAAAAACCCTTACATTATTCAAAACCCGCAAGTGCTTAGCATCGAAAGTAATAATTTACTCCCTGAGTTAATTGAAAACAGCAATGGTATGCACATTTGGTATAAACAAGACCTTAGTTTTMAAATACCTAARGGCCATRTYTACATYGGCATAGACAGCCCTAACGCAATTKCGTCTGTTGAAAATATAGCGATGAGTCGCCTCTTTGTKGATTTATATAGTGATGATGTWGTAGAAGAAAATTATGATGCWGAATTRGCGGGSATACATTATCAYTTATATGCCCAYCAAGGAGGCATTACCTTACAGTTAGCCGGAATWAGCGARAAACAACCMTTAYTATTAGAACGTTTGCTTACTAAATTGAATGATTTTCAATGTGCTGAAGAGCGTTTTAATTTATTTAAAAAACAATTAATAAACCATTGGATAAATGCAAGTACGAGTAAATCAATTTCACAGCTTTTTTCTAAATTAAGTTCAGTATTACAACCTAACAATCCCAGTAGCAAAAAACTTGCTAACGTATTAGCGCTAATAACTTTTGAGCAATATCAAAAATTTAGCCAACAGTTTTTTCAAGAAATAACTATTGATGTATTAATTCATGGTAATTGGCATCAAAGTCATGCTAATAACATCAGCCAGATCATTAAGCGAACATTTAATCATCACTATGATGATAAATTTGCAGTATCTTGCCCGGTCATTGATATTCAAGAACAAGGCGACATGGTATTGCCACTCATACTACCTGAGCATGATCATGCCAGTGTAGTATATTATCCGTGTGCTACTAAAGACTTAACCACAGTTGCCAGTATTATGTTGTTAAGCCAATTATTATCACCGGCATTTTTTCAACAAATGCGTACTGAAAAACAATACGGCTATTTGGTTGGCGTAGGCTATATTCCCATTAATCGTTATCCTGGTATTGCTTTTTATATACAATCTCCAGAAACAGATGCTCATACGTTAACAACGGCTATAGATGAATTTATTGATAATAGCTTAGACTTAATAAATGACATTAGTGCACAGCAATGGCAGCAGTTAAAACAAGGTTTAGCTGGGCAATTACAAGAAAAAGACACTAGTTTACGCATTAAAAGTCAACGTTTTTGGATGTCGATTTGTAATAAAGATTTAAATTTTGATCATAAAACCGCTCTAATTAATACGATTTTGGCGCTCACTTTAGCGCAAATAAAAAAACTAATTACTGAACAATTATTAAACTCATCAACACCAGATCGTATTTCTCTGATTTCATTGAAAAACAAACCAGAAACCCATAAAAATAATGACTTAAATAAAAAAACAACATCAGCAAGCGACTTTACAAACATTAACCGCCTAAAATATTAATATTAGTAAGATAACAGCCGATACTCTTTGTGGTTAAAACTAGCGACTAAAGTAACGAATTTATTGACATCTGTGTAGACATCATTTTAAATGGAGGGCAACAATAATAAGGCAATCAGTTTTTTTATCCAAAGTTTTTGATGAAATGAACTTATCGATAAAAACTAATTTGCTATAATATAAAGGTTACTTAGTGCTGTTTTCTTTTTTTCAACACTTTAAACAATTTTATATCAGTACGTTTAAGCTTTTTATGCTTAATAAAATTTTCTTACTAATATCTTTATTAGTAGTTACTGCTACCAGTAATTCAGCGTCACTTGAACCTGCTTTAAAATTTTCTAACTTATCTACTGCCCAAGGCTTATCTCAAAGTTATGTGTTTAGTATTGCCCAAGACCAACAAGGCTTTATTTGGATAGCGACCGAAGATGGTTTAAACCGTTACGACGGCAAAAACTTTATCCATTATCGTCATAAAATAAACGACAAACATTCTATTGCCGACAACATGATCCGTAAAGTATTTGTCGATAATAAAAACATCCTCTGGGTCGGAACCGAAAAAGGGTTAAGTCGCTATAACCGTAGTTTGGATAATTTCGATAATTATCTAGCCGTAGATGGTGACCAAACCACCTTAAGAGATAATTTTATTTGGGAAATATATCAAGATAATCATGATATTTTATGGATCAGCTCATCACAATCGCTTCACCAATTTAACCCTATACAGAATAATTTCAAACGCCTAACATTAGTTAACAATAACCATAACATCACTGATATTAGAACAATTTTTCAAGATAAAAATGATAACTATTGGTTGGGTACTTATGATCAAGGCATTTTTATCGCCAATAAAAATTTAAGTTATATTCAATCATTACAGCAAAAAAACAAATGGCAGCTAAATATTCCCACTAAATCACTTTTGGATATTAAAGCTATTGATCAGCATTACTGGCTAGCCACCGAGCAAGGTGTTTTTATTGTTGACAGTAATTACAAAATATCGAGAAAATTAACTAAAAAATCCACCCAAAATAAAATGTTATCAAATGAAATTAGAACCATCGAAGAATTTGATGACAGTCATGTTTGGATAGGGACAAAAAAAGGCTTAAATATATTTAATATTTATACTGATGAAATTAAAAGTTATCAAAGTGGTAACACACCTAAAAGTTTATCCGAAAACCTGATCATGGATATTTTTAAAGATGCCACCAACGCTATGTGGATCGGAAATTTAAGAACCGGATTAGATGTTTATCATCCAAACTCATCACTTTTTGCCCATAAACTCTTTAATAATAAAAATAACAGTATAAGTATCGAATCTATAGCACAAAGTAAAGACGGTAAAATTTGGTTTAGCTCTGAAAAATCAGGTCTAAATTATATTAACAAAAATAATAAAATTACACATTTTAAAACTTCAGATGCATATAATTCCCCTTTATTAATTACCGACTCAAACAACAATTTATGGTATTTAACTTACCAAAATAAAAACTTATATCAGCTTAATAAAAATAACAAGCTAACAGTCTACAAAAACTGGCAAAACGTAGCCAATTATAATGAAGAATACCCCTTCGTTATTTTAAATGATTTTTTATGGTTTACTAATAATGACGGTAAATTAACCTCATACAATCCTGAAAATAAAACATTTAGCCATTACAACTTAAATCTGCAGCAAAATATACAACTGAGAGCATTACAAAAAGATCAATATAATAATATCTGGCTAACAGCAAGTAATAACAAAATATACCAATTTAATATCACCAGTAATGCTTTTACAGCACTAGAGATTAACCCACCTTTTGATTTTCAAATTAATAACACCATCAATATTGCTATTGATAGAAACCACTTGTGGTTAGGTTCAAACTCACAGGGGGTGATGGTGGTTGATAAAAACTTATTAACCACTACAGTTTTTAACGAAAATAACGGCTTAATTAACAATAACCCTACAGCTATTTTAATCGACCAGCAAGGTAATGCCTGGCTTTCAGCCACCAATGGTATTAGTGTAATTAATGTAAGTGAAAATAAAATACAGAATTTTGGCAAAGATTACAGCTTAGATGATAATGAATTTATGTTACATTCTGCTCTTGTAGTAAAACGAGAATTTACTGAAGAAATTTTTTATTTTGGCGGTTTAAATGGTTTTCAACAATTCAATCCCAGTACGATTTTAAAAACGACACAAACCATACCCACACCAGTGCTGACCAATTTATTTTTTGCCAATAAAAAAATTTCCATAGGTAAAAATTTAGCGCCTACTAATAAAAAAAAGCAAGTTCCATTTAAAATACCGCGTCAAGTTAATCAATTAGAAAAGTTAACTTTGGCTTATCAGCAATCCCCCTTTAGTATTGAATTTACCTCACCGAATGTAAAATTACCGAGTCAAATTCGCTATCGCTATAAATTAATTGGGCTAGAAGATAATTGGATTGAAGCAAGCCTCAATAATCCAATAGCCACTTATACTAATCTTAATGCTGGCCATTATACCTTTGTGGTACAAGCCTATGATATGTACTTCCCTCAACAAATTAAAAGTAAACAACTCCATATTGAAATACTGCCGCCATGGTGGTTATCAAACCAAGCGTTACTGATTTATGGTTTAATTATTTTATTAATAATCGGTTATTTTGTTCTGCAAATTCGCCACCGTCGGCAATATCATTTACAAATTCAACAAAGTGAAGAACGCTTAAAATTATCCTTATGGGGTAGCGGCGATGAAATGTGGGATTGGAACATTATTAGCGGCCAAATTTATCGTTCTAACATTTGGCAGGAAGTAGAATTTCCTCAAGATGGCACCCGTAATTACCTTAAAGGTCAACAACGTATTGCTAAAATTAGCCCATTAGATAGTAAAGGAAAGGCAGAGCAATATAGAAAATTACAAAACCAAGGTAATATTCATCCACAAGATATTATTAGAGTAAATACCGCTATCGAAGAGTATTTAACCAGCAATAAAAAACAAGCTGATAAAAGTGTTTTTGAAACCACCTATCGTGTAAAAGATAAAGATAAACACGATGGCTGGATATGGGTACTCGATCGCGGCAAAGTGGTAGAATACGATAATAACCAACAACCCAGTCGGATGACCGGCACACTCAAAGACATTAGCCAAATTAAAAATGCCGAAGAAAGATTAAAATTATTTGCTAAATGCATTGAAAGTATTTCTGATGCGGTGGTTATTTATGATCGCCAATTTCAAATTGTTGATGTTAATAAAGCTTTTCAAAAAATAACTGGGGAGAGTAAAACCCACGCACTTAARCAAAAGCTACGCTTTAAACGYTATAACGAAAGYTTTACTAATACCGTCAAAAAACACGTAATTATTAATGGTACTTGGCAAGGTGAAATTGAAAGCCAGCGTAAAAACAATGAAATTTATTTTGCCGATTTAAGTATTGATATTATTCGCGATGAAAATAACAGTATTTCTCATTTTGTCGGGGTATTTTCAGATATCAGCGAGCGTAAAGAAGCAGAAGTTGAATTAAGAAAACTCGCCAATTCTGACACCCTGACTGGATTACCTAATCGATCCTATTTTCAAGCGAATCAAACTCGCTTAGTTAACAGTAAATCACCGCATGCATTATTGGTCTTTGATTTAGATCATTTCAAAAAAATCAATGATTCATTGGGGCATGAATTTGGCGATATATTGCTTTGCCGTATTGGTGAGCGTATTATTAACAGTGCCCGTGATCAAGATACTGTTTACCGTTTAGGCGGTGATGAATTTGGTTTGATCATTGAAAATACCAATGACATTCATACTATTACCAGCATTGCAAAAAATATTTTAAATAACATTGCTAACCCTTTAAAAATCAAAAGTCATGAACTAGTACTACATTCAAGTATTGGTATTGTACTTTATCCTGAAGATGGTAGCAGCCCACAAGAATTACTCAAAAATGCCGATACCGCGATGTATCACGCCAAAAATAAAGGTGGCAATCAATACGAATTTTTTAATGATTCAATGAACAAACAAGCGGTGAAACGCTTACAGGTTGAAAATTTGATCCGTTACGGTTTGAAAAATGATAATTTTTCAGTGTACTACCAACCTAAAATTGAAATTTCAACAGGTAAAATTGCCGGTATGGAAGCACTAGTGCGTTTTGAACATCCTAGCAAGGGTATAGTGAGCCCGATAACCTTTATTCCTGTTTCAGAAGAAACAGGACAAATAATTGAAATTGGTGAAGTGGTGTTAAGAAAATCTTGTTATGCCACAAAAACTTGGGTAGATGCGGGCTTATTTAACGGCAGAATTGCAGTAAACCTTTCTGCTGTGCAATTCACCCAAACTAATTTAGTAGCAATGATCGCCGATATTTTAAAAGAAACACAATTACCCGCTAAATACTTAGAATTAGAAATAACCGAAGGCACGGTGATGGATTCTCCCCAAGCCGCAATTGATATAATGAAGCAAATACGCGCCATGGGTATTCATTTGTCATTAGATGATTTTGGTACCGGTTATTCGTCATTAGCTTATCTGAAAAAATTCCCGCTCAACACCTTAAAAATAGACAAGGCCTTTGTTGATGACATTGAACATTCTGAGCAAGGTAGAAACATGGTCGCCACCATAATTACCATTGCCCACAACTTAGACTTACAAGTGGTCGCTGAAGGCGTTGAGCAGCAATTACAACTTGATTTTTTAACCACCTTAAACTGTGAACAACTTCAAGGGTATTTATACAGTAAACCACTTACTGAAAGTGATTTTTATAAATATTTGCTTTCCCATAAAATAGCCAACAAATCGACCAATTTTAATTCAAAATAAAACATGGCTATGCAGATCACTCAGGTATTTATTATAATCGTCATCTTCGAGACGTTTCTATCGAAGATCTCGTGCTTTTTGACCTAGATTCAGGACAATATGCTCCATGTATTGTCTTCTAATAAGCTGCATCCATGCAGCGTCCGATTAAAAGACTTCGATGTATGAACGATCCTGAGCCAAGTGCATAAGCTTGTAATAAAATAACTAAACCCGTGGTGCATTTAGGAAAAACATACAGTTTCGGTTGTTTTATCTACGTTAAACTGGCCGGTATTATTTCTGTAGGTCGGCATTTATGCCGTCAATTGTTATTTGATGGGCTAAAGCCCAACCTACA
>NVTW01000058.1 GCA_002401725.1 Gammaproteobacteria bacterium
ATATTTTACGTTGCCCTATGACGCGTCTTCTTGGCATCTTAATTCTCCGTTGTATTCAGGAATAACCCAAAATTGTTAATTATTTAATTTGGCCTTACTTTACGGGGAACCGTTAAGATTTAGGGCGCTTAGCACCGTATTTAGAACGGCCTTGTCTTCTGTCGCTTACACCTGAACAATCGAGTGCACCACGAACGGTGTGATAACGCACACCTGGTAAATCTTTAACACGACCACCACGGATTAAAATCACGCTATGCTCTTGTAAGTTATGACCTTCGCCACCAATGTATGAAGTTACTTCGAAGCCGTTAGTTAAACGAACACGAGCAACTTTACGTAGTGCTGAGTTAGGTTTTTTAGGTGTAGTTGTATACACACGAGTACATACGCCACGACGTTGTGGACAAGCTTGTAACGCTGGAACATTACTTTTTGTTACTTGTCTAACACGTGGTTTACGTACTAGTTGGTTAATAGTTGCCATTATAGCTCCTGATTAGTTAATTACCTGAATTGTGCTTAATATCTCTTAAACAAAACTCAGGTTACATTTGTGCAAATTCCAATCAATGGGAGAATTTACACACTCATAAACGTGAAAAATTCCGCTGCCCATAACTCACATAATCAATACAAAGTACTGTTACAGAATATAGGGTCGCGGAATTCTATAGGTCAAGCTTTAACCTGTCAAGCTTTTAGTATGCTGAACAGGTTAAAATAGACTTTTTTACTACTTTTTATAACTCAATGTTATTCAGCAGCGTTACCATCAACATCAGCCGAAGTATCGATAACAGCATCTGCATTTAATGCATCAGATAATGCTTGCGCGGCTTCGTCAGCTGAAACAGTAGTTTCTGTTTCTTTATTGGCTTCAAAAGCAGCTTTTGCTTTCGCTCGTTCTTGATGGTAAGCATAACCAGTACCAGCAGGAATTAAGCGTCCCACAATAACGTTTTCTTTCAAGCCTCGTAAGCCATCTTTCTTACCACTAACAGCGGCTTCAGTAAGCACACGGGTAGTTTCTTGGAAAGAAGCAGCAGAAATAAATGATTCGGTTGCTAAAGAAGCTTTAGTTATACCCATCATTTGGATTTCATAAACAGCAGGCTCTTTGCCTTGCGCTTCAAGTTCACGGTTAGCGATATTTACTTTAGCTACTTCTAGTTGCTCACCTTTAAGGAAACTACTATCACCAGCATTAAGAATTTCACACTTACGGATCATTTGACGAACAATAACTTCGATGTGCTTATCATTGATTTTTACACCTTGTAAACGATATACATCTTGTACTTCGTTAACAATATAGTTTGCCACTGCAGCAACACCACGTAAGCGTAAAATATCATGAGCTGACTCAGCACCATCGGCAATAACTTCACCGATAAGTACCTGTTCACCTTCAAACACGTTAAGTTGACGCCATTTAGGGATCATCTCTTCGTAAACTTCACCACTGGGTTGCGTAATTAATAAACGACGCTTACCTTTAGTTTCTTTACCAAAACCAATAACACCAGTTTTCTCAGCAAGAATGGCGGGTTCTTTTGGCTTACGTGCTTCAAATAAATCAGCAACACGTGGTAAACCACCGGTAATATCACGTGTTTTTGCACTCTCTTGTGGAATACGCGCTAAAGCATCACCAATGTTTACATCACTACCATCTTCGAGGTTAACAATGGCATTACCGGCCAAGAAATATTGTGCTGGAATTTCAGTGCCAGCGATATTAATTGGATTACCTTTAGCATCAATCAATTTTACTGCTGGGCGCATTTCTTTACCCGCAGTGTTACGTTGTGCTGGGTCAGTAATAACAATACTTGATAAACCGGTTAATTCATCGGTTTGACGAGTCATAGTTAAACCTTCAACCATGTCTGAAAACTGAACTTTACCCGCTACTTCAGTAATAATAGGATGGGTATGCGGATCCCAATTAGCAATGATTTCACCGGCGGTAACAGCTCCACCGTCAAGTTTTGTTAACACAGAACCATAAGGAACTTTATAGCGTTCTTTCTCACGACCTAAGTCATCAATGATGGTTAATTCAGAAGAACGTGAAGTAATAACAATATTACCTTCAGAGTTATTTACAAACTTAGCATTTTGTAACTTCAAGGTACCTGCATTTTTAACTTGTACATTGTTATCAGCAGTAGTTCTCGAGGCTGCACCACCAATATGGAAAGTACGCATGGTAAGCTGCGTACCCGGTTCACCAATTGATTGTGCCGCAACAACACCAATCGCTTCACCTTGGTTGATCATATGACCACGAGCCAAATCACGAC
The DNA here is from genome assembly GCA_002401725.1 of Gammaproteobacteria bacterium. Lineage (GTDB taxonomy): Bacteria > Pseudomonadota > Gammaproteobacteria > Enterobacterales > Alteromonadaceae. The sequence goes on from NVTW01000058.1 coordinate 2,310, forward strand.
CATAACAATGAGCACAAATACCGAAATCTGTTTTACAAGTAATAATTGAACGCACTTTCATTTGATCAATTGAATGTTCTTCAATAAAATCACATAAAGCTTCGTCAATTAAGGTATTACGTGCTAATAAAACTTCTTCGCTGCCTGGTTTTAATACATCTTCACAAACAACACGACCTAAAACACGTTCTCTAAGAGGTTCTACAACATCACCACCTTCGATTAATGGTGTTATTAGTAAGCCATCATGAGTGCCACAATCAACATTGGTAACAACCAAATCTTGGGCAACATCAACTAAACGACGTGTCAAGTAACCCGAGTTTGCTGTTTTAAGTGCTGTATCGGCCAAACCTTTACGCGCACCATGCGTTGAGATGAAGTATTGTAATACGTTCAAACCTTCGCGGAAGTTTGCGGTAATGGGTGTTTCGATGATTGAACCATCGGGTTTAGCCATCAAACCACGCATACCAGCTAACTGACGAATTTGCGCCGCACTACCACGAGCACCTGAATCGGCCATCATAAAGATTGAGTTAAATGATTTTTGCTCTTCCGGCTCACCATCGCGGTTAATAACTGTTTCTTTCGATAAGTTATCCATCATCGCTTTTGAAACTTTTTCATTCGCTGATGACCAAATATCAATCACTTTATTGTATTTTTCACCTGAGGTTACTAAACCCTGATCAAATTGTGATTGAATTTCGGCAACTTCTTCTTCAGCTGCTGCAATAATGATGGGTTTTTCATCAGGAATCACCATATCATCAAGACAAACTGAGGCGCCGGCGATCATCGCGTAATGAAAACCGGTGTACATGATGTGATCGGCAAAAATAACCGTTTCTTTTAAACCAAGATTACGATAACAGTGGTTAATTAATTTAGAAATAGGCTTTTTACCTAACGGTAAATCAATTAATTCATAAGGCATACCCTCTGGGCATACTTGCCATAAAATAGCACGACCAACCGTAGTATCACGTAATGTGGTTACAGCTATTTTATTACCATCAGCATCAATTTTATGTTCTGTAATACGAATTTTTACACGCGCATGCAATTCAGCAACTTCAGTACGGTAAGCTTTTTCAGCTTCTTTTGCATCAGCAAAAATCATACCTTCACCTTTACCGTTTACACGATCACGGGTTAGGTAATATAAACCTAATACCACATCTTGTGACGGTACAATAATTGGATCACCGTTTGCAGGTGATAAAATATTGTTGGTAGATAATAATAAAGTACGCGCTTCCATTTGTGCTTCAATAGTCAACGGTACATGTACCGCCATTTGGTCACCATCGAAATCGGCATTGTAAGCCGCACAAACTAATGGATGAAGATGAATTGCCTTACCTTCAATTAACACAGGTTCAAACGCTTGAATACCTAATCTATGCAGTGTTGGTGCCCGGTTAAGCATGACTGGATGTTCGCGAATTACTTCATCAAGTACATCCCAAACTTCTGCACCTTCGCGTTCTACTAATTTTTTAGCGGCTTTAATCGTAGTTGCTAGCCCACGTCTTTCTAACATACCGTAGATAAATGGTTTAAATAATTCCAAGGCCATTTTTTTCGGTAAACCACATTGATGTAAACGTAATTTAGGACCTACAGTAATTACTGAACGACCAGAATAATCAACACGCTTACCGAGTAAGTTTTGACGGAAACGACCTTGCTTGCCTTTGATCATATCGGCAAGAGATTTTAATGGCCGTTTGTTAGAACCAGTAATAGCTCGACCGCGACGACCATTATCTAATAAGGCATCAACAGATTCTTGCAACATACGTTTTTCGTTGCGAACAATAATGTCTGGAGCAACTAAGTCTAATAGACGTTTTAAACGGTTATTACGGTTAATTACACGACGATATAAGTCATTTAAATCAGAGGTTGCAAAACGACCGCCATCCAAAGGCACCAACGGACGTAAATCTGGTGGTAAAATGGGTAATACTGACATGATCATCCACTCAGGCTTATTACCTGAAGCGGCAAACGCTTCCATTAATTTTAAACGTTTAGTGATTTTTTTACGTTTAGTTTCACTACCAATTTCAGGTAGTTCTTCACGCATTTGTTCAACTTCTGCATTTAAATCAATTTGTTGTAATAGCGATAATACGGCTTCAGCACCCATTTTCGCCTCAAATTCATCGCCATGCTCTTCTAACGCATCAAGATATTCTTCTTCGGTTAGAATTTGACTGTTTTCTAATGTTGTCATTCCTGGCTCGGTAACAACATAAGATTCAAAGTACAATACCCGTTCAATGTCACGCAAGGTCATATCAAGTAACAAACCGATACGTGATGGTAACGATTTTAAAAACCAAATATGTGCCACTGGGCTTGCTAATTCGATATGACCCATACGGTCACGACGAACTTTAGTGAGTGTTACTTCAACACCACATTTTTCACAAATAACACCACGATGTTTTAAGCGTTTGTATTTACCACAAAGACATTCATAATCTTTTACTGGTCCAAAAATACGTGCACAAAACAAACCGTCACGTTCGGGTTTGAACGTACGGTAGTTAATGGTTTCTGGCTTTTTAACTTCACCAAAAGACCATGAACGAATTTGATCTGGTGACGATAAACCGATGCGAATACCATCGAAATCTTCTGTTTGATTTTGTTGCTTAAGAAACTTAAGTAAATCTTTCACACTTGCTCTCCTGTCGGAGTTAATCTTTAGCAAGTAGGGAATTTCACCCTACTTGCTGAATACTAATTATTACTTCATTAAGTAAAATCAGCGCATTAACTAGTCTTGATCTAATTCGATGTTAATACCCAAAGAACGAATTTCTTTAAGTAATACATTAAACGATTCTGGAATGCCTGGATCCATACGATGATCACCGTCAACTAAGTTTTTATACATCTTAGTACGACCATTAACATCATCAGATTTAACCGTAAGCATTTCTTGTAGGGTATAAGCAGCACCGTATGCTTCTAATGCCCATACTTCCATCTCACCAAAACGTTGACCACCAAATTGCGCTTTACCGCCTAATGGTTGCTGTGTTACTAAGCTGTAAGAGCCTGTTGAACGTGCATGCATTTTATCATCAACTAAGTGATTCAATTTCAGCATATACATGTAACCAACGGTTACTGGGCGTTCAAATTTACGACCGGTACGACCATCTGTTAACCAGAATTGACCACTATCTGGCATATCAGCTAGTTTTAACATCGCTTTAATTTCTTGCTCTACAGCACCATCAAATGCTGGTGTAGCTACTGGCAAACCTGCACGTAAATTATTCGCTAAACGGTTGATTTCATCATCAGAGAAGTTGTCTATATCAACCTCTTGACGAGATTCACCTAACTCATAAGCTTCTTTAATAAAAGCGCGTAATTTAGCCATTTCTTCTTGTGCTTTGATCATTCGATCAATTTTTTCACCAATACCACGAGCAGCCATACCTAAGTGAATTTCTAATACCTGACCGATATTCATTCGCGACGGTACACCTAACGGGTTAAGTACGATATCAACTGGCGTGCCGTGTTCATCATAAGGCATGTCTTCAACAGGCGCTATCATCGAGATAACACCTTTATTACCATGACGACCGGCCATTTTATCACCTGGTTGAATATGACGTTTAACTGCCAAGTATACTTTAACAATTTTAAGTACACCCGGAGCTAAGTCATCACCCTGAGTAATTTTACGACGTTTAATTTCATACTTAGTATCAAAGTCTTCCTTGATGTGATCATACTGCTCAGCAATTTGTTCCAACTCAGTTTGTTGACCTTCATCTGCTAAACTTTGTGTTAACCACTTATCACGGGTCATGCTATTAAGATCAGTTTCATTTAAACCAGCATTAAGCAATAAACGCTTAGCACGGGCATAAATGCCGTCTTCTAAAATACTGAACTCATCACCCAAGTCTTTCTTGACTTGTTTAAGTTGCATGCCTTCAATTTCTAATGCACGAGCATCTTTTTCTACACCATCACGGGTAAAAATTTGCACATCGATAATAGTACCTGAAACTGAATTACCAACACGTAATGAAGTATCTTTAACGTCAGCGGCTTTTTCACCGAAAATAGCGCGTAAAAGTTTTTCTTCTGGCGTTAATTGCGTTTCACCTTTAGGGGTAACTTTACCCACTAAGATGTCACCGCCGTTCACTTCAGCACCAATATAAACAACACCTGATTCATCAAGTTTTGACAACGCAGACTCACCAACATTAGGAATGTCAGAAGTTATTTCTTCGCTACCTAATTTAGTGTCACGAGCAATACAGGTTAATTCTTGAATATGAATAGTGGTAAAGCGATCTTCTTGGGCAACACGCTCAGAAATCAACATTGAATCTTCAAAGTTATAACCATTCCACGGCATAAACGCGATACGCATGTTTTGACCTAACGCCAATTCACCCATATCGGTTGAAGGACCATCAGCTAAAACATCACCACGTACTACTGGTTCGCCGATATTGCATGTTGGACGTTGATTGATACAAGTATTTTGATTTGAACGGGTATACTTAGTTAAGTTATAAATATCAATACCCGCTTCACCAGCAAGCATTTCATCTTCATTAACTTTAACGACGATTCGAGATGCGTCAACATAGCTAACCACACCACCACGTTTTGCAACTGCTGTTACACCAGAGTCAACCGCAATAACTTTTTCCATACCAGTACCCACTAACGGTTTATCCGTTCTAAGTGTTGGTACGGCTTGACGTTGCATGTTTGCACCCATCAAGGCACGGTTAGCATCATCGTGTTCTAAGAATGGAATAAGTGATGCCGCAACAGAAATAATTTGTTGTGGTGACACATCCATGTATTGAACCGCATCTGCTGCCATAAGCGTAAATTCATTCTTATGACGACAGTTAACTAGTTCGTTAACTAATTTGCCGTTTTTTTCAATTTTAGCGTTTGCCTGAGCGATAACAAAGTTACCTTCTTCAATCGCTGATAAATAATCAATATCATCGGTAACTAAACCATCAACAACACGACGATATGGTGTTTCTAAAAAACCATAATCGTTAGTCCGCGCATAACAAGAAAGCGAGTTGATCAAACCGATGTTTGGTCCCTCTGGCGTTTCAATTGGACAGACACGACCGTAATGCGTTGGATGTACATCACGTACTTCAAAACCTGCACGTTCACGCGTTAAACCACCCGGCCCTAAGGCAGAGATTCGACGTTTATGCGTTACTTCAGACAATGGATTATTTTGATCCATAAACTGAGATAATTGGCTTGAACCAAAGAATTCTTTAACCGCGGCCGAAATCGGTTTAGCGTTAATTAAATCTTGTGGCATTATCGCGTCTAAATCGCCTAAACTTAAACGCTCACGCACGGCACGTTCAACACGAACTAAACCAACCCGAAATTGGTTTTCAGCCATTTCACCAACGCTACGAATACGACGGTTACCTAAATGATCGATATCATCCACTTCACCTTTACCATCACGAATATCAATTAAAGTTTTCATGACTTTAATAATATCGTCTTTGGATAAAATTCCTTCACCTTCGATTGAATCTACACCAACGCGACGGTTAAATTTCATCCGACCAACAGTCGATAAATCATAACGTTCAGGGGCAAAAAATAAATTGTTAAATAAAGTTTCAGCAGCATCTTTGGTCGGTGGTTCACCTGGGCGCATCATCCGATAAACCTCAACTAAAGCTTCTAGCTTATTGGTTGAGCTATCGACACGCAAGGTATCAGACATATATGAACCGACATCAAACTCATTCATATATAAAGTAGAAAATTCTTTATAACCGGCCTGGCTTAATTCAGCGAGTATTTCAAGTGTTAATTCAGCATTAGCTTCGGCAATCACTTCACCGGTACTTTCATCAATATAAGCTTTAGATAAAACTTTACCGACAATGTACTCAGCTGGCACTTCTAATTTTTTTACTTTTGCTTTTGATAAAGCACGAATATGGCGCGCTGTAATACGTCGACCTTCTTCAACTAATAAATCACCGTTAGGCAATTTAAGATCAAAGGTTGCTGTTTCACCACGTAAACGTTCTGGCACAAGCTCCATAATGAGTTTGTCACCTTTAATTTTATACATAGTAGTATCGTAGAAAATATCTAAAATTTCTTCAGTGCTAAATTCTAAAGCACGTAACATGATACTAGCAGGCAATTTACGACGACGGTCAATACGGACAAATAAATTGTCTTTCGGGTCAAATTCAAAATCTAACCAAGAACCACGATAAGGGATTACGCGTGCGTTATATAACACTTTACCCGATGAGTGCGTTTTACCTTTATCATGATCAAAAAATACACCCGGAGAACGATGTAATTGCGAAACAATAACACGTTCAGTACCGTTGATGACAAAAGTACCATTATCAGTCATCAATGGGATTTCGCCCATATACACTTCTTGTTCTTTGATATCTTTAACTGTACCCGCAGGTGCTTCTCTGTCGTAAACGACTAAGCGTAATTTAACACGCAAAGGCGCAGAATAAGTTACACCACGTATTTGACATTCTTTCACATCAAATAATGGCTGACCTAAACGATAGCTCACATATTGTAATTCAGAGTTACCTGAATAGGCTTTAATTGGGAATACAGAGCGGAATGCGGCTTCAAAACCGATTTCACCTGTTGGGTCATTATCAATAAACTTGCGAAAAGATTCGAGTTGGATAGACAACAGGAATGGATAATCCATTACTTTTGCACTTTTACCAAAGTCCTTTCTAATTCGCTTCTTCTCAGAATAAGAGTAAGCCATGGGGTTCCTCAGCTTGCTGGTTATTGCCGAAATCTACCTATTAATAGGCAGATTTTGTCTTTTTTACATAGACGTAAACGTCTAACTTTCAATAATGCACTGTTTTGATTTAAAAAAACATCACTTATTTTTAATAAGTTAAAGCGCAAAAAGGCCGGTGACAAAAAAGTCACCAGCCATTGCCTTTTCAGGCAAATAATCTATTTAAAAACAGATTATTTAATCTCAACAGAAGCACCAGCTTCTTCAAGAAGTTTCTTAAGCTCTTCTGCTTCAGCTTTGTCAACGCCTTCTTTAATCGCTTTAGGAGCAGATTCAACCGCTGTTTTAGCTTCTTTAAGACCTAAGCCTGTAGCGCTACGAACTGCTTTGATCACTGCAACTTTCTTCTCACCGAAGCTAGTTAAAACAACGTCAAATTCAGTTTGTTCTTCAGCAGCAGCACCAGCATCGCCACCAGCAACAGCAACAGCTGCAGCAGCAGAAACACCGAATTTTTCTTCCATAGCTTCAATTAATTCAACTACGTCCATTACTGACATTTCAGCAACAGCATTTAGGATATCGTCTTTAGAAATAGACATACTATAATTTCCTGTTTTTTAATAAACAGCCCTATCAACTTTTATATTAAGCGATAAAGATCTGTTTGAAATAACTATTAATTCAAAAAGTGCTTTGATTATTCTCATTATATTGATGAGAGTAAGCAAATAATTAAGCCGCTTCTTGCTCTTTCTGATCACGAATTGCTGCAATCGTACGGCAAAGTTTGCCGGCAGATGCTTCTTTCATAGCGCTCATTAAACGTGCAATTGCTTCGTCGTAAGTAGGTAGCTTAGCT
>NVTW01000021.1 GCA_002401725.1 Gammaproteobacteria bacterium
GGGATAACCAAGTAAGTTAATACCATGAGCAGATACTTCAGGCATAGCCTTTCGACGATGACCACGCCCACAGGACGTGGTTTTAATTTTTTAATAAACCATTATGGTATTGATGTATCTACTGAAGGTTATTTAATTCCAACACAGTCACTCGAAGAAATCCTTGCCGATAAATTTATTGCTTTGGCCTATCGTTCAAGGAGAATTAAACCTCGAGATCTTTGGGATATAGTTTGGATAAAACAGCAAGGGATCAAAATAAACACAGAGTTGGTATATAATAAACTGCAAGCTAGAGGAAAACAGCAAGATGATTTCCTTAAAATGTTACAAACACAATTAGATAGATTAAATAATATTGATGAAGTAAAGATTGACTTTAATAGTGAAATGTCACGCTTTGTACCAGCCGAAATAAAACAACGAACGTTAGATAATCCAGATTATTGGCCGTACCTAAAAGGCGAGATAAGCCAACTAGCACAAATACTGACATCACAACCACCGTCACTTAAAGCAAACCCATTTGATATGAATATCTAACCTACTTATCGCCGCTTGATTTAGAGATACTTCAACGAATAGGTTTGGACTTTGTTTTATTTTAATGAACATGCCTATGCACTTGGCTCAGGATCGTCTTTCCCGCAGTCTTTTAAGCGGAAGTGGCATGGATGCTACATCTTAGACAATGCATGGAGCATATTGTCCTGAATCTACGTCAAAAAGTACGAGAGCTTCGATAAAAACAACTCGAAGATGACGATTATAATAAATACCTGAGTGATCTGCATAGGCATGTTAATTAATGTATTAGCCTGTAATGGCCTCTATCCGAAATAATGGCCCACCCGACAGGATTCGAACCTGTGACCTCATGCTCCGGAGGCATGCACTCTATCCAGCTGAGCTACGGGTGGAAATTACAAGTTGAGCATTCTATAAAAACCCAAGAGCTAATACCAGAACTTAATTGCTTATGCTTTATTTTTTCTGATTAACTAATCGTCTTTAGATGTCCATTTCTTACTAAGTAATTATGTTAATTTCTTTCACTCGCTAATTAATCTCTATACCTAAATTCGACAAGCCTTCCGCTAACACCAGCAATTTTAGCTGCTCGCAAGTTTGTTTATTCTCAGCGGCAGATAATAAAAAATCACTAAGCTCTTGTTGAGTTGCCATTTCCCATTGCATTAGCGGATGTTGCGCTATCGCCGCGAGTAAATTATCTTGCTCTTCAATTTCGGTCGCTAATAGTTGTTCTAAATAATAGCTGACGCTGTTTTGTGATAATTTACTCACTTGTTCAATATGATCAACACCACTGTCTTGGCCCCCTTGTAATAAAGACATTAACGCCATACAAGTATCTAACGCAGGAAAAACACCAAAAAAATCAAATTTTTCAGGATCTGGTATTTGTGGTTCTAATTTGACTAATTGAGCCTCTGTATTTATTTTTATTTTTCGATCAGAGAGTTTTTGCCAAAATAAATCTAATTGATTGCGTAGTAAGCTATATTCGCCAAAATTAGCTGTCTGAGAGAACATTTGATAGTTAGGTAGCATTCTTTCAAGTAAAGCAGCACAAAAGGCATCACGTTGCCATAGGCTTAATTTTTTAATAGATAGTCGGATAGACAAGGTATTCTCGTTAATTCATTAACTCTTTAAGTTTAATAAAGTTTAAAATGATGACCTTTTTAACGGATCATCAATTAATAATAGTTACTGCGATTGTTTCATTAATTGTTTTTGGGCATATTCAAAGCGTAACCGATATTCAGTCAGTTTTTCTTCTAATTCAGCTATTTGTTGTTCTAACTTGCCATTTAATTCAAAATTCTCATCGCGTAAATACTTAATGGTTTCACGAGCATTGTTGGCATCTTTTTCGTATTTTTCACGATGATTCTCTATACGTTTATCAGCTTTATCATATTGCTCTTGCGTCTCTTTAATCGTTTGTTGTAATTTTTCTACTTCACCTGAATGAATTTCAAGCGTTGCAGCCACATCAATATCATGCTTTTGTTGTAGCTCGGTAAACTGCTGCGACCAATGTTGCTCTTTTTCAATCATTAATACTTTTTGTTCACTTAAAGACTTATTAATTTCTTCTTGTTTACTATTCGCATCATTTAGATGGGTAATTAAATTTTTACTTTCTACGCCAGCTTGAGTTAATTGCTCTTTTAGCTCACTTACCTTTTGTTGTTCACTCTTGTTTTTTTCTTTTAATACGTTAACTTGATTCTCTAATTCGCTAGCGGCTTTTTTATGTTCCACTGTTGATTTTGTATGCACTTTATTTAAATCATCAAGTGCTTGTTTATTTTTTTCGCCTAATTCTTTGTAACTTTGTTGTTGTCTTGCTAATTTTTTATTTAACTCGTCAAGATTATTTTCAAGTGTTATTTTTTGTTCGGTTAGTGATTTTATTTGTTTATTTAACTGTTCGGTTTGTTTTTTGGCTAATTCAGCTTGTTGAGTGCTAGATAATTTTAATTCATTATAAGCTTGTTCTGCCTGTTTACTGGTTGCTACTAAAGAACTTTTTAATTGCTCATGTTGATTACTAAGCTCAGTATTTTGTACGACTAATTGACTTATTTCTTCGCTTTGCTGTTGCTCAGTATCAGATAAAACTTCCAAAGCATTTTCATAATCTTCAATGGTTTTATTTAATGCTGTTGTTTTTTCAGCAAACGTATTTTGTATTTTCTCAGCAGCAATTTTTTGCGTAGCTAGCTGTTCTGATAATAATTTTTCTTGTGTTGATTTTTGTGCTAATTCTGCTGTTAACTTTGTAAATTTAGCGGTTAATTGATCAAACTCTTGCTTTAACGTGTCAACTTCACCTTGACTTTTTACCAAAGTTTCAATCACGGTTGATGAGTCTTGCGATTGTTGTGTTTTAAAATGCTCATATTTACTATTTATGTGATCAAGCTGGGTTTTAAGTGTCGATATTTGCTGGCTTTGTGTGGTAATAGTTATTGCTTTTTCAGTATCACTTTTTGATAACAATTGTTCAGCTTGCTGTTTTTCGTCTAACTGTTTATTTAACGCTGTTAATTCATCTGATTTTTCAGCTACTTGTTTGGTTAATGCTAGCTCACTGGTGGTAATACGTTCAAGACTAATTTTTAATGATGAAACTTCGCTTAACTTTTCTTTTAACGTTTGATCACTATCGGTTAATTTAGCTTGGTTAAGCGTGGCATTATTAGCCAACTCTGTTGTTTTTTCAGTAATTTCTGCTTGTAACTTTGTTATTTTTTTATTTAATTGTTCACAACTACTGCGTTGTTCTTGATAAGATTTTTGTGCGACGGTTAACTCTGCAAGGGTAGTTTTTTGTTGTACTAATAAATCTTTATAATGTTGGTGTTGTTCAATAGCATCACTTGTGATTTCAGTGTGTTGAGATGATAAATCAGCCACTAACGAGGTTATTTTATCTTCAACCTGAATATAAATATCACCAGCAAATGATTGAATTTGATCTTCTAGTTCTTTCGATATTTTTTCCGGCTCAGCCATTACTTTATAACCTCAGTAAACTAACTTTAGTCTAAATTAACATAGCTTTAATATAATACCAATACGAATAAATAGGTGATCATTTTAAATGTACTAAAAAGGAGCAACTAAGCTCCTTTTCTATTTTCTTTTATTCAACGAGCTTAGGCTTCTGCTTTTTCTTCAGCAACCAGAGTATTAATTTGAATACCGCTTACTTTGTTGTCAGATTGCTGGTTACGCATTTTAATTAAACGATTAATTTGACCAATAGAACCTAACATTGCGTAAATAGGTACAAATAAACCACGCTTGTGGAAAGTAAGTACTTGTTCATCGGTTAATTCTGCTAATTTTTTCTCGTTAATGGTAAAAATACCAACCAATTTTTTCTTTTCGCCATTTGCAAAACTAACAGCTAATTCAAGCTCTTGCATTAAATCGTTAGCAATCATTTCTTTCGTAAATTGCTCTGAAGCTATTTCATTGTTATACAAATGAGCTAATGAATCTTCAATTTTTTTGAAAAAATCAGTATGTTCGCCCTTTTCATCAAACAAAGCATGCTCTTTATCTTCACCCACAAAAGGGCTCTCTAAATCAATACAGGTAGTTAAGGTTTTTTCTTTTTCTGGATCTAATCCTAATGCGAATGGCACCATACCAACACTTTGTGGTACATATAAAGCATCCCATTTTTCATCTTGATAAAATAAATTTTCACCCGCTTCTAAACCTAGCATTAATACACTACGAAAGGTGTTGGTGTCTGCATCTTTAATGAATACAATAGGGTAGCTTGTTGCAGCTTGCGCAAACTCATGGGCATTTACAGGAACGATATGCTGATTTGCTGCATGTGCTAAATTTCTTTTATTAGCAATTTTTAAATTTTTATGAAGATCTTTTTTTACTGGGACGATATTAGCCATGAATTTTCTCTTAAATTTTTATTGGTTACTTTGTAATAATTTTTATAATAATAATTACGCTTGGTATAAGTTATGGAGACTCTTTTATTGGCTTTCAATGGTTGTAACTAAAAAAATAACATATTATTAAATTATTCAATTTGTTTGCTTAGTGTTAATGTGAGAAGAAARTGCCTAAATATACCGTTAATTTACTCCTTTTTTGGTGTTGTTTATTAAGCATATCAGTNAACGCATCACCAAAAATATCAGTAAGTTACGATTTAGATGCAAATCAATTTGTAAAAATAAAAGTAAAAAATGAAACACGACGAACGTTAGGTTGTTACGTGGCAATTAACGGCATTAAAAAAAAGTTTAAACTGACCGCTTTAGCAAGCTCTCGTTGGTTTAGCGCGACTGACAAACGTTTTAATTATACTGACTTTAGTGTGTTTTGTGATTATATTGAATATGTTAAATAACAGTTTTTTCATGATAATGTAGTTGGATTTATATTTTGTAGGCTTCCGCTACGCTCTACCACAACCCTGTATCATGTTCAGAACGCTTTAATTAAAAATATCTTTTATTAATCAAACTCTTTCGGTTCACTGAAAAAATAACCTTGTGAATAATCAATTCCCAGTTCTTCAATAATTTTTTGTACCGCTTCGTTATGGACAAATTCGGCAATACATTCAACCTTAGCGTTGCGAGCAAAATAGGCGATAGCTTTAGTTATTTCATAGCTTTTTTCATCTTTGTCGATATTTTTAATGTATTTAGCATCAATCTTTAAAAAATCAATCTCAAGATCAAGAATACGCTCAAAATTAGAATATTCGGCACCAAAATCATCAATCGCTAATCGATAGCCATGCCGCTTTAAATCATTTAATTGCTGAATTTGACTCGATTTTCCCGCTGAGCTTACTCCCTCTAAAATTTCTAAAATAATTCTGCTAGTATTAATTTGATACTGCTCTGCCTTTTTAGCCAAAAAATCACTTAAATAATTTCGACTTAAATCATCTTCAGTAATATTGATAGAAAAATCTTCACTACGATGTTGCATAACAGCAAAACTTTTATCAATGATCATTTTGGTAATTTCAGGTAACATGCCTGATAATTTTGCCGGCTCTAAAAAATGAAATGGGGTGATAATTTTATTTTGATGTTTTATTCGCGCTAAGACTTCGTACTTAGTTATTTTTTTACTTCTGTTATCTCTAATACCTTGAAAATAAGGAATAATATTGCTTTTTTCAAGCGCGTCATGGATCATGTTATTGTAAACAATAAACTCCTCTCGAGTATTCTCATCTATTGTATCAGTATTAATGTCGTATAAATGAAAACGATTTTTCCCCGCATCTTTAGATTGCTTTAATGCTAACGCACTATTTTTAAATAAATTTACATCGCCACTTGCGGCGCCATAATTAAATGAAACATTAATGGTTATATTGTTAATCGTTAATGTTTGGTCATAAAAATATTTACGAATAATATCGATAATAGGCGAGGCGTCTTGATGCTTTTTATAAAGAAGAGAGAATTCATCAGCATTAATGCGATAAATATGAACAATATCAATTATTTTCTTTAATATTTTAGCTATCTCTATTAATAATTTATCACCAATTTCATAGCCATAAGCGGTATTAATATAACTAAAGTTATTGACATTGAGTAAAATTAAGGTTTGTTTTTGTTGGCTTTTATTTAATGTACGTTCAAGGCTATTTTTATTAAGTAAGCCGGTTAACGAGTCATAATAAGCCATGTAGTTTATTTTATCTTGATACTCTTTTATTTCACTAATATCTGCAAAAGAAGCCAAATAATTAGTTATTTCATTTTGCTCATTAGTAATAACACTAATATTTACCCACTCTGTTAATAATGAACCATCGGCTTTTTTATTGGTTATTTCGCCGCTCCATTTGCCCTTTTTAATTAACTTTTGCCACATTGTTTGGTAAAAGTCTTTATCATGTTTTCTTGAGGAGAAAAAACTAGGGTTTTTACCAATAACTTCAGCTTCTGTAAAACCAGTTATATCTTCAAATGCCTGATTAACTTCTACTATTTTATTTTCATGATCCGTTATTACCATACCTTCTTTAGCATGCATCAAGGCTCTTGAATACAACGCTGAACGATTAGATAATTGTTGGTTTTTAAGTACAATTGAAACTATATAGGCGCAAGTTTCTAATAATTTTTTATGAAATGGTGCTGGTGAACGATGTTCAAAAGATGATAAAGCAAATGAACCAATAGCTTCTTGATCGCTATTTCTAATCGGCATAGACCAACAAGAGCATAAATTAAAATCAACGGCGATATGGCGAATATTAGCCCAACGTTCATCTGAAAAGGTATCAGTAACAAACTGTGGTTCATTTCTAAACACAGCATTACCACAAGAGCCGCCACCAGGGCCTGGTGTTAATCCACCTAAAGCTTCATGTCCTGCTTGCGGAACGCTCGGAGCAGCTAATACATTCATTAAGTGAGTATGTGGATCTTGCATCATGATAGATGCCGCTGAATTAGGTAATAATGATTCAGCTAAGTTACAAAGTTTATTAAAAATAATATTAGCATCATTTTTATATGCCATCATACCTAGCACCGTTTCTTGAATAGCAAGTATTTGATTATATTCGTTCGAGGTAATAGGAACTTCACTAACGGAAGCATCATTGAGTGGTTGGCAAGATTTAGGATCAGTCATAATTGCTCTTGGTATAACTCGTGAGAGTTCTTTTTATGCAAACTACTATTAGATAACAGTGTAAAACTGAAGTATAAGCGGTGTTGAAGAATAATGCCAAAATACTGTTTATTATCACGCTAGCAGTTGGTTTTATGGTCTATACAGATAGATTAGGTATTTATTATAATCATTATTTTCGAGGTGTTTTGATTGAAAATCTCATGCTTTACATAAAGATCCCCGCTTAAAAGACTGCGGGGATGACCATTCGGAATCAAGTGCAAAAGCAGATTAAAAAATAAAGCTATGATGCGCCAATTTCATGGGCTAAACCACTTAATAAATCAACCACTTCAACACTGGCACTTTCCATTAAGCCTAAATCTCTAATTGCTTGTTCTTGCTCATCATTTGCCATTGCTTTAAGTGCTGACAAGCCATGGCTATGAACCGCAGCATGTGGGCGTTCAATGGATCTAAATGATGGCTGTGAACTGTATTTTTCAGCCCCTTCACCATGATAATACCATTGTCCTAAACGACAGGTATTATGATCAGCAAAATCATTCACAGTTTTGTGTGACATACCTAGCATTACTTGATATACCTCAAGTTTCCACACCACATGATCCATTTTAACGGTTTGTATGAAGGCATTGGCTGTAGAGTTAGTGATAACGTTATACATTTTTTTAGACAAATCAACAATACTATTAGCGGTAACTTCAATTGAGGTAGTATTAGTATTAATGTCTTGGCTTTTTTCACCAACATTATCAATACCTTTAGCAACAGATTCCATTTGTTGATTGACTTCATCGATTAAATCAGATATTTCACTGGTTGCTTCCGCACTACGCTGAGCTAGTGTTCTTACTTCATCAGCAACTACCGCAAAACCACGACCTTGCTCACCCGCACGTGCCGCTTCAATGGCTGCGTTTAGTGCTAATAAGTTGGTTTGATCAGATATACCTTTGATCATCGTTACAAAATCATTAATGCCTGATGTTACCGTTTTTAAGCTACTAACCGATTCGGCCACTTGGCTAGTGTCGGTATTAATTGTTGATGTAGAAGCTATGGTTGAAGACAGCATAGATAATATTTCATCAAATAAAGATTGCGATGCTTGAAAAGAATCACGATGAGAAATTAATGAATTTGAAGAGTCGGCTAATTCTTCCCTAATTTTATTAACTAAATCAGCTGAACTTAACCATAATTTATTGAGATCTTCTTGATTTCTATAACGTGTTGCACTGGTCGACATATCTTCAGCAAGCTGCTGATTTTCATCTGAAATTGTAGAAAGTTGAGTTTCCAATTCACTCACTTGTTGACGTAACTTTGCATTTTCTTGTTCTAACTGATTATTGTTTCCATTATTAAAAAATCTAGAAAGCATTTTATCACCTTTAAGTGTTGAAACTATTGTTGAAGCTGTTTTACTTGAAAACACTCTTGTTTGTTACTTTTTAAATCAGTAAAAGAGTTATGAACCAGCCATACTATGACCACTTGAAAACATAGATTAACCTCCTTTTTAACCGAGACGATATTTTCAAGGCTGCCCTTCAATTTACAAGCTTAGATTTGCTATTCGTTTAGATTATTCTTTTATATCTTCTCAATATAAAGTTATCTGTTAAAGCTAAGATAACTTTATACCAAAAAGTTGTTTTTTACGAAGTTTTTCAATAACAATTTTAAACTTTTTATTCAACGGTAACTGATTTTGCTAAATTTCTGGGTTGATCAACATCCGTTCCCTTAATAATTGCCACGTAATAAGAAAGTAATTGCAGCGGTAAAGTATAAACAATAGGGGCAATTAAATCATCACACACGGGTACATTGATCACTTTCATGGTGTCGTCACTAGTAAAATTAGCATTGCTGTCGGCAAACACATACATTAAGCCACCACGAGCACGAACCTCTTCAACATTGGATTTTAATTTTTCTATTAAGTCATTTTGTGGTGCGACCACAATAACCGGCATTTCGGCATCGATTAGCGCTAATGGACCATGTTTTAGTTCGCCAGCAGCATAGGCTTCGGCGTGAATATAAGAAATTTCTTTCAGTTTTAACGCACCTTCCATCGCAATGGGATATTGATCGCCGCGACCTAAAAATAACGCATGGTTTTTATCCGCAAAATCTTCGGCTAAATTTTCAATAGAGCCCGCTAAGGCTAACACTTCATCTAGTTTACTTGGCAATGTCATTAAGGCTTGTGCAATATTGTCTTGGGTTGCTTGTTTCATGCCGTGATGTTGACCAATGGCTAAGGTCATCATCATTAAGCCCACTAATTGAGTGGTAAAGGCTTTAGTAGAAGCCACACCAATTTCAGCGCCAGCTCTGGTCATAAAGGCAAGGTCTGATTCGCGCACTAAAGAAGAACCGTCAACATTACAAATAACTAAACTGGCTTTATAACCAATTTCTTTAGCTAACCGTAAGGCGGCTAAGGTATCTGCGGTTTCGCCTGATTGAGAAATAGTGACTAATAATGCGTTTTTAGGTACATGTGATTTGCGATATCTAAACTCGCTGGCAATTTCAATATTACAAGACACCCCCGCCAACGCTTCAAGCCAATAACGCGCCACCATGCCTGAGTGATAGCTAGTACCACAAGCAATAATTTGCACGTGTTCAATTTTTTTAAATATTTCATCAGCGCCTTCACCAAAGGTATTAACATCAATGCTGTTACCAACTAATCGCCCCTCTAGGGTATTGCGAATTGCAGTGGGTTGCTCATACGTTTCTTTAAGCATGTAATGACGGTATTCACCTTTATCACCGGCATCATTACTAGCGCTGCTTTCTTTAATTTCACGTTGTACAGCATGACCTTCGCTGTCAATAATATTAACTTCAAAGCGTGTTACTTCGGCAACATCGCCTTCTTCTAAAAATGAAAAACGGCGCGTTACGGGTAAAAGTGCCATCATGTCTGAGGCGATAAAATTTTCACCTAAGCCATAACCAATAACTAACGGGCTACCAGAACGTGCAACAATCATCCGTGAGTTGTCTCGTACATCCATTACCACCGTACCGTATGCGCCTTCAAGTTGTTTTACTGCTTTTTGTACGGCATTGAGTAGGGTGTCGCTGTTTTTTAATTCATGATGAATTAAATGAGTCATTACTTCGGTATCGGTTTGCGAGACAAACTCATAACCTAATGCTTGTAATTTAATTCTTAATTCTTGATGATTTTCAATAATTCCATTATGAACAACGGCAATTTCATCATTAGACACATGTGGATGCGCATTAGCTTCACTTGGAATACCATGAGTTGCCCAACGTGTATGTGCAATGCCAGTACCACCAGTTAGAGGATTACTAGTTAATGCATTGGCTAATTCTTGCACTTTTCCTAAACGACGAACACGTTGCAATTCGTTATTATCACCAATTACCGCTACGCCTGCTGAATCATAACCTCGATATTCAAGACGACGTAATCCTTCGACTAATATTTCAACGACATCACGTTGTGCTACAGCTCCAACTATTCCACACATATTTACTTCCTTACCTTTTCAACTTTTTATTGAATATTTTATTGAGCGAAAATTAACTTAACGCCTTGTTTTATAAATTTATTTTTTAACTGTGTTAATAAACTACTATCAATTACCACAGTGTCTATTTTATTGCACAAGTAATTCTTGATAATGTTTCGTTTTTGAAAATTTAGCCATACTTGTTCTTAATTTTTTTACTAAAGTAGGGTCTGAATTTTTATTTATCGCAATATAACTATCACGTTGATCAACTAATTTTATTGGCGCAAAAGCTATTTTAGCTGAGCTATTAGTCTCACTATTAATATAATCTTCAATAACATTAGGATCGTTATAAATTAGGTCTACTTTTTTATTTAACAGTAATTGAAATGCTCGTTGTGGCGATGAAACAATATAAAGGTTTTTCCCTTCAATAAAACCGCGATGTAATAATTCTTTATGGCTATTAGAGTTACGGGTTACAGCCACCACTTTTTTTAAGGCTTGTTGGTTATTAGTAACATAGTTTTTCGGGATGCTTTTTAATGAAACAAACACTCTAACAAGTTGGCTTACTTTTCCGATCCAATAAAATTTATGTTCTCTTTCTGGTGTTCTGACCATACTAAGAATTATTGTGTTCGCCGTATTTTCAGCGATATTATAAGCTCTCGCCCAAGGCATAAATTCTACCTCTTTTTTAATATTTATATCTTTGAGTAAATTATTCAATATTTCTATTGTTGGCCCTTTAAGTTGATTATTCTCTTTATACTGCAACAGATTATGCTCAGTAGCGACAATGCGAGGGATAGCAAATTGCTGTGCTTGAACCACATGATGCAGCATAATAACAAACAGTATAAACAATAATTTTATTTTCATTATTTAACTAATTTTTTCGGTCGTTGCCAACCTTGAATATTACGTTGTTTACCACGAGCAACGGCTAATTCGTTTTCAGCAACATCTTTCGCGATAACAGAACCTGCGCCTATTGTTGCCTTTTTACCAATAGTTACCGGTGCAACTAGTGAGCTATTTGAGCCAATAAAGGCATTATCACCGATAATGGTTTTAAATTTATTTTGACCATCATAATTACAGGTAATAGTGCCTGCGCCAATATTAACTTTGGCACCTATTTCGCTATCACCTAAATAACTTAAATGACCCGCTTTCGCCCCTTCACCTAAAGTGGTTTTTTTCATTTCAACAAAATTACCCACATGAGAACCGGCTTGCATCACCGAATTAGGGCGAAGGCGAGCAAAAGGACCCACTGAGCAATTTTCAGCAATAGTGCTACTTTCGATAATAGTATTAGCTTTTATTTCAGTATTTTCACCAATAAAACAATCTTTCAAAATACAATTTGCGCCAATTTTAACACCTTTAGCTAAATTGACTTTGCCTTCAAAAATACAGTTAATGTCGATAACAACTTCTTCGCTTATATTTAATTCGCCGCGAATATCAATGCGGCTAGGATCATATAAACTTGCGCCAGCTAACATTAATTCTTCGGCTTGACGATACTGATATGCTCGTTCTAGCGCCGCTAATTGTACGCGGTTGTTAGCTCCTTCAACTTCTATTTCTGCATCAGGATGTGCGGTAGCAATAGTTTTTCCTTCAGCATGACAAGCGGCAATAATATCGGTTAAGTAATATTCGCCTTGCGCATTGTCATTAGATAAACCACTTAGCCAACGTTTTAAATCACCGCCATTTGCTAACAATATGCCGGTATTTGCTTCATTCACTTTTAATTGTTCTGCTGTTGCATCCTTTTGTTCAATAATGCCGACCACTTGGCTTTGACCATTAATTTGTTTACGAATAATGCGTCCATAACCCGTAGGGTTATTTAAAAATACCGTCAGTAATGCCATGCCCTCTTCAGGTTTAACAGCAAGAAGCGATTCTAGCGTCGATATTTTAGTTAATGGTACATCACCATATAGTACTAAGACATCTTCATCATCTTTTAAAAATGGCGAAGCTTGATCAACCGCATGACCCGTGCCTAATTGTTGTACTTGTTCAACAAAAGTTAAATCATCACCGATCACTTTTTGTTGCAGTACATCACCACCAAAACCATAAACTAAATAGATATTGTCAGCATTTAAGGCGCGAGCACTTTCAACAACATGGTTAACCATGGCTTTATTAGCAATAGGATGAAGCACTTTAGGGAGAGCAGAACGCATACGAGTACCTTTACCCGCAGCAAGAATAACAACAGAAAGCGACATAGTTGACCAAATAATTAGTTTTTTACTATTCTATCGCTCTTTTTTAATAATACTAGTGTATAGCTATAACTAAATAAATAAAATGCCAATCAGTTCGCACTGATCGGCATTTTTATATTATTTTACGTGGCTATGCAGATCACTCAGGTATTTATTTTAATCGTCATCTTCGAAACGCTTTTATCGAAGATCTCATATTTTTGACGAAGATCCTGAGCCAAATTCATAGGCACGTTATTTTAAGTTTTTATTTTGGTGTAGCTTTAAGTGTTAAAGTAACACCTGACGCTGAAGAGTAGCCATAAATATCAATATACCACGTTGCTTGTGCAGGATTAGTAAATGTACACGATTCCGTATTGCCGCTCTTATAAGGACGACAGTCATAAGTTGATGTGGTTGACTGTGCACCTTTAGTTACATATAAATCTGCATCACCACTACCACCAGAAATAGCGACCGTTAAATCGCTATAACCAGCAGGTAAGTTGTAGGTATAACGAGCCCAACTTCTTCTTGCTACAGATATATTGCTGATTATTTCATTTACTGGTTTAATCGTACCACCACCTGTGCTAGCTGGAGTATAGTTAGCCGTTAAACTAACGCCAGTAAATGCACTATAGGCTTTTATACGAACGTAGTAAGTACCGCCAGTGCTTGTGCCAGCGCAAGATTCTAGATTACCGCTTTTATATGGGCGACAGTCATAGCTAGTATCAGTTGGCGTAGCACCAAATTTAACATACATGTCAGCATCACCCGTACCACCGGTCATATCAAAACTGATATTAGTAGCGCCTGCAGGTACATCAATAGTGTAAACAACATCAGTACCCGTTGCTGCACTTATACCCGTTGCTGCAACACCGTTTACAAGGGCATTACCTGTTGGCGGTGTAGTTCCACCACCAGTACCACCGCCTGTTCCGCCACCAGTACCATCACAACCATTAGCCGTAATATAATCAATTGCGTCTTTAGTTTGTGCTAAACCATAACCGAATTTAACATCACGGCCTGTCGCGCCTAAGTCTTGTGCTGTAGTCGTTAACACGGTACGAATTTGTGCATTAGTACAACTTGGATGATGGCTCCAAACTAAGGCAGCAACACCAGTAACATGAGGTGATGCCATTGAAGTACCGCTCATTTTACCGTAGTTACCAGCGCCAATATTAATACTAGCGTTTGATCCTAAGTTAGCCAGCATTGCTGCGCCATCGGTACCTGAAACTGTTACACCAGGAATTGTTGTAGTATTAGTTGTACCTAAAGTACCGCCAAAGCTGCCGGCTACATTGTTATATAAAATAGCACCAACACCGCCGCTGTCTTCACAATTTTTTACTTTATCGTGAAAAGAAATATTACCGCGTTGAATTAAACATACTTTACCAGCAGCACTGGTATTAATTACTTCACCAGTACCTAAATTATATAAAGCACCATTAACTGTACCTTGGTTTTCCATCGCATTTGCAGTATAAGCACTTCCTGCAACGCTCACTTCTACCACTGACCCTAAACCCTCAGGATACGTTGAGTATACATCAACACCTGGTCCAGAAATTTCAACTTGGCTATTTTTTTGAGAGAAACCGGCTAATGCTTTGTTACTATCAACCGCCGCAACAGACATTACCGCATCATACGACGCTGGATAACTTAATGCATCGGTTGCTGCTGTTGCCACACCGCTATTACCGGCTGCTGCAATTAACAATATACCGGCATCATACGCCGCTTGAATGCCGTTTTTTTCAGTAACACTTGAACCAGCACCACCTAAACTCATGTTAATAACGTTAGCACCGTTGTTTTTACAAGTATTAATAGCGCTAACTAAATCTGATGAATATCCCCAGCCAGCCGTGTTAAATACTTTAACAATATGAATACTAGGATCGCTGCCAATAACACCACGAACGCCGATGCCATTATTTAGTGCGGCAATAGTGCCGCCAACATGTGTTCCGTGTGGTCCACCTTGTACATACCAATTACCGGTACCGCTATCATTAGTACCATTAATAGTACCAAATTTTGAACCTAAATCTTCATGTGGCAAATTTAATCCTGAATCAATAATACAGATTTTTTTACCGCCAGCACCAGCAGATGCTACGCTGTCGTCTACTTGATCAGCCTGAACCATACTAATGCCATAAGGAACAGTTTGCGCCATTAAATGACGTTGTAAATCTTCTTCAACATACTCAACATTATTATCATTGCTAAGTGCCATTATATCTTTAACACTTAATTCAGCTGAAATTACATTTATATTGGGGTATTGTGCACGTACCTTAGCCCCTAATTTTTTTAATATGTTTTTAACGGCTTGAGCACGACTTGTGGTTTGGTTTACTGAATTGAAAAATGCGGTATTGTTGTCATCCATTACAACCGAGGTATTTGCATTTTGTTTATATTTTATAATATATCTTTTTGGTAAGTTTGAAGTCGCTACTGATTTAATAGCACTATCAGTATTTTTTACGCCAGCAGGTTGTGCTGCATAAAGCGCTGTTGATACTGCCAAAGATAAGGCACTAGCGGTTACCAATAGAGCACTTGTCGTCACCATTTTTTTTGATATTACTTCTATTTTTTGCATGTTACACCTTGGATGAAAGTTGTTTATTAATATTTTATTACAATTCAACCCTAACACAGTGAATTTACAATAACAAATGTGCAACACATGATTTACAGGTACGACGAGTTTAGTAATATACAATATATAGATTAAGTTATTGAGGTATTTAATTTTATTTATTTTAAAATCAAGTTAAATTTTTTCCTGTTAACCCTACTTCTAAGGCTTCAAACCAATCAAGAAAAAGTTTTACTTTTTCTCCTTTAAAAATCCTTCCATGTTGCGGGCACAACATTTCAACATCAAGTTTTCTCACTCGGTTCACCCAATCATTTTTTGCTTCATTAGAAGGCATCCAGCGTTGATGAAACATTTTCATTTTGGTGATGTGTTCTTCAAAATCATCTACAAACATCGGTGCATTAGTTGCTTCAAGTGCGGCACCAATATCGCCACTCATTAATATTTTTGCCTCGCGGTCATAGACATTAAAATTACCTGATGAGTGTAAATAGTGTGCAGGAATATATTCTAATACCACATTATCAATTTTGATTTCTCCACCTTCATCAGCAATAGGTGCATAAGTAATATTATCCATACCAAAATGACGAATAAAACCTTCCCAAATCCAGGGAGAATGTAACGTTGCGCTTGGTAATGCTTGATCCCATAAGCCCAATGAAGAAATTATGTCAGGATCTTGATGTGAGGCAAATAAATGAGTGATTTTTTCAGCTGGTACCTGTTTTATCACCGCTGCCAGCATAGCTGAAAACAACTCAATACCACCAGGATCCATTAATAAAGCGTTATTTTTACTGATCACCATATACTGATTAGTATCAATAATTTCAGTAGCCTTTTCTTCATCTCGACCAAACATAAGCCAAGTATGGGTGTTATTTTCGAATAGTTTATGGGTTTTCATACTGTTTTCTATTCCCTGATCAGAGTTATTTTAATGTTGAAACCAATTGCTGAGAGTATTTTATGTGTGCTTTTATTTTTCCTGCTGCTCCTTCAACGTTATCAGCGACATTAATCAACGCATCTTGATATTCAGCCCCAGCCTGAGATGCTTCTACACGGGATAAGGTTGCTAAAATGACTGCATTTCTTAATTCACTACTCAGCATTATTAGTTCTTCGCTCAATTGTTCAATTTGGCGTTGATACTCCCGTGTTAATTGTTCTTGATTAATTTTACATCGTTCAAACACTTCATTTAAACTGTTAATGTATGGTGATTCAGCCGCTTTAGTAAAAACCAAAATAAAATGTTTAATGGCATTATCTGATCTTACTTTTGCTGCTGATGTTTTACTCAAAGTGGCAGCAAGGAGGTTAATTTTTTTAGAGGCGGTAATAGTAATTTCAGCTAAACGATCGATAAAATCTGTTAGCGGCCTAAAGCCTGCTGCTCGTTCTCCAGCTCTAAGGGCAACAGCACGGGCATTACTAGCGGTTAAAGATAATTGTTTTGCAATAGTTGTTGCTTGATCTAATCTTGCTGCAATAACAGCAGCAGCAACAAAATAATTATAATCAATCTCTGGTTGATATTTTTCCATTTCTATACTTTTTTCTTCTAACATCAATACACATCATTGTTTTATTAATAATATTATCTATTAAATATAGTGTGCTATTTTATTTTCGCTTAGCTATTTTCGCTTTATTAATCTAAGTCAATTTAAAAGATTGCTTGTTATTTAAAAATATTCTCATTTAGTTTTTCTTTTTAGCCATTTGTATTACTCTTAATTGAGCAACGGCACGGGCTAATTCTGCCGCTAACAAGGTAAAATCAGCATCTTTACTAAGGTGATTAATTTTTTCTTCTGCACTTGCTTTTGCAGCTATTGCTGCCTGTCCATCTATTTCATTAGCGCGTTGCACTACATCAGCAAGCACAATAATACTACGCGGTTGAACTTCAAGCATCCCGCCAGCAACATATAATACTTCTTCAGTATTGTCGCTTTTTATGAAACGAGCCATGCCAGGTTTCAGTGCGGTTAATAATGGAGCATGGCCCGGAACTATACCTAACTCACCTTCACTGCCAGTGATTTGGAGCGATTTAATACAGCCTGAAAAAATACTTTCGTGTGCACTAACCACATTAAGATGAACAGTAATAAATGACATTTATAATCTCGGTTTTTGCACTTAATCAAATTGGTATAATGACATCCTAACCTGCATCAGGATAAAAATTAAAGACATAATTTAGTATTAACAAAAAAAACGACTCTTACTTTTCAGTAGAGTCGTTTTATTTTTCACTATAACTGGCACTTAAACTTAGTATTTTATAAATTTTTTTGTTTATAAAACTTAATTTACTTTTTTCTTAGTCGCTTGAATGACTCTTAATTGAGCAATTGCGCGCGCTAATTCACTAGCAACTTCAGCAAAATCAACATCATCACTATGTTTATTGAGATGTTCTTCTGCGCGTTGTTTAGCATCTAAAGCTGCTTGTTCATCCAAATCATCTGCACGAGTAGCAACATCGGCTAGTACAATAACATTATTCGGTTGAACTTCTAACATACCGCCTGATAAATAGATGACTTCTTCTTCATCATGTTCATTTACGATACGCGCCATACCAGGTTTTAGTGAGGTCAGCAAAGGCGCATGACCCGGCATAATACCTAATTCACCCTCACTACCGGTGATCTGTAATGATTTAATGTGACCAGAAAATAAACTTTCTTCTGCACTGACCACATTCAGATTTACAGTAAACATTGCCATTTTAGACCTCCAATTATGTAGGTTGGGCTTTAGCCCATCATCTTAAAACGACTATCTAATTATTGTCGATAAAAATGACGACCTAAAGGTCGACCTACAAATCATTACATGTTTTTAGCTTTTTCTACAGCTTCTTCAATATTACCAACCATGTAGAACGCTTGCTCAGGTAAATCATCATATTCACCAGCCAAGATACCTTTAAATCCTGAAATAGTGTCTTTTAATGATACATATTTACCTGGGCTACCTGTAAATACTTCAGCAACAAAGAACGGTTGCGATAAGTAACGTTGGATCTTACGAGCACGGGTAACTGACAATTTATCTTCTTCAGAAAGTTCGTCCATTCCTAAAATAGCAATGATATCTTTAAGTTCTTTGTAACGTTGTAATACCGCTTGTACACCACGAGCAACATCATAATGTTCTTGACCAACCACTAATGGATCTAGTTGACGTGAAGTAGAATCTAACGGGTCGATTGCTGGGTATATACCTAACTCGGCAATTGAACGCGAAAGTACCACTGTTGCATCTAAGTGAGCAAAAGTTGTTGCAGGGCTTGGATCGGTCAAATCATCTGCAGGTACATATACCGCTTGGATTGATGTGATTGAACCTTTATTGGTTGAGGTAATACGCTCTTGCAATACACCCATTTCTTCAGCCAATGTTGGTTGATAACCAACCGCTGATGGCATACGACCAAGTAACGCTGATACTTCAGTACCCGCAAGTGTATAACGATAGATGTTATCGACGAAGAATAATACGTCACGACCTTCGTCACGGAATTTTTCAGCCATTGTTAAACCAGTAAAGGCAACACGTAAACGGTTTCCTGGAGGCTCGTTCATCTGACCGTAAACTAATGATACTTTATCAAGTACATTAGAGTCGTTCATTTCATGATAAAAATCATTACCTTCACGAGTACGCTCACCAACACCAGCAAATACTGAGTAACCACTGTGTTCAATGGCGATATTTCGAATAAGTTCCATCATGTTAACGGTTTTACCAACACCAGCACCACCGAATAAACCTACTTTACCACCTTTTGCAAAGGGACAAACCAAATCGATTACTTTGATACCGGTTTCTAACAATTCGTTAGACATAGCTTGTTCTGCGTAAGCAGGTGCTTCGCGGTGAATAGACCAACGGTCTTTTTCGCCAATTGGACCTGCTTCATCAATAGGCTCACCTAATACGTTCATGATGCGACCTAAAGTCTCAACACCAACAGGTACTTGAATAGCTTCACCAGTATTTTCTACATTCAGACCACGCTGCAAACCGTCAGAAGTCCCCATAGCGATAGTACGTACAACGCCGCCACCAAGCTGCTGTTGAACTTCAAGTACTAACCCGGCAAGGTTACCTTCGGTTACTTTTAATGCGTGATATACCTGAGGTACGGAATCTTGTGGAAATTCAACATCCACAACTGCGCCAATAATTTGGACGACTTTACCTGTACTCATGTTTATTCCTCTAAATTTCAATCGATTATTATATTTAACAATCGACTTTAAGTTTAATTGTCGAAAAACTCTTTACCTAAATAGGTTATCTAAGTTATTAACCTACCGCTGCTGCACCCGCAACAATTTCACCCAATTCTTGAGTAATTGCCGCTTGACGCGCTTTGTTATATACCAGTTGTAAATCGTCAATGATATCACCGGCATTATCAGTTGCAGATTTCATTGCAACCATACGAGCGGCTTGTTCACAAGCGAGATTCTCTACTACACCTTGGTATACTTGAGATTCAACATAACGAACTAACAACATGTCTAATAATGCATTAGCATCGGGTTCGTAAATGTAATCCCAACGATGTTTAATTTCTTCATCGTCTGATTTAGGTAAAGGCAATAACTGATCAATTGTCGGTTGTTGTGTCATGGTATTAACAAACTTGTTGTATACAATGAACAACTTGTCAATTTCACCATCATCAAAGGCTTTTAACATTACCTGTACGCTACCAACTAAATCGGTAACTGAGGGTGAATCGCCTAAACCTGAAACTTGTGCAGTGACATTAGCGCCCATATTATTGAAAAATGAAGTAGCTTTAGATCCCACTACCGCAAAATCAATTTCAGCGTCTTGTTGTTGCCACTTGGCAGCATCAGCAAGAACTTGTTTAAATAAATTAATATTTAAACCACCACACAAACCACGGTCAGTCGAAACGACAATATAGCCAACGCGCTTAGTTTCTCGTTCGATCATATAGGGATGACGATATTCTAAGTTACCAAGCGCAATATGACCGATCACATTTCGTATATTTGTTGCATACGGACGTGATGATGCCATACCTTCTTGCGCTTTACGCATTTTAGACGCGGCAACCATTTCCATTGCATTAGTGATCTTTTGAGTGTTTTGTACACTCGCAATCTTGGTTTTTATTTCTTTACCAACGGCCATGACTCTTTCTCCGAAAAGATGACTTAATTAAAAACTCGAATTACCAAGTTTGCGTAGACTTGAAATTTTCAAGTGCTTTTGCAAGACTAGCTTCGATATCTTTATCGTAGTTACCTGATTCGTTAATAGTAGCCATAAGCTCAGCTTCTTCACTGTTCATGTAGGCTCTTAATGCATCTTCAAAATCATTAATTTTGTTAATAGCAACATCATTCAAGAAGCCTTTTTCAGCAGCAAATAAAGAAATAGCAGTTTCAGCAACCGATAATGGACTGTATTGCTTTTGTTTCATTAATTCAGTAACACGTTGACCATGCTCTAATTGAGCACGCGTTGCGTCATCTAAATCTGAAGCAAATTGAGCAAATGCTGCTAGCTCACGATATTGAGCTAAAGCTAAACGTATACCACCACCTAATTTTTTGATGATTTTCGTTTGCGCTGCACCACCAACACGAGATACAGATAAACCAGCATTTACCGCAGGACGAATACCTGAGTTGAATAAATCAGACTCTAAGAATATTTGGCCATCGGTAATAGATATTACGTTAGTTGGTACGAATGCAGATACGTCACCCGCTTGGGTTTCAATAATTGGTAATGCGGTTAAAGAACCAGTTTTACCTTTTACTGCACCATTGGTGAAACGCTCTACATAATGTTCATTTACTCGTGCAGCACGTTCTAATAAACGACTGTGAAGATAAAAAACATCACCTGGATAAGCTTCACGACCTGGCGGACGACGTAAAAGTAATGAAATTTGACGATAAGCAACTGCTTGCTTTGACAAATCATCATAAACGATTAATGCATCTTCACCGCGATCACGGAAGTATTCACCCATTGAACAACCAGCATATGGTGCTAAATATTGTAATGCTGCGGCTTCAGAAGCTGAGGCAACTACTACAATAGTATTTGATAACGCGCCGTGCTCTTCTAAGCTACGTACTACGTTTGCAACCGTAGAGGCTTTTTGCCCAATAGCTACGTAGACACATTTAATACCAGTATTCTTTTGATTAATAATGGCATCTAATGCTATCGCTGATTTACCAATTTGACGGTCACCAATAATTAATTCACGTTGACCACGTCCAATTGGGATCATTGAATCAATTGATTTAATACCCGTTTGCACTGGTTGGTCAACCGATTTACGATCGATAACACCCGGTGCAACAACTTCTACAGGAGAGAAGCCATCGTTTTCAATTGGGCCTTTACCATCAATTGGTTCACCTAAAGTATTTACTACACGACCTAATAAACCGCGACCTACGGGTACTTCTAAAATACGACCAGTACCTTTAACTTTTTGCCCTTCGGCTAGATCCGCATATGGACCCATAACTACCGCACCGACCGAATCACGGTCAAGGTTTAACGCGATAGCATAACGACTACCAGGAAGTTCGATCATTTCACCTTGCATTACATCGGCAAGGCCATGGATACGAATAATACCATCTGTTACAGAAACGATAGTACCTTCGTTACGAGCTTCGCTGACAACGTTGAATTGTTCAATACGAGATTTAATCAATTCAGCGATTTCAGTGGAATTCAGTTGCATGCTCTGTTCCCTTATTTCATCAGTGCTAGGATTGTAATGTTGTTGCTAAACGATTCAATTTACCTGCAATTGAACCATCTATAACCATATCGCCGGCTTCTATAATTAAGCCAGAAATTATGGTCGCATCAACTTTACAATTGAGCTTTACTTTACGTGCCAAGCGCTTTTCAAGCGCGGCGCTTAATGATGTTGCTTGTGCTGTATTTAATTCAACAGCAGAAGTTACATCCACGGCAATTGTTTTTTCATGTTCTGCTCTTAATTGACAGAATTGAGTTAACACTTGCGGTAACGCCAATAAACGTTTGTTTTCAGCCATTATTTTTAAAAAATTCTGGCCTTTGCTGTCAACTTGCTCACCACATACATTTAAAAACAATGTAATAGCTTGCTCTGTTGACGCGCCACCTGAAATGTAATCATAAATGGTGGCGTCCTTTGAAACTTCTGCAGCAAAAGTTAACTGGGCTAACCAGCTATCAATGGCATTTGCTTCTAGGGCAAAGTCAAACGCTGCTTTAGCGTAAGGACGAGCGACAGTTGTCAATTGTGACATAGCTCTTTCCCCTACAACTCGGCAACGAGTTTATCTAAAATGTCGCTATGAGCAGCGGCATCGATTGAACGTTCAAGAATTTTCTCGGCACCCGCTACAGCAAGAATGGCAACTTGTTGGCGCAATTCTTCTTTAGCTCGGTTACGTTCAGTTTCTATTTCAGTATGTCCTGAAGCTAAGATTTTTTCTTTCTCAGCTTGTGCTTTACCCGCAGCTTCTTCAACTATTTTAGCTTCATGCTTTTTAGCTGCATCAACAATAGATGCTGCTTGAGCTTTCGCTTCTTTTAATTGAGCTGTGGCTTTTTCTTGAGCAAGCTCAAGATCTTTAGCAGCACGATCAGAAGCAGCAAGTCCGTCAGCAATTTCTTTTTGACGAGCTTCAATGGCACCAACAATGGGTGGCCATACGTACTTCATGCAGAACATTACGAATACGACAAATGCGATTAATTCACCAATTAGCGTGGCATTAATATTCATTTGTGTACCTCCTATTAATTATTCGTTTAAAAATAAAATGTTGTAACTTGCTGTTAAGCAAGAACGAATAACATGTAAAGGCCGATCGCAACACCGATCATCGCGATAGCATCGATAAGACCCGCTACGATGAACATTTTTACTTGTAGTTGAGGCGCAAGTTCAGGTTGACGAGCAGCAGATTCTAAGAATTTACCACCAAGTAGACCAAAACCAATCGCAGTGCCCAAAGCACCTAGACCGATAAGTAACGCAACAGCGATATATAACATATTTATCTCCGATATTTAAAGTTAATGTTAAAAGTTAAAAAATTTGTACTAAAACTCTAGTGATCTTCATGAGCTAAACTAAGATAAACAATAGTTAGCATCATAAAGATAAACGCTTGTAATGGGATGATTAATAAATGGAATGCAGCCCATAAAAAGTGTATTGGCAACTGGAATAAACCAATAGTTGCAATAAGTAAAAATATTAATTCGCCCGCATATAAGTTACCGAATAAACGTAACGCAAGTGATAAAGGACGAGCTAATAAAGTTACCATTTCTAAAATAAAGTTCACTGGATATAAAGACCAATGACCAAAAGGTTGTGTTGTTAATTCTTTAATAAAACCACCAACACCTTTAACTTTAATAGAATAATAAATGGTAAGAATAAAAACACCAATAGCTAAGGCAAAGGTCATGTTAGGATCGGTTGTTGGCACAGCTTTCATATAAATATGCGACATTTCATGACCAGAAACCATACTGATTATCCACGGCAATAAATCTACTGGTACCCAGTCCATGGCATTCATTAATAATACCCAAACAAAAACTGTTAGCGCTAAAGGAGCAATAAGTGGATTGGTACCATGAAAGGTGCTTTTTACACTATCATCCACAAACTCAACAATTAGTTCAATTGCACATTGTAGTTTCCCTGGTACTCCAGAGGTTGCATTTTTAGCAACTCTTCTAAATACAAAAAGAAATACTAAGCCTAAAAACACCGACCAACCTAACGTATCTAAATGCCAAGTCCAAAAACCTTCGCCTGTAGTTAAATTGGTTAAATGGTGTTTAATATATTCTTGGCTGGTTAGTGCTTCACTAGCTACAGCGGTTGAAGACATATTAATGTTCCCATGATTAAAGTTTAAAATTTTATAAAAACTGGTGTTAGTAATGACGTGATCACCACCAAACAAAATACGGTAAAAAAAGCTACTGGCACGATAATGAAAAGTTTTAAAGTCAGTGCAACTAAAATAGCGGTTATAAATAGTTTTATTTTTTCGCCTTGATAAAAAGCATCAACTACTTGCTGCGCTTTAGTCGCGCCTGCATATTTAAATACTTTAAGGCCAAAAACAAATTGCGGGATCAATGCAACTAAACCACCTAAAAGAGCTGATTTAGCAGTAATAATTCCCCAAAAAAAATAGGTGATTACAACACACAAAAAAGTCATCGAAATAGTAATAATTAATTGTTGCTTAGTTAATTTTTTACCCGCAGCCGTTAATTTATTTTTATTAGTTGGGCTCAAGCTGATCTCCTAAGCGAAAGTTTTTAAACAAACATATTCATTAATCTTTATTGCCATAACTCATAAAAACAACGAAAACTTTCGTAAATAATCACTACTTTTTAATGACATAAATTCACCATAAAAAGTCTGCGCAAGTATACTGATCTAGGTTTATTTTGCAACAAAATAGGGCGCTATCCGCCCTTTATTTGTGCTAATAGTTGATATTAAGGTGAGAAATATTTATTTTTTGCGGAATTATTAAGGAATTAAGTCGTTCTACCAAATAAAATAACTAATAATAATTTTTAGTTTAAAAAACAAACAAATTAAACGCTAATGTATTTTGGTTAAAATACCGTCAAGCTCATCTAGATTATTATAATTAATAATCAATTTACCTTTGCCTTTTTTATTATGTGCAATGCTTACATTAGCCCCAAGTTTTTCTGATAAATTTTGTTCTAATGAACAAGTTTCGGCATCTTTAACATTATCTACTTTCGCTTTTAATGGTGTAAGCACTTTTTTTACTAAGTTTTCAGTTTCACGTACGGTTAATTCTTTAGCGGCTACTGTTCTTGCTGTCGTTGTTTGTAAGTCATCTTCAAGTGCCAATAACGCACGAGCATGCCCCATTTCAATATCACCATGCTCTAATAATGTTTTAACCTCATCGTTTAAACTATTTAAGCGCAATAAATTTGACACCGTAGTACGAGATTTACCTACCGCATCAGCTACTTCTTGATGAGTTAAATCAAATTCTTTTAATAAACGATTTAAAGCAGTCGCTTCTTCCATGGCATTAAGATCTTCACGTTGAATGTTTTCAATTAACGCGATAGCAACCGCCGATTCATCAGGAACATCTTTGATCAAACATGGAACAATATCTATTTCAGCTAATTGTGCGGCGCGCCAACGACGTTCACCCGCTATAATTTCGTATATTTTTATACCTTGATTATTTTCGCCTACGGGACGAACAACAATAGGTTGAATAATTCCTTGAGATTTAATTGAACTAGATAAGTCTTCTAATGCTTCTGCTGACATATCTTTTCGTGGTTGATATTTGCCTGGTTGCAATAACTCTATCGGTAATTTTTGTAATTCACTTTGTTGTTGATTTACGACTTCGTCAATATCACTATTTGAGTTTTTTTTAATTGGAGCAGAAAGCAATGCATCTAAGCCACGACCTAGTCCTCTGCGTTTTGATGCTTTCATATTAATTAGTCACTTCTTGATTATTTATTTTAGTTTGTTTTTTTGCATTTTCAGCACGACGTAGTATTTCACCTGCTAATGCTAAATAAGCCTTTGAACCTGTAGCTGATTTATCATAATACATTGCAGGAGCGCCAAAACTTGGTGCCTCAGCTAAACGCACATTGCGTGGAATAACCGTACGATATACTTTGTCGCCAAAGTGACGTTTTAATTGTTCAGAAACATCATTAGCTAATCTATTACGTGGATCATACATAGTACGTAAAATGCCTTCAATTTCTAATTTATTGTTAATTACTGAGGTTAATTTAGCCACAGTATCAAGTAGGGCAGTTAAACCTTCTAAAGCATAATATTCGCATTGCATTG
This sequence comes from Gammaproteobacteria bacterium, assembly GCA_002401725.1. Classification (GTDB taxonomy): domain Bacteria; phylum Pseudomonadota; class Gammaproteobacteria; order Enterobacterales; family Alteromonadaceae. Next base: position 26,542 of record NVTW01000021.1, read on the forward strand.
GTACTAATACAGAATCAGCAGCAGACATAGCATTTACGGTAAGCATATTAAGTGAAGGCGGGCAGTCGATAATAATATAATCGTATTTGTTTTTTACCGGCGCTAAAGCTTTTTTTAGCCTTAATTCGCGAGAATAAACTTCCATTAATTTTATTTCAGCTGCGGTTACGTCACTATTTGCTGCAACTAAATCATACAAACCAATTGTATTTTTAACCACAACTTCATCAAGAGGTTTTTCTTCAATGAGTAACTCATAACAGGTATTAGCAACTTCATATTTATCAACACCACTACCCATAGTAGCGTTGCCTTGGGGATCTAAGTCAATTAATAATATTTTACGTTTTGTGGCTGCTAAAGACGCAGCTAAATTTACTGCTGTTGTAGTTTTACCTACACCACCTTTTTGATTTGCAACAGCAATTATTTTACCCACAAGAACCTCAAATTATTTTTATTATTACTGTGAATGTTAATTCACTAATTTTTTTAATTCAATTAAATGGCGTTCACCAATCAATTGCGGAACGTTTAGTTGATAACTTTGACACACCGCAATATTTTCAGGCAACGACGCAATATCATCGGCAGGAAATTGTCCTTTAAGTGCATAAAAACGACCTTTTTCATCAATAAGATGATGACACCAAGTTACCATATCTGTGATTGATGCAAAAGCTCTACTTAAAACACCATCAAATAAGTTGTCTACTTTATAATCTTCTACCCGTGTTTTTACAGGGGTTACATTAGTTAGTTTTAATTGAAAAACAACTTGTCGTAAAAAAGTAATACGTTTTCCTAAACTGTCTAATAAAACAAAATTTCGTTGCGGGTATAATATTGCTAACGGAATACCCGGTAATCCAGCGCCAGTGCCAACATCAATAAAATTATCACCACGTAGTTTTTCACCAACTACTAAACTATCAAGAATATGTTTCACTAACATTTCTTGAGGATCTCTTACCGACGTTAAATTATAGGCTTTATTCCATTTAACWARYAATTCWACATAGTGAATTAAAAGGTCTATTTGATTATATGTTAATTCTAATTGGGCTTGTGCTAATAGTTTTTCTAAGGTGTGCTTTAACATGATTTTTCAATATTCAATAAATAAAAATAAATCATTAGGCTGATTTACGCGTTGTTTTGTTTAGTAAACCATGTTTTTTTAAATAAACTAATAACAATGAAATAGCGGCAGGGGTTATTCCTGACATTCGTGAAGCTTTACCCAATGTTTCAGGGCGCGCATCGGTTAATTTAGCCACCACTTCATTAGATAACCCCGAAATTTGGTTAAAATCAAAATCAATAGGAATAATAGTATCTTGATGGCGTTTTTTCTTAGCAATTTCATCCAGCTGTCGATTTATATAACCAGCATATTTTAATTGAATTTCAACTTGTTCTGCCGCTTGCGAATCGGCTAAAACAGGACCTAATCCTTCAATTGACATTAATTCGTTATAACGTGTTTCAGGACGACGTAATAAATCTTCTAAAGAATTTTCACGGCTAATAGGTGTTTTTAATAATTCATTAACTTTACTTGCTGCTGGATGATCTTTTTGGATCCATATTGTTTTTAAACGTTGTTGTTCAAGGGTAATATTTTCCATTTTTTCATTAAAACGTTGCCAGCGAGCATCGTCAACTAAACCAATTTTACGACCTAATTCAGTTAAACGAATATCAGCGTTATCTTCGCGTAATAATAAACGATATTCTGCCCGTGAAGTAAACATACGATAAGGTTCTTTAGTGCCTAACGTTGCTAAATCATCGATTAAAACACCTGCGTAAGCTTGATCACGTTGCAGTACAAAATCATCTAAACCTTTAACGTTACACGCCGCGTTTGCACCAGCAATAAGCCCTTGTGCACCCGCTTCTTCATAACCTGTAGTACCGTTTATTTGTCCCGCAAAATATAAATTTTTAATAAATTTACTTTCAAGCGTTTGTTTAAGATCGCGAGGATCAAAATAATCATACTCAATGGCATAACCCGGACGAGTAATGTGTGCATTTTCAAAACCTTTAATTGATCGTACTAACTCTATTTGTACATCAAAAGGTAAGCTGGTTGAAATGCCATTAGGATAAATTTCATGAGTGGTTAAACCTTCAGGTTCAACAAAAATTTGATGTGAATTTTTATCACTAAAACGATGAATTTTATCTTCAATTGACGGGCAATATCTTGGTCCTACTCCTTCAATAACACCTGTGTACATTGGGCTTCTGTCTAAACCATTGCGAATTATATCGTGAGTTTTTTCATTGGTATGGGTAATAAAACAAGATATTTGTTGAGGATGATTTGCTAGCGATCCCATAAATGAAAATACCGGTCTTGGCGTATCACCAGGTTGTTCGGCCATTTGAGAAAAATCAAGAGTTCGTGCATCTAATCTTGGTGGAGTACCCGTTTTTAAACGATCCATCCGAAAAGGTAAATCATGTAATTTATTTGATAAATTAACACTGGCTGGATCACCGGCACGACCACCTTGATAATTATTTAAACCAATATGAATTTGTCCCGCTAAAAATGTACCTACAGTGAGTACAATAGTTTTTCCTTTAAATTTCAAACCCATTTGCGTCGAAACCCCGATAATTTGATCTTTTTCTAAAATAAGATCATCACAAGGTTGTTGAAAAATAGTTAAATTGGCTTGATTTTCTAAATAATGACGAACGTAATTTTTATATAAAAGTCTGTCTGCTTGCGCTCTAGTTGCTCTTACCGCAGGACCTTTGCTGGCATTTAATGTTCTAAATTGGATCGCACTATGATCAATTGCATGTGCCATTAACCCGCCTAGGGCGTCAATTTCTTTAACTAAATGACCTTTGCCAATACCACCAATAGCTGGATTACAAGACATTTGTCCAAGGGTATCAATATTATGCGTTAATAATAATGTATCACAGCCCATACGTGCTGCTGCCAGTGCGGCTTCTGTACCAGCATGACCACCACCAACAACAATTACGTCAAAAGACTTTGGATACCACATTTATTATTTACCACATTTAAAAAAGGGAACATATTTTAACGCTTTTTTGCCTTAAGTGGAATGCTAAAATGTAAAAAAAGATCGTTGTTTGATCCGTTAATAATATATAAAGATCTTTATATAGATCTTATTACTATTATTATTAGTAACGCTGTTTTCTGTTGATAAGTGCTTTTTGTTATTATATTTCAAAAGATTGAATAACATGCTAGCTTGTGATTAAACTTTGATCAAAGCTAATATAACCTCTGAATAAAAGTACCTTTTATCCACAAGTCAAAGAGAAATCATATTTATCCACTGAATAATAATGTTTAATTAACCGGTTTTTACATAAGTTATTCACAAAATGTGTTTTATTATTATTATTCTGTGGATAAGTTATGTAAAAATCAGTATAAAAGATCTTTATTATTGATCAAATACTGTTGAGCGATTAATTCAGGATCTAAATCAGCTTGCATATCTATAGTGAATAAATTAATTATATTTATATAACCTTTTGATAATAATGTTTTTTCTGTATTTTTGGCGGCTAAACAAAAAGTGTCATAACTTGAATCACCAACACCGACCACTAAAAATTTAGTGGTTAATAGATCTTGATCACACTTATTAAGATCTTCTATGAAATTTTTAATGTTGTCAGGATAATCACCTGCACCATGAGTTGAAGTGCAAATTAACCAAGTTTGATTATTGTGTGGAATTTGAGCAAAATCTGGTTGTAAATGTACTTGAACTTGATGGCCAAGTTCAAGTAAGGTTTCTTCACAAGCTTCAGCTACATATTCGGTGCCACCTAGCATACTGCCGACGATAATTTGAAATGATGCCATTATTGATCCTTTTTATTAATAAATTGGCTATTTATCATACCTTACTGACTATAATTATTTACCAATACAAAAAGATGAAAATATCTCGCTAAGTAAATCATCATTAGTAAATTCGCCGGTAATTTCATTGAGTTCTTGCTGAGTTAAACGGAGTTCTTCTGCTAAAATTTCACCTGCCATAAAGGCTTCAAGTTGTTCTAAACCGGTATTTAAGTGATGGTGCGCATTTTCTAAAGCAATTAAATGACGACGGCGTGCCATAAAACCACCTTCGGTGCTACCTTGGTAACCCATAATGGCTTTTAAATGTTCTTTTAATGCTTTGATACCATCGCCTGTTTTAGCTGACAGTGTAACCATAGCTTGATTATTTTGTTCAATATAACCGATTGCTGTTTTGCTAATATCAGCTTTGTTACTAATAATAGTTAGGCCAATATTTTTAGGAATTTTATCAAAAAACTCTGGCCAAATTTGCTGAAGATCATAATTTGGATTTTGACCATTAGATTGGCTTGAATCTACCATCAATAATACTCGATCAGCTTGCTTTATTTCTTGCCATGCGCGTTCTATACCTATTTTTTCTACCTTGTCTGTGCTTTCGCGTAAGCCTGCGGTATCAATAATATGCAATGGCATACCGTCAATATGAATTTGTTCGCTGAGCACGTCTCTGGTGGTGCCTGCTATGTCGGTTACTATGGCGCTTTCTTTACCACTTAACGCATTGAGTAAACTTGATTTACCGGCATTAGGTCGACCGGCAATAACTACGCGCATTCCTTCACGAATAATACTGCCTTGTTGTGCTTGATCTCTTACTTGTACTATTTGTTCAATAATGGCTTTTAAGTTATTGACGATTTTTTTATCGGCAAGAAAATCTATTTCTTCTTCAGGAAAATCAATAGCGGCTTCAACATACATACGTAAATGAATTACTTTTTCAACTAACTGATGAACTAATTTTGAAAAATCACCTTGCAGTGAATGTAATGCACATTTTGCTGCTTGTTCAGAACTTGAGTTAATTAAATCGGCAATGGCTTCCGCTTGAGTTAAATCGAGTTTGTCATTTAAAAACGCTTGTTCACTAAATTCACCGGGTTTAGCTAAGCGTATGTACGGTAGGGCGGTTATTTCTTTTAATAACATATCTAAAATAACAGGGCCGCCATGACCTTGGAATTCAACTACATCTTCACCAGTAAAAGAATTAGGGGCTTTAAAATATAGCGCTATACCTTGATCTAATATTTGTTTGTTAGCATCTTTAAAGGGGAGGTATTCGGCTTTTCTTACTTCGGGTATTTTTCCTAAAATTGCTTGGGCAACATCTTTAGCCTTTGGGCCTGATACTCTAATAATACCGACACCGCCTCTACCTGGTGGTGTCGCTTGCGCGGCAATTGTTTCTTGATAAGAGCTATTAAGCATTACAGTTTAAATTTTTAAAGTTAACTTAATGCCATTTTACTTTATTTATGTTGATAAATAAAAAAACGACACATAATGTGTCGTTTTAAATAATAGTACTAATTTTTTTTAATTTATTTAGCGCTTGCTAATGCTTTTTTCTTCGCTATGCCTGAAAAAATTATTTTCATTTGGGTAATAGAAATAAGATTACTAATAAACCAGTAAAGTACCAAGCCAGATGGAAACCATGCCATAAATACTGAAAACACTACTGGCATGTATTTCATTATTTTTTGTTGCATTGGATCTTGTACAGTAACTGGTTGCATTTTTTGCATGACGAACATACTAATACCCATTAATACTGGCATTACATAGTAAGGATCCATGGCTGATAAATCTTGTATCCATAAGAAAAATGGTGCATGACGTAATTCAACACTTTCCAAAAATACCCAGTATAACGCTAAGAAAATAGGCATTTGTAACAATAATGGGAAACAACCTCCGGCCGGATTAACTTTTTCTTTTTTGTACAATGCCATGGTTGCTTGGGACATTTTTTGGCGATCATCACCAAAGCGTTCTTTTAAAGCCGCCATTTTAGGCTGTAATTCACGCATTCTAGCCATTGAGGTATATTGCACTTTAGTTAATGGATACATGCCACCTTTTACTATTAGAGTAATAACAATAATAGCTATACCCCAGTTACCTACGATGTCAAAAATATGTGTTAGTAACCAAAATAAAGGTTGGCTGATCATAAATAAAAAGCCGTAGTCGATAGTTAAATCTAAACCATCGGCTATTTTTGCCATTTTATTTTGATCTTTTGGTCCAATATAAATAATCGCTGAAGTGTTAGCTGTACTGTTGGCTGCAATAGTTAATGGTGGCTCTTTAAAGCCAATAATAGCTTCACCATTTTGGGTATAATTTGAATAAAGTTGATTTTCACCGCTGTCTTTTGGTATCCATGCAGCAACAAAGTAATGTTGGATCATAGCAACCCAACCGTCTTTAGTTGAGATATTTATTTTTTCATCTTCAAAATCATTAAACTTAAATTTGTTGTAGCGATCTTCATCTGTTGCGTAAGCTGCACCACGATAAGCGGATGTAGGCATACCGTTTGATTTTTTAGGAATATCGATGGTTTGTTTTAATTGCCCATATAATTGTACGTTGGCATTATTATTAGTGTGGTTAGTAATAATATAATCTACTTTTACACTGTAACCATTTTTAGAAAAAGTTAAACGTTTGATCACTGAAAGCGCATTTTCATCTTGATAAGTTAAATCTACAATTAATTCTTGTTGATTGTCATTAAAAGTGAAGTTAGTTGCAGTAGTTGAATAAATAGGGCGACCAGCAATTATTTGATCTATACCGTTACTACCAATTAAACCACTTTGGGCAATGTAGGTATAAGTTCTGTTTTGCATTAAGGTAAAGGGTACACCATTATTTAATTCGGTATCGTACTTAAGTAGTTTAGCTTCAACTATATCTCCACCTTGAGTATTAACTTTTAATTCTAATACGTTAGTTTTTATATCGATAAGTGTAGCGTTAGTTACTATTTTATCGGTTGGTGAAGTAGTATGTTCGCTCGCTTGTGGAATGTAATCAGAATTACTACTCACATTTTCAATAGTTGTGCTTTGTGCTGGCGTTTGAACTGCGGGTGCATTATCTAATTGCCATTGACTAAACAGTAAATAAGTTACCACCATTAAAGCGATAAAGAGCAGACTGCGTTGAGATTCCATAGTGTATTACTTCTCTTTTTTAGATTGAGGAACGGGATCTTCACCACCCGCATGTAGTGGGTGACATTTTAATATACGTTTACTTGCTAACCAACAACCTTTTACTATGCCAAAGCGATTAATTGCTTCTATTGCATATTGTGAACAAGTTGGATGAAAGCGACAATTATTTCCAAGTAATGGGCTTAACCATTTTTGATAGCCTTTTATAAATACAATGGCTATTTTTTTTGACGTTGAATTATTTTTCGCCATATCTTTTCTATTTGGAGACTAATTGCCTGATTATCAAGTTTATCGATGCCTGATTTTGCCATAATTACGATGTCAACAATAGGTAAATCATGTTGATTTAAGCGAAAACTTTCTCTTACTAAGCGCTTTATACGATTTCGTTGTACTGCTAACTTGACTCTTTTTTTAGCAACAGCAAAACCTATTCTATTATTATTAATAGAATTTTCTCTTATAAGTACAGTAAAATGTTGGGAATGAAATCGAATTGGTTTAGAAAAAACTACTTTGAAATGATCGGGAGTTAACAGACGTAACTCCCGATTAAATTGATAAGTAACCTGTTGGCTACCGTTCATAACTTTTCTTTAATTTCTAAAAGAAAAGTTTAAGCGCTAAGCTTAACACGACCTTTTGCACGACGACGAGCAATTACTGCACGTCCGTTTTTAGTTGCCATGCGCGCACGGAAACCRTGGTTACGCTTACGCTTTAAAGTACTTGGTTGAAATGTTCTTTTCATTACGCTAATCCGTCGGTTGATGTTGCCCTGGCTAACCGCCGTTAAGAGCACACTGAATAAAATTTGAGGCAGAATTCTATAGCGATACGAGACTTTTGTCAATAATAATTGCGTGGGTATTTAATAAAAAGATCTTATTATGATCTTTAATTTCAAAAAAAGATCTAATGCGGGTGTTAGTCGTAAAAAAGGGCATATATTAAGTATATCCACAGTTTTATAACATTATTATTTAAATATTCGTAAATCAGTCTTTAATTATCCAAATAACTAAATAATATAGTCAAAAAATTTTAGCATTAATTTGCTATTTATAAAATTAAATTATCTTTAAAAACATATGATTATCTTTTTTTATAGCTAAACAGTCAGTTATTTTAAAAGTCAATATTGCACTTGTGGATAACTATAGAGATAATGGTATTATAAATATTAAAAAATAGTTTGTTTTTAAATTTTTTCGCCTTGTTTATATTACTTGAATCTTTATTAAAAGTTTAATCTAAAGTCACTTTGTTTGTTCTTTTATATTCTCGCGGATCTATAAAATTTATTATAAATAATAACAGCTTAGGGAGTTGTGAGTGGAACATTCAGTTTGGCAGAGTTGTTTATCTGTCCTCCAAGAGGAATTACCAGCACAGCAATTTAGTATGTGGATCCGTCCACTACAATGTGTAGTTGAAGATAATATTATGACTTTGTATGCGCCTAATCGTTTTGTTTTAGACTGGGTAAGAGAGAAATATGTTAATAAAATAAACGAGCTTATTTCTTTGCATGACGCCAACAATCCTCCTTTATTAAGATTTGATGTTGGTAACAAAAATAGTAGAAGTGTTGTTACACCAAACGTTAAAAATTTTAGTAATAAAAGTGGTTCACACCCTAAAGTAAATAATATAATTGATCCTCATTTACCTAAAACTACCAATGTGCGCTTAAATTATACTTTTGATAATTTTGTTGAAGGTAAATCTAACCAACTTGCTCGTGCAGCAGCATCGCAAGTGGCTGATAATCCAGGGGCAGCATATAACCCTTTATTTATTTATGGTGGAACGGGACTAGGTAAAACGCACTTACTTCATGCCGTCGGTAATGCCATTTTATTAAATAATCCCAATGCTAAAATTGCTTATATGCATTCAGAACGATTTGTTCAAGACATGGTGCGCGCGCTACAGAATAATGCTATGGAAAAATTCAAACAATATTATCGTAGTGTTGATGCTTTATTAATTGACGATATTCAATTTTTTGCCGGCAAAGATCGAACTCAAGAAGAATTTTTCCATACTTTTAATGCCTTGCTTGAGGGTAACCAACAAATAATATTAACAAGTGATCGTTATCCTAAAGAAGTCGATGTTGAAGACAGATTAAAGTCTCGTTTCGGTTGGGGACTAACCATTGCTATAGATCCGCCTGAATTAGAAACGCGAGTTGCCATATTAAAACGTAAAGCACAAGACCATCATGTAAATCTTGCTGATGAAGTTGCTTTTTTTATTGCTAAAAGATTACGGTCTAATGTTCGAGAACTCGAAGGGGCATTAAATAGAGTTATTGCTAATGCTAATTTTACCGGCAGATCAATTACCATTGATTTTGTCCGCGAAGCATTACGTGATTTACTTGCTTTACAAGATAAGCTTGTCACTATTGATAATATTCAAAGAACAGTCGCCGAATATTATAAAATAAAAGTAGCAGATTTACTTTCTAAGCGTCGTAGTCGATCTGTAGCTAGACCTAGGCAGCTAGCAATGGCATTATCTAAAGAGCTAACCAATCATAGTTTACCTGAAATTGGTAATGCTTTTGGTGGTAGGGATCATACCACGGTGTTACATGCGTGTAGAAAAGTTGTTGCTTTACGTGAAGAAAATCACGATATTAAAGCAGACTATACTAATTTGATTAGAACATTATCCTCATAAATAATAAAAGTAAAATGGGTTAAAAGAATGAAATTTTCACTGAATAGGGAAGCGTTACTCAAGCCATTATTATTAGTTTCTGGTGCTGTAGAGCGTAAAAGTACTTTACCAATTTTAGGTAATATTTTATTTGAAATTAACGATCAGTCACTGACATTAACTGCCACAGATTTAGAGCTTGAAATGGTCGCTTACGCCGAGGTTGATAATCAAGGTGAAAATGGTAAGTTAACTATTCCTGCGCGTAAACTGTTAGATATATGTAAAAGTTTACCCGATGGTTCGATGCTAAATTTTCACTCGAAAGATGACAGCATTAAAATTAGTACAGGGCGTAGTAAATATTCACTATCTACTTTGTCAGCAGATGATTTTCCTAATATTGAAGAATGGAAAGGTGATGTAGAGTTTAAGTTATTAAAATCACAATTTTTGCAACTTATTGAAAGTACTCATTTTTCTATGGCAAATCAAGATGTTCGTTATTATCTTAATGGTATGTCTATAGAAACAGAAGGTCATGAAATTCGTTCTGTTGCCACCGATGGTCATCGCTTAGCTATCTGTAAAATTTCAAACGAATCGCTAAGTTTACCTGCTCGTCAAGTTATTGTACCGCGTAAAGGTATTTTAGAAATTATTCGTTTACTAAATCCCGTTGATGAAGAAGTACAGGTTTTTCTTGGTTCAAATCATATTCGCATTATTGATACTGAATTTTCTTTTACTAGTAAATTAGTCGATGGTCGTTTTCCTGATTATCGTCGAGTGTTACCTCGTAATGGTGATAAAGTTTTAGAAGCAAATAAAGAGCAATTGCGACAAGTATTATCGCGTGCATCAATTCTATCAAATGAAAAATTTAAAGGTGTTCGTTTAAATTTTTCTAATAACGAATTAAAAATTACTGCTAACAATCCTGAACAGGAAGAAGCCGAAGAGATTATTGAAATTGATTTTCCTTATGATGAATTAGAAATAGGCTTTAATGTAAGTTACGTACTTGATGTTTTAAATGCAGTAAAGGATGAAAAAGTTAAATTTACCTTAGCTGATTCACAAAGCAGTGTAGTAATAGAAGGTTATGATTCTGGCGAAGCTCTTTATGTTGTTATGCCAATGCGCCTTTAATAGTAAACATAATTTTTATTAATGAGTGTTGAACAATTAAATATTTTAAATTTTCGTAATTTAGCTAACAGTAAATTAAAATTTCACCCTAAATTAAATTTAATAGTTGGTGAAAATGGTAGTGGAAAAAGCAGTATTTTAGAAGCAATATTTTATTTAGCACATGGTAAATCATTTAGAACCACTAAAGCTGAGCATATTGTTACCCACAATAAAAAACAGTTTGTAGTTAATATTCACAGTAGTTCGAAAGTTAGCTTAGGTATAAGTAAAGATTTTATCAGTAAGATATTAGAGATAAAGGTTAACGGTCAGCGTATTAATAAGTTGTCTGAATTAGCAAAAAATATTGCTGTGCAAATTGTAACACCTGAGAGTTTTAAATTGTTTTTCGGTGGTCCAAAAGAAAGAAGACGTTTTATTGATTTAGGATTGTTTCACGTGAAACATGACTTTTCAAACAAATGGAGTAAGTTTGGTAAGCTTCATAAACAACGTAATGCGTGTTTACGACATAAGGTTACTTCGGCAGAATTATCTTATTGGACAGATGAATTTTGTATTTATTCACAAATTTTAGCAACCGATAGAGCTGATTATATAGATAAGTTGCAAGATGAATTAGTAAAATGGTTATCTATACTATTGCCAAAATTAAGTGATAAAATAAAAATTCATTACACAAGAGGATGGTCAGCTAATAGAAAATTAGTAGATGTTTGCCTTGAAAATAATGAACGTGAAAAAATAGTTGGCTACAGTATTTCGGGCGCTCATAAATTTGATGTTAAATTTACTCTGAACAAGCAGCCATTAGATCTCGTTATTTCTAGAGGTCAACAAAAGTTGTTTTTACTAGCATTAACTTTTGCCCAAGCAAAGTTGATAGAACAAGTTAAGCAAGTAAAACCAATTTTATTAATTGATGATGTAGGTGCAGAATTAGATATTGGTTCACGGACATCATTAGCAAAAGCAATCGCAGCACTAGAGTGTCAGGTTGTTGCAACCGCCATAAATGAGATTGATTTAGACCCCTTGATACAACAGTCAACGGTCGATAATAAAGATAATTATAAAATGTTTCACGTGAAACATGGTGAAATTTCAATAGAGTGATAATAGGCAAAAAGCTATGACAGAAGCTATACAAGAAGAAAATAGTTACGATTCCGCAAGTATCAAAGTATTAAAAGGACTTGATGCAGTACGCAAAAGACCTGGAATGTATATCGGTGATACTGATGATGGTTCTGGTTTACATCATATGGTTTTTGAAGTGTTAGATAACTCTATAGATGAAGCATTAGCTGGTCACTGTAAAGATATTATTGTAAAAATACACTTAGATGGTTCTGTATCAGTTAAAGATGATGGCCGAGGTATACCAACAGCCATTCATCCTGAAGAAGGTATTTCTGCTGCTGAAGTTATCATGACAGTGCTTCATGCTGGTGGTAAATTTGGTGGTGAAGATTCTGGTTATAAAGTTTCAGGAGGGTTGCATGGTGTAGGTATTTCTGTAGTAAATGCATTAAGTGAAAAACTGCAACTAACTATTCGTCGAGAAGGTAAACTGCATGAACAATTTTACAGTATGGGTGATCCAGTTGAACCTATGAAAGCTGTAGGAGACAGTGATCAAACCGGAACAGAAGTTCGTTTTTGGCCAAGTAAAAAAACCTTTAGTGATGTGCTTTTTCATTATGATTTGTTAGTTAAACGTATTAGAGAATTATCGTTTCTAAACTCTGGTGTATCAATAAAATTAATTGATGAACGTGAAGAAGGTAAGCAAGAGCATTTTCATTATGATGGTGGCATTCAAGCCTTTGTTGATTATTTAAATACCAATAAAACCCCCGTTAATGAAGAAATATTCTATTTTGATTTGGCTCGCGATGACGGCATTGTTGTTGAAGTAGCTATGCAGTGGAATGATGGCTTTCAAGAAAACATTCATTGTTTCACCAATAATATTCCACAACGTGATGGTGGTGCTCATTTAAGTGGCTTTAGAACCGCATTAACTAGAACATTAAATAGTTATATGGTGAAAGAAGGTTTAAATAAAACCAAAAAAGGCGGTAGTACTGAAACAAGTGCTTCAGGTGATGACGCTCGTGAAGGTTTAACCGCAGTAATTTCAGTTAAAGTACCTGATCCTAAATTCTCTTCACAAACTAAAGATAAGCTCGTTTCATCAGAAGTAAAAACTGCGGTTGAACAAGCCATGGGTGAAAAATTAGGTGAATACCTATTAGAAAAACCGTCTGTAGCTCGTACAATTATTATGAAAATAGTCGATGCTGCCCGAGCTCGTGAAGCTGCTCGTAAAGCACGTGAAATGACACGACGCAAAGGCGCATTAGATATTGCTGGTTTACCTGGTAAATTAGCAGATTGTCAGGAAAAAGATCCAGCGCTTTCTGAACTCTATATTGTGGAAGGTGACTCTGCTGGCGGTAGTGCTAAGCAGGGACGTAACCGTAAAAACCAAGCCATTCTACCGCTTAAGGGTAAAATTTTAAATGTAGAAAAAGCACGTTTTGATAAAATGATATCGTCACAAGAAGTAGGTACGTTAATTACTGCTTTAGGTTGTGGTATTGGCCGTGATGAATATAATCCTGAAAAATTACGTTATCATAAAATTATTATCATGACTGATGCGGATGTCGATGGCTCCCACATACGGACTTTATTATTAACTTTTTTCTATCGTCAAATGCCTGAAATAATGGAACGTGGTTATATTTATATTGCTCAACCACCATTATATAAAGTTAAAAAAGGTAAGCAAGAACGTTATATTAAAGACGATGAAGGCTTAACCGAATACTTGACCACACTCGCATTAGATAATGCTGAAATTCATGTTAATGATTCAGCCCCAGCTATTTCTGGTTTAGCACTAGAGAAATTGGTAAATCAATACCGTAATGTTATAGAAACAACAAAACGAATTTCTCGTCAGTTACCCAGTGAGATTTTAGAAATGATGATTTATGGTGATGTTATATCAGCAGCAGATCATTCATCTCAAGAAAAAATGCAAGCATGGGCGGAAGGATTATTAGCTAAAATTAGTGATCAAGAAGGTACTGGTTCAATTTATTCGGTAGATATTTTACATCATAAAGAGCGTGATATTTATTATCCGTCTTTTAAAGTTCGTCAGCATGGAATTGAAAAAGAGTATGAATGTGGGTATGAATTATTAAGCTCAAATGAATTTGTAGCTATAATGAAACTGAATGAAGCGATCAATGGTTTAATTGAAGAAACGGGTTTTGTTAAACGTGGTGAAAAAATTAAAGAAGTAACAAGCTTTGAAGAAGCATTAAATTGGTTAATGGCTGAATCTAAGCGGGGTCAATATATACAACGTTATAAAGGATTGGGCGAAATGAACCCTAGTCAATTATGGGAAACCACCATGGACCCAGATACTCGCCGTATGTTGCAAGTAACAATTGAAGATGCCATTGCGGCTGATCTATTGTTTACAACTTTGATGGGTGATCATGTTGAACCGCGTCGTAAATTTATTGATGATAACGCCTTAAAAGTTTCGAACTTAGACATTTAACTTAAAAATCAAYAATTTACAAGAAAAATAATAATAAGCCCGGTCATTAAATCGGGCTTTTTTATTCTAAATATTTGGCTTTTTGTAAAAGCAGGGTTTTAGCGTTAACTTCCCCTAAACGATAGTTTCATAAAAACACTAAATTTAAAGTTGAACACCTTGGTATATAAGGGCTTACGGCGTTATACTGTGTCGTTCAAATTTAGCTTGTAAGTTCGTAAGCTAAAATAACTATTAACACTGATAAAAAATAAGACCTGAATTAAAGAGATAACATGAGCACGTTTAATATAAAAACATTTCAAGGGCTGATCCTCAAATTACAGGATTATTGGGCACGACAAGGTTGTGCAATTGTACAACCACTTGATTTAGAAGTTGGGGCGGGTACATTTCACCCGATGACTTTTTTGCGTTCTATTGGCCCCGAGCCAATGAGTAGTGCTTATGTGCAACCTTGTAGACGTCCAACCGATGGTCGTTATGGTGAAAACCCTAATCGTTTACAACATTATTATCAGTTTCAAGTTATGTTGAAACCATCACCAAGTAATATTCAAGAGCTTTATTTGGACTCATTAAAAGAGTTGGGCATAGATCCTCTCGTTCATGATATTCGTTTTGTTGAAGACAATTGGGAATCTCCAACATTAGGCGCTTGGGGTTTAGGCTGGGAAATTTGGCTCAATGGCATGGAAATAACCCAGTTTACTTATTTCCAACAAGTGGGTGGTTTGGAATGTAGCCCGGTTACTGGCGAAATAACTTATGGCTTAGAACGTCTTGCCATGTACATTCAAAATGTAGACAGTATTTATGATCTCGTCTGGACAGATGGCCCTTTGGGTAAAGTACTTTATGGTGATATTTTTCATCAAAATGAAGTAGAGCAGTCAACCTATAACTTTGAACATGCTGATGTTGATGCGCTATTTAAACAATTTGATCAATGTGAAAAAGATAGTGAAAAATTGATTGCCGCTAATTTACCGTTACCAGCATACGAACAAGTGATGAAAGCATCACATGCATTTAATTTACTCGATGCTCGTCATGCAATTTCTGTTACCGAAAGACAACGTTATATTTTACGGGTAAGAGCCTTATCAAAAGCTTGTGCTGAAACTTATTATCAAGCACGAGAAACATTAGGATTTCCTTTATGTAAAAACAATTCAACAGCCGCACAAGTTAATGCAGGAGATAAATAATGACGACAGAAACTTTGTTGATTGAATTAGGTACAGAAGAGTTACCACCCAAAGCATTACAGACATTAGCGAAAACTTTTTTCGCACAAATTAAAGAACAGTTAGAAAAAGCAGAATTAAGTTTTAATGATATTACTTGGTTTGCGACACCGCGCCGTTTAGCGGTAAGTGTAAGTGAACTTACTCAGTGCCAAGCAGATAAAATAGTTGAAAAACGCGGTCCGGCGGTAAATGTAGCTTTTGATGCTAAGGGTGATCCAAGTAAGGCAGCCCAAGGTTGGGCAAGAGCTAACGGTATTAGTGTTGAGCAAGCAGAGCGCCTAGTTACCGCTAAAGGAGAATGGCTACTTTATAAAGCTAAGCAACAAGGTAAAACCGTTGCCGAATTAATTCCGACAATGGTTAATAATGCTCTTGCTAAACTGCCTATTCCAAAGCCCATGCGCTGGGGAAGTTCGCGAACGCAATTTATCCGCCCTGTACACACGTTAACATTGCTGTACGGCAGTGAAGTGATCAATGGTGAAAGCTTAGGTGTAAGTGCCAGTAATGTTGTTACTGGGCATCGTTTTCATAGTCATGGCTTAGTGGCTATTAAACATGCCGAGGATTATCAGCAAGCATTACGAGATGCGTACGTTATAGCCGACTTTAATGAACGTAAAACGCTTATACGCGAGCAAATAGCAGCAAAAGCGCAAGAAATTAATGCAGATGCTCAAGTAGACGAAGATTTACTCGAAGAAGTCACCGGTTTAGTTGAATGGCCAGTAGCGTTAGTGGGTAGTTTTGATGAAGATTTTTTACAAGTGCCAGCAGAGCCATTAATTTATTCAATGAAAGATCATCAAAAATACTTTCCAGTGTTTAGTAAAAGCGGCGAATTATTAAATAAATTTATTTTTATCAGTAATATAGAATCTAAAGATCCACAACAAGTTATTTTTGGTAATGAAAAAGTTATTCGCCCACGTTTAGCTGACGCTGAATTTTTCTTTAACACGGATAAGAAGCAAACATTAGCATCACGTTTAACCAGCTTAGAGTCAGTATTGTTTCAAAAGCAATTAGGCACATTAGCTGAAAAATCACAACGTATTGCCAAGTTAAGTAAAAATATTGCTAAGCAGTTAAATTTAAATAGTGACCATGCATACCGCGCGGGCTTATTAAGTAAAACGGACTTAATGAGTGATATGGTCTTAGAATTTCCACAAGTGCAAGGCACCATGGGCAAATACTACGCGCTAAATGATGGCGAACATAACGATGTTGCCAACGCATTAGAAGAACAATACCGTCCACGTTATGCCGGTGATAAGTTACCGGGAGGTTATATCGGTTGTGCGGTTGCAATAGCTGACAAAATAGATACCTTAGTCGGCATTTTTGGTATCAAGCAAGCGCCCAAAGGTGACAAAGACCCGTTTGCTTTACGTCGCGCTGCTATTGGTTTAATTCGTATTATCATCGAAAAACAACTTAATTTAGATATTGCTGAGTTAATTGAACAAGGCTTACAAGCGTATGGCTCAGTGTTAACTAATGACAATACTAAAGAAGATGTTATCGATTTTGTGATGGGGCGTTTTAAAGCTTATTATCAAGAGCAAAACATTGCTATTGATGTTATTCAGGCAGTACTTGCTAAAAAACCAACTGCACCATTAGATTTTGAGCAGCGTATTAAAGCGGTAACTTACTTTAAAAAACTACCAGAAGCATCTGCATTAGCAGCTGCAAATAAACGTGTGGGTAATATTTTAGCTAAATTTGACGGGCAGTTATTAGCTGAGTTTGATACTAACCTAGCCAGTGAAGCAGCAGAGCAACAACTTGCACAAATATTTGCTCAATTAACGAGTAAAATTGCACCATTGCAAACCACTAAAAATTATCAAGCGGTACTGTCTGAACTGGCATTGCTGAAAGCGCCCATCGATAATTTTTTCGATAACGTTATGGTAATGAGTGACGATCAAGCAATTAAAATTAATCGCTTAACGCTACTTAATCAAATACGTAATAGCTTTTACAATGTTGCTGATATTTCGGTATKSCAKKAAKTARATAMTRNNCYTWTAMAWTAMATWYGSKRNTWWRWTKTARKNGTNATARGYRAANAWYAYAKWKTTAAYRCAYGYTYWKMYWMTRAMMMTACRTTRNGKTSGWTWRTYAKKKMTGWANARWWSWWYTYWAYWTMSAMWKTRYWWAKMYRATTRANNAKKMMKWRWRRTWRWTGATGAAATTTTAAAGGAATAAAATGAACAAAATAATAGCATTAACTCTACTCTTAATAAGCCAAAATTGTTTTTCAGCAGCAGAAGGTAATTTCTACGCTGAGCCAGTATATTCATATCAAACGACAAAGTTTGATCAGTATAATATAGTTACACACGGAGTAGGTATTAATTTGGGCTATGAGTTTAGTCCTAATTTTGCTGTAGAATTTAGGTTAGGGTCAGGACTAAATAGCGATAATTTTTTAAAGAGTCAAAATTTTAGAAATAAATTTTATTCAGGTGTTTATTTAAAAGGAAGTTTTCCTCTGGATGATCAAATTTCACTCTATGGTTTATTAGGTTTAGCAATAAACGTATATGAATTGGATTTTTCAGTAGAAAATAGAGATATAAAATTATCT
Organism: Gammaproteobacteria bacterium; assembly: GCA_002401725.1. Taxonomy (GTDB): domain Bacteria; phylum Pseudomonadota; class Gammaproteobacteria; order Enterobacterales; family Alteromonadaceae. Next base: position 44,897 of record NVTW01000021.1, read on the forward strand.
GACGGGAGTAGAGGGTTTGCAAGCGGTTTTGGTTTTAATATAAAACAAAATAAATCATTAAGTTATAATGTTGGCGTGCATTATTTAAATGATTCAAAATCAGCTATTGATGCCATAACGAGTTACCAGCTAGGGTTAAAATATAGTTTTTAATTGCCTCTGTTTTGAGAAATAACTGAAAATCATTCAAGCCTTTTTTAATGATTCTTTTTAATGAGGAATTGAAAAGGGCTTTTTGTTGTTTGCTGGATCACTAACTCATGCTCCATAAAACGACAAAAGCTCGGAATATCTCGTGCTGTTGATGGATCGTCAGCTCTTACTAATAAGGTTTCACCCACCGCAATTTTTCGTATATTTAAACGTACCATCATCACCGGTTCAGGACAACGTAAACCTAAGGTGTCTAATTGATGATCAGCCTGTGCGAAAAGAGATTTTGACATAGAGGACTAAATTATTATTGATGAAATTAACTAAGTTGCAGTTTACTCAATCACTGATAAAGTTTACAGTGGAGTTTGCTATTATTAGTTAATTCATCAAAGAAAATTCATGGAAGTTATGCTCTTGCCTAGAAAANTAATTCTTACACTTATCTTATTGTTGTATACGCAGAATAGCTTTGCGAATGAAAAAATGAGGAAAATTTTTCTAAGTGCAGAGAAATATGTTTGGCAAGCGAACACCCCAAGATATAAAAATTTATACAAGCAATTAACTACTTATTCTTTAAAACCTTATCTAGATCAAAAACGTTTAATGCATCGTATTAAGTTAAAAGATGCGCAGCAAATAGATAATTTTCTCACTAAATATCAAGGCACACCGTTAGATTGGCCATTACGCAAAAAATGGTTAAAATATTTAGCGAAAAGGCAACGTAAATGGATGTTTTTAAATTATTATCGCCCCAATGGTAATGTGAAATTACAATGTACTTACTTGCGCTATCAATTAGACACCGGTAAATCAGCGCAAACTATTTTACCGCAAGTAAGCAAGTTATGGCTGGTAGGAAAATCGCAACCTAAAGTATGCGATCCCTTGTTTAAGCGCTGGCAAAAAGCCGGTTATCGAACGGCAAACATTGTTTGGCAACGAATAGGGCTAGCAGCAAAAGGGGGCAAACATACGCTTATACCTTACCTGACGAAATTATTACCAAAAAGCCAACAAAAATTTGCCAAGTTATGGCATAAAGTGCGACGTGATCCAGCTTATGTTCGTTATCTTAATAAGTTTCCCCAACAAAATATAAAATCAACTGAAATTATAACTTATGGGTTGAAGCGCTACATTTGGCGTGATCCTAAACGGGCAATAAAAGTTTATAAAAAAGCACAGCAAAAATTTAATTTTTCTAAAACGCAGCAGCAAACCATCACGCAAAAATTTGCCCAAGCATTAGCCAGTAAAAAACATAAATTAGCACCACAATGGTTAGCTCAACTTGATGAAAATACACTAACAGATGGTTTAATACAATGGCGCTTAGTCGATATATTGCAACAGCAAAATTGGCCGTTAATAAAGCAAGAACTACGTAAACTACCGATTAAATTTCATCATACACTACAGTGGAAATATTGGTATGGTCGCAGTTTACTTAAAACGAATGAACAAAAATTAGGTAATACGTTATTGAATAATATTGCCAGAAAACGGCATTACTACGGCTTTTTAGCGGCAAGCCATATGGATAAAAATATTAACATTCAAGACAATCCTTTAAAATTTAGTCAAGTTCAAAAACAGCTAATATTAAAATATCCAGCAGCACAACGGGCTTTTGAACTATTTTATTTACAGCGTTATAATCTAGCTCGACGCGAATGGCACTATTGGTTAAGTAAATTATCTAAACAAGAAAAATTAATTGCCGCTAAAATTGCTCATGATAAAGGTTGGTATGATAGATCAATTTTTACTCTAGCGGCGCAAGGCTATTTAGACGATGTAAATTTACGCTTTCCGCAAGCGTTTGATAAAGAAATAACTCGTTATGCTAAAAAAAATAAAATATCACCCAATTGGGCTTTTGCGATTGCACGTCGAGAAAGCTCATTTATGAGTGATGCCCATTCTGGCGCAGGGGCGTATGGGTTAATGCAAATATTACCCAGTACGGCAAATTTTTTATTACGTAAAAAAGTGTCACCACGTTATTTATTTGAAGTAAAAAATAATATTAAGCTCGGAACCAAATATTTACGACAATTGTTATTAAAACAAAAAAATAATGTGGTTTTAGCTACAGCTTCTTATAATGCAGGGCCATATAGGGTGAAATCTTGGCTTAAAAAACAACAAAAAATACCTGCTGATATTTGGATAGAAACTATTCCCTATAAAGAAACGAGAGATTATGTAAAAAGCGTTTTAGCTTATCAGCAAATTTATCAAGCACGAAATAATACCCAAGAGTCTTTATTTGACGAGGTCATTAAAATGGAAATAGGTGAATAATTTGAGTCTGTTTAGTTATAACGGGTATAATTAACAAAAATAAAGATTGATCACTCCAATTAAAAAACTTTAATTAATATTATTTAAGGTAAATATTATGACAAACCTTGGCACTCATTACGCAGCACATGTTGCCCAATTACAACAAAGAACCAAACAAGTATTAAAACGAGAAAATCTTGATGGTTTAGTGATCCATTCAGGGCAAGAAATTAAGGTTTTTTTAGATGATTATGGTTATCCGTTTAAAGCTAACCCGCATTTTAAGCATTGGTTGCCGTTAACCAACATTACTAACTCTTGGTTACTGGTCAATGGTGAAGACAAACCGACATTAATTTATTATCAACCAGTAGATTTTTGGCATAAGGTAAACCCATTACCGATAAGTTATTGGAACGAATTTTTTGATATAAAAATTCTTACTGTGGCTAGTGAAGTTGAAAAACTTTTACCGTACGACAAAAAAGGTTTTGCCTACCTTGGTGAACATGTAGAAGTAGCAAAAGCGTTAGGTTTTAGCGCAGTAAATCCTGAGCCAGTATTAAGTTATTTACATTATCATCGTGCTTATAAATCAGCTTATGAATTTGAGTGTATGCGCCAATCAAACCAATTAGCCGTTAAAGCGCATTTGGCAGCAAAAGCCGTTTTTATGGCAGGGATGAGTGAATTTGATATTCAACAAACGTATTTAAAAACACTTTCATACTCTGAAAATGATACCCCGTATGGCAATATAGTGGCGTTAAATGAAAACTGCTCTATTTTGCACTACATGGTATTAGAGCGTAATAAGCCGAGTGACCCGCGTTCATTTTTAATTGATGCAGGGGCTAATTTTCATGGTTATGCCGCCGATATCACCCGTACTTATGCCTTTAAACAAAACAAGTTTGCTGAGCTTATCGCGCGGATGGATCAGTTACAATTAAATGCCATTGATGGCTTACGCCCGGGTAAGAGTTATGTTGATTTACATATTGAAACCTATGCTGAGATAGGGCAAGTGTTACAAGAGTTTGATTTAATTAATGTTGATGCTAATATTGCCGTTGAAACAGGTATTGTTAGTACGTTTTTCCCGCATGGATTAGGGCATCATTTAGGTTTACAAACCCATGATGTCGGTGGCTTTATGGCCGATGAACGTGGCACGCATATTAATCCGCCAGCAGCACATGGATTTTTAAGAACATCACGGGTGATTGAAGCTAACCAAGTGTTTACTATTGAACCAGGTTTATATTTTATTGATTCATTATTAGCTAAATTAAAAGATTCACCGCAAGCAAGTATGATTAACTGGCAAAATGTTGATCAAATGCGACCTTTTGGTGGTATTCGCATTGAAGATAATATTATTGTGCATCAAGCCAATAACGAGAATATGACCCGCGAAGCTGGTTTATAAATAAAAATTTTATAAACAACATGCCTATGCACTTGGCTCAGAATCGTCTTTTCCGCAGTTTTTAAACGGACGCTGCATGGATGCAGCTTATTAAGACAATGCATGGAGCATATTGTCATGAATTTACGTCAAAAAGTACGAGATCTTCGATTAAAACGTCTCGAAGATGACGATTGTAATAAATACCTGAGTGATCTGCATAGGCATGATAAACAATAATAATTAACCGTGGCATTCACGAGATAAAAATAACGTGCAATATAAAAACATAATTAGAATTTTAGGGTTATTAGTGGCACTGCTTAGCGTTACTATGTTACCGCCGGCGTTAGTCTCTCTGATCTATAGAGATGGTGCGGGTGTTGCCTTTTTATTATCATTTTTATGGTGCTTAATTGCGGGTTTATTATTTTGGTATCCTAATCGCGATGAAAAAGGCGAGTTGCGTGCCCGCGAGGGTTTTTTAATTGTTGTTTTGTTTTGGTTAGTGCTGGGTGGTTTTTCTGCTATTCCATTTACTTTACTAGATCATCCTACGATCAGTTTTACTGATGCAGTATTTGAATCTTTTTCTGGATTAACCACCACTGGCGCTACCATTTTAAGTGGTATTGATACCTTACCACATGCTGTTTTATATTACCGCCAGCAATTACAATGGATTGGTGGCATGGGGATCATTGTTTTAGCGGTTGCGGTGTTACCTATGTTGGGTATTGGTGGTATGCAACTCTATCGTGCCGAAACACCTGGACCGGTTAAAGATTCAAAAATGACGCCACGTATTGCCGATACCGCTAAGCATCTTTGGTACATTTATTTAGGCTTAACCATGCTGTGTGCTTTTGCTTATTGGCTCGCGGGTATGTCGGTGTTTGACGCTATTAGTCATTCTTTTTCATCTATTTCTAATGGTGGTTTTTCTACTCACGATGCCAGCATTGGTTATTTTAATAGTCAGTTAATTAATTATATTTGTGCTTTCTTTTGTTTAATGGGAGCGATGAATTTTTCATTGCATTACACTGCGGTGCATCATCAATCATTAAAAAATTATTTTGCTGATGCTGAATTTCGTGGCTTTGTAGTTATTCAAAGCTTTTTAGCTATTAGTTGTTTTATTGTATTGTGGTTATTTAATGTTTATGACTCAGTGGATGAATCGTTAAACCAAGCAGTATTACAAACCGTTTCGTTCAGTACCTCTGCGGGATTTGCCTCAGCTGATTTTTCTCATTGGCCATTATTTTTACCGATGTTTTTAATCTTTTCTAGCTTTATTGGTAGCTGTGCTGGTTCTACCGGTGGTGGCTTAAAAGTTGTACGAGTTATGTTGTTATACCTACAAGGAATGCGTGAAATTGATCGTTTAGTACATCCTAAAGCCGTGTTTATGGTCAAGCTTGGTAACAAGGCCGTACCTGATCGAGTCGTGCAAGCAGTATGGGGATTTTTCGCTGCTTATACTATGGTATTTGTGGTTTGTATGTTGTTAATACTAGCATCGGGGGTTGACAATATTACCGCTTTTACCGCGGTTGCCGCCTGTATGAATAATTTAGGCCCCGGCTTAGGCGAAGTATCTTCAAGCTTTGCCAGTATTAACAGTTTTAGTAAGTGGGTGCTAACTATAGCAATGATTTTTGGTCGTTTAGAAATTTTTACTTTATTAGTGTTATTTACGCCAGCATTTTGGCGTAGTTAAATATGAGTAAAAGATTAAAAATAAATGGCATCAACATGAAAAAGCTTCTCAACATGAGAAATATAGCGTTTATTTACTAAAAATAACACCACGTGATCTTCTTCCATTATTACCGTATTTGAATGCGCAATAACCACTTCGTTACCACGTACAATCGCGCCTATGGTGGTACCCGGAGGTAATTTTAATGACTTTATTTCACGACCGACTACTTTCGAAGAATTTTCATCACCTTTGGCAACAATTTCAATAGCTTCGGCGGCACCACGACGTAAACTATACACATTATCAATAGAACCACGGCGAACATGAGTGAGTAGTGCTGAAACGGTTGCTTGCTGCGGAGATATGGCAATATCTATATCACTACTATCAATTAAATCAATATAGGCGCTGCGTTGAATTAGCACCATAGTTTTTCGAACACCAAGGCGTTTAGCCAATAATGATGACATTATATTTGCTTCATCATCATTGGTTACTGCAATAAAAACATCAAATTGATCAATATGTTCTTCAATTAATAGTTCTTGATCTGAAGAGTCACCGATAAAAACTACCGTATTTTCAAGTTCAGAAGCTAAGTGTTCAGCACGTTTTTGTGAATGTTCGATAAGTTTTACTTGATGATTTTTCTCTAAAGTTCGTGCCAAACCAGCACCAATGTTACCACCACCGGCGATCATAATGCGTTTATAAGGAGCCTCTAATTTTTGTAACTCGTTCATTACCGCGCGAATATGTTCACTGGCGGCAATAAAAAATATTTCATCATCAGCTTCAATTACGGTGGTGCCTAAAGGTCGAATAGGTCGACCATTACGATAAATAGCCGCAACGCGAGTATCAGCATTAGGAATATGTTCTTTAATCGTTGATAACGCATGCCCAACAAGTAAACCACCATAATAGGCTTTTACTGCAACTAGGCTGACTTTACCTTGGGCAAATTCTAATACTTGCAAGGCACCGGGGTAGTCAATTAAACGGGCAATATCTCGGGTTACTAATTGCTCTGGGGCAATAACATGATCAACTGGAATGTCTTGATTATGAAAAAGTTGTTGGCGATATTTTAAAATATCACTTGAACGAATTCGAGCTATTTTTGTCGGCGTATGAAAAAGCGAATAAGCAATTTGGCAAGCGATCATATTGGTTGAATCATCATTGGTTACGGCAATGATCATATCAGCATCTTCTGCACCGGCTTTTTTCAAGGTATCAGGATGAGAACCGTGACCATTGATCACCTGTAAATCCATTCTATCTTGTAAATCTTGTAAAACTTGGTTGTTAGTGTCGATAAGGGTGATGTCGTTTTGCTCACCGACCATATTTTCAGCTAATGTACCGCCAACCTGTCCTGCACCAATAATGATTATTTTCATAGTTATTCTTTTTAGTTTATTTACACGTTATTCCTGGATATTCACACCGTCATCCTCGAATGTACCCGCCGTCATCCCCGAATGTTTTAATCGGGGATCTAGAGCAAAACACGAACATATCGATTTAAAAATCTGGAAGATGTTGTTTTGCTCAGCATCAATGCATATTTTCAGCTAATGTACCGCCAACCTGTCCTGCACCAATAATGATTATTTTATCGTTATTCTTTTTAGTTTATTTACACGTTATTCCTGGATATTCACACCGTCATCCTCGAATGTTTTAATCGGGGATCTAGAGCAAAACACGAACATATCGATTTAAAAATCTGGAAGATGTTGTTTTGCTCAGCAGCAACGCATATTTTCAGCCAACGTACCGCCAACCTGTTTTGCACCGATAATGATAATTTTATCGTTATTCTTTCTGTTTGTTTACACGTTATTCCTAGATATTCACGCCGTCATCCCCGAACGTTTTAATCGGGGATCTAGAGCATAACATGAGCACTTAGTTTTACATGCCTATGCAGATAACTCAGGTATTTATTATAATCGTCATCTTCGAGTCGTTTTTATCGAAGATCTCGTACTTTTTGACGTAAATTCATGACAATATGCTCCATGCATTGTCTTAATAAGCTGCATCCATGCAGCGTCCGTTTAAAAACTGCGGGAAAGACGATCCTGAGCCAAGTGCATAGGCATGTAGTTTTAAAAGTTTTCATGCTCTGTATTTAATCATTAATATCATTCTTTATAATCTTAGCGTAATAAAAGCCATCCATCCCTTTTTCATCAGGCAAAATCTGCCAGCCAATTTTTGCTGTATTTATGTTTTCTTGTTCAATGTTTAGCAATTCTGCATTAATGTTCGCCGCTAAAAAAGAACTTATTTGTTCACTGTTCTCTTCCGGCAAAACACTACAAGTAGCATAAACTAGCGTACCACCAACACTTAATAAAGGCCAAATACTGGCTAATATTTGTTGTTGTAATTGGGTTAACACCTCAATATCAGTAGCTTTTCGTAACCATTTAATATCAGGGTGGCGACGAATAACACCGGTGCCAGAGCAGGGGGCGTCTAACAAAATACGATCAAATTGTTTACCATCCCACCAGTCTTGTGGGTTTGCTGCATCACCAGCAATTACCGTTGCCTGTAAATTTAGACGAGTTAAATTTTCATTTACGCGAGTGAGTCGTTGTGGCACAAGGTCAATGGCGGTCATGGTTATATTAGGTGTCTGTTCTAAAATATGACAAGTTTTTCCACCGGGCGCGGCACAACAATCGAGTACGTTTTCATTTTCTTGGCAATTTAATATTAATGCCGCTTGTTGGGCGGCACCATCTTGAATAGAAACCCAACCTTGTTCAAAACCGGGCAAATTATTCACCTCTTGTGCGCTCGTTAATTGAATGGCACCAGAAAAGTCATCAACAATGGCGACGCTTATATTCTCTTGCTTGAGCAATAATAAATATTGCTCAACACTATTATGTTGTTGGTTAACGCGCAACCACATTGGCGGCTTTTGTTGATTTGCTTGCAGTATGTTTTGCCAATGTTGAGGATAAGCAGCTTGCACTTTTTTGATAAACCAACTGGGGTGATTATATTTTATCGCATCAGCTAATGGCTTATTCGTTGAGTTGCTTGATTGATCTACTTGCTGGCGTTGAAAATTTCTTAAAACCGCATTTATCAACCCTTTAAGACGTTTGTTTTTTAATGTCTGCGCAGCAGCAACGGTTTCACCAACAGTGGCATGATCGGGTATACGGGTATATTTAAATTGATAGATGCCGACTAAAATTAAAAAATGAAATAAGCGTTTTTTTCCGGTGAGTGGTTTTTCCATTAATTGGCGAACATCGTGCTCTAGTTCAGGTAAAAAGCGTAATACGCCATAGCAAAGTTCTTGTAATAAACCTTTGTCTTTCGGTGCTGCTTTTAGTTGTTGTTTAGGTAATTCTTCACTCAGGCTTTTGCCTTGATCAACCACGGCAAAAGTGCATTGTGCAGCAAGTGCTCGAATATTAGCGGTTATGGGTTTATTAGTTGCCATTAATATTATTACCCGCTTTAAACCAATCACTACGGCCGTTTAAAATATCATTAACTGGCAGTGCTTTTTTCCCCGGTAGTTGCAATATTTCGAGTGCTAAAGCTCCTTGACCGGTAGCAACAACAATGGCATTTTTATTAACATCAATAATAGTACCCGCGGCTTTATCAGTCATACTGTTATCTAATTGTTCTTTATTAACTACTGAGGTTTGCCAAACTCTGATACGATGTTCTTTAGTTTTTGCTGAATTGGCGTTAATTTCAGTAAAAGTAAACTGGCTTACAGGCCAAGGTATATAAGCACGAATTTTACGTTGTAAAACATCGGCAGGTAATTGCCAATTAAGCTCTGCTTCACTTTTATCTAATTTATGCGCGTAAGTTGCCAAATCGCTATTTTGAGGCTGGCGATTATAATTACCTATTGCCATTTGTGCTAAGGTATCAAGTAAGGCTTGTGGACCTAATTTGGCTAATTTTTCATATAAAGTGGCGCTGGTATCTTGTTGCGTTATGTTGCATTCAGCGGTTAAAATCATATCGCCAGTGTCCAAACCTTTATCCATTTGCATTATGGTTACACCCGTTTTAGCATCGCCGGCTTCTAACGATCGTTGAATAGGYGCAGCACCGCGCCACTTAGGTAATAATGAACCATGAACATTAATGCAGCCTAAMCGCGGRGTGTTTAAAATAACTTCRGGTAATARYAAGCCATAAGCAACCACCACCATWAYATCAGCGTTATAASKGGCAARTTTTTGYTGATCRYYARTRTYTTTAAAATTAAYMGGTTGTTCYACYGTYARGTTATGTTCRAGKGCYAACGCTTTAGTKGCACAAGGTAATATTTTTTTACCYCGTCCGGCTGGYTTGTCGGGTGGGCAATATACCGCMACAATATTGTGTKGCGAATTAATTAGCGCCGCTAAATGCTGTGCWGCAAAATCGGGWGTACCAGCAAAAATAATATTTAAAGGACTATTTGAAGGTTTATGTAAAGGCGTGTGTGACAAAAGTTATTCCTATTTGAAGCTTAAGGGGTTTTTTCTAAACGGGCTTCTTTTTCAAGTTTAGTTTTAATGCGTTGGCGTTTTAATGGTGATAAATAATCAACAAATAAAATACCCTTTAAGTGATCGAGTTCATGTTGAATGCAAATGGCTAGTAACTCTTCACCGTCTAAGCTAAATTCTTTACCATGTCGATCTAATGCTTTTACGGTTACTGTACTGTGACGATCTACTTTGGCATAACAACCCGGAACAGATAAGCAACCTTCTTCATTAATAACCATTTCCTCACTTTTTTGGATAATTTCAGGGTTAATTAACACTACTGGTTGATCGCCATCTTCTGAAACATCAATAACAACAATGCGTTGATGAATATCTACTTGGGTAGCGGCTAAACCCACGCCTTTTTCTTGGTGCATGGTTTCAAGCATATTATCGACAATGGTTCGAATGTCGTCATTAACTTCAACTACATTGGTAGCCTTGGTTCGTAATCTTTCATCAGGAAAGCGTAAAACTGTTAAAATGGTCATAATTGAGTAAAAATATTAGCGATTATTGAATTAGAATGTTATGTTCAATTTTAGCCATTAAAGAATGCCAATACAATTAAATCAGTATATTATTAATTTTAGTGACTTATATTTGTTTAAGTTGGCGGGTAATATTTAACTTAAATAAATAATGAAGAATAAAAAGCGCAATATATTAATTGCTGTTAAGAATGGATTAACGAGTATGTTTAGAAAAATTCTGATCACCATCATTTGCATCTTAGTTCCTGTGATCTCTGCTGTTGCTGATCAACTTACCCTTAAAAATAATGCCCCAACCTCTTATGTGGTAAAAAAGGGTGATACTTTATGGGATATTTCAGCAGTATTTTTAAAACAACCTTGGTTGTGGCCAAAGTTGTGGCGTTTAAATCCAACAATCAACAACCCACATTTAATCTACCCCGGCGATAAATTGCGTTTAGTTTATGATGAGCAAGGCGAGCCTATGTTGGTTAAAGGTAAGCCTGAATTAAAATGGTCACCTAAAGCACGTAAACATTTAAAAAATCTAAATCCGGTTAGCATTATTTCGTTAAATGATATCGCACCGTTTCTTCGTTACGAGCAAGTTTTTTCTCAACAACAAGTAGATGAACTACCTTATGTGTTAGGAAGTAATGAAGGGCACAAATCAAGCTTAGACAGCTTTAAACTTTATGTAAATGGCGATTTAATTGTCGGTAAATCTTATGGAATTTATGATAAAGGTGAACAAATAATTGATCCGCAAACACAAGAATTAATTGGTTATTACGCTAAGTTTGTTGGTACAGGTAAAGCCATTAGAACAGGAGATAGTGCCAATAAAGAACCGGCTACTTTATACCTTGATAGTGTTACACGAGAAGTTCATTCAGGCGCTTTGGTTGCGCCGGTTAACGACAATCAGTTATTACCTGCTTATTATACTATGCAAGCGGCAGATGCTGCCATTGAAGGTAAAATTATAGAATCTGCATCACAAAACCGTGAATTTGCAAAATTTGATGTGGTGATGATCAATAAAGGTCGCGATATTTTAAAATTAGGCGATGTTATGGCAATTAATCGTCAAAGCCCAAGTATTGTTGAAACATCGCAAGGACCTAAATACGTAAATGACACCTCAAGGTGGGATCGTATAGCCAATAGTGGCAGTTCAGATTATAAAATGCCCAAAGAAATTATTGGTAATATGATGATTTTCAAATTATATGACAAAGTGAGCATGGGGCTTATTTTGAGCACACAAAAGCCAGTACGATTACAAGACACTGTAATATCGCCTCTGTAATAGATTAAGTATTGTCTTAAGGATGAGACAGCCATGAACCAAACAGTAAAAACCAGCACAGAAAATTGGTTAGCGTTAAAACTGGTTAGTCGGTTAGCGGTTCATAAAAAGCTCTTATTAGTTGAAACATTCAAACTAAAAGGGCTTTTTTTACAAACTGAGCAAATGCTTTTAAGCAGCGGCTTATCGATAAAACAATGCCAGCAAATAATTTCCCCTGATTGGCATAAAATCACTCAAATCATCAATCAAGCACAGCAATGTAATGGTGAAATTTTAACCTTTGACCATGCTAATTATCCGCAGTTATTAAAACAAATTTATGATCCGCCGTTAATACTATTTACCAAAGGTAATCAAGCGTTATTAAATAAACCGCAGTTAGCCATGGTGGGTAGTCGCAGTGCAACCATTACCGGAATTGAATTTGCTAAATATATTGCCAGTAATTTAGTACAGCAAGGCATTGTTATTACTAGTGGTTTAGCTTTAGGTATCGATGCTGCGGCTCATTGTGGTGCCTTAAATAATAATAACAGTACCATTGCTGTTGTTGCCACAGGGCTAGATAGTGTTTATCCCAGTCGTCACCGGCAGTTAGCAAAAAATATTATTGTGCAAGGAGGGTTAATTATTAGCGAATTTTTACCCGGTACCAAAGCAAAAGCAGGGCACTTTCCGCGTCGTAACCGTTTGATCAGCGGTTTAAGTTTAGGGGTATTAGTGGTTGAGGCTGAAATTAAAAGTGGTTCGTTAATTACCGCTCGTTGTGCTTTAGAGCAAAATAGAGAAGTATTTGCTGTGCCGGGCTCAGTAAATAATCCTAAAAGTAAAGGTTGTCATTGGTTAATTAAACAAGGAGCTAAATTGATTGATGATTTGGCCGATATAATAGAAGAGTTAGATTTATCGCCTTTGTCGGGTCTTAAACAATATGACGATAAAAAACTTCAACAAAATAGCCCACAGGACTTGTTTATCGATCCATTGTTAGCTAGTGTTGATTATGAAACTACTCCCGTAGATATAGTAGTTTCTCGGAGTAAGCTTTCCATAGAGGAAGTGTTAACCCGACTCACAATTCTTGAGCTTAATAACTTGGTGTCTGCGGTACCTGGTGGCTATGTTAGATTGAAATAGGGGTAATAATTATGTTTGATATTTTAATGTACCTATTTGAAAATTATATACATTCTGAAGCTGAGATCATGGTTGATCACGACATTTTAACCGATGAATTATCTCGAGCTGGTTTTCATCAAGATGAAATATATAAAGCGCTTGCGTGGATTGAAAAATTAGCCGCGTTACAAGAATGTGAAACCCACCCATATATTACGCGTGTTGCCGGTAAATCGGTGCGTGTATACACTCAAGCTGAAAATGAACGTTTAGACACCGAATGTCGTGGTTTTTTATTGTTTTTAGAGCAAGTTAATGTGCTTGATTTTGCTACTCGTGAAATGGTTATTGACAGAGTAATGGAACTTGACACTAAAGAGTTCTGTTTAGATGATATGAAATGGGTGGTCTTGATGGTGTTATTTAATGTTCCGGGACGCGAAAATGCTTATTCACAAATGGAAGACCTAATTTTTGATGAGCAAGACGGACCGCTACACTAATTATAAATAAACTCCTTAGTTATGGCATAATACTCAGCAATATTTTGCTGAGTTGTTACTATTTGTATCGTTATTATGTCTAATTCTGATCAACCGTTATTTTCTCGTCATGAACATGCTTTAGAACAAAATGAACAAGCTTGCCCCGAATGTGGCGCTGAGTTGATCATTAAGCATGGCAAAAATGGTGCTTTCTGGGGCTGTTCAAATTATCCGCAATGCCAATATATTTTGCAAACCCACGAACATGAACGAATAACAGATAAAGTGCTTGCGGGTAGCGAGTGTCCGTTATGTCATAGTTTATTAGCGGTTAAGCAAGGTCGCTATGGTATGTTTATAGGCTGTACCAGTTATCCTGATTGTCATTATATTGAAGAAGAAAAAGCCAAAGATGCTGGTGTTGTTTGTCCTCAATGTTTGCAAAAAGGTAAAAAAAAAGCGGGCGAATTGCTTGAAAAAGTGAGTCGTTACGGTAAAACTTTTTATGCTTGTGACCAATATCCTAAATGCAAATACATTGTTAATTATTCACCAGTACAACAAACTTGCCCACAATGTCATTGGGCTATTTTAGTTAAACGTACTATGGCGGGTGGCGAGATGCTGGTTTGTCCGCAAAAAAAATGTAGTTATAAACAAGTAGAGTAAATTCACTTATAAGCAAAGCATATAAAATAACAATTAATTACAGCTTTTTGGATAACAAGCTCTGCATTTAAAAATACTTTGCGGTTATAATAGCGCCAATTTTACTACCTACAGAGAAATAATTATGTCATCAACATTTGTTGCTATTTTAATGGGATCAGATTCTGACTTACCGGTAATGCAAGCCACTATTGATATTTTAAAACAATTCAATATCAGCTATGAAGTGCGCGTACGTTCTGCTCATCGTACCCCTGATGCCACTAAAGCTTATGTAAAAGAGGCTGAATCTCGTGGTTGTAAAGTGTTTATTTGTGCCGCTGGCTTAGCTGCACATTTAGCTGGTGCTGTTGCTGGCATGACAACACGCCCTGTTATTGGTGTTCCTGTAGATTGTGGCCCATTACAAGGCCATGATGCTTTATTGTCAACCGTGATGATGCCGGGCGGTATTCCAGTAGCAACAGTAGCTATAGGTAAAGCAGGCGCTAAAAATGCGGGTTATTTAGCAGCGCAAATTTTAGCGGTGGCTGATGATAGCGTTGCTGAAAAAGTAAAAGCCGAACGTATTGCCAATGCACAGGCGTTATTAGCTAAAGATGAAGCGTTGCAAGCGCGATTAAGTGCCCGTTAAATTGGCTAGTTTTTATTGTGAAGCAAATTAATAAGCGAATGGTTTTAGCGGCCGATATTTTTAAGCAAGGCGGCATTTTAGCCTATCCAACTGAAGCTGTTTTCGGTTTAGGTTGTGATCCTACTAACGAACAAGCGATTAAAAAATTATTGTTCATAAAGCAACGTTCGCATGAAAAAGGGTTGATTTTATTAGCGAGTAATTACAGTCAGTTAAAGCCTTTTATAGATGAACAGGCGGTTAGTGCTGAACAGCTTGTGCAAATTAAATCCCGTTGGCCGGCGGCAATCACGCAAATAATGCCGGCTAAAACCAACACCTCGGCCTTATTAACTGGCGGGCGCGCAACTATTGCGGTAAGAATAACCAGTCATGCTGATGTTGTTTCCTTATGTCAGCACACTCAGCAAGCTATTATTTCAACCAGTGCTAACATATCAGGGCAACATACGGCGAAAACATGGCAACAAGTGACACAACAGTTTGGTGAGCAAGTTGATTATTTGCTTAAAGGCGAAACATTAGGGTTAACACAGCCCTCTAAAATTATTGACGCCATAAGTGGTAAGGTATTAAGAGAATGAGTAAAAATAAAAACAATATTCCTGATATTAAGCAAGTGATTGATTTTTTTAAAGGTTTACAAGATGATATTTGCAATGGTTTAGCTCAAGCTGACGGCGGAAAAACTTTTTTGGAAGATAATTGGCAACGAGAACAAGGCGGTGGCGGTCGCACACGCGTATTAACTAATGGTGCGGTGTTTGAACAAGCAGGCGTTAATTTTTCTCATGTTTTTGGTGATAAAATGCCTGCTTCAGCAACGGCACATCGTCCCGAATTAGAAGGACGAACTTTTCAAGCGTGTGGCGTGTCTTTAGTTATTCATCCTCACAACCCTTATATACCGACAACACATGCAAATGTACGTTTTTTTATTGCTGAAAAGCAAGGCTGCGATCCAGTCTGGTGGTTTGGTGGTGGCTTTGATTTAACGCCTTTCTATCCGTTTGTGGAAGATATAAAACATTGGCATCAAACGGCAGCAGATTTATGCTTACCTTTTGGTGATAACGTCTATCAAGAACATAAAAATTGGTGTGATCAGTATTTTTATTTAAAACATCGTGATGAAACTCGTGGTGTTGGTGGCTTATTTTTTGATGATTTAAATCAATGGGGCTTCGACCAAAGTTTTGCTTACACCCAAGCGGTGGGCAATAATTTTTTAACTGCTTACCTGCCGATTGTCACCAAGCGTAAAAATAGTGCTTATGGTGAACATCAACGTAACTTTCAGTTATATCGGCGTGGTCGTTATGTGGAATTTAATTTGGTTTATGATCGCGGCACACTGTTTGGTTTGCAAACAGGCGGGCGTACTGAATCTATTTTAATGTCAATGCCTCCATTGGTGCGCTGGGAATATAATTTTCAAGCAGCAGAAAACTCCGCAGAAGAAAAATTAATAGATTATTTACAACCACAGAATTGGTTAGGAAAGCAATAATGGATCAATATTGTGTTTTTGGTAATCCTATTGAACACTCTCGTTCACCGTTTATCCATCAACAATTTGCTCAGCAAACACAACAAAAATTGAACTACGAAAAAAAATTTGTTGAATTGAAAGGGTTTCCTCAAGCGGTAAAAACCTTTATAGCACAAGGCGGTAAAGGAGCTAATGTTACCGTGCCCTTTAAAGAGCAGGCACTACAACTTTGTGATCATTTAAGCGAAAGTGCAAAACAAGCAGGTGCTGTTAATACGTTATCTTTTATTAAGGGTGAAATTTACGGTGATAACACCGATGGTATTGGTTTAGTACAGGATTTACTTCGTTATAATATCTCACTTGCCAAAAGTCGAATATTATTATTAGGTGCGGGTGGTGCCGCAAAAGGCGTACTTTTACCACTGCTTGCAGAAAACCCAGCAAACATAGTTATTGCTAATAGAACCGTTAGTAAAGCTGAGCAATTGTGCATGCAATTTACCGATAAACGGTTACAAAGTTGTGGTTTTGATAAAATTCCTCAACAACCATTTAATTTGATCATTAATGCCACATCAGCAAGTTTAAGCGGTACTTTTCCTGCTATTTCCCCGCAGTTAATTTGTGAATATACCGTTTGTTACGACATGGTTTATGGCAAGGAACTCACGTCATTTTTACAATGGGCAAGAATTCAAGGTGCAGAAAAAGTTATTGATGGCTTAGGAATGTTAGTAGGGCAGGCCGCAATTAGTTTTAATATTTGGCGTAACGTTACACCTGATACTGAAACCGTTATTGAAGCATTAAAAGCCGATTTAGCAGTAGCTTAAATTATTATGAACCAAGCAATACTCTTTAATGATAATTTACATTTTGACCAGCACCAAGATGCTTGGTGTTTTACCGGCCAATTATCAGGAGAGAAAATCACACTTTATTTTCATTCAATGCAATTAAAACAATTGGCTGAAATAGACAGCTGTACAAAATTTGATTTAGAAGAAATAGCAGAGCTTTGGTTAGAAAAAAACGAATTAACTGGATCTACTATCCATATTCAAATGCGTTAGCTACTTTGTTCTTCTAAATAATCATTTTTTAATTCAACATAGTTTAATGCCGATTGTTTTAAAAAGTTTGACTCACTTTCTTTTAGAGGGCGAATTTGTTTTACAGGGTTACCAACATACAAAAAACCGCTTTTTAAGGTTTTGTTAGGTGGTATTAATGAGCCCGCACCAATAAACACATCATCTTCAACAACTGCACCGTCCATAATTATGGCACCCATGCCAACTAAAATACGATCACCTAAAGTACAGCCATGCAACATACATTGATGACCAACCGTAACGTCAGCACCAATAATTAGAGGGTTACNAGCAGGATTAGAGTTGCTTTTTCGAGTAACATGCAAGATGGTGCCATCTTGAATATTTGTTCGTGCGCCAATTTTAATGGTGTTAACATCGCCACGTGCTGCAACTAATGGCCAAATGCTTACATCGTTAGCCAAAGTTATATCACCCACTATTACAGCTGAGTTATCAATATAGTTATTATTTCCTAAAATAGGGCGTATTCCTTTATAAGATCGTAAAGCAGAAAAAGTAGTCATAGTGATCATTTTAATGAAGTAGCATAAAAAGATCATAGCAAAAAACAGTTACTAGCTCTATTTGCATTATATGGTTAGCGTAATATTTATCAGTGTGATGGTTTAAACATCAATAATAGTAAGGTCTGTATAAAAATAAAACATTCAGACAAAAATATTAAAAAAGGTGTTGACCTCTGGCTAAAACCATCTAGAATGCGCATCCAGATCTAGAGTTTCACTCCAAAAGAGAAACCAAGAGTCTGTTTTGATAAGTTAACTCAGTTTGCAGTCGCGAATATGAAAGAC
>NVTW01000059.1 GCA_002401725.1 Gammaproteobacteria bacterium
TTCGAGACGTTTTTATCGAAAATTTCCTGTTTTTTGACGTAGATCCCCGCTTAAAAGACTGCGGGGATGACGATCCTGAGCCAAGTGCATAGGCATGTAGATTAAAGAGTTAGAGTTGTCGCAGCAAGCTACGACCTCCATATATTTATTTAGATTTAAGAAATAGAACTAGGTATGACAGATAAAATAGAAAGAACCCACAAAACCATTGAACAAGCTGAGCAAGAGGGTAAATATATCCGTAAAGTGCGTAGTTTTGTTAAACGCGAAGGGCGCTTAACTAAAGCTCAAGAGCGTGCAATTAATGAACATTGGCAAACTATGGGCTTAAACCATAGTGATGGCGCTATTAGTGGTGTTGAACTGTTTGGTAATAACAATCCATTAGTACTTGAAATTGGTTTTGGTATGGGCAAGTCTTTAGTTGAAATGGCAAAAAATTCGCCAGAACTTAATTTTATTGGTGTGGAAGTACATAAACCCGGTGTTGGTGCTTGTATTGCGTTAGCGGTTGAACAAGGCGTTACAAATTTAAAAGTGTATGAACATGACGCGATTGAAGTTTTAGCCGATTGCATTAGCGATCAAAGTTTAACAACGGTGCAATTGTTTTTTCCTGATCCTTGGCATAAAAAGAAACATCATAAACGTCGTATTGTGCAAGCGAGTTTTGTCGAAAGTATTCGTCAAAAGTTAAAAATTAGTGGTGTATTTCACATGGCAACCGATTGGCAAAATTATGCTGAATGTATGTTAGAAGATATGCAAAATTCAGCAGGCTTTGAAAATTTATCTACCACTAATGATTATGTACCGCGCCCTGATCCGCGCCCGTTAACTAAGTTTGAAAACCGTGGTCAGCGTTTAGGGCATGGTGTATGGGATTTACAATTTAAGCGTGTAGATTAGTTAGTGTGCAAACTATATAATTTGTCTTATAAAAATATCACTGTTATAAAAATATTGAAGTAATGGAAGGAAAATAAAATGTCTATAGTAGTAAAGCCACTTGATAAAAGTAAACGTGGTGTTTGTCCGCAAGAATTTAGTTTTGGGGGAACATTTTCTGATCATATGTTTACTCAAGATTATGATCCGGTTAATGGTTGGCATAATATTGAAATTACGCCTTATCACGCCTTATCACTTGATCCATCGGCGGCAGTTTTACATTATAGTCAAGAAATTTTTGAAGGTTTAAAAGCGTATCGCCGTAGCGATGGTGGCGTTAATTTATTTCGCGCTGAAGAAAACTGTAAACGCTTTAACCGTTCAGCAAAACGTATGGTAATGCCAGAAGTTGATGTTGACTTGCATCTTGATGCGATTAAAAAGTTAGTCGCATTAGATCATCAATGGGTGCCAGATCAAGATGGCGCTTCGTTATATATTCGCCCCACGATGATCGCCACCACACCAAAATTAGGATTAGGCGCTAGTGCTAATTACACTCATTTTATTATTACTGGCCCTGCGGGCGCTTATTTTAAAGGTGGATTAAGCCCTATTTCAGTGTATGTTGCCGATAAATATCGCCGCGCGGTAAAAGGTGGTGTTGGTGAAGCAAAAACAGGCGGTAATTATGCGGCGAGCTTGTATGCCTCTGAAGAAGTGGCTAAACAAGGTTATTCACAAGTATTATGGTTAGATGCCGTTGAAGGGCGCTTTATTGAAGAAGTTGGCGCGATGAATATCTGTTTTGTTTACGCAGGTAAACGCATTGTAACGCCTGAACTTAGTGGTAGTATTTTACCGGGTATTACCCGTGACTCTATTATTAAACTAGCACCCGCTATTGGTTATGAAGTGAGTGAACAGCGCTTAGATATTAATACGATTTTAACCGATATTGACAGTGGTAAAATTACTGAAGTATTTGGTTGTGGTACGGCTGCGGTTATTTCTCCTGTAGGAACATTAGCGTTTAATGGTACTGATCATGTTATTAATCACAACCAAACGGGTGAAGTTGCAAAACACCTTTATGATGAATTAACCGGTATTCAGTATGGAACGCGTGAAGATCGTTTTGGTTGGATCACTTCGGTTGATTTGTAGGTTGTGTTGTAGGTTAATAGTAACCATACGTGATTAAGCTTTGTTGGGTTTCATTCTTCAACACCAACCTACAATAACTACCGCCGTAGGTTGTGGTAGAGTGTAGCGAAACCCAACATTTTGTATGCTTGTTACGCCTAATTTAATCTAAATACTGTCTTTGAATATGCATTAAATGCTGACTATTACGGACATTATTTGTCGCTAGTAGCCATTGTTTATCAACAATTTCATAGTTAATTGCTGCTTGTAAAATACGTATTGGATATTGAGTCCAATAATAAACAGTGGCATCAATATGGGCTTGGTTGTTAGGAAATTGTTCGCTACGCTGAGTCGCCAAATCTTCTTGAATAGCGGCAATAACGTCGGTTTTTATTTTATCATTAAGTAAAGTTTTAAATTTATTAAATTGCTTGGCACGATATAATTGCCAAGCTAACCAAATAAGTAGTGCTATTGCTGGTATAGCGATAAATTCCAAGTGTATTTCTCTTATTATTAAGGTGGTTTGCTATGTTAGTGGCAATATTAACACTCGTTAATAAACTATTCACGTACAATCAAACTCTGCTCCTTCAAATGCTAACAACTTAGCCTTTAAAACTAAGCCACCAGCATAACCGGTTAACTTACCATTAGCCCCAATAACGCGATGGCAAGGAATGATCAAAGCAATAGGATTTGCACCATTCGCGCTACCCACTGCTCGTACTGCTTTTTCATTATTAATGGTTTTAGCAAGCCATGAGTAACTTTTTGTTTCACCTTGCTTTATGGTGGTTAATGCTTGCCAAACTTGTTGTTGAAATTTAGTGCCCTGAGGAGCAAGTTTCAAATCAAAGTTAGTTCTTTGTTTAGTAAAGTATTGATCCAATTGTTGGCAAACATCTAAGAAAATAGTCTGCTCTTGTTTTAGCTGCTGGTAATGAGCAGGAATTGAGGTGCTTTTATCACCATCGATAAATTCTAAGCTAGTTAAACCATCATTATTGGCGGTGAGTACAATTTTGCCAAACGGTGAGTGATAATAAGTAAAATACATTGAAGATCCCATGTTCTTGTTGTGTTCTTGTTTTAATAATCATTATTTAACGTGCCTATGCACTTGGCTCAGGATCGTCATTCCCGAAGTCTTTTAATCGGGAATCCATGTCAAAAAATGCAAGATCTTCGATAAAAACGACTCGAAGATGACGATTATAATCAATACCTGAGTGATCTGCATAGGCATGTTATTTAATGACTTAACGAATACCATAAATAAATAGCCGCGTAAGCTCGCCACGGTCGCCATTTTTCACTCAAGGCTAAAATTTCTTTGTTGCTTGGTTTGTTGATGTGCTTACTACTGGCTTTAGTGGCGTTTTTTTCATCATTAATAGTTAGCGCTTTAATTATGCCTAAATCAGCACTCGGAAATGCATCAGGATCGCTTAAACCACGCATCGCTAAATAATTTACTGTCCACGGGCCGATACCTTTAATGGTTATTAATTGTTTTTCTAATGATTCAATACTTGCATAACAAGAGAGCATATCACTATGTTGTTGATAAAAATCAAGCCAATTATTTAACGTACTAATACGTGATCTAGTTAAACCAATATTTTTATAATCAACATTGAGCAATGCGTTTTTTTCAGGAAATATATGTGTTAATTCAAAGGGATTAGCTATTGCTTTTTCGCCATATTGTAAACTAATTCGATTGGCTAAGGTTGTTGCGGCTTTTACTGAAATTTGTTGTCCTAAAATAGCGCGAATTGAAAACTCAAACTTATCCCAACAACCGGGTAAGCGCAACCCAGGATATTGTTCAATTACGGCTTTTAATTGTGGTTGTTTACTCAAGTGTTGATGAATAATTTGCATGTCGGCATCAAGATCAAACATTCGCCTAACACGGATTATTACTTGGTTTAAATGGCGATAATCTGTTAATTGTACAGTTAACTTTAAAGCGGGTTTATTACTAATGGCGGTTACTTCAAACCAGCCTTTGCTGCCACTTATTTCAATAGTGCGCCGGTAGTGATTTTCATCGACTTGTTCAACACTGTTTAACTGGCGTAAGCGGAAAAAACTTAACATTAATGGCCAATCAAATGGTGGTCGATAGGCAAGCTCAATACTAACACTATTTGTGGTGGTAAGTGGCGCGCGTAGTTTGTTTTTTATTGCAGATGGCGTGCACTTATAAGCCAGTTTTATTGCTTCATTAAAGCGACGAATACTATTAAAACCGGAAGCAAAAGCAATTTCGGTAATGGATAGATTGGTAGTTTTTAATAACTTGCTTGCTAGCAAAAGTTTTTGGTTATGTAAGTACTTACTTGGTGGTAATCCATAGTGTTTAATAAATAGTCGTCTTAACTGTCGCTCACTAAGTTTAAATTTTTCACCTATGCAGGTTAATGATTCACCAGAATCTAACGCTTGAGTAAGTTGTTTTATTTGCAAAGGGCTATGCGTTAACGGCGCTAATTCTGGTAAACAGCGCTTACAAGGGCGAAAGCCTGCTGCTTGCGCTTGTAGGGCGTTTTTGTAATAACGAACATTTTCTTCTTTTGGCGCACGCGCAGGGCAAATAGGGCGACAAAAAATCCCTGTGGTTAATACCGCCGTAAAAAATTTACCATCAAAGCGAGCATCTTTACTTAAACGAGCTTGTTGGCAAATGTTGTTATTGAGCATAGAAAATTATCGTTCCTGAGATAAAAAAGAAAGATCAAAAAGAACTTTATCATAACGAAATAATAAAACCTTAACTGGCGATATTCGGACAAGTCTAAAAATTAAGATGAACTAAGTTAACCCATTTAGCTACGCTTTTTTAAGCACTCTATTGCTATGAACTATTTATCACTCCTTTTTAAGAATCACTCAGTAAATTCAAACAATAAATCAGGGGGTTATAATATTACGTAAGCTTTAAATAAATAGTGAGCCTATAGTAAATGTCACAGGAATAATAATAAATCATCAAAATTCTACATGCCTAYGCAGATAACTCAGGTATTTATTATAATCGTCATCTTCGAGTCGTTTTTATCGAAGATCTCGTACTTTTTGACGTAGATTCCCGCTTAAAAGACTGCGGGAAAGACGATGCTGAGCCAAGTGCATAGGCATATTATTTTATGGGTTAGCCGACTATTACTTAAGGAATTACGCGATGAATCAATAATAGTCGGCTTGATATTAAAACAGATTTATTTCAATACTGGTATTATCTTTAACACTAAATTTTGCTTCTTTGTATTTAGGTTGGCCAAAACGACCGCCATTGTTGCTAAAACCATAACTTTCTTTCGGAATACCCATCATATTCATATCCATTTTATTATTGTCGTTTTCATCTTGAAATAATTTAATGGCGTATTCACCCTCAGGTAATTCAGCAAAAGTGATTTTTGTTTGGTTTTTACTAACCTTTACTCGTGCTGAATGTACAGGTGTACCTTGTTTATAACTTGCTTCATCGGCGTATAGACCAAGCATTATATGGCCTTTTATCGTGTTGATTTTATTTACATTAACAATCAGCTCAGCAGCATTAGCATGACTGGACATTAGTAATACAGTGGATAGTGACGCTATACCAGAGAGTAATGCGGTAGTGGCGATAAAAGTAGACGTTTTTTTAATCATAGTAGTTAACATAATAATGTTTCCTTTAATTTTTAGTTGCATGTGTATTTGTCGGTGTAATTGCATGTGTTTGTTGAAAGTACAGGATTATATTAACTAAGATGTTTGCTTGGTTAATGTGCCAAAGGTCATGAATATTGCGTTTTATTTACATGACTTTTGGCGGTAACACCCATGTCATACCCATGAAAATGGGTGTCTGGTGTAACACCCACGTTATATCCGTGTACCCACGTCATACCCATGGAAATGGGTATCTGATATAACACCCTCGTCATACCCGTGAAGACGGGTATCTTATGTCGTAATGGCTATCACTTTCGAGGAGAAACTTTTAATTATCCCTAAGTGCTAATGTTACTGGAAGCCTCATTGCTTTGACTGCCGGTAATAACCCACCGATCAAACCAATACTTATCGCTAGCAGCATTGTTTGGCTCATTAATTGTGGCGAAATATTAAAATTAAACATCATTTGGCTTAAATTACTGGCATTTTGGGTACTGGCTGTCCAATCATCAAACAATAGATATAAAGGTAATATCCCCAATAAACCGCCTAAAAAAGCAATAAGTACTGCTTCACTAATAATTGCACTGGCGATGGCAAAGGGTGTAAAACCAATCGCTTTATGCGTGGCTATCTCTTTACTACGACTTGCTATAGCTGCATACATGGTATTTAAAGCCGCTATTGTTGCGCCAAGCGCCATGATTATAGCAACGGGTAGTCCGATTAAGTTAATTAAGCTATTTAATTTTTTGCCTTGCTCAGCGAAAAATTCTTTTTCTAATATTATGCGCACATTAAGTCGAGGATCTGCTTGCCATTGCTTATTAAGTTGTTCAACAAGTTGGCTAGTATTAGCGGAGTCTTGCAAGGCTAAACGCACTGACTGTACGGTATTACCACGATTATAATCGCTTTGTAAAATGCCAATATCAGCCCATAATTCAGATTCAAAAACACTGTTATTATCTGAAAATATACCACTTATTAACCATTTAGTGTCACCTAAGGTAATGGTATTACCTACTTTAAGTTCGGGCATTTTGCGCGCCAGCGCACGACCTACTAATACTTCTCGTAAACCTGAGTTGAATTTTTTTCCTGAGACAAGTTTAAAATTAGGGCGAAAATAATAGGTTTTTCGGCTAATGCCGCGAAGTGCTAAGCTTTTGCTGTTATATCTACTTTTTGTAGTTTGACTTGTTAAGGTGCTTTTATATTCAGTACTGACAAACATTTCAGCGGCAAAAAGACTATTGCCATTTTCATCTTGCTTGATCAAACTATTATTGGCGAGTAATTTAACTTCAATCGGAAACATCACACTTTGCAATTCAGATACTGCCCCTGAACGCATCACTAATAAAGTATTATCTAAACCGCTGCGTTGCATGGTTTTTACCATGCCATTGGTTAAGGTAAGTACGCCAAGTATAACCGCAGCGACACAGCCAATACTTAGTATGCTAATTAAAGAAGAGGTTAAACGCAGAGGAAAACTTTTAAAATTTACCCAAATTAAAGCGATTGCTGCTTTCATGATTTTGCTCCAATGGTTTGACTGATATTTAAACGGCTGATGCTAATAGCAGGGAATAAGCAACAAATTGCTGCGGCAATAATAACGATGCCAGTAACTAATAAATAATGACTGGTGGTTATATTGATCCCTACTAAAAAGTTTGCCATGTTTGTTTGCACCTGTTGTAAAGTGAGTGTCGCGAGCATGCTGCCGGCAAATGCGCCAAGTCCAATAAGTAGCAAAGCTTCAAAATAAATTTGGCTAATTAACGCGCTTGATGAAAAACCTAATGCTTTCATCATGGCGATTTCGTTTAAGCGTTCACGAATAACTTGGATCATGGTGTTACATACAATAAGTAACAAGGTGAAAAATACCGCGCTTAATACCAGTTTTATCACCATCGCCATATCAACAAATTGTTGTGCTTGCTCTTTTATAAAAACTTGTTCGGTAATGGTACGTGTGGGTGAGGGTGAATTAGCAAATTTTGTATCAATTAATTTGATCACTTGCTCGCTATTCGCCGAGGCTTTTATTTTTGTTGAAAGCCAATTGATACTGTTTTGACTGTATGCACGAGCGCGATCAAAATATTTATGTTGAAAAAAAATACGTTTATTATCGGTGCTTGAATTTTTACCTTGATAAATTGCTGATACGGTAAATTGCCAAGTAAATAAACCGTCACGATTCATCCAAATAGAACTACTCAGTGGAATATTATCGCCTACTTGCCAATGATATTTTTCAGCAATTTCTTTACCGATAACTACGCCTGTTCGGGTGTTTTGCCAGTTTTTAAGTTGTGCTGGTGACAATTGATACTCATCGTAGAGTTCAAAATAGCTATTAGCTTCAACTGCTGTCATGGTGACTTGTTGTGTTTCATTTTGAAAAAAACCACCAAACCATGATGAATAGCTGACGTTATCGACTCCAGCTATTGCTTTTATTTTATCGCGAAAATTGATCGGTAAAGCACGGGTCATCGATACTTTATGAGTGGTCATTAAGCGATAATTATCAACACTATTGGTGTTGCTATGCAAAGCATTATCAATACCGCTTAAGGTGGTAAATAAAAAAAAGGCAACTAAAACCGATAAACAAGTTAAGGTAAAACGTGTTTTTTTACGAATACTATTTTGCCAAATTAAAGTGAACATATTCATGAGACCACCTCTTGTTGATTAGCTGTTTGTTGGCTAGGTGCATTTTCTGGATTTTTACATTCACTGCTTTGTAAATATAATTGAGCTTGTTGGCCGATGTTGGTATTGAGCAAGTGGATGGCATTGTGCTGGACATTGGCATTTCATCTATGCAGATAGACCAAGCCGAGCGCGGCT
>NVTW01000022.1 GCA_002401725.1 Gammaproteobacteria bacterium
TGTTTAGCTGAAAAACGTATGTTAGAAATCATCGCCGATGGCAAACCAAACACTTCATTCATGCAATTTGGTGACACCGTACGTATTGAAATGTTTGATAATAATGGCGACAGTATTTTTGGCGCGATTGATCAAAAAGTTGTTGAGTATAAAAAATAATATGCTTGTGTAGATTACTTAGGTATTTATTATAATCGTCATCTTCGAAGTCTTTAAATCGAAGATCTCGTGTTTTTACGTAGAGACAAGACAATATGATCCCAGCATTTTTTTATATGTGGCATCCATACATGGCCGCTTAAAACATTGCGGGAACGATGATCCTGAACCAAGTGAATAGGTACGTTACAAAATGACACTTGAGTCATTTGCATTAAAAAAGTCATGATTAGTTGGAATAAATGATGAAATTATATGGTTACTGGCGTTCTTCGGCGGCATATCGAGTTCGTATTGCTTTACATCTAAAAAACATTGAATTTGAATCGCAATCGATACATTTAATTAAAGAAGGTGGGCAGCAACACCAGAATGACTATGTAGCATTAAACCCTAGCCATTTAGTGCCCACTTTAATTGATGGCGATTTAGTGCTAAATCAATCAGTTGCAATTATTGATTATATTGAAGCGCGATATCCGCAAACGCCATTATATCCTAGTGATATTGCTGCTAAAGCTAAAGTACAAGCGCTAGCGCTTGATATTGCTTGTGAAATTCATCCAATAAATAACTTACGCGTTCAGCAATATTTAGTACAACAACTGGGTGTAAACGACAAACAAAAATTAGCTTGGGTTCATCATTGGATGGCGCTTGGTTTTATCAGTGTTGAAAAACAGTTAGCAACAAGCGCGAGTATATATTGTTTTGGCGATGATATAACACTTGCTGATATTTGTTTAATTCCACAGGTTTATAATGCGTTGCGTTTTGGTATGGAGATGAAAAATTATCCACTAATTTCTGCTATTTATGAACGTTGCAATCTTGTTGATGCATTTATTAAAGCCGCGCCTGAAAATCAAAGTGATGCACAGTAACTGCTTTTATTGTGCTTAATAAGTTTATTTTGAGCTTATTGATCTTTTTTATGGATAATTTTTACCGCTTTTTGTCAAATATTGTAAATTTTACGTTTTCTTAGTTGCATCCTGAGTCAAAAAGGGGTGCAATAAGTTATTGTGGTTTTTTTTAAAATTATTGAGTGATGTACTAGATGACAAATCCAGAGCAAGCAAGTAATAAAAACTCATCATTAACAATAACAATCATTGCTATTGTTGCCATTTTAGCGATTGTTGTATGGTTTATGCTAAGCAAACAATCAGAGCCGGTTACTGAAAAAGTTGTAACAGTACCGATAGCACAACCTCAGCCAAAAATTGAAGTACCAGTCCCTGTAATCGAAGAAGTAATTCCTGAAGTTGTCAATGAACCTGAAATTGTAACCCCAGAGGTTGTTGAAGAAGTTAAAAATCCATTGCCTAGTTTAGATGAAAGCGATTTATGGCTACAAGATAAGTTAGCAGCAATGACTTGGCGCAAAGAATTATTAAAGTTGATCATAGATGAAGATATGATCCGCCGTTTTGTTGTTTTTACCGATAACTTTGTACAAGGGCAATTAGCTTACGAACACAGCCCTGTGGTACAACCACAGACTAGTTTTTCAGTAAAAGATGAAGATAGTAAACCTATAGTTCAAGAATGGCAGTGGGACGAAAAATCTACGCGTCGTTTCAGCCTTTATGTTGATTTATTGCGTTCATTTGACAGCGAAAGTTTAGTCACTTGGTATATGGAATTAAAACCACTTATTGATCAAGCCTATACAGAGTTAGGCTATGACGATGAAGATTTTACCTCAACATTACAAGAGGCGATCACTAAAGTGCTTGATATGGAAATACCTAAACAACCGTTAGAGCTAGTACGCCCGAGTGTAATGTATAAATTTAAAGATCCTGAAATCGAAAGGCTAGATGACGCAGATAAATTATTATTGCGTTTAGGTAAAGAAAATTTATTAGTGATCAAATCGGTATTACTAGAAATTAGTGAAAAGCTAGCGCGTAAAAATGCTGATAGATAAACTAATTAATTAGTTTTTTATGCTAAGGCAAAATACAACTCATTCAAACCAGCAAATACCATTGCTAAATGAAAAGGTGCCGCAAACAACCAACCGATTTTCTCAATGGTTTGGTCGAACTATGTTGTGTTTATTGGGTTGGAAAATATCGGGGGTATTTCCTAGTTGCTCAAAATTTGTTGTTGCAGTAGCACCTCATACCTCAAATTGGGATTTTGTTGTCGCCGTATCAGCAATGTTGGCATTGCAAATAAAAGTTCGATTTTTAGGTAAAGAGGCCATTTTTATTTGGCCATTTAAGTATTGGCTAATAAAAATTGGTGGTATTCCTGTTGAGCGTAGCACTGCTCATGGTGTTGTTGAACAAATGACCAAGTTGTTTGAAGATAGTGAAAAGCTGGTATTAGCAATTGCTCCGGAAGGAACACGACGAAAAACTAAACAGTGGAAAAGTGGTTTTTTGCATATTGCTCATAACGCTCAAATTCCCGTTGTTCCATTGAGCTTAGATTTTAAGAAAAAAGAACTTTTACTGCACACTGAAATAATGATTGGTGAAAATATTGAGCAAGAATTAGAAAGTTTTCAACAAATTTTTTCAGATATTTCCCCTAAAAACCCTCAAAATATATAAGCTATTTCAGTAAATAAATCTAAATTATGCTTAAAACTTGTGTGCTGGTATAAAAAAACAGCAACTAAGCCACTTTTTGCAACAAGTACTTGCATCCTTATAGATGATTAGCGATAATTCGCGCCGCTTTAGTTAGAACCTTTTTTGACTAAAGATCATTATGGTGACCATCTCGGTCCCTTCGCAATGATACTCTGTGAACTCGGCCAGATCCGGAAGGAAGCAACCGCAGCAGACGACTCATGTGCCGGAGTGTGGCTGGGGTGGTTGCCACCTAAATCTTAGTTACCTCAGTGTTTTATTTCTCTTCTTATTTTCATTCATATATTGAATGATGATCTTTAATATGTGTCAGCTATTTTTACACTTTACAGTTTTTCCTAGTTACTAAAATTTTAACAGTATGAAAGTAATGTGATTTTTTTAATGGTGCGTTTTATGCTTGAATACTATTAATACCAATAACGTATCCATTTTAAATAAAAAGGTGTTGTAAGGGATAGCAGATGAAAATTAAATTATTAAATATTGTGTTGGTGGTACTGGTTAGTAGTTTCGTTAGCATGGCACATGCTGGCTTGATCGTTACTTTTTCTGGTAATGTGAATAACTTTAATCCGGGTCCTTTTGAGAACACCGCAGATTACTCTGGATCGTTCACCCTTGATGATACTATAACGCCTACTGGAGCCAACAATAATTTTACTGGTGCAGTGATCAATTTCACTCTTGATGTTATTGAGACAACAGGTACAACGACTTTCACTGGCACAGGCGGTAAACTGCAACAATTTTCTAGTGGGAGCGGAGCAACAGATTTTATTACTATAGCACTTGGTGGCACTAATGGCTCTGTTACCGGATCAACCTCATTTAAGTATATAGATACGAAAACAGGGTTATTAACAACCTCTTTATTTACATTAAAAACAATAAAATTTGATCTTCGTGGTTCGAGTCTTTTTGGCTCTCCTCTGATCGTAGCTTCAAATTTGAATACCAGTGATTTTAGTTATCGCCGATTTGTTATGGACTTTATTCGTCCCAAAACAGGCGTACCAATAGGGAATTGGTCATCTATTAACACGTTAGGTGCAGTTTCATTTGCTAATAACAAACTTTCTCAAGTTCCAGAGCCTGCAACCTTTATTATTTTTGGATTAGGGCTGATGGGGTTAGCATTATGTCGAGTTAAAAATTGTAACAATACATTAGCCACAATTAACTGAAATAATCCCCCTTTATCATATAAAAAGATGTAATAATACCATTTTCATTAATTAGGTGATCTACTTTATACGTAGGGAAAATTTCCAAATACAAGGCGTTTATTTCAATAACTAGTTGTTCTAATTATTAAATAAACAACGTAGTAATTGGTGATTTTAACAAGTAGAAATGATCACATATTGAGTGAGATTGGTATAACCATTAAGTTTTACCTCTATTGCATTTTCTTTGGCTGTGGGCTTATGCAAAGAAAATGCTACAATACCTTTATCTTCAAAAACCATCTTCAAAAGACTACTTATCAATATGACTTTTCTTGAAAAACTACGCTGTTTATTAACTTTTGGCCAAGGTGTTGCTTTACCGTTACCTGAGATTGCCGATAATCAAGACCCTTTCGAATTGTTTAAATTATGGTTTAGCGATGCCAACAAGTCAGGAATTTTACTACCTGAAGCGATGTCAGTAAGTACTTGTGGCAATGATGGTCAACCGAGTTCACGCATGGTGTTACTCAAAGAATTTGATGAACAAGGCTTTGTTTTTTATACCAATTACGCTAGTAAAAAAAGTCAACAACTTAGCGGAAATAGTAAAGTTGCACTATTATTTCATTGGAACGTGTTACAACGCCAAATACGTATTGAAGGCGAAGTGGAAAAAGTTAGCTTAGCGCAATCAGCCAACTATTTTCATAGCCGAGATAGAGGCAGTCAAATTGGTGCTTGGGCATCTGAACAGTCGAAAAAGCTCAATAACGATGATGAACTAAAACAAAAAGTAGCTCACTTTAATAAGCTCTACCCACAAGGCGAAGTGCCCCACCCAGAGTTTTGGGGTGGTTGGCGCGTAAAACCAAGGTATATTGAATTTTGGCAGGGACGAGCAAGTCGTTTACATGACCGAATTTGTTTTGAACAAAAATTAGAAAACAACACATGGCAACAGTATAAACTCAATCCATAAGCAACGCTTATCGTGTTACTTCAACACTATATCTACTACTTAATTCCTCTAAAATCTGAGCGATTCGACCCACGTGTTTAAGCTGAGCGAATGCTTTTTTATAACGGTTAACCAATGCTTGCTCGCTGTTATGATTAAATGCAAGATACAAATCGACACTTAAGGGTTTTATTTCAACCAAAGGCTTCATTTGATCAAAATCTAAATGATATTTTTTCACTCTGGGTGCCAAAGTTAATGCATCACCAATGATTAAATCTACACGCTTTGCAAATAGCATTTGTACACTTTGATCATCATTAACTAATGTATAAATATTAGAAAAATTTTCATTTTCAATATATTGCTGAGCGTATGATTGACGGACAAGCCCAATAGAATTAGCTTTCAATTGTTCTATATTATTGATGTTTTTAAACTTTGATGATTTTAGTGCCCAAATATAAATATGTTCACTGTAAATATCGCCAACCCAATAAAATAAATTTTCGCGCTCTTTTGTACGAGAAAGTGAGTAAATTAGTGTGTTTTTTTGAGTTAGCGCCTGATGATAACTTCTTGCCCATGGCATTACTTTAATTTCAAAATCATCTTTTGTTAATTTAAATAACGCTTTCACTATTTCTGTCGAAATACCACCTAAACTACTATCATCATTTTTCACTTGATACGGCGGTAAATACTCGGTTACTACTGAAATTTTTTCTGCGACCCCTAGCCAAGAGCATAAAAATAAAGATAGCCCCACAGCAAGCAACTTTAACTTTTTGACAATATTCGAACCATGAAAAATCAAGAGAATAGATGACATCAGACACCAAATAAAATAACAGAAAAATGCCTGTTAGTAATACACTAAAGGCATATAATAAAACTACATGCCTATGCAGATCACTCAGGTATTTATACTAATCGTCATCTTCGAGTCGTTTTTATCGAATTTTTCGTACTTTTTGACGTAGATTTCCGCTTAAAAGACTGCGGGAAAGACGATCCTGAGCCAAGTGCATAGGCATGTAAAACTAACAAAAAAGCCAATTAAGTTCAAATGTAGATCGCCATTAATTAACCAACTAATGAAAGTAGCACCCCTGCGGCTACTGCTGAACCTAATACTCCTGCGACATTTGGCCCCATTGCATGCATGAGTAAAAAATTATGCGGATTAGCTTCTAAGCCAACCTTATTAGCTACACGAGCTGCCATTGGTACCGCGGATACACCAGCAGCACCTATTAAGGGGTTAATCGGCGTTTTTGAGAACTTATTCATCAACTTCGCCATTAACACACCGCCAGCCGTACCAATTGAAAAAGCAATGGCACCCAAGGCTAAAATACCAAGTGTCTCTACATTTAGAAAGGCTTCAGCACTGAGCTTTGAACCCACTCCTAAACCTAAAAATATGGTGGTAATATTAATTAATTCATTTTGAGAAGTAGAACTTAAACGGTCAACCACGCCCGATTCACGCATTAAGTTACCTAAACAAAACATTCCCACCAGTGGCGTTGCAGCCGGTAAAAAGAAAATGGTTGCTAACAATACCGCCAATGGAAAAATAATTTTTTCTACTTTGGTTACATGGCGCAGTTGTTCCATTTCTATTTTACGTTCAGCTTCTGTGGTTAATGCGCGCATAATAGGTGGTTGAATAATTGGCACTAATGCCATATAAGAATAGGCTGCCACCGCTATAGCACCCAACAATTCTGGTGCTAATTTAGAGGCTAAAAATATTGCTGTAGGGCCGTCTGCACCACCAATAATCGCAATAGCCGAAGCATCTTTTAAGGTAAATTCAATGCCTGGTACAGCATTTAAAGCAATAGCGCCAAATAGCGTCGCAAATATCCCTAATTGCGCTGCTGCGCCCAATAACAATACTTTAGGATTAGCGATTAGTGAGCCAAAGTCGGTCATAGCCCCTACGCCCATAAATATAATAAGTGGGAAAACACCGGTATGAATACCAGTTTCATAAATATAATGCAATAAACCGCCCGCTTCGGTAAAACCCGCTAACGGAATATTGGTTAATATCGCGCCAAAGCCCATCGGTAATAATAAAAGTGGTTCAAAATCTTTAGC
The DNA here is from genome assembly GCA_002401725.1 of Gammaproteobacteria bacterium. Classification (GTDB taxonomy): domain Bacteria; phylum Pseudomonadota; class Gammaproteobacteria; order Enterobacterales; family Alteromonadaceae. Next base: position 7,017 of record NVTW01000022.1, read on the forward strand.
AATGGCAAGATACAATAACAAACAACCCACTGACATCATGATCACTTGGCCTAATGCAAAATTTGCTAGGCCAGTAGATTGCCATAAGGTATTTAATAATTCCATAATGACTCCTAAGCCATACTAATTAAGGCATCGCCAACACTTACTGCGTCGCCTTCTTTTATATGAACTGCGGTAATAGTACCGGCATTAACAGCACGGATCTCAGTTTCCATTTTCATTGCTTCCATTACAATAACCACATCATTAGCATCAACGTGCTCGCCTTCTTCAACCACTACTTTAAAAATATTACCTGCAAGAGGTGAATTAAGCGTTTCATCGGCAGTAACAGAGGCCGATTGTTTTAGTACTTCGCCACCAGAGCCTTTGCCCGGTGCTATGCTGTCGAGTGTGCCGCCGGGAGCAACAACAACGTCATAGACTTTACCGTCTACTTTTACTGAGTAACTTTCAGGAGTGCTATTGTTAGCATTATCAATCGCAGCAGGAGTTGTTTCTTTAGTAGGAACAGGCTCAAAAGCATCAGGGTTATTGCGGTTTTCTAAAAACTTCAAGCCAATTTGCGGAAATAACGCATAAGTTAAGACATCATCAATACTTTCGTCGGCAAGCGTTATATTTTTAGCTTTTGCTAATTCTTTTAATTCGCCCGTTAACACATCGACTTCAGGCGATAACAAATCAGCGGGACGACAAGTAACCACTGTGCCACCATCTAACACCCGTGCTTGTAACTCAGCATTAACAGGCGCAGCTGTTGCACCATATTCGCCTTTTAAAACGCCGGCGGTTTCTTTGGTGATCGATTTATAACGTTCACCGGTTAATATATTAAGCACCGCTTGTGTACCAACAATTTGCGATGTTGGCGTAACTAACGGAATATAACCTAAATCTTCACGTACTTTAGGGATTTCAGTTAAGACTTCATCAAGTCGGTCTGCTGCACCCTGCTCTTTTAACTGGTTTTCCATATTCGTTAACATGCCACCGGGAACTTGTGCGAGTAAAATACGCGCATCAATACCACGCAAGCTGCCTTCAAATTTGGCATATTTTTCACGGACATTTCTAAAATAAGCCGCAACTTCAGCTAATTTTTCTAAATCTAAGCCGGTATCGCGCGCAGTACCTTCAACCATGGCAACCACCGTTTCTGTCGGTGAATGCCCATAAGTCATACTCATTGACGAAATGGACGTATCAATCACATCAATATCGGCATCAATAGCTTTCATGTGCGTGGCAATGCTTAATCCCGTAGTAGCATGACAATGCAAAGAAATGGGTAAAGCAACCGTTTCTTTTAAACGACCAATTAATTCAGCAGCATCATACGGTTTTAATAAACCAGACATATCTTTAATACAAAGCGAATGCGCGCCCATATCTTCAATTTGTTTTGCCATAGTTAACCACCCTGCTAAGGTGTGAACTGGACTTTCGGTATAACTTAACGTGCCTTGTGCATGTGCGCCTACTTTAACAGCGGCTTTAATTGACGTTTGTAAATTACGAACGTCATTCATTGCATCGAAAATACGAAAAACATCAATACCATTAACATGAGCGCGTTCAACAAATTTTTCGACCACATCATCGGCATAATGACGATAACCTAAAATATTTTGACCACGAAACAACATTTGTTGCTTGGTATTAGGCATGGCTTTTTTCAGCGCCCGTAAACGTTCCCACGGATCTTCGCCTAAATAACGAATACACGAGTCAAAGGTGGCTCCGCCCCAAGATTCGATTGACCAATAGCCTACTTCATCAAGTAATGGTGCAATAGGCAGCATATCTTCTAAACGTAATCGTGTGGCGAGTAGTGATTGATGGCCATCTCTTAATACCACTTCGGTGATCCCTAACGGCTTAGTCATTTGTTTTACTCCTATTGCCTAGCTTTTATATTTGGTTGTATATGAACTTTTGTATTAGTTGGTGCATTTAAGTGTTGTTGACGATATTGTGTTACTGCACTGGTAATAGCGGCGACAATGGCCGGCGAAACACCCTCACTAAGTTTAGTTTTAGTTGTATACTTTTTTACTTTAGTTTGCACTATCGGATCTGGAAACTTTCTCGCTAACGGGGCTAACACAAAATTAATAATAAATATTAACAAGCCTAAAAAAGCATAAACAAACACCATACCGACAAACAATAAAGTACCAGCTTCAGTAAATAACTGGTTCATAATTTTCACCTTAGACGTAATATAGTACAAAATTTAACAATTAGAATAATCACTCCAATTCTGAAAAACAAATTTAATTTGCCTGTTTCAGAAAAATAATTGTTCGTCAATAGATAAAATTAATATAATTGCATTTTTATTTACTTTTATTATATAAATATTCAACAAACATCGCGAAAGAAGATATTGTATACAATAGTTTTTGCTGTTTTTATTGAATTAAGCGGACATTGTATACAATATTGCTTATGTAGTGCCGTATAAGTAAAGTGAATATTGAACATTAGAATAAGTGAATGAAACATGTATATTCAGCGTATTTAATGCACTAAATATTATAATATTCAGTTAAATTAACTATACTTAAAGGGATTTTTAGAAGGATATTTTTTATAACGGTACTGTTTAGGAAGAAAATGAAAGGATTATTAATTATATTATGCAGCTTACTCTTAGTTGCTTGCTCAAGCGGTGTCTCAGTAAACCTAGGAGACTCGGCATTAGGCGCAGTAGTTAATACGGCAATGACGATTAATTCAGCAAAAGCTCAGCATACCAAACACAGAGCTTGTGATAATAAAAACAAAAAAGCGCAACAACAATGCTTACAAGAAATAGCAAAATTAAAAAGCATACTGGCTAAGAGAACTCAGTAGCAGAATAGTTGATTTAGAGAGTAAATTTCAGACGAAAAAAAACCAGTCAAAAGACTGGTTTATTCTCTTACTTAAAAGATGTGGCGGACGCGGCAGGAGTCGAACCTGCGACCGCCTGGTTCGTAGCCAGGTACTCTATCCAGCTGAGCTACGCGTCCGCGGTCAAGTTTTATTTTATATCTCACTCCGAGATAGCGAACCTTGTTCGTAGCCATCTTAACCTGAATAACCTATCCAGTTAAGTGACGGATTCACAATCTAAAAATTTCTTTATACAGCTTTAATAGTAGCTGTTTTTCATTGCATTACCAACAAGAAGCTATCCAGCTGAGCTTCTTATCCGCAAATAACCTATTATTTATATCTCGGTTGGAGATAGTCCACTATCTTCATTAGAAGAAAAGTGGCGGACGCGGCAGGAGTCGAACCTGCGACCGAAAAGACTCAGTCGTAGCCAACTCTTTACCAACAAGAAGCTATCCAGCTGAGCTTCTTATCCGCAAATAACCTTTATTTATATCTTGGTTGGAGATAGTCCACTATCTTCATTAGAAGAAAAGTGGCGGACGCGGCAGGAGTCGAACCTGCGACCGCCTGGTTCGTAGCCAGGTACTCTATCCAGCTGAGCTACGCGTCCGCAATAACCTTTATTTACATCTCGGTTGGAGATAACGAACCTTGTTCGTAGCCACCTTAGTCTGAATAACCTATCCAGCTGAGCTACGCGTCCGCAATAACCTATTATTTATATCTCGGTTGGAGATAACGAAATAAATTCGTAAGTAAAATAGAATGGCGGTGAGCGAGAGATTCGAACTCTCGAACGGATTTAAAGCCGTTACTCCCTTAGCAGGGGAGCGCCTTCGGCCACTCGGCCAGCTCACCTATTTATTCTACTTTTAACTGCCACAGTAATTAAATATATTAGCTGCCGTTTCAGTGGGTGCGAATATTAATAGATATAAAAAATATGTCAAACAATTTTTTAGCTTTAATGACTGTTTGTTGAGATTTCATCCAACAAGCTATTTTTTTATACGTTTTATCGGCAAAACCTCGTTAAAAATAGCAAGCAGGAATAAAACAACCTTTAAACTAGCCGTTGAAAAAATGGCAATAAAAAGCCGACTAAATGTCGGCTTGTCATCGAGTAATTAAATTAAAAATTACCCGTCTGTGCCTTTTCGTCTTTCTCGGCCTGGATACGCATGTAAATTTCCTCGCGATGCACTGAAATTTCTTTTGGTGCATTTACGCCAATACGTACTTGGTTACCTTTTACTCCTAAAACAGTGACGGTGACATCGTCGCCAATCATCAATGTTTCACCAACTCGACGTGTTAATATTAACATGTTTTATTCCTTTCCTTTTACTGGTTAAAATTGAAGTCCACTAAATTTTTAACTTTAAATTTACTAAGCTAGGCGCAAATATAAAGTTAGACTATTTTACAACAAAAAACACGCAAATAGACAGATTTATCATCAATATTCTAATAAATTCAATTTAAAAGTATTATGCAGTGCATGTACCCCTTTAAATAAATCAGCGCTATCAACCATAAATGAGTGATGTATATCAGAACTTGCAAGCGAATATACCGTAATATTTTTCTGCGATAAGACCGTTAATGCTTGTGCTAAAATATCATCAACTGACTGAAGTTTTGCACCAATCACCGAAAGTTTAGCAACATTATCATTGCTAAGAATAGCAGCAAAGCGGCAATATTCAGTAATTAATTGTAATGCTTTAGCGTGTGCATGTTTGGTAATGCTAAAGGTAAGTAAAAATTCGGTGGTGCTTTTTTGGATCTGCGTGAGCATATCAAGCTCAATTCCTTCATCAGTAAATGCTTGTAACAATGCATTGATGTGAACCGCATTTTTTATTTTCGATAATGAAATTAACACTTGGTTTTGTTGGTGTGCAATATTCGACACTAGATGATTATTTTTTGCTAATTCAATTTCATCATCCGTTACTTTAGTGCCACTACTATCGTATGAGTCAGTATCAATAAAGCTATTTAATACCCGGATCGGTAAGTTATGCTGCATAGCATAGGCAACAGAGCGATTGTGCAATACTTTGGCGCCTAAATTTGCCATCATCAACATTTCAGCAAAAGAAATTTGATCGAGCTTACGTGCGTTTTTTTCAATACGAGGATCTGCGGTATAAATCCCGTCAACATCGGTAAATATTTGGCACTCGCTCGCCCCTAAGGCAACCGCAATGGCAACCGCTGATGTGTCAGATCCCCCCCGCCCTAACGTGGTTACATTGCCTTCTTGATCAACGCCTTGAAAACCAGCCACTAACACCACTTGTTCTTGCTCTAATGATTGTGCTAAGCGTTGCGTTTTAACCGTTTTAATATGCGCACGAGAAAAGTGATTGTCGGTAATAATGCCCACTTGATGTGCCAATAATGAAACCGCAGAGTAGCCACGTTTAATTAATGCAATAGCCAATAATGCAATGCTCACTTGCTCTCCTGTTGAAAGCAGCATATCGAGTTCACGATTCGAGGCTTGTTTATCTAAAGAACGAGCTAATGACAGCAAGCGATTAGTTTCGCCAGCCATAGCGGAAATAACCGCCACTACTTGGTGCCCTTGCTGGCGAGTTTTTATAATATTTTCAGCAACAACTTCAATACGGTTGAGAGAACCGACAGAGGTTCCCCCATATTTTTGAACGATAACAGCCATTAAATACTAAAGACGTTCGCTAAGCCATGCTTCAACTGTGGCTAAAGCTGCTGGCACATTTTCAGGCTGGCTACCACCAGCTTGCGCCATATCTGGTCGTCCACCACCTTTACCACCGACTTGTTGAGCCACCATATTAACCAATTCACCTGCTTTAACTTTACCGGTTAAATCTTTAGTTACCCCAGCAATTAAACCTACTTTACCTTCATTAGGTGCAGCCAACATAATAATGCCCGACTGTAGTTTATTTTTAAGCTCGTCAACCATACCGCGTAATGCTTTCGCTTCAACGCCATCTAAATTAGCAATAAGTACCTTAATGCCATTAACTTTAATGGTTTGACTAATGAGCTCTGAACCGGCTTGCGCTGCTAGCTGTTGTTTAAGTACGGAAATTTCTTTTTCTAAGGTTTTATTACGTCCTAATAATTGCTCAACTTTGCTAGCAACACCAGCAACATCTGATTTGACTTTGCTAGCAATATCCGTTATTAGTGAGCTTTGTTGCTCAATAAAATCAATCGCTCCTTGCCCAGAAACTGCTTCAATACGACGAACTCCAGCAGCAATACCAGATTCAGATACAATTTTAATTAAGCCAATATCGCCTGTTCTATCAACATGCACACCACCACATAGCTCAATTGAAGCATCACCTAAGGTAACTACGCGCACTTCGTCATCATATTTTTCACCAAATAACGCCATCGCACCTTTTTCTTTGGCGGCATCTATTTGTAATAGCTCTGTTTTACGTTGATGATTGTTACGAATTTCAGTATTTACCATACGCTCGACTTGTTGTAGTTCTGCTGGGGTTACGGCTTCAAAATGTGAAAAATCAAAACGTAATTTATCGGCATCGCACAACGAACCTTTTTGACCAACATGTGCGCCTAATACTTTACGTAATGCCGCATGCAATAAATGAGTGGAGGTATGGTTTTTAATAATGGCTTGGCGACGTTCAACATTAATTTGTGCTTTAACACGAGCATTTAATTGTAAAGTTGCACACGCTTTACCTTTATGGGCAAAAGCATTACCTAATTTAATGGTGTCGTGTACGTCAAAGCAACCTTGGCTAACTAACCCAGAAGTACTTGCAGCCATTTTTAGATGTCCACTGTCACCTACTTGACCACCTGATTCGGCATAAAATGGGGTGTTATCTAATATTACTAGGCCTTGCTCTCCCGCGAGTAACTGTGATACTGATTCACCAGTTTTACTATTAAACAATTCAACAATAGTCGCTGAATAAGAGATGTTGGTGTAACCTTTAAAGTTAGTTTCATGATCAGATTTTAACTGCTCATTATAGTCAGTGCCGAAATGGCTGGCTTTTTGCGCACGTTCACGCTGTAAACCCATGGCGACATCAAAACCATTGTGATCAATTTTTAATTCACGTTCACGCGCAATATCGGCAGTTAAGTCAGCAGGAAAACCATAAGTGTCATACAGTTTAAAGACATCGTCACCGCTAATGGTATCGCCATCTAGGTTACTCAAAATATTTTCAAGTAAGTTCATACCACGATCTAATGTACGGCCAAATTGTTCTTCTTCAATGCGTAATAATTTTTCAATAATCGCTTGCTGCTGTAACAACTCTGGATAAGCATCGCCCATTTGTGAAATTAATGAAGTCACTAATTTATGGAAAAAATTCCCTTTTGCTTCGAGTTTATGACCATGGCGAATTGCACGACGAATAATACGGCGTAATACATAACCTCGGCCTTCATTAGAGGGCACCACACCGTCAATAATTAAAAAACTACATGAGCGAATATGATCGCTAATTACCCGTAAAGATTTATGTTCTAAATCATTACATTGCAGCAACTTAGCAGTATCACTAATAAGATTTTGGAAAATATCAATTTCGTAATTACTGTGCACGCCCTGCATAATTGCCGCAATGCGTTCAAGCCCCATACCAGTATCAATAGACGGATTGGGTAATGGTTCCATGTGGCCATCAGCTTGTCGGTTATATTGCATAAAAACAATATTCCAAATTTCGATAAAACGATCGCCATCTTCATCAGCAGATCCCGGAGGCCCACCAAAAACATTTTCACCATGATCATAAAATATTTCTGAACAAGGTCCACACGGGCCGGTATCCCCCATTGACCAAAAATTATCTTTCGCGCCAATACGAATTACCCGTTCGGCGGGTACACCTATTTTTTCGAGCCAAATTTTTTCGGCGTCATCATCTTCTGCAAAAACGGTTACTGTTAATTTTTCTTTCGGTATCATTAATACTTCGGTTAAAAACTGCCATGCAAAACTAATGGCGTCTTCTTTAAAATAGTCACCAAAACTAAAATTACCCATCATTTCGAAAAAAGTGTGATGGCGAGCCGTATAACCCACGTTTTCTAAATCATTATGTTTACCACCTGCACGAACACAGCGCTGTGCTGATGTAGCTCGGGTATAACTGCGTTGTTCTGCACCTAAAAACACATCTTTAAATGGCACCATACCCGCATTAGTAAATAAGAGAGTGGCATCGTTACCTGGCACTAATGAGCTACTTTTAACGATTTGATGTTGCTTTGAGGCAAAATACTCTAAAAATGCCTGACGCACTTGTGCAGTTGATTTGATCATTGGGATTATCCAGTTTTCTTAAAATAGGTTAATTATTTTTTTTGATTAAAGTAAAAGTTAGTCATTGCTAATCAAGATGAAAATATGTTCTCTTGAAAAACCTCGGCTTTGCATAAAACGAATTCGTTTTGCCTTGTCTTTTTTATTATTAATTTTTATGCCACCGAAACGCTTATTATACGCAAGCTCTGCTTGTAGATACCAATCAATTTGTTGATTTTTATTCTCTTGATTAATAATACTCTCGCAAACACCTTTTTGTAGTAAAGTATGCTTTATATACTGCCAACCATAACCTTTTTTTACGCGGTTACGCATTATACATTCTGCATAACGTTGATCGCTTTGATAATTTTTTTCTTTTAGGTGTTCAATTACTAATTCAATATCTACCACTAAAAAATCTTTTGCTCGTAACTTTTCAAAAAGCTCATCAGCAGAATGTTCTCGTCGTGATAAATAATTTATAGCGGAATGTAATACTTCAGTTTTCAACAAGTTACCAAAAATATAAGGTTATTCTTCGATTGACGATTATTTTACCTAAATTTTAACTAAACGCGAAGTAAATATAACTTTTTACTTTCTGACCATAATCACGCAAAATACAATTCATTAACGCTATTTAGCAATAAATGCTCAAATTTAATAAAGAGTAACGAGTATAAAATTAGCTAAAACCATAATATAAAATAAAAACAAGGATCTGTATGACGGCTCAACTAAATAAAATAGCTAAATTGCTGATATTGGTTGCTTTTACGTTTATCTTACAAGCTTGTGGTGGCTCAAGTAATAACACACCAAAATTTTCAATTTCTGTAGACACCACCAATATAGGTTTAAGCAATAAAATTTTTACCAAGTCGACAACAACTATAACCGTTAAAATAAACTTTAAAGGTGATGGTTTGTTAGTTGGATTTGCGCCAAATGCCCAACCAGCCTCTTGGCTTAATTATCGCACTGGCGAAGTTACCGCAACGTCGGCAACCTTGTTTATTGATGTAGTTAGTGCCCAATTTTTACCGAGCGATCTTTATGAAACCACCTTACGACTTTCCACCGGTGATGTTACTAAAAATGAATTAGTACACCAAGACATCAATGTTTCTCTATTAATTTGGCAATTATTAAGTTTTGGTGAAACATTTGGCGCAGATACCATTGCCAGTCAAACATTTGAATTTAACAATGCAGATCAACAATGGACTCTGAGCAGCGATGTTGATTGGTTAAATCTAAGCACAACCTTTGACAGCCAAACTAATCGCAGCACAGTAACTATTACGCCTGATTTAACTAAGCTAAGCCAAGCTGGTTTAAATCAAGGAAATTTAGTCTTTAAAGGTAAAACCGGTAATACTAATTTCCCCGTTGAGCTTGGCTTAGATAATATTTATTTATATGCCGATAAAACCAATGTTGCTTTTACTTCAACCACGAACATTAACGCAACAAAAACCACCATTACCATTGGCAGCAACAATCCTAAAGGGTTTGACTGGCAAGCACAAACTGAAGCTAATTGGCTAACACTAACGCCAATTGAAGGCACCAACCAATTACAAATTAGCGCCGATATTGCATTAGCACCTAATACTGAATTTAATCAGGCTAGCATTGTTATTAGCCCGAAAATAAATCCTGCAAACCCTGATGCAGTTAGCCCTATTATTAATGAAACCATTAAAGTAAGCTTATATAAAAATGATATTATTATTAAAACTCAAACCATTAGTGATATAACCGCCAACAATAATGCTGTGGTAAATGCGCCATTAAAACCTTATACATACATTGGTGTAAATAATGAATTGCGTATTTACCAGCAATATACCGGCGAGCTCATTTCAAGCACAATAATCGCGCCAGAAAATAGTTTATTAGAGCAGTTTGTTATTCATCCAAATGGTGAATTGTTAATTGCTAAAGCAGATGAAACCGTTATTGACTTAAATAATCTCGATGCCGATGGTAATCCTATCGAAACCATTGTTACTCATCGTTATAAAATTAACTTAATCGATTTAAGTTTTAGTGAAATAACCGATGCCAACATTCAATTTGAACCAGTAAAATTTATTCGTTTTGCCGGTCGTTATTTTGTGGTAACGCAAATTCTTGAATATGCGGATGAAAATTTACAACGCTTAGCGTTGGATAATGCTAATGCCTTTTTTGCTCGTGGTATTCAAACCGCTGCTGTTGCACAAAGTTTGTTTGCTTTTGATCCTGCCAGTGGCAATTTAAAACGCTTTACAGCAACAGTAAATGATTTTACTACCACTAAAATTACAACCACTAAAACCCATGAATATCGCCCCGAAAATTTAGCTACAAACGATACTATCGTCAATTTTGTGGTTAGCAGTGATGAGCAAAACATTTATGCTATAAGCCCAACCAGCGAGTGGTTGAGTTTTGACGGCACCACCTTTACCGACAATGGTTTATTAGCAACCAATACCGACATCGTTACCCTAGCTTTAAGCTTAAGTGATAATAATCGTCCTCATTATTTACGCTTTGATCCGGCAAATCCTGCGCAAGGCTTTATTATTAATGTTTATGATCAACAAAAAGTATTATCTGCAACCCTAACTCTTGGTAATAACCAACCGAGCAGTATTGCGATGTCTGCCGACAATAAACGCTTAGTGCTTAATGAAAGTACGGCTAATAATATTGAATTTGTTAACTTGCAACAGTTTGATACTTCAACCAATCAGCTTAATTTCAACACTACTTTAGGTAATAGTAATGCTAGTATTGCAGCACAAGTTATTACACTTGCAGGGGTTGATGCGAATTGGCAAGCCAGCACTAATGTACCTTGGTTAGTATTAGCGCAAGATAATAGTGGTGAGCAACCTAGCCTAACGGTTAGCGTTGATAGCAGTAATATTACCACTTGGGGATTATTAACCGGCACAATTACCATTTACGATCCAGCCAGTGGCACCAACACCATAATCACCGTTAATTTAGCCATTGATGAAGTGCGTTTATCGAGTAATTACCCTGCCCTTGCGTTTAATAGCGCGGCTACTCAACAAACACTTACTCACACTATTGATGTGTTAATTAATAGAGAAACATCCATAACATGGCAAGCAACAACTGCGGCTGATTGGTTAACCTTAAGCGCTGATAACACAAATAATCGCTTAACCATAAGCGCCGATGCCAGCAAAGTAAGCAATGGTTTAACATATGCCACAATTACCTTATCGTCAGTAACCAACGGCGCAGCAGTTTCTGGCACGATAAAAGTGAGTATTAACAAAGCGGCGGCAGACGCTAGCGAGGTAACCATTTCTAATGCGGCAACCAATACTGATGGTGTGGTCTTAGATCCATTACGCCCCTATATTTACTTAGCTATTGGCGATAGCATTAAAGTTTACAACATTATTTCAGCTGCACTTGAAGCCACCATAGCATCGCCATTAACAGGCATAAACTTAACTAATTTAGTAATATTTCCTGACGGTAGTAAATTGTTAGCGTCTAACACTGAAACTGTTACCGACGATCAAGGTGTTGAAACCACCACAGTTCATCATTATCAAGTTGATCTAGCCACGCAAAGCATCACTGAAATTGACAATGCTAACGTCACTATTGAATTTAGACCGATAGATGTGCAGATGATCGATGGAAAAGCGGTCGTGATCACCCAAACCTTAGAATTTGCCGACACTAATTTAGTTCGCCAAACTTGGGATCAAGATAACGCCTATTTCGCGGGTAAAATTGCCGCACCGGCGAGTAAAGATAGCTTTATGGTGGTTAAAAATAGTGCGAGTTCTCTTGAACAATATCAATTAACTTTTAACGTATTTGCCGATCAAACAATTACCGCCAAGCTAAGCAATAGTTATGTAAATACCGCTTTTTCAAATGCTATTTCAGCCTTAGCATTAAGTAACAATGGCGACAACATTTACACTATTAATAGTGCAACAGAACATTCAATTTTCGATGGCACTAGCTTTACTGATAAGGGCTTATTAGATAATACTGCAGGGGTGAGCGCATTTAACGTAACAACCGATAGTGAAGATAACAGTTACTTTTATCGTTTTGACCCTGCTCAAGGCTTTGTATTAACTAAATATGATAGTGCTCAGCAAGTTATATCAACGCAAGTATTAAGCTCAGGCAGCGTTACCAACTACTTAGCACCTGATTATCAGCGTGTTTTGAACTTTGATGCAGGCACGGCGACGTTTACTCTATTGTCGATGCAGTAATACAGTAAAAGCGTTGAGGTAATAAACTATTTATGTGGTAAATTAATGTTATCAACATAAAAAATGCTGACAATTTTTTCAGCATTTTTTGTACGAAATGAAAAATCAGTTATCTAGTCATTTGGTTATAAAAACACGAGATCTTCGATTAAAAGACCTCGAAGATGACGATTATAATAACTACCTGAGTTATCTGTATAGCCAAGTTACTGCTTAGCTTTTCAAATCTTTTACTAAAGTTTTCAGCCATTTTTCTTCATTGATAAATTGCCATGACCAAGATTTATATTTATCGCCTAGCCCTAATTTAATAATCGCTTGTTCACTTTTACCTTGCTGTAAAAGTTCAGTTACGTGTTTAATACTAAAAGCAATCATCTTAGCAAAAGCTTGATAACGCTTTTTATCGGTGAGTTTGCCATGACCAGGAATGATCACCACATCATCAGGTATTATGGCTAACATTTTTTCAACCGCCGCTAAATAACCTTTAACACTACCACCATGTTTTAAATCTATATAAGGAAACCCTAGTTCAAAAAACAAATCGCCGGTATGCAACACATTAGCCTTTTTGAAATATACCGCAGTATCACCATCGGTGTGACCATGGGCATAATGGGTTAATTGAATTTCTTCATTGGCAAAGTAAATAGTCATACTTTGTTGATAAGTAACCACCGGCAAAGCTACTTGCTCTGCCGGTTCTTTATCCATTAATCTTGCGCGTACATTTTGATGTGCATAAATGGGCGCTTTTTCAGAAAAAAAATTATTACTACCGGTATGATCGCCATGAAAATGGGTATTGATAATATATTTTAACGGCTTGTCTTTAATGGTTTTCATCGCCGCTTCAATACGCTCAGCCAAGGGTGCAAACTGATCATCAATTAACACTAAGCCATTATCACTGGCTAACACACCAATGTTACCGCCAGCGCCTTTAAGCATATAAACATTACCTGCTGCTTTGATCGGCGTAATTTTCACATTGTTAAAGTCTTGTGCCACGGTTATGTAACTAAATAGACTCAACAATACCAATATCGATAGCTTCTTCATTTCTGATTCTCTTTTTTGTTATTAAATTTTTTATGCTAACCAAGGTTAGTGTGGTGATAATGCTAAATCAAGTCAATTAACGTTGTTAACTACATAAGCCTACTGAGGATTAAAGAGAAACTTTAATTGAAAAGACGCCCCATGCCCTGGTTTGCTATTACAACTAATTTTACCACCAAGACGAACTGTTACTATATTTTGGACAATATGTAAGCCTAAGCCACTACCACCTTGTCCACGTTTACTGGTATAAAAGGCTTCAAAAATTCGTTTTAATTGTTCATCTTCGATACCGACACCATTATCAGTTACTTCCATAGTTAACCACTCATCATCATGTTCTACGCTAATATCTATAACGCCATTTTGTTTGTTTTCAAACCCATGAATAATGGCATTTAAGATTAAGTTAGTAATAATTTGGGCAATGGCTCCGGGGTAACTATCAAGCTTAATGTCTTTATCACAATCTACATTAACAGTGGCATTAGCTTCTTTTATATTTGAACTCAAACTAAAAATAACATTATGAATATATTCATTAAGGTTAAATAAGCGACGCTCTTCTGAAGATTGATCTACTGAAACTAACTTAAAACTGCTGATAAGCTCAGAAGCTCGTTGTAAATTACGTAAAACCAGTTTGGTGCCTTCGTCAACATCACTCATAACACTCACAAATTCAGAGGCACGCATGGTTTTATTTTTATGGCTAGCTAATAGCTTGCTAACAAGCTCTTGTACGTGCGAAGCGGCGGTAACACTAATACCCACAGGGGTATTAATTTCATGGGCAACCCCCACTACTAAACCAGATATTGCCGCATTTTTTTCAGCATCAACAAGATGCTTATCCGCAAGTAACAATTCTTTGGTGCGTTTTTGCACTTCATTTTCAAGTTCGTGTTTTTGTATATCTAATTTATTAATCCTGTTTCGATGCCAGGTAAGTATCAGTAACATCACCATAAGTAAACCGATAATTTGCACCCATATTAACTGCCACCAAGAGGGTAAAACAATAATTTCAATTAAACGTTCATTACCCCATACCCCATTATTATTGCTACTTTTAACATGAAAAACATACCTGCCGGGATCTAAATTCGTGTAACTGGTATAATGTTGATAATTCGCTTTATTATACTTTTCATCAAAATTTTCTAAATAAAACGAATAGTTGTTTTTCATCGGATCAAGAAAATCCATGCCGGCAAATTCTATTTTTAATGATTGTAAAGGGTAATTAATCGTTAAAGGTTTGTGCTGATTAAATTGATATTGTTTTAGTGGTTTTTTATTTAACCATACATCGGTTATTGCCGTGTTAGGCGCATGATTGTTAGTAGAAAAATGAGCTGGATCAATTGCTGTAACACCGTTTATACTGCCAAAATATAAGACACCACTTGATGATTTTATTGCAGATCTGATCTGAAAGGTACTATTTTTCAATCCATCACTTTCATCAAAATTAATAAAATAGTTTTGCTTGGTTTTATACTGTGAAATACCAACATCAGTACCTAACCACAAATCTCCAAAATCATCTTCAACAATACTTTTAAAGTTATATTTCAATGAATTATCGTTTACAACAAAATGTTCAAATAAATCAGAAGTGTAATTTAATTTATCGAGTGACTTTCTTGTTGCTACCCAAAGGTTTTTATCCGTTGTTTGAAAAACAAATCGCACTTGATTATCACTTAAACTCTCAGGTAAATCTTTGTCATATTGATAACGAATAAAACTTGTTTGATTAAAATTGACTAGATTTAAACCTTTGTTAACTGTACTAACCCACAAATTAGCTGCTCTATCTTCATAAAGGTGAGTTACTTCATTTCCACTAATTGAATTGTTATTTTTTTCATCATGTTGTAAATAAGATATTTCACCTTTTTTAATTTTAATAACACCACTAAACCAAGTACCAATCCATAGTGTATTGTGTTTCCCCCATGCTAAACTAGTGATGTTAAAGCTTTTTACACCAATCATTAAGTCATTACGATTTATTAACTGCTTTCTCTTTTTATCCAAACTATATAACCCAAAACTTCCTCCAATCCATAACACGCCATGATTGTCTTCCACAATGCTTTCAATTTTGTATTTAGAAAAATATCCCTTACTATCAAACAATTTAAATCGTTCACTTTTAGCGGTTAAAAACAACAAACCTTCGCTACTACCAACCCAAACGTTGCGTTGTTTATCTTCAAAAATAGTTGATACAATTTTAATATTATGTTGTTGCTCAGAGTCATTAATATATGTCGAAATGCTTTTAAACACATTGTTATAAATTTTTAATTTAATCAAACCATTATAACGTGTAGCAACCCATAACACGCCTGAATCATCAACAATAATGTCGCGAATATCATTATAAGAAAACACATTATATTTATTATTTACTAAGGGAATAAATTGTTTATTTAGGCTATTAAAAAAATACACACCTTTTTGAGTACCAATCCATAGGGTATTATTTTTTCCTTGCTTTATGCACGTAATAGAAGACATAGCTTGGCCAGTTTCAGGCATGAGGCTTACAAATGACTCGGTGTTAACATTAAATTCACCAAAACCAACTTGGGTACCAACCCAAAGTTTATCGTTATTATCAGCGAAAACACTTCTCACCAAAGAACTATTCAATGAATGGGGTTGTTTTGAATGATGTTTAAAATGAACAAAATTACCGGGAGAGTTAATCGACATTTTGTTTAAGCCATCGGTAGTGGCTATCCATAAAAATCCGTTTTTAGTTTCAGTAATACTCCACACTCGATTATGGCTTAATGATTTATTATTATTTACATCATAGGTAAAATTAGTAAAATCTTGGCTTTCATTATTATAGCGAGATAAACCGCCACCATTAGTACCCAGCCAGACATTACCTAACGAGTCTTCAAAAAAGGTTTGGATCATATTACTTGATAGTGAATTTTCTTGATTAGCAGCGTGTTTATAACGCCCGATACGCTTCATCGAGGGATCAAATAAAGTAACACCTTGGCCCCATGAACCTATCCAAAAACGCTGTTGGCTATCAACAAAAACGCTTCCTGCTTCCGTGGTATCCAGTGATATTGTACTTGTTGGTGAATCAGTAAAGGTTTTAAACCCTTTACCATCATATCTTACTAAACCGGAAGGGCTGCCAATCCACAAATAACCAGTTTTGTCTTTAGCCAATGAAAAAATAGCAGTATCTGGTAAGCCATCTTTAACCGACATACGCTCGATGGAAGAAAAAAAGTTACCTGCTAACGCATTGCCCAAACACGAAATAAAAAACAGCAAGAGATATGATCTTTTCAAATATGATCTTTTCAAATATAGTCTTTTCAAATACAGGCTTTTAAATATAGATAACAACACATTAAATGATCACATCAATACCAGAGGTTAACTATCAGCATAGTACAACTTAACAATTATCGCTTTAGTCCAAACCCTAGCCCAAACATTAACTTTAACCACCAATTAATTGGCTAATAAAAGCACGTTCAGCTTGCTGACTTTTGACAAAAATACTATTGCCTGCTTGTTGCGCAAAGCGTGCTTGTAAAAATTCAGAAATGGAGCGCGCATAATCAGCATCTTGAATACGTGAACGTGCGCTTTGTGAGTGAATAGAAGATTGCGATAAATTATTGATAGTAGATAAAAACCGCGACTGTGTTGCGCCTAAACCACTGCGTGTTTGATTAATTTGACCGAGGATATTGTCAATGTTTTTAATTAAATCACCCGCATTACTGGGACTAGTAACATTACCGCCAGTATTAGCAGAAAAGCCACCGACATCACTTAAACCCAATTTAGCAACCGCAGCACTTTGAGAACCAATAGCAGCAGTTGAGCTGATATTAATTTCGCCACCACTTTTATTGTTTAAGCTTAATTCGCCACGTTGAGTAACACTATTGGCAATAGCACTACCATTTTGACTAAAAGCGCTAGCACCATTTTCAATATTAATATCTTGACCAGATTTAGAGCTTAATATCAATTCACCATTACTGTTACTACTGGCTTTAATATCACCAAGTCCTGCTGAATTTATTTGATTAATGGCATCATTTAACGTTGAACCACTAAAACTACTAAAAACACTAACACCATTAAGCGTTAAACTATTATTTTGTAAAACAGTAACATCAGCACTTAAAGCAATATCTGTATTGGCGCTAGCACTAACCCCTGTTTTATTACTAATGGCATTAATAGCACTGCTTATATCGCTAGCATTGGTATTGCCACCAGCAGCATTAACATTACCTAAAGCAACGTCATTAATGGTTATTCCATCGTTTGCAGTAATATTTTGTCCGGTTACTTGCCCGCCTGAAAGTTGTGCGGCACCTTGTTGATTATTAAAGCCAAAGGCTTTTAAATCATTTACTGTACCCGTATTAGTAGTTGAAATATTAATGTCTTTTCCATTACTACTTGATAAGCTAATACTACCTGAATAATTCCCAGCACTAAGCCCTAAACTACCTAAGCCGCCGACACTATTATCGCTTAAGGTAATATCTTTACCGCTATTATTTGAAATTTGTAGACTACCTTTACTATCTATTTTCGCCTCAGCACCAGCTACATTTAAATTAAAATCTTTAACAAACGCAGCTAAATTGGCTGAACTACCCAGTGTATAAGTAGTACCACCGACAGTAACGCTAATACCTTGGCTTACGGGTTGATACTTATTAACATTACCACCTTGAACAACATTACTCGCACTAGCAGTAACACCTGTTTGACCACTAATTTGATTAATCGCATCAGCCTTAGCATCAGCTTGGCCTGATGTTGAAGCTGCTATTGCACCTAGGTCTACACCATTAATGCTAACGCTTCCCGCGCTAACGCCTGAGGTAGCAGCATCAACACGCCCACTTTCTAAATCACCTGATGATGAATTTAAGCCACCAGAAAGTGCCCCCGATGATAAATTGCCAAGTTCTATAGAAATACTTTGATTAAAACCCACTTGAATATTTAAAGAGTTGTTTGCAGAGCCATTACCAAAAACATTAATGCCATTAAATTTAGTGTTTTTACCAATATCGGTTAATTGACTAGAGAGCTGATTAATTTCATTTTGAATAGTATTGCGGTTATCGCTACTTAAAGTACCATTACCTGCTTGCACAGCAAGTTCGCGAATACGCTGTAGTACATCATTAGCACCACTTAATGCACCATCAGCGACTTGGGTAAACGAAATACCATCATTAGCGTTACGAATAGATTGGTTGTTTGAACGAATTTGCGAGGTCATTAAGTTGGCGATCGCAAGACCGGCAGGATCGTCTTTTGCGCTATTAATGCGTTTGCCAGAGGTTAATTTACTGCTTGCATCAAACAGCGATTGCTGACTTTTTTGTAATTGCAAAAAACCATTAATATTACTAACCATCGAGCCGACCGTGATCATAAAATGTCCTGCGCATCGTAAAAAAAATATAGATACTTTATTGAAGTGTAGATAATTATAGCTTATTTTTTAAGCGAATTTAACTGTACTCATTCAATGTTCAAACACAATTGTTTAATATTTTCTTCTTGTGTTTGATTTACTAGAGAATTATTTTTTGAATTAACGGATGATTTTTTATCTAGACTAGAAAAACCTAATGTTAAACCAATTAAACGGATTGCCCGTCCTTTACTACGCGCCAAAGCTGTTGCTAATAAATCTGGTATTAATTGTTCATCAAAACAAACACTTTGTTGCTCGACCGTGGTTTGGTTGAAATCAAAAAATTTTAATTTGATCCCTTGCCGACATATTTTTCTATCTTTAACATTCGCCAAACGTTGTAATAATTTAGTCTGCAACACAGATATAATGTCTAAACATTCGCTTTCTGTTGTTATGTCTTCCGCTAAAGTTGTTTCTACCGCTAATGATTTACGTTGACGCTTTACTGTTAATTCTCGATTATCGACACCAAAACTACGTTGATATAATGATGTTGCGAATTTTCCAACAATCATTTTTAAATTATTTTCTGAACTGGCTCGTATATCTGCACACGTAGTAAAGCCATGTTTAGCCAATTTTTCAGCGGTTTTAGGGCCAATACCAGAAATTTTACGTAATGGTAGCTCGCGCACAAAATCAGCCACACCTTCAGGGGTAATAACGCACTGACCATTAGGCTTGTTTTCATCACTAGCAATTTTTGCCAAAAATTTATTCGGGGCAACTCCAGCTGATGCAGTTAGCTGAAGTTCATTATAAATATCTGCGCGAATTTGCTCCGCAATTAACGTTGCACTACCTTTAAATAGTTTGCAATCAGTCACATCAAGATAAGCTTCGTCTAACGACAATGGTTCAATAATATCGGTGTAACGTAAAAAAATGCTGCGTATTTGTTGTGATATTTCACGATAAAGATCCATTCGACCATTAACGATGGTTAAATCAGGACACAACCTTTTTGCGGTAATAACAGGCATAGCAGAGCGCACCCCGTATTGCCTTGCTAAATAATTGCTGGTGCATAATACGCTGCGCTTGGTGTCCCAGCCAATACCTATGGGAATATTTCTATATTGGGGGAAATCGCGCATTTCAACTGACGCATAAAACGCATCCATATCTACATGAATTATTTTTTTCATCGTTTTTATCTAACCCAATATGCCAACAAACTAACTGTACATTAATACAGTATTAATTACAATTCCCTAGCTGGCAAGTAAAAGTTTAACTCTTTTATCTTGCAATAATATATTAAGTAGTATTTAATTAAACAAGTGATTAATTAAATACTACTTAATATAAGAAAACTTATTATGAAAAAATCTGTAGCGGTAAGAGGTCGCCCTGTAGATCCTAATAAACAAATTGCCCAAAAAGCCAAACTACTGGCAGCAGCACAAAGTTTGTTAACCGAAAAACCTTATGGACAAATTAGTATCCGAGAACTAGCTCAGCGCGCCGAGATTAATTCAGCGATGGTAAGTTATTATTTTAATAATAAAGAAGGTTTGTTTATTACCCTACTTGATGAAATGTCAGCATCGCATTTTATGAACATGAAAAACATTGCCAAAGCAAACAACCCCATTAAAGCATTTATTAGCAATATTATTGCTATGCTTAACGACAACAGCAGCTTTGCACAATTAATTCACCAAGAGCTAGCCAATAGCAACTCAGCATTAAGCACTATATTTATTGAACGGTTTCCTAAAAAAATGGCAACCTTTTTACCGCAATTAATTAAAAAAAATACTGCGATTAAAGATGATATAAAAGCTAAATACGCTGCTTTTTCATTAATTAATATGATCATTATGCCGTTTATGAATAAAAATATTCGTCAAAATGCATGGCAAATTAGCGATCTAGAAATGCAATCTAACGACTGGATTGAACATATTTATCAACAATTCATTTATGGTTGCTCAGCCAGAACGAATACAACAGATACGGATCAAAATAGATGAATTTATTCATGCAATTTAAGCCACTATTAAAACGTAAACGCGCATTACCTTTACTTGCTATTAGCGGTCTGCTGCTATTAATTTTAATGGTAAAATTACAGCCGAGTTTGCAACATGATAAAAGTAAAAAACGCGTCGTTGCTGTTAGTTACATTTCATTGCAAAAGCAACAAATTAAACCTGAAATAACCGGTTTTGGTATTATTGAAGCAGATAAAAAACTACAAGCTAAAGCTGAAGTTTCTGGTCGCATTATTTATATAAATCCTAAACTAAAAAAAGGAGAAATTTTAGCTAAAGACACCCTACTATTAAAAATTGATGACAAAGATTATTTATTACAATTAAAACAAGCAGAAGCCGATTTGTTAGCTAACAAAGCACAATATACAGAAATGGAACTTAATATTGAAAACAATGAATTAGAACTTAAATTAGCGCTAGAAAAACTAACAGTGCGCCAAACTGAATATAATCGTTTAGCAAAATTGCGCAAAACCGGCGTGGTTTCAAAATCAAATTTAAATAGTGAAAAACAAAATTTATTACGCCAACAGCAAGAAGTATTGCAGTTACAAAATAAGAAAACCACCCTGCCATCAAACCTCGCCATAGTTAACGCCCAACTTGCTATTGCCCAGGCAAAACTAGCTAAGAGCCAACGCGATTTAGCCCGTACGATTATAAAAATGCCGTTTAATGGTCGTATCAGTAAAGTTTATACCGAGTTAGATCAATACGTTAGTGCTGGTGGTTTAGCTAGCGCAGGGCAACTATTCGACGTTTTCAGCTTGAACAAAGTTATTATAAATGCGCAATATCCTATTGATCAATTTAGCTTATTTGCAAAAAACTTTAATCCGAAAATATTTAAGAATACTGAACAAAACAGCATGCCAAGCATGAGTTCAGTACTCAGCTCTCTTAATTTGTCTGCCACTATTGACGATCCCAGTAAACGTTTTAGCCCTTGGCAAGCAAAAGTAGAGCGCTTTAGTGACAATTTAGACGCAAAGAGTAGAACCGTTGGCGTTATCGTTAGCGTTAGCAATAGTTATAAACAAATAAAACCAGGAGAAAAACCACCGCTACTTGCGGGTATGTATATGCAGGTAAATTTATTAGGCCGTCCGTTAAAAGTTATTGCCATTCCACGTTTTGCGCTCCATGGCCAGCAAGTATACCTAGTAGATAAAAACAACCAACTTAAGCGTGTTACCTTAACTAATATTCAATATAATGGCGAACTGGCTTTAATCAAAGATGGCTTAAAATCTGGCGATAAGTTAATTACCTCTGATGTTTTTCCAGCCATTAAGGGCATGTTAGTTACACCAATTATGGATGAAAATGTTAGCAAACAAATGCGTCTTTGGTTGGGTAAAAAAGGGGTGGTAGAAAAAGAGCTAGGAGAAAATCAATGATACGTTTTTTTGCTGGCCATCCTACCGCTGCCAATTTATTAATGTTGGTATTTTTGCTGATGGGTTTATTAACATTACCGAATATAAAACGCGAAACATTTCCAAAAGTAAATGCTTACTCAGTACAAATAAAAGTACCTTATCCAGGAGCTACGCCCGCCGATGTCGAACAAGGTATTTGTTTAACGCTAGAAGATGCCCTAGACGGTATTAGCTTTATTGATGAAAAAATCTGCCAAGCTCGACAAAACATTGGCATTATGACAGTAAAAATGCTTGAAACAGGTGATTTTACTAAATTTTTGGATGACGTAAACAGTGCGGTTAACGCCGTTAATGATTTTCCTAAAGAAGCAGAATTAGCCACAGTAAGTGAGTTAGGTCGTACCCAAAATGTCGTTTCTATTGCCTTAACCGCAGAGCTACCACGTACTGAATTAAAAACTTTAGCGGAGCAAATTAAACAAGCATTATTACGCCATCCGCAAATTACTTTAGTCGACATCCAAGGTTTTTCTGATCGACAATTATTAATTGCTGTACCCAGCTATAACATTCGCCGCTACGGCTTAAGCTTGCAAGATATTGCCAACATTGTTAACAAACAAGATATTGATTTACCTGTTGGCACTATCGATACTAATTTTCAAGAGCGACAAATACGCGTTAATGACGAACGCCGTAGCGCTGTGGACTTAGCCAACATTATTATAGCTACTGGTGAAAATGGTAATGATGTTCGCCTTGGTGATATTGCTACCATAACCGATAGTTTTGAACTAAAAGAAGAAAAAGTATTATTTAATGGCGAACCTGCGGCGTTAATTGTAGTTAATAAAAACACTACCGACGACAGTTTACGCGTACTTAACGCCGTTGAAGAAGTATTAGCTCAACAACGTGCAAAACTGCCAAGTGGCGTTTCATTAAAACTCACTCAAGACGCCACCAGCATAGTAAAAGACAGAATTAACTTATTAGTAAGTAATGCTTGGCAAGGGCTATTATTAGTTTTTGCAGTAATGTGGCTATTTTTTACCATTCGTTATGCTTTTTGGGTGGTAATGGGTTTACCCGTTTCGTTTTTAGCCAGTATGTATTTTTTAAATCTCATGGGCATTTCTATTAATATGTTTTCTATGGTGGCGCTACTGCTTGCTTTAGGTATATTAATGGACGACGCCATTGTTATTGCTGAGTCAATAGGTAGTCAAATTAAAAAAGGCCTGTCGCCTTATGCTGCCTCTATAGAAGGTACTAAAGTAGTTGCTCGTGGTGTGGTTTCGTCATTTTTAACCACTATTTGTATTTTTATTGGCTTAGTTTTTATTGAAGGCGATTTAGGACAAATTTTAAAAGTGATCCCTATTGTGCTGTTAACGGTGATCACCGTATCACTGATTGAAGCCTTTTTAATTTTACCGCACCACTTAAATCATTCACTCTCGCATGCACAAAAAACACCTGATTCAGCTTTTCGACTTAAGTTTGAGCAGAAATTTGAGCGCTTTAGATTAAAAATGCTGCAATTAGTAACCCATTTAATTAAATACCGTTATGCCTTTATAGGCAGTGTTATCGCGCTATTTTTAATCTCGGTAAGTATGTTAGCTTCTGGCATTTTAAAGTTTTCAGCGTTTCCAAATATTGAAGGCGATATGGTGCAAGCGCGTATTTTAATGCCCTCGGGTACACCACTAAAACAAACTGAAAACGTGGTTAATAAATTACTCGCAGCACTAAAAAAAACCGAGCAAGAATTTCAAGCCCAAGAAAGCTCCCATACAAAAGATAAGCAACTCATTAAAGCAGTTAACGTGACCTATAATGAAAACGAAGACGCCTTTGAATTAGGGCCGCACTTAGCCACTATAAAAGTAGATTTATTAACCGCAGAAGCGCGTAATACACACATTCAAGCATTTACCGACAGTTGGCGTAAACACAGCGGTGTTATTCCGCAAGCACTAACAATATCTTACAAAGAACCCGTTATTGGCCCTAGTGGTAAAGCTATAGAAATACGCATTATGGGTGATGATTTTAAGCAATTATCAACAGCATCTAGTGATTTACAGCAATGGCTATCCGGTTATCAAGGCGTTAATAATATTTTTGATGATTTACGTCCGGGTAAACCAGAATATTCTCTTACCTTAAAAGCTGGTGCATTAAATTTAGGCATAGACGCACAAACAATTGCAAATCAACTGCGAGCAGCTTTTCAGGGCATTAAAGTGCTTGAAAGCAACATCTCCTTAGAAACCTTTGAAGTTACCGTTAAACTTGATCATGCGTCACGAGATGAATTTATCGACTTTGACAACTTCGCCATTATTCATCCACAAACTAAAGCGGTGATCCCATTATCAAGCGTTGCCAATATCACCACCACCCGAGGTTATGCGCGTATTAGTCGGATAAACAATCAACGTACGGTAACTGTATATGGCGATATTGACGTAAATAAAAATAATACTAAAAAGGTGCTTGCTGACATTAGTAAACACTGGTTACCCCACTTTAAACAGAGCTACCCAAATTTACGTTTAAGTTTTGAAGGAGAAATTAAAAACGCAGGCACCACGCAAATATCTATGCTAAAAGCCTTTATTGTCGGTTTATTTGGCGTGTTTATTTTATTGTCATTCCAATTTAAAAGCTATGTCGAACCATTTATTGTGCTGGTTGCCATTCCTCTGGCAATGATCGGTGTTATTTGGGGACATTTATTAATGGGTTTGCAATTTACCATGCCGTCAATGATGGGCTTTGTTTCACTCGCGGGTATTGTCGTCAACGATTCTATTTTATTAGTGGAATTTGTAAAACAACATGTTAAAAAAGGTTTAAGCGTACACGAAGCGGCTGCACAAGCCAGTTACGACAGATTTAGAGCGGTGTTATTAACCTCAATAACCACCATTGCTGGTATGACTCCGTTACTATTTGAAACCAGTACACAAGCACAAATTATTATACCACTGGCAACCAGTATTGTTTTTGGTATTGCCACTTCAACCTTATTAGTTATTTTTGTTATTCCCAGTTTATACACCATTTTAGAAGACTTTGGTTTAACTCGCGTAATTAATTCAGAAAGTGACAAATTAGAAGAGAATAAACCAGAAGAAAATAATTCAACCCCAACCTCGGAGACCCCCTTTAATGTTAACCTGTAAAAAAACAACCTTACTACTGATCGGTAGTTTACTTACTTTAAGTTCAATGCAAGCCATTAGCGCACCAACAAATAATGAGGATCAAGATACCTTAAAAATCATTATGCAAGGGTTGTTAAAAAACACTCATAAAATAACCCAAGGTATTGTCTTGCATGATTTTGCATTAATTGAAAAAGCAGCTAAAAACATCGCTGAACACCCAAAGCCGTCAATGATGACGAGAATGAAGCTAGTTAAAGCAATGGGGGCTGATATGGGTAAATTTAAAACCAAAGATGATGTAGTACATCACAGTTCAGTTAACTTAATTAAGGCAGCGCAACAAAAAGATATGCCCGCTATTCAGCAAGAATATCAAATAATGATTAATGGCTGTGTTGCTTGTCATAATGAATTTAAAGAACGTGTAGCAAAAATTTTAAGCAAGTAAATTGATTTCTACTTAATCTTACTAACCTTACTAAATGGGTAAATATTATCAATGTCAGCTCTTAAAATACCTGATGCGCCAAAATCAATCCAAAAAGGATTTCCGCTAAAACTTGTTTTGGATAAACAAGCCGTTACTCAGTTAGCTGAAAATTTACATTTTGTTTATGCTGCTTTTGAAAAATCTACATTTATTGAACAAGCGTTAACGGACATTAGAACATTAGGTATTAAAGAAAGAAGTGAGCATATTGCTAAAATGATGCGCAATTATTTACCTGATAATTACAGTGCTGCCATTGATATAATTCTGGCGTCATTAACGCCACCATTACAACGAACTGAAGGTAACGGCTTGGCAATAATGTTTTATATGCCACACTGTAGCTTTATCGCTAATTACGGACTTGATGCTAATAATAATGGCGGTGTTGATCCTTTCGATATTTCGATGAATGCTCAATATGAATTAACTAAACGCTTCACCTGTGAGTATTCGATTCGCCCTTTTATTGTCCATAATGAAACGCGAACCATGGATTTATTGTATCAATGGATGCATGATGATGATCCTCATGTTCGCCGATTATGCTCAGAAGGCACTAGACCTCGACTTCCATGGTCTAAGAAGATAGATTCGTTTGTTAACGATCCTAGCCCTTGTTTAGCTATTTTAGAGCAATTGAAAAATGATGCAGATTTATATATTCGCCGCAGTGTTGCTAACCATGTTGGTGATATAGCCAAAGATCATCTTGATTTAGCCTTAACGCTTTGTGAAAACTGGTTGGTTGATGCGACTAAAGAAGTAAAATGGCTAATACGCCATGCGGTACGAAACCCAGTAAAAAAAGGTAATGAGCGAGCGATTACCATAAGAAAAGCGGCTAAATAATTTTATTGTTTGGCGGCTTTTTATGAATAAATAATATCAAATATTTTTAATGCGAATATCTTGTTGCTGGTTTGAGTGTTCAGCTAAAGCAGCTTTGCGCTCACGCTCTAAGCGTTTATCGCAAGGATTGTCGCAATCACACGCTTTTTCAATGCCCATAGTACCTAAACCGCCACAACTGCCAGCAATAGATTTGCGTTGAAAAATATAACCAACTGCCATTGCCAGTACAACAACGAGAAAAAAAACTAAGGTAATAAAAAATATTGCCATTTTAAAGCCTATAAAAATAAATCATTTATATTAAAAGATCCTGACCTTCGTCAGGATGACAATACTGCGCGCTCTCAAGATTAAAAAACTGCGCCGTCATACTGAATTTATTTCAGTATCTTTTCTCTGAGGATCACCCCAACAGCCGAGGGAAACTCACTTCAAATAAGGAACGAATTTTACCGTACTTTCTTCCACAAAACCATGCTCAGATTTTGAAATAAATAAAGCGGCAATATCATGTTGATTAGCAAAAGCTAAGCCTTTTTCTTCGCCCATCACCATTAACGTAGTTGATAATCCATCTGCGGTCATTGATGACGGTGCAATAACCGTTACCGACACTAATTTGTGATTAATGGGTTTACCGGTATCAGGGTCGATAATATGAGAAAAACGCTGACCATCAACTTCAAAGTAATTTCGATAATCTCCTGAGGTAGCAATAGCATTGTCTTTCGGTAAAATTATATCTTGTACGCTACGTTCTTCACTTACTGGCTTTTCTATTGCCACCGCCCATAATTCACCCGTATGCTTAAACCCCTTTAAACGCATTTCACCGCCAATTTCTACTAGGTAGTTTTTAAACCCTTGTGCCTCAATAAAATCGGCGACTTTATCCACCCCATAACCTTTTGCTGTAGTTGACAGATCAACATAAAGATCGGGGATAGCCTTACGTAGCATGTTACCTTTTAGGGTTAAATAATCTAAACCGATACGTTTTCGTGTTGCGGTTAATACTTCAGGGCTAGGAATTTTATCAGGGCGTAAATCTGGACCAAAGCCCCACAAATTTACTAATGGACCAACAGTAATATCAAGCTTGCCGCCGCTGAGTTTGCCTAAACGAATAGACTCAGCAATCACGCGACGTAAACCATCACTAATTTGCACAGGCTCAGTGGAAGTGTTTTTGTTAAAACGCGATAATTCAGAGTCGGGTATATAAGTCGACATTTGTTGATTAACTTGTTTTAACAAGGCATCAATATCGGCATGGACATTTTTATCTGCTACTTGTTGTTCAGTTGCAACAATTTTAACGTGGTAAGTCGTCCCCATAGTATTACCTTGCAGTAATACTTCGGTGACTTTATTCACATCATCAGTTTGTTTTGAACAACCTGATAATAAAATTAAAGAAACAAAAACTAAGCGTGTAAAGGTAAGTTTAAGGTGTTTTTTCATTTGTATAGATCACTTAAATAGATCCTGAATACTGAAATAAATTCAGGATGACAATAAAATACATGCCTATGCACTTGACTCAGGATCGTCCTTCCCGCAGTCTTTTAAGCGGACGCTGCATGGATGCAGCTGTATTAGACAATGCATGGAGCATATTGTCCTGAATCTACGTCAAAAAGTACAAGATCTTCGATAAAAGCGTCTCGAAGATGACGATTATAATAAATATCTGAGTTATCTGCATAGGCATAATAAAATATAACTATTTTACCATTAAAAAAGGCGAATACTGAAACAGTATTCGCCTTTTATAGATTTTTAAATCAGTGTTTATATTTTAAATGTTCTGCAAAAAACCGCTTAGTTGTGAATATTAGCCGCCGAAGTCATCAAGTAATATATTCTCATCTTCTACACCGAGATCTTTCAACATGTGAATAACCGCAGCACTCATCATTGGTGGTCCACACATGTAGAACTCACAATCTTCTGGTGCTTCATGGTCTTTCAAGTAGTTTTCAAACAATACGTTATGAATAAAACCCGTTAAGCCATCCCAGTTATCTTCTTTTTGTGGATCTGACAGTGCAATATGCCATTCAAAATTGTCATTTTCTGCCGCTAAACCGTTGAAGTCATCTTCATAAAACACTTCACGAGCTGAGCGCGCGCCGTACCAATAGCTAATCTTACGATTAGTATTCAAACGTTTAAGTTGATCAAATATATGTGAACGCATTGGCGCCATACCTGCACCGCCACCCACAAAGACCATTTCAGCATCGGTTTCTTTGGCGAAAAATTCACCAAATGGACCAGAAATTGTTACTTTATCACCGGGCTTAAGATTGAAAATATATGAAGACATTTTACCTGCTGGCAAATGTAATTTTCCAGGAGGCGGCGTTGCAATACGCACGTTCAGCATAATAATGCCTTCTTCCTCTGGATAGTTAGCCATTGAATAAGCACGCATGGTTTCTGTATCAACTTTTGATTCCACATCAAAAAAGCCAAAATGGTTCCAATCGCCTTTATACTGGTCAGAAATATCAAAATCGCTATATTTAACATGATGCGGTGGCGCAACAATTTGAATATAACCACCGGCTTTAAACGGTACAGATTCGCCATTTGGAATTTGTAATTTAAGCTCTTTAATGAACGTTGCTTTGTTATCGTTAGAGATAACTTTACATTCCCATTGTTGAACACCAAAAATTTCATCGTCTAGGACGATATCCATATCATGTTTAACCGCAACCTGACATGAAAGACGACAACCTTCTTTGGCTTCACGTTTGTTAATGTGGCCTTCTTCAGTGGGTAATATATCGCCACCACCTGAATTAATATGAACGCGACATTGTCCGCACGTACCACCACCACCACAAGCTGACGGTATAAAAATACCTTGATCAGCTAAAACACCCAATAATTTACCACCAGCTGCAGCCACTACTGACTTTTCTGGATCACCATTTATACTAATTGTGACATCACCTGTAGCAACTAGCTTAGATTTAGCAAATAAAATCACTAACACTAACGCTATAACTATCGCGGTAAACATCGATATGCCGAGAATAATTTCCATCGACTTTTCCTCAAATTTATTTAAAATCTCTAACCCACATTTTGAACTTATGTGGCGAACTTAGGTTGCGTAGTATGGCTGCTAGTACAAGGCGGTAGCGCGGAGTTGACGATAGTCAATAAGCACTTCCAACGCAGTAATTGCAGCCATAATGCGTGAGATAAATCGTTACAACGAGATACCACCGAACGATAAGAAGCCAAACGCCATTAGTCCTGCAGTAATAAACGTAATACCTAAACCTTTTAAGCCCTCAGGCACGTCTGAGTATTTCATCTTCTCACGAATACCAGCCATTAATACAATCGCTAACATCCAACCGACACCAGAGCCAATACCGTAGACAACTGATTCACCTAAATCTAAGTTTTTAGCGACCATAAATGATACCGCACCAAAAATGGCACAGTTAACGGTAATAAGCGGTAAAAATATCCCCAAYGCTTGATACAAAGCAGGAAAATACTTATCTAAAATCATTTCCAAAATTYGTACTAAGGCGGCAATAACGCCAATGTAAGTAATATAAGCTAAAAAGCTTAAATCAATTGAGTTAGCAGGATCGGTAATACCCATTAAATTATCTAAGGCACCCGGCGCTAAAACGGCTTGGTAAATTATTTGGTTAGCCGGTACAGATAAAGCTAATACCACAGTAACCGCAACACCTAAACCAATAGCGGTACTCACTTTCTTTGATACCGCCAAAAAGGTACACATACCAAGAAAAAAGCTTAATGCCATGTTTTCAATAAAGATGGTTTTAACAAATAAACTTATGTAATGTTCCATGAGCTTTAATCCTTCTCTACTTGTTCAGGTTTCTTAGTTCGCACAGCCCAAATGATCATGCCGATAACAAAGAAAGAACTAAATGGTAAAACTAATAAACCGTTAGCTTGATACCAACCATCGTTTTGAATTAATGGTAGTATTTCAACACCAAATAAGCGACCAAAACCTAATAGTTCGCGGAAAAATGCTACTGTTAATAACACAGCACCATAGCCTAAACCATTACCAATACCATCTAAGAAACTGACCAATGGTTTTTCTTTCATAGCAAACGCTTCAGCACGCCCCATAACGATACAGTTAGTGATGATCAAACCGACATAAACTGAAAGTTCCTTTGATAATTGGTAGGAAAAAGCTTTAAGCACTTGATCAACCACAATAACTAATGAAGCGATAATCGCCATTTGCACAATAATACGCACACTTGACGGTATTTGATTGCGGATCATCGAGATAAACATGCTTGAAAAAGCCGTTACCATCATTACCGCCAAAGACATAACCAAAGCATTCGCCATCGAGTTTGATACTGCTAACGCAGAACAAACACCAAGCACTTGTAAAGTTATTGGATTATTATTAATAATCGGTCCAAAGAGAACCTTTTTAGTATCTGAAGACATTAGTTCAGCCCTCCGTTATTTAATTTGCCGCCAAATTTTGCGATAAAGGGCCCATAACCTTCATCGCCTAACCAAAAGTGAATGGTACGATTAACACCACGGCTAGTTAAGGTTGCACCAGACAATGCATCGACACCATGAATATCACCTTTTTTAGCACCACCTTTAACAATTTGGATAGCAATGTTGTGTTTGTCATCAAACATTTTTTTGCCTTTCCACTTTGCTTTCCACTTCGGGTTTTGCACTTCTGCACCTAATCCCGGAGTTTCTTTTAAGTCATAATAAACAACACGTTTAGCGGTATTTAAATCGGCCTCTAAGCCAACATAACCATACATAATATCCCATAAACCCATTCCGACAATAGGTAAAACTACAGAATTGATACTGCCTTGGTCATTTTTAACAAGATAAATAACCGCTTTATCAGCACGACGACGTAAACCAACTTTAGTATCTTTTACCGCACTACTTTTAGCTGTATCACGCGCATCAGTACGTTCATTATACGTTTCGTGATCGCCGGTAGTAAAATCACCGGTCGCTAAATTAACAAATTTAGCGGTAACAAATTTGGCAAACGTGGCATCTACACCGTTTTTATCTGCTACATCAGACAAACCGGCAGCTTCAAGAATTTTAGTATGTTGATCAAGTAATCTATTAGCTTTTTGTAATGGTTTTAAACTAATGGCCGAAACAGAAACCAGCGCAGCACAAACCAAACAAATAATAAATACGAAAATCAGCGTTCTACTGAATGTTTCTTTACTTTTGTGACTAGAATTAGACATTACGAGCAATCCTCCGTTTGATGTTGCTTTGCGCGACAAAATAATCGAACAATGGCGCAAACAAATTGGCGAATAAAATAGCTAGCATCATACCTTCAGGAAAAGCAGGATTAACTACACGAACTAATACCACCATAACACCTACTAACGCACCAAAAGCATATTTCCCAGTATTAGTAAATGATGCAGAAACAGGATCTGTTGCCATAAACATCATCCCGAAAGCAAAACCACCTACCACTAAATGCCAATACCACGGCATGGCAAACATTGCATTAGTATCACTACCAATATTATTAAATAAGAATGACATGGCTACCATACCAGCAAACACACCTAAGACGATGCGCCATGAAGCAATACCTTTATAAAGAATATAAGCGCCACCTAACAGCACCATAAAGGTAGAAACTTCACCAACAGAACCCGGAATATATCCCCAAAACGCGTTCCACCAATCAGCATTCATGGTGTAATCATTAACGACACCTTGCGCAGGAGCACTAAATTGACTTAAGGCAGTCGCGCCAGAAAAACCATCAGCAGCAACCCAAACAGTATCACCCGTTATTTGACCAGGATAAGCAAAGAACAAAAACGCACGACCCGCTAATGCAGGGTTCATAAAGTTTTTACCCGTGCCACCAAAGACTTCTTTAGCGATAACAACACCAAAGGTAATACCAATAGCGACTTGCCATAATGGGATCGTTGCCGGTAAAATCAACGCAAATAAAATTGAACTAACAAAGAAACCTTCGTTAACTTCATGGCCTCGTACCGAGGCAAATATTACTTCCCAAAAACCACCGACAATAAAGGTTGTTGCATATATGGGCAGGAAGAACATTGCACCGTATAACATTAAGTTAAACCAATTAGCATCAGCGCCTAATTGCCCACCTAAAAAGGTAAACAACCCTGCTTGCCAWGTATCTGGTAATGTAGCAGCGGCATGTAAAATAGCATCATTAGCTTGAAAACCAATGTTATACATGCCCCAAAACATTGCGGGGAAGACCGCTAACCATACCGTGATCATGATACGTTTTAAGTCAATGCTATCGCGAACATGGGTTTTGCCTTTGTTCACTAAACCCGGTGTGTATAGCCCCGTGGCAACGGCTTCATATAAAGGAAACCACTTTTCATATTTGCCGTTTTTTTCAAAATGCGGCTCTAACTCTTCAATAAACTTTTTCAAGCCCATGACTAACCTTCCTTTTCAATTGTGGTTAGGCAATCACGAAGAAGTACACCGTAATCTGTTTTGCCAGGGCAAACAAACGTACAAAGCGCTAAATCTTCTTCATCAAGCTCTAAGGCACCAAGTTGTTGCGCGCTGTCGGTATCACCGGCACATAAATCACGTAATAACAAGGTAGGTAAAATATCTAATGGCATAACCCGTTCAAAGTTACCAATTGGCACCATCGCGCGTTCGCTACCATTGGTGGATGTTGTCATATTAAACAACTTACTCGGGAATAAATGCGATAAATAGGCACGTGTCACTGAGAATTTGTTTGCGCCCGGCATCATATAGCCGATAAATTCTTTTTCACGCCCCTCTAAAAGCAATGATACTTGAACATGGTAACGACCTAAATAAGCATGCACTGCTGTAGCATCTGAGCCAAGCAATACCGAGCCTGAAACCACCCGTAACTCACCATCAATCGCTTCACCAGTAATTAATTCATTGGTGCTAGCACCAAGTATGGTACGAACTAAGCGAGGGTTTTTAGCGGCAGGTCCAGCTAACGATATAACACGTTCACTGTTAAGCTCACCTGTAGTAAACAGCTGACCAAAAGCGATAACGTCTTGATAGCCAATATGCCAAACAAACTTATCCGCATTAACAGGGCTTAAAAAGTGAATGTGTGTCCCCACTAAACCSGCTGGATGCTTACCCGCAAATTCATTTACTTTGACGTTACTTTCAATAGCAATATTAGCGCCTGATGCTTTACTCACAAAGACATTACCGTCAGTTAAACGCGTCAGCAGAGTTAAACCATTTTTAA
The DNA here is from genome assembly GCA_002401725.1 of Gammaproteobacteria bacterium. Taxonomy (GTDB): domain Bacteria; phylum Pseudomonadota; class Gammaproteobacteria; order Enterobacterales; family Alteromonadaceae. The sequence goes on from NVTW01000022.1 coordinate 41,295, forward strand.
AGGCATCACTTTGTTCACTGATAATAACTTCTGGGTTGGCAGCCAGCGGATTAGTATCCATAGCACTAACAAAAATAGCACCAGGAGAACTGTCAATTGCGGGGGTTTTGCTAAAAGGGCGAGTTCGCAGCGCTGTCCACAAACCTGAATTTACTAAGTTTGAGACAACCTCTTCACGAGCTAACGAAGCAAGTTGAGTGGCTGAGTAACTATTAAACGTTTCTTGTGCGTGACCGTCAACGTCGATAACGACCGATTGCAAAATACGTTTTTCACCACGGTTAATTTCTTTAACAACACCGGCAGCTTGAGCTGTGAATTTAACGCCAGGATTTTTTTTATCTTCAAAAATTGCCTGACCTTTTGCTACACGATCACCCACTTTTACAAACATGGTAGGTCGCATACCCACAAACTCTTCACCTAGCGTTGCCACGGTTTTGATGGACGGACCATCATGGATTACTTGCTGGGGAGTACCACTAAGAGGAACATCCAGACCTTTTTTTATTGTAATCATAAACACATGCACTACTTTTGATGGGAGTAAAAAAACCAACAACTTGAACATCTAAGACATTAAAAACTTTAAATATCAATAAAATAATTCAAACTATTGATTTCAGTGTATGTCAGCGAGAAAGCTTACCCACACGAAATCGTAAAAATTTCGTAATGAAAAAACACCCACTGGCTCTAAGTTAAAAATTTCTGGCGCGATTCTAGCACAAATCACCCTTTTCATTCTACGGAAATACGAAACTTTTCATTACACTTTAGTTGATTAATTGATGTTTTGGTTAGAATTTACTCAAAACGCTGGTATTATTTTAATAACCCGTGTTTTGAGTTTAATTTTGAAGGGAGGTTGTGACTTATTTTTCAACAGCAAAGTTAACTTAACCAATGGGGAATTTTTTGAAAGCTTCTATATATACTCAGTACAAATATTGTTAAACAAAAGAGTAAAAAAGCTGAAAACACTGCGCTTTGAAGTAGATTAATTTTGTTGTCGGCAACAATAAACAGGAATACTACAAATAGCATAAAACCACTGAATATTATCCAAGTAAATACACTGTCTTGTGCTTTTTTACGACACCAACCTAAAATCATCAATCCGAGGTTTAACATACACAAGGTAAACGCAGCAGTTATTACGCTGACTAATACTTCAGACGTTAAAAAGCCAAAGATTAATGCAAAAGCACTTAATGCCAACGACATAAAGGCATATAACTTAATTTGATCCCAAATAACGAAGCTTAAAAACGCTATCACAAAACTATTATTATTTTCAAAATTTGGCATAATCGACAAACGCGCTAAATAAGCTTTTTTTCCATAAATGATATGAAAAAAAGTTAATGTTCCAGAGCCGATCATAATTGTAGGGAAAATCACCATTGCAGGAATAAAATAGTGATAATAATTTTCACCTAAATAAAGTCCTACAGAACAAATGAGCGAGATAACAATGAACCAAAATAGATAAGTTCCTCTGCCCATGCTTGATACACTTTGACAAGCAATAGCAATTAACTGTTTATTTGATAAAGATCTCGTTTTATTGATTAAATATAGATAATAATTGACATTAAACGTTAATAACCACTGACTAAATTTGTTTCTTGATTTTTCCGGTAACTGCTCTTGATCTGCCAATACTTTTTCCATTGAAAAACTCGACATCGACATAAACAAAGCTATTTGTTTAACATCACCACGGTAGTTCTCTAATTTATCTACAAATTTAAAAGCACTAAACAATATTAAAGGTAGGCTAACAGCCATTAATTGTGAAAATGAAAACGGCAGTGTAAAAAGGTATTCATCTGTTAAATTAAATACTTCGACGGGTAAAAACATCAAAATAATAAACAAAAAAGAATATTTAGGTTGGTAAACAATAGTAACAATTAGCATTGCCAATAAAGTAGAAATTGATAATGCATTCAACCATGCAACAACATCAGGCAATAATACCGTTAAGGGAATAAAACTTATAAACAATAATATTGCTAATGAACGTTTTAATTGACTAAAATAATTTGGCAGTAGATAACTTGATTGCATTAAAGTAATTTTCGGTAAGCGCATCGCTACCATAAAATAAAAACTACAGTTAAAAAGTAATAACGTTGCCTCTCTCAAGCCGTTTACTTCGTCAGCTATATTCAAGCTAATACTCATACCTGCTAGCCATAATAGTAGTATGATAATTCGCCCAAACCAGCCTTTAGTTAACATGGTGATCATGAGGTTAACTCCAAAAATATATCTTCTAAGCCCATCGGGATAATATCAACGCTAACACCTTTATTTTTTATTAATTCAAGCCAAGTTGTATCTAATTGAGAAACCACACAGCTTAATCCTTGAGGAGTATTTTTCTGGCTGAGCACAAAAGGTACATTAAGTTCTTGCTGTGCTTGTTGATCAAATGAAAGTGTTAATTGCACCACATTTTCTTTAAGGTTATCTAATTCATCGAAATAACAAATTTTTCCTTGATCTAAAATGGCTACTTTATTAGCAACCCGTTCTAGATCCGAAACAATGTGCGTTGAAAAAACAATGGTAATATTTTCTTGAGCGGTTAAATTAACAATTTCTTTTAAAAACTCACGGCGAGCCGACGGATCTAACGCAGCAGCAGGTTCATCAAAAATAAGTAATTCAGGCTCAGGTGCCAGCGCTAATATAATTAATATCTTTTGCACTTGTCCGGGAGAGAGTTCGGCTATTTTTTTGCTGGTGTCAATATCCCAACTTGAGATTAAGTTCGTTACTTTTTCATCATTCCAGTGGCTGTAAAACTGTTTTCTAAATTTAATTAAATCATCAACAGACAACCATGAAATTTCGTCATTTTCTTGCGGCACATAACCTATTTTCGCCTTTGTTGTAGCGCTTAAATCATTATGATTTTCACTAAAAACAGTCACTTTTCCACTGTCAATTTCATTAATATTTAACAGGCTTTTTAATAGCGTTGATTTGCCAGCACCGTTTTTTCCTAATAAACCAATCACATCTCCTTGTTCAATTTGCCAATTTAAATCAGTTAATACAGGTTGTTTTTTGTAAGCTTTATTCAAGTTTTCAATGCTAATAATAGTTGTCATGCTTTACTCCTTATCCGACTTACTAGATGATTTAATTGCGACTTGATGCATTTTCTTTTGCTGTAATTGCTGTGTAAACAAACGGGTTAACACTGGCACCCCAATACCCATTTGCTGTGCTTCAATCACTAATTTATCTATTTTATTGGTTAACACCGTTAACTTCTCCTGCTCTGAAACTTGTTGATCTCTCTCTGCAATCAACATACCTTTACCGCGCTGACGCATTAAGAATCCACGCTCTTCTAACAAACCATAAGCTTTAGAAATGGTCATCGGATTAACTTCCAACTCAAGTGCCACTTGTCGAACCGAGGGAAGTAACAGCCCGGTAGATAAATGATTATTTACTATCATCCGTTCGATTTGTTCATAAACTTGTTTATAGATAGGGATCCCTGAACTGGGGATAATATTTAATTGCATTATTGTCATGCTCTTTCAAACTAAACACTTAGTGTATTAGTACAATAATACACTAATACAACTTAAGCAATAGAATGAGCAATAAAATAGATAATAAGATGATCAAAAAAAACCGATCTATGCTCAACACATAGATCGGTTTTTGTTAATTTTAGTCGTTAGTATACGTATAACATCACACGTAACAAAAGCTTATCGCAATGATTAATAGTGGTTATTAATCGAGGTTATTAATTTTAACCTCTGGATTAACATCAGCATCGTAATCAACACCTTTAATGCCAAAACCAAACAGTTTTAAAAATTCTTGGTTATAAGCAATATAATCGGTCAATTCATCAATAGTATCAGAATCAACTTTATGCCAAATGTCTGTCACCCGTTGCTGTACGCTATCTTCGAGCTCTTTATAGTTTTGACGATAACGGTTTTTATCATCTAAACGTGGCGTTTCGCTGTAAATATTTTCAATAAACAAACTTTGAATTTGCTCAATACAGCCTTGATAAGTACCGTCGGCTTTCATTACTTTAAACATTGCAGAAATGTATAACGGCATAATTGGGATGGCCGAACTAGCTTGGGTAACTACAGCATTTAATGAGGTTACATGGGCTTCACCATTAAACGGGGCAAGCGTTTTATTAATTTCACTGGCGGCACGGTCTAAATCTTCTTTGGCGCGACCAATAGTCGCTTTACCATAAATAGGCCAAGTTAATTCTTTTCCTATATAAGTATAAGCAACGGTTTTAACACCCTTTGCCAATACACCAGCATCGTTTAACGCATTTAACCAAAGTTCCCAATCAGCGCCGCCCATTACATCAATAGTGCCCTGAATTTCTTCCTCGTTAGCCGCTTCCACTGACACTGAATCAATAATACGTTTTGAGGTATTTAAATTTTTCGTAGTAACACCTTCGCCAATAGGTTTAAGTGTCGATGAATATACTTCACCGGTATCAGGATCAGTACGACGAGGTGATGCTAATGAATAAACCACTAAATCAATCTCGCCTAATTCTTCTTTAATTAACTTAATAGCTTTTGCTTTGATCTCATGAGAAAAAGCATCGCCATTAATATTTTTTGCCCACAAACCAGCTTCATCTGCAGCTTTTTGAAATGCTGCAGTATTATACCAACCTGCAGAGCCGGTGCGTTTTTCAGTCGGTGCTTTTTCAAAGAAAATACCTAACGTTTTGGCATTATTACCAAAGGCAGCGGTAATACGCGACGCTAAGCCATAACCCGTTGAAGCACCGATAACTAAAACATTTTTAGGTTTAGCGCTTGCTTGAGTTTGTGATTTTACGTAAGCAATTTGTTCATGAACGTGTGCTTCACAGCCTACAGGATGAGCATTAGTACAGATAAATCCACGTACTTTGGGTTTGATGATCATAAAAAACCTTTTCTTTTTTATGGTGCTTGCGTTAAACAAACACTGTAAATGAATAAAAATTGCCGCTATTGTACCTTGCTTTATCAATAAAGAGGTACGATCAGCTTGTTGAGTTGATAGATTTAACGATTTTGGTAGTATTCTTTTAATGTTAAATTGTTGTATGCGCGAATATTAGTTAAAAACTTGCTGTATGACTTCCACACTTTGGCAAAACCGGCATCTTTAGCTGCTTGTTCAGCCATAACCTCAGCAGTATATTTTTTAAGTTGCGCTAGCACGGCTGGTGGAAATTTTCTAAGTTTAACATGATGTTCATTAACTAAAGTTTTTAACGCGCTATTATTACGGGCATTATATTCATCAAGGGTTTCCTGATTAACTGCTCGTGCCGCCACGGTAATAATTTGTTGTAAATCTTTTGGTAAACTATTAAATGCTTTTTCATTAATTAAAAATTCTAAACCTGCCGATGGTTCATGCCACACCGAGGTATAATAATATTCAGCCGCTTGATAAAAACCAAAAGCTAAATCGTTATACGGACCAACCCACTCAGTAGCATCAATAGCACCACTTTGTAATGATGAAAAAATTTCACCGCCAGTTAGGTTAACGGGAATTGCACCTGCTTTTTTTAATACGTCGCCCGCTAAACCCGGAATACGCATTTTYAAACCTTTYAAATCRTCAATGGTGTTTATTTCCTTTTTAAACCAACCACCAAACTGCGCGCCCGTATTACCACCCGCCATAGGAATAATACCGAATGGTTTATACATTTCACGATACAATTCCATTCCGCCACCATAGTACAGCCAAGCATTAAGTTCAGTTGCGGTCATACCAAACGGTAATGCACCAAATAAAGGTGATGCAGGTATTTTACCTTTCCAGTAATAAGCACCGCTATGCCCCATTTGCACGGTGCCTTGCGATACCGCATCAAACACTTCAAAGCCCGGTACTAATTCACCCGCACCATAAACATGAATGGTTAAGCGACCCCCGCTCATTTCATTGACATGTTTAGCAAATTTTTCAGGTGCCATGCCTAAACCGGGAAAGTTTTTCGGCCATGAGGTGACCATTTTCCATTGATATGTTTTCACGGGAACTACTTTAGCAGTATTCGTAGCGGCTTGTTTTTCACCGCAACCACTAAGTAACAATGTAATTGTGCTTACCGCGATGATTAAAGATTTTCTGAGCAATTTTTTCATTATTATTATCCGAGTTTAAAATCTATTTATTTTATATTTCATGATATTAACGACCATAAACCACTTCTGGTAGCCATGTTGCTAGCGACGGCCAAAATGCTAGCGCTAATAATAACAGTAATTGCATGATAATAAAGGGGATCACTCCCTTATAAATATCTGCTGTTTTTACTGTTCTTGGCGCTACACCACGCAAATAAAACAACGCGAAACCAAACGGTGGTGTTAAAAATGAGGTTTGTAAATTAATCGCGATCATCACACCAAGCCAAATAGGATCAAGCCCCATCGCTAATAAGATCGGCGCAACAATAGGCACGACCACAAAAGTAATTTCAATAAAATCAAGAATAAAACCTAAAAAGAAAATAACCACCATCACAATAAGCGTTGCACCAACAACGCCACCGGGCATATCAACAAACAAGCTACGAATAAGTTCTTCACCGCCAAAGCCACGAAACACTAGCGAAAACAAACTGGCGCCAATTAAAATAAGAAAAATCATTGAAGTGATTTTTACCGTACTTTGCAATACGGCGGTAAGATTTTCACGGCTAACTTGGCGTTGCCATAAAGCTAGCATTAATGCTCCGACAGCACCAACCCCTGCAGCTTCGGTTGGTGTAGCAAAACCCAATAAAATAGAACCTAATACCGCGACCATTAAGAGTAACGGTGGAATTAACGCAGAAAATATTAAGCCTAGTTTTGAATCACTATTACTGTTGGCTAATATCTCTTCACTATCAACACTCGGCACTAATTCAGGTTTGAATATCGCCACGGCAATACAATAAGCAATATAAAAACCCACTAAAATAAGCCCTGGCACCACTGCACCAGCAAATAAATCTCCGACACTCACCGTTTTAGGGCTAAAAATCCCCATGCTTAATTGTGCTTTTTGATAAGCATTAGATAACACATCGCCTAATAAAATAAGCGCAATASWGGGRGGAATTATTTGCCCAAGCGTACCTGTTGCACAAATGATCCCTGTTGAAAATACTGGGCTATAACCGCGTTTAAGCATAGTAGGTAAAGATAACAAGCCCATAGTGACTACAGTAGCGCCAACAATACCGGTACTGGCGGCTAATAACATTCCGACTAACGTTACCGAAATGCCTAAACCACCATTAAAACGACCAAACAATAATGCCATAGCGTTCAATAGATTTTCAGCAATTTTTGAACGCTCTAGCATTGAGCCCATAAACACAAATAAAGGCACAGCCAAGAGGGTTTGATTATTAATAATGCCAAATAATCGACTAGGCATAGCTAATAAAAACGCCGCTTCAAAATTCCCTGTCGCTATGCCTATTACGGCAAAAACTAACGCTGTGCCAGCCAAAGAAAGAGCCACAGGATAACCAAATAATAAAACAATACAAACCACGGCAAACATCAATATTGAGATATATTCCATTAACTCTTACCGACGCTATAATGATGTTGTTTATCAAAAAATATGATGATATTACGCCCCATTTCAGCTAAACCTTGCAACGAAAGCATGGTAGAAAACAATAAAATAAAGCTTTTACTGATATAAACCAAGGGTAAACCACCCGCTTCTGGAGAATTTTCCATGATATGCCACGACATTTGCACATAATCAAAACTAATATAAAAAATAAAGATACATACGGGTAATAATAAAAATAAACCACCAAAAATATTAACTAAGGCTTGTTGTTTTTTCGAGAAATTTTGATAAAAAATATCAACACGCACATGACCATCGGCTTTTAACGTATAAGCTGCACCCAACATAAAAATAAACCCGTGCATATACAACACCGATTCTTGCATCGCGATCCAGCCAATATTAAAACCATAGCGCAACACCACAATAAGAAAACTAACCAACACCATCACTAACAAAAGCCAAGAAATGACTTTGCCAATATTCTCGGTAATGGTATCAACAACATGAATAAAACGAGCAAGAAAGTGCATGAGAACAACAACCTTGTATCTCTCTAGGTAGAGTAATAAGCTTTTATTATTTTTTTAAGGTGTATAGAGTAGCGAAAACTGGGGTTAATTTCATTAAAAAGTTGTAAAATGCTTAAGACTGGTTGAGCTATAATTTATATTATTGGTTATACTCTATACGGGTCTTTCTCTAAAACTAAAGCCAGATGCGAAAAATACTGAAACTGATAAGAAAACTAACTATTGTATTTCTTCTACTGACAAGTTTTAGTTCATTTAATTATGCTCAAAATAAAACCTTTATTGTTAGCTATGGCGCAAATGACGCGCCGCCCTACGCCATAGTTAAAAAAGATAAACTTTTTGCCGGGATCATTAAAGACATTTTTGATGCCATAGTTAAAGACTTAGATATAAAAGTTAAATATGTACAAACTCCCAGAAAACGCGCTGAAATTTACCTTGCCAGCGGAAAAATAAACGCCATCGCCATCAGTAATCCTCAATGGTTACATCAAAGTAATATGTACCAATGGAGTGATGCTATTTTTGTAGAAAAAGATCTTTTAGTAACGCTGATAAAACACCAGAAAAAAATCACTAAAATAGCAGAAATGACCAATATGATTATTGGCACAACGAGAGGCTATAAGTATCCGACACTAACCAAGGCTTTTAGCGATAAAAGAATATTAAGGAGCGACGCTACCAATATAGCCGCAAACTTTGCCCGGTTAAAATTAGCAAGAATTGATGGTTTTATCGATTCAAATATTTTGATCAAGCATCATTTAACCAACCTAACATTACAGCACGATACTCCAAAAAAAATCTTTCAAATTGAACCGATTATTATCAGCGAACACTTTATTCATACCGCGCTATCGTCTAATTCTCCGGTAAGCGCATCACAATTTAATAACGCACTCCATAAGTTAAAGAAAAATGGAACTATTCACGCCATTTTAAAGAAATACGGCGTTTAAGCTTACCTTTCAAGTTAATCTTTAAATTTAAACTTCGACACTAATTCGTTTAATTTTGATGCCATATTCCTTAAATCACTACAATCTACCGAGGTTTGTTGCACGGTATCACTACTAATTTTTGAAACATCAGCAATCGCGGTAATATGCGGGTTAATTTCTGCGACGACTTTAGATTGCTCTCCTGTCGCGGTGGCTATTTGTAAATTCATATCATTCATAATGGTGATATTTTCTGAAATACTTTGCAAAATTTCCCCTGATTTATTGGCAGCATCTTCACTATCACTACTTAATTTTATGCTTTGTTCAATGGCAATAACTACGGCACTGGCTTTAGCTTGAATGTTTTCAATAATACTGCGAATTTGTTCAGTCGACTCATGGCTTCTTGAAGCTAACGTTCTGACTTCATCAGCTACAACAGCAAAACCACGACCTTGTTCGCCCGCTCTAGCTGCTTCAATAGCCGCATTAAGTGCCAATAAGTTGGTTTGTTCAGAAATGCCACGAATAACTTCTAAAACGCTGTCAATAGCATTAATATCGTCTGCTAATTCAGTTATGTTCGTACTGGTGGTATTCAATTGCACGCTCATAGCAGCAACACTTTCAATGGTTTTTTGCACCGTACTATTGCCATTTTGTACGGTATCATCAGCACCTTTGGCATTTTCAGCGGCATTATGAGCACTACCGGCAATTTCTTCAGCGGTTGCCCCCATTTCGTGCATGGCAGTAGCCACTTGTTCAATATTACTTACTTGTTCGCTTATCTCCCGCTCCATGTTGTTGGACTGCTGATCAATTTTATCAACAGATTCAAATAAATCATGCCCAGTGCGCGATACTTGTTGCAGTATTTCACTTAAATGTGAAACAAATTTATTATAGCCATGTGCCATTTTACCGGTTTCATCGTGTTTACTTTCGTCTAAACGTAGGGTTAAATCACCACCACCTTGGCCTATTGTTTCCAGTATTTGTGCTAATTCACCAAAAGGCGAAATCAAACGATTAATCAGCCAAGCACTGATCACCATAAATATTCCGGCAATAACAATACCTATAACCACTAATGACCACGTTAAATCATCTAATGCACCAAATACTTCATCACTCGGCACCTGTGCAACAATATACCAACCAATATTATCTAGATATCGACTCGCCAAAAGCATGTCAACACCATTTTTTTCATACTCAATAGAAGCAAACTTTCCTTTGTGAAATAAATTATTTTTATTCAGCACCGCAACGCTACGAATATTTTTACCAATTAGGTTTACGTTGGGATGTAATTTAATAATGCCTTTAGCATCTACTAAAAATACTTTACCTTGTTTACCGATACGATATTGGCTAATACTTTTAGCCATACTATCAAGCGATAAACCCACACCCGCAACCGCACTTGGACTACCATCTACCGACATCAAATAATTAATAAACAAGGTAGGAATTTTTGTCGCTTCATCAATATCTAAACTAAGTTCGTATTGGCGACCACTTTTCATAAAACGGTAAAACCATTGATCTTTTTCATTCGAGGGCGATAACGTCTTAAACAAACCGTTTGGGGTATAATATTTACCACTTTTTTCAGAAACAATAAATGCGGTAATCGTATGAAACTCTTGTTTTATTTTATTTAAATATTGCGTTACTTGTGCAAGTTTATCGTCAGGTTCACCTGCACTGATAAATTGTTGATAATCAATGTTAGCTGCAATACTTTGTGACACGGTTATGGGTAACAATAATTGTGCATCTAAGTTATTAGCCACTTCCCCTAACACTGCGGGTAATTCCCGCCCTATTGTACCTTCAAGCACAATTGCACGACTAGATTTTAATGCAAAAACACTCATAATTACAATGGCTAATACCACAGCAACAAGAGTAGTTAAAACAACTTTTTGGCGGATACTTAAATGATTCATAATTGTTATTCCTGCACTAGAAGTGATATTTAATTAATAAATTAAGATTTTTTTCATCAACGCCACTGATACCAAATTTGTTTTGCCAAAACACATATTCAACGCCTACATACAGCTTAGAAGATAATCCCAAAGCAGGGCTGATATCATATTTTAATTGTGAGGTGAAATTCAAACTTGCCTTAGCATTATTGGTACTGGTGGAATAATCTAAATAACCGTCGTAATAAAGTGCTCCAATGGGTATCCCCCAAACTAAAGTGGTTTGATAATTACTCTTGTCTAATTCATTATTTCGTTTATAAAAATTAATCTGAAAATAATTAAAATGAGGTATTTTTAAATCGGTACCAATGCCAACTAAATAATTAGTAAAGCTATTACTAAAACCTGAATCTGCAACAAAATTTTCCATTTCTACTGTAGTAGCAAGATAAATATTTTGAAAAAAACTATTTTTCATTGAGGATAGCTTAAAACGAGGGCTAAACTCCCCATAAATTTCTTTATCGCCATTGTCAGAGATCAAACGGTCAATAAACATAAAGCTGTCGCCCCATGTAGTGCCTGTAGCATATTCAAAGGTTGCTACATAACGATTACTATCGCCCACTTCATAGTTATTGCCGCGTAGCACAGTAACGCTATAGTCAGACCACAGTGTTTTCGCAGCTAGATTAAAAGAGGTAGTAATAAAGGTAACAACAGAGATAACTATTAAAAAACATTTCATGGTTTACATTCACTCTACAATTAAACTTTACGTGATCATAACTATAGAGTTAAAAAGCCAATTTTTCCAAACAACTGAACTGAAATAATTACCAATCACTTAACTTTCTGCTAAGCTGTTTTTCACAAAAATATTACTCTACTAAATAATATTTCAGTTAAGGATGAACATGACGGTTGAATCTACACTATCCACAAAACCACGCGCTAATGAAAGCTTTTCAAATCAGCCATTAAAAACATCTATTTTGCCCAATTTAGCCGATTTAAACTTTGAAGATTTATCACCTAAATACGCGAAATCTCGGTTTATAGTCAACATAATAATATTTAGTTTAATTGTGATTGCTGCACTTATTTTGCAAAGTTTTGACCTTTCTCCCTTTACTGACAATGTAACTACGGGTTATTTAATAACGCTAGTTTTTGCTGGCTTGACGTTACTTTTGAGTATTTATTTATTTTTTGCTGACCAGCACAAATATTACGCACTACGCGAACAAGACTTAAGTTACGCGAGTGGTTTAATCTTTAAAAAAATAGTGACTCAACCTATTTTACGTATTCAACATATTGAATTAAAACGCGGTCCAATTGCCCGTAAAATTGGATTGGCAAACTTACAAGTATTTAGCGCGGGCGGCGCATTGCATACTTTTGAAATACCCGGTCTGCCCTTAAAAACAGCGGAAAAAATTCGTCAATTTATTCTCCAACACAAAGATATTACAGAGGTAGCAAAAACAAATAACGACACTCAATTAACAAGCAGTGACTTAAATGATGAATAGCTCTGACGATTTATCGCTAAATTCAAGCACTGCTGATCAAAAGCAGAGCATTAACAACCAATGGCAAAGAATTTCGCCTATTGCGCTGCTCTATTTTATGGTTAATGTTGTCCAAAAACTTATCGGTAATATTATTTATATTATCCCCGCTATTATTGCTGGCTATTCACATTTAAAAGAAAATCCAACCTTGTGGTTACCTATTTTATTTGCGGTGATTGGTTTAATAATTATCTCAGTATTTTTAAGCTTTTATTTTTTCCAATATCGATTAACAAAAAGCCATATTGAGATAATATCTGGCGTTTTTGCTAAAAAACACATTAACTTACCTTTTGATCGCATTCAAAATATAAAATTTGAACAACCCATTTATTATCGGCCTTTTAATAGCACCTGTTTAATTTTAGATACTGCTGGTTCAAACAAACAAGAAGCGAAAGTAGTTGCCATCGACATTGATTTTGCCGAACAAATTAAGCAAAAAATATTGGCCGTTAACCAATTAACGCCAACAACTATAGCCACCAATAACGAAACAGTTAATCAAACACCGGCAAACAGCTACCACAATACAAAAGAAACTATTTTAAATCAGCGCAGCTTAACTGATCTTATTATTCATGGACTGAGCAATAATAGAGTATGGATATTTTTAGCTGGCTTGGCGCCTTTTTTTGATAATATCGCACGCTTTGTTGGCGATAAACTTTCTTCCATCGGCATTAACACTGATCAACTTTTTAGCATTGCTGAAAAATCATGGTGGCAAATTAGCCTTTATGCACTCACTCTGACCTTTCTTATTTTATTGCCTATTACCTTATTTTCAGTGTTTGGTTCGATCATCAGCTTTTATGATTTTACCTTGAGTAAGCTCGGCGATCGTTATATTCGCCGTAGTGGCTTATTAACAAAACACGAAGTAACAATGAAATTATCGCGCCTGCAAATGGTTATTCGCCAACAAGATTGGTTAGATATTTTATTAAAACGTATCAATTTAAAGTTTGAGCAAAACCAAAATCCCGGACAAAATTTACAAGCAGGCGCACATAATAATAAAATTATTGTACCTTCTATAAAAGAGCACGAATGCCAAGCATTAATTAATGATGCTTATCCCAACAATAATTTAGCCAACATAAAGTTTAACGCCATCAGCAAACGCTACCTAAAACGAAATTTAGCCTACATTTTATTACCAATATATATAGGCGTAGCTGCTTTATTAATATTAAACCATAAAGCAATGGTACTTACCTGGCTAAGCCCACTATTTTTATTTATTGCCTTAGTAATATTTATGCGTTGGCGACGTTGGGGTTATGCACAAGATGACAATTACCTTTATATTCGCAAAGGTGCTTTTGGCGTTGATTACTTATGCTTCGAGCGTTTTAAAATACAACAAACACAATTTAAACAAAGTATTTTTTTGCAGCGACATCGCTTATGCCAACTAAAAATTATTCTCGCGTCAGGTGGTGTCACTATTCCTTATATTGATCAAAATGTTGGCTACCAAATTATCAATGAAAGCCTCTATCAGGTTGAACAAAGCCGACGTTCGTGGATGTAGGTTAATTTTTTTAAAATTTATTTTTTTAAATTATAGAAAACTGATAGAATTTAGCCATTATTTTTTACGTAACACATGAGAAAAATTTAAAATGGGCAGAGCTTACCAAAACCGCAAATTGTCAATGGCAAAAACAGCGGGTGCAAAATCAAAAGTTTATTCAAAATACGGCAAAGCGCTTTACGTTTGCGCTAAAACTGGCGGTGTTGATCCCGAAGGTAATTTAGCCTTACGCAGCATGATTGATAAAGCAAAAAAAGATCAAGTGCCAGCTCATGTTATCGAAAACGCACTAAAAAAAGCATCTGGCGCTGGCGGGGAAAACTATGAAGCTGCTCGCTACGAAGGTTACGGCCCAGGCAACTGCATGATAATTATTGATTGCTTAACCGATAACGGTAACCGTACCATTAAAGATGTACGCCAATGTTTTACTAAAACTCATTCAAAAATTGGCTCTACCGGTTCGGTCTCACACATGTTTGATCACCAAGCAGTATTTGCTTTTAAAGGCGAAGACGACGAATCAGTTTTAGAAAATTTAATGATGGCAGACATTGATATTACTGATGTTGAATTAGAAGACGGCATTATTACCGTTTATGCACCGCATACTGAGTTTTTCAAAATTAAAACAGAATTCGCTAATTCCATGCCTGAATACGATTTAGAAGTAGAAGAAATTTCTTGGGTTCCACAAGTTTACGTAGAATTAACGACGGAAGACGATATTGCAAATTTCGACAAATTTATGGCTATGGCAGAAGACTGCGAAGACATCCAACACATTTATCATAATGTGGAATTATAAAAGTAGTTAAATTTAACAAAAACAGACAAGATAAATAAAACGCGTTAGGTGCAACTCTAACGCGTTTTTTGTTTTTGTTAAGAGTAATCTCACCAACAAATATAAAATAGTAATTGCTGCAATAAATTTTAGATGACAATAAAATAAATAGTGCTACTAGCTTTTTTTACGCAATTTATTTACCCGACCACCGGTGACTTTATCGGCACGCCCTTCAAGCTTAGCTTTTTCTGCTCGGCGCTTACGCACTTCTTTAGGATCAGCGATTAACGGACGGTAAATTTCAATTCTGTCACCGTCTTCGACAATATCAGTTAGTTTACAGGCTTTATTCCAGATACCAACTTTACTTTTTAGCAAATCTATTTCATCAAATATAGCTAAAATATTAGATTCGTTTATTGCTTGTTCTACGCTGGTATCATCGGCGGTGGTAATGGTTAAAATTTTCTGTTTTGTTGGAACACCATAAACCACTTCAACTTGATTTGTTTTCTCTGAGATCTGTTCAACTGTTTGTTCAGTCATTGTTACCATAAACCTCTTTTGCTCGCACTGTAAAAGCCTGCACCATATTATTAGTTAAATGATTAAACACTTTGCCAAAAGCTAAGGCAAACATTTTATTTGAAAACTCATAATCTAACTCTAAGCTTATTTTACATGCTTCGTCAGATAATGGCGTTAATAACCAACAACCCGTTAATTTTTTAAAAGGACCATCAAGCAAATCCATTTTTACCTGCTTATTTTTCTCTAGCGTATTTTGAGTAGTAAACCATTTACTGATCCCACCTTTTGCTACTAATAATGACGCGGTCATTTTATTATCGCTTTGCGCAACAACCTTGCTGTCATTACAATCAGGTAAAAATTTAGGATAAGCTAACACATCATTAATTAACGAATACATTTGTTCAACACTGTACATTACTAATGCACTACGACTAATGGTTGGCATGCGCTCTCTTTTTCAATTTAAACAGTTATTTTTTAATAGCCAGATCTTAGCAAAAATACAGAAAAAGCTCACTTAAAAAATATTTTCAGTGAAACGATTTAAAAGCGCGCTTAACTCCGTATAATAACGTCGTTAAAATATGGAATAAAAATGGCTAAGAATAATGGCGAAAAAGAAATCTAAAAAATCAAACAGCAATACTATCGCCTTAAATAAAAAAGCGCGCCACGAATATACTTTGGGCGAAAAATTTGAATCAGGTATGAGCTTACAAGGCTGGGAAGTAAAAAGCATTCGTAGTGGCAAAGTTAATATTTCTGACTGTTACGTATTTATGAAAAACGGCGAAGCATATTTGCTCGGTGCTGAAATACAACCACTTAATGCCGCATCATCACATGTGGTATGCGATCCGGTACGCGATAGAAAATTACTGTTAAACCGCAAACAACTCGACAAATTATCAGGTTTAGTTGAACGTGATGGCTTATCGTTAATTGCTACGGCTATGTACTGGAAGCGGAACTGGGTAAAACTAGAATTTAGCGTTGGCCGAGGTAAAAAATTACACGATAAACGCGCAGATCTTAAAGAAAAAGACTGGCAACGTAACAAAGAACGTATAATGAAACACGAACATAGATAAAAAAACATGATCTTTAAAAACGCCAATAGACTATAAACCCCCCGACAACTGTGCGTTTTTAACTCGCGTTGTTTAATGAACTAAAGCAAGGTAAAATACTCAACTAATAAGTTAATGCTTTACTTTATATTTGTATATTGTAAAAATTAACTTAGAAAACTTTGGGGCGGATCTAGGATTCGACAAGATTCACGAAACCCAAGGTGCATGCCCAGGGGCGGTTGGCCTGGTAAAAAGCCGCAAAACTATAATTG
>NVTW01000060.1 GCA_002401725.1 Gammaproteobacteria bacterium
GATGATGTAACTAAAGAGACATTAACGGTATTAGGAATGAATGATGACGGGGTTAATTTAGATTATGTAGATGAAGATGGTGTTATTACTCAAATAGACCTTGCCGCAGTAATTACCACTAACGAAACAACCACAGCCTTGGTAAATAATGACGATGGTACCTTATCATATACTGATGAAGATGGTAATACAATAGTTATTAATACAACAGTAGTTTCAGGAAATACATTTATAGATGATAATACTATCCATTTGGTTGAGTTTTCATCAACAACTCAAGTGATGCAAGCATTTCGCAACGAAGTAATTGATGCGGCGGCACTGACTCTCGATGAAGCTTTAATGTTGGCTCAAAACGGCGAGCAATTAACCATAGTATTAGCGTTAGATATTTCTAATGGCGGTGACGCTATTATTGGTCAAGCAGATATTAAGAGTCTGGCTGATTTACATGGTAAACTTATTGGTGTTGAAGGTAGTACGGTTGGACTTTATTTGCTACATCGAGCTTTAACAACTACTCAATTTGAAGACAGTGATTTTAGTACCACCTTTATTGATGCCAACAACCATATACAAGCATTAATAAATCATCAGGTTGATGCGGTAGTTACCTTTGAACCAATGCGCAGTAAATTGCTTAATCAAGGCGCAAAATTATTATTTGATAGTAGTCAAATACCAAATGAAATTGTCGATGTGTTGGTGGTACGAAGTGATTTTTTAGAAAACTATTCAAACACAGTTCAACAGCTGCTTTATGCTTGGTATGACGCGTTAGCTTATTTAAATAATCATCCTAAAGAAGCCGCCAAAATTATGAGTGCGCGTTTAAACCTTAATACGGTAGAAGTATTGAACGCTTTTAAAGGGATAATTTTACCTGATGAGGCACGTAACCGACAGTTACTGCAAACAAAGCCAAAACCTGAGTTATATGAGATGGCTCAGAAAATGGTAAAATTTATGGATCAGCATCAACTGAGTAATAAGACGAGATCAGCTAAGCCAAACCGTAAAAACAATACCGACTTAGCTCTTAAAAAAAGCACAAATATTGCGTCGTTAACCTTGATTGCGCCAAGCTTATTTGCACCAACCTTATTGCACTATAAAACCTCACCGAAAGAGTAATGTTTATGCCTAACCAGTTTTCTAATCGTATTAGTATTAAAGTGACCAGTGTTATTGTTTTAGTGTTACTTATAGCTATTGTATTGATTTTCTCTAATTTGTCTGATTTTTATATAAAACAATCGATAGAAAATAAAGAATTTTTAGTCAAGCGAAATATGTTTTCATTACAAGAAACCTTATCTTTTTTACTCAAACAAAAACAATTAACCCAATTACAAAAAACAGTGGCTTATTTAGGCACTGACATAGATATGAAGCAAGCGTGGGTAGTTGATAACAATAATAAGGTTATTGCCTCATCAAGAATTGAAAACATAGGCAAGCATCTTAAAGACTTGGTATTACCTAACCAACAAACCATCATCATTAAAAAACAAAAATTAGCGCAAAGTATGGAAAAAGTCTTGCTATGGCGAGAAGATGACAACTTAACGTTATATGCAATAGCTCCTTTGGTTGTAATGCAGTCATCACAGAGTTTAAGTGGTATCAATATAACGGATTTTATTATTACCACATACGATTTATCAAGAGAAATTAAACTACAACATCAAATAGTTTTTAATGCTTTTTATCCGATAATTATCTTGTTATTGTTTGTTACGGTATTATTGGTACTTTATATTCATTTTACTATTAGCAAGCGCATACATAGCGTTAAACGAGCGCTTGATTATTTTTCCACCTATCAAAAAAAATCAGCTCTAACTATTAGTGGTAATGATGAAATATCTGATTTAGCCAATGTTTTTACGCGTATGGAAAGTCAAGTGATTGATCAGCAATCATTTTTACGCCAGTATAAGCAAATAGTTGATACTTCTACCGATATGTTAGCGTTACTTGATAATAATTATCAATATAAAATTGTAAATGATACTTACCTTAAWAATTTTGGCTTGTCTAAGCAAGAAGTTATAGGAAAAACACCAGCAGATTTGTTTGGTGAGGATTATTACAATGACACATTTAAAAATTATGCTTTGCAATGTATGCAAAGAAAAATTGTTAATTTTCATAGTTGGGTTGAATATCCTAACATGGCTAAAAAGTACATGGATGTGAATTATGTGCCTTATATTGATGATGATAAGGTACAAGGTTTTATTGTCAATGCCCATGATGTTACTGTTAATATGGCAAATCTTAAAAAAATAAAAAGCCAACATCAAGAACAACTGCAAGTGGTTAATGCCATGTTTGATGCAGTGATCACCACAGATCAATTTGGCACTGTTTTAACCATGAATACAGCAACACAAGTGTTATTTGGCTTTTCCGCAACAGAACTTATTGGTGCTAATATTAAGCTATTAAGGCTTGATAAACACTTGATTAATTTTATAAACCAAAAGCCCGCGAGTGAATATTTAAACAAAGAAATTACTGTACGGAATAAAAATAAGCAGACTTTCCCAATACGATTATCAGTGTCGGAGTTGCCATTAGAGAGTTCAAATAAACGAAGATTTATCGCTGTTTGCCAAAATTTAAGCAAAATAAAACATCAAGAAGAGTTATTTAATCGCAGCCAAAAAATGGATGCGTTAGGTAAACTTACCGGTGGTATTGCTCATGATCATAACAATATGTTGGGCGTTATTTTAGGCTATAGCGAAATATTAATAGAAAAGTTACAAGACCAACCCAAATACCTTAATTATGTTAAACAAATTCAACAAGCTGGCCTGCGTGGCGCCGAGTTAACGCGAAAGCTACTCTCTTTTTCAAGTCAGCAAGCGGTGGAAGAAAAAGTAGTTAACATTAATAATTTGATCAGCAACGACAGCGATATGTTGCGTAAAACATTACCTTTAGTTGATATACATTTTGAACTTGCCAAACATTTGTGGAGGGTCAACATTGATGATCATTCATTTCGAGATATGTTATTAAATATGGCAATAAATGGCATGCATGCTATGGCAGCAAACGTAAATAAAGGCAAGTTGGTTATTCGTAGTAGTAATGAAACATTATCTGCTCTTTCAGCAAAAAACCTTACTTTATCGGCGGGCGMWWRKKTWWTKGYWRRWRKWGMAGATAATGNKYYRTKRYWWSKACGAAGYAACACGATCTAAAATATTTGAACCTTTTTTTACCACTAAAGGCGAAAAAGGCACGGGGTTAGGATTGGCACAAGTTTATGGTTTTATTCATGCTTCTGGTGGCGCAATTAATGTGTATTCTGAACCCGAACAGGGTACACGTTTTATATTCTATTTTCCTCGGTATTTTAAAGATGAACAGCAACCATTGCACTTAATTATAAAAGAAGAGACCAAACGACTCGCAAATGAAACCATTCTCGTGGTTGATGATGAATCGCAACTGTGCAACTTAGTTGAGGAAATACTGAGCGCAAAAGGTTATAGCGTATTAACAGCTTTAAACGCCGAAGCAGCGTTAATAATACTGGCTAAAAACTCGGTTGATTTAATGTTAACGGATATTATTATGCCGCAAATGAATGGTTATCAACTGGCTGAAAAAGTGCATGAATTATATCCCCATATTGCTATTTTATTTGCTAGCGGCTTTCAAGGTGATTTGGCTAAACAACAGTCAGATCAAAATAAAGTAGTTATTAGTAAACCTTATAATGCCGATATTTTAGTCACTCAAATTAGCCAAGCGCTTGATCATAACTCAATCAATAAAAGTGATGATGAAGCAGAAAAAAACACAGAAACAGTGGATAATTCAGAAAAAGATCAAATTTCAAAATCCCTGCAATGGTCAAAAGAGATGAGTATTGACAATGGTGTTTTAGATGAAGATCATCAGCGATTACATATTCTTATAAATCAATTGTATTTATTAACAGAAGATCATGCTGAGCATAAAGAACTACAACAAGCCATTATTAACTTGACAGAAAATACTAAGGCTCATTTTGCTCGTGAAGAGTTAGCGATGAAAATTTGCCACTACCCTTATTTGAAAAATCATCGTGAAGTACATCAATTACTAATCCATAAGATGTCAGCTGCGCTTAACTCGTCTGCCGATAGCGATTTACTTACTTGGCTTATTGTTGACTTTCCTGAAACAATTGTGGAACACTTTAACACCATGGATAAGTCGTTAATACCTTATTTAGAGGCTAACAAAGCAAAGTTACAGCAAGCATTAAGGACAAAAAATGAATAAATTATTTATTGTTGATGATGACATGCAAACCTGTAATTTATTACGTACTGTTGGCGAAACTGTGTTTACTTTTGTAGAAGTTTATCAACAAGGCAGCGTTTTTTTACAACAAAAACTAACTGATCAAGATGTAATTTTACTTGATTTAATGATGCCTGATTTAGATGGCGTAGAGATTATTCGGTATTTAGCTAAAGGCCAATCTAAAGCGACGTTAATATTGATCAGTGGTTACGATCGCGGTGTATTACATGCAGCAGAAGCATTAGCACAAGATCATGGTTTAACCGTAGCAGGCAATTTTATCAAACCTATTTCAACGAGTGAACTAAAGCAACTATTAATAAGTTTGCGTAGCTCGATAAAAGCGCCTCCAATGGTAACAAAAACTATTATTCAAACTCAGCCATTAACTACAAAAGTTACCTTTGTGCCTAACGAAGAAGATTTACGTATCGCCATACAAAAAAAACAACTTGTGCTTCATTATCAACCACAAATTAATTTAAAAAAACAAACCATTGTTGGTGTTGAAGCGCTTGTTCGGTGGTTACATCCCAGCCATGGTTTAATCTACCCTGATAAATTTATAACATTAGCAGAACAATCTGGGCTTATTGAGCAACTTACCGAAGAAGTGATTAATTTAGCGGTAGCGCAAAGTCAGCAATGGAAGGAACAAGCTATCACCATTAAAATATCAATAAACATTTCTGCACAAAATATTACTAGCTTATTTTTCCCTGAACAATTGGGTAAGCTTGTACAGAAATTTCTACTTGATCCTTCGATGTTTGTTTTTGAGGTGACCGAAAGTGCTTTGATGGGTAATATTCTGACTTCGCTCGATATTTTAACTCGATTGCGTTTAAAAGGTTTTCAATTATCCATAGATGATTTTGGTACAGGCTTTTCTTCATTATCACTATTACACAAGATACCTTTTACTGAATTAAAAATTGATCAATCCTTTGTTTTAAATGTGGTTAATGACACGGAAAGCCGAGCTATTGTCGAAACCTGTGTAATGTTAGGTCACAAACTCAACATGGAAGTTGTTGCCGAAGGTATTGAAAATAAAGCAACCTTTGATTGTTTACTTGATATGGGTTGTGATATTGCACAAGGTTATTATATTGCCAAACCCATGACAGCTAGTGCGCTAAATACTTGGGTAAATAAAATGAAAACAAACGAAATCTTCGATTAAAACGTCTCGAAGATCTCGTACTTTTGACGTAGATTCCCGCTTAAAAGACTGCGGGAAAGACGATCCTGAGCCAAGTGCATAGGCATGTTTAATAAAGAGATAAATGTTTATACATGCCTATGCAGATCACTCAGGTATTTATTATATTCGTCATCTTCGAGGCGTTTTTATCGAAGATCTCATGCTTTTTGAGCTAGATTCTCGCTTAAAAGACTGTGGAAATGACAATCCTGAACCAAGTGCATCGAAATGAACATTTAATAAAGAGATAAAGAGATAAATGTTTATATTTATTGGCACTATTTCCAGCCAAGTGCCGTTTCAAAATTCAAATCTAACTTTTTGGCAAAATCTTTTGCCTGAATAGCGGCTTTTTCTAATAGTTTGTCTTCTTCTGATAAAGGTTCGTAAGTTGGTACTTTAATTGGAAAACCAGTTTCATCAATCGCCATAAAAGTAATAAAACAACGGTTAGTAACAACAGCTTTGGTTTCTTTAGGATCAGCCGCTCTAACCACAACATAAATATGCATACTGGTTTTTCCAGTATGGACAATACGTGCAGTTACGGTGATTAGTTGACCAACTAAAATGGGGCGAATAAAACGAATGCCATTGGCCGACACAGTTACACAATAGCGTTTACTCCACTGTGCAGCACATGCGTACGAGGCTTGATCAATCCATTTCATCACCATGCCGCCATGCACTTTACCACCAAAATTAACATCGGTAGGTTCTGCTAAAAAACGAAAATTAACGGACGTTTCTGGTTTTTGTTCTACTTCGTTAGACATTTTATTATTCCATTCAAAACTTTTGTTTTAATTATAGACAAAATCAAGAAGTTAGCTAAAAAATAGTGCTTTTAATTTATAATACCAAGTTGATTAAGCTCTTTCCCACTCAGCGAGAATTAAAAGGCTTAGAGGCAAGGCATTGATTGAAGATAATGGTTGTTCCCTTGTCAAAATCAATAACGCAGCATATAAGCCTTTTAAACTCGCCCTTGGGAGCTTGCTCGATGCCCACTAACGGCGTTAAATTTATTTGATTTAGAATGACTAGATCTAAACAAATTTGCCTTGTTATTGAACATTGAGCATAGCTCTGAGTTGGGAAGAAATTTAATCAAATTGGTATGATATAACGCGGCTGTTAACAGCCGCGTTAATTCAGCATAAAAATTAAGTATTTCAATATCTAGCTAATCACTCAGCAACCAACTTATCTTGCGTTCTGTGCTCAAAATCGCTGGCATCATGGCGTTCATGTAATTGCTCGTGCAATTCACCCCAAGTGCGATTAACCATAACCCCACGTTTAACCGCCGCACGCTGGGCTATTTCTTCTGTCCAACGTACTAAATGCTTATAGTTTTGAGTTTGTAAAAATTCAGCAGCTTCATACACTTTGTTTTGCACTAAAGCGCCATACCAAGGCCATATAGCCATATCGGCAATGGTATATTCATTTCCACACATATATTTGTTATTTGCCAAATGTTGATCTAGCACATCAAGCTGACGTTTAATTTCCATGGTAAAGCGTTCAATGGGATATTCGAATTTTTCAGGAGCATAAGCATAAAAATGACCAAAACCACCGCCCAAATAAGGTCCACTCCCTACTTGCCAAAAAAGCCATGACAAACACTGGGCGCGAGCAGATGCATCTTTAGGAATAAACGCTGCAAATTTTTCGGCTAAATACAACAATATTGCGCCTGACTCAAACAAAGGCTGTTTACTTTCGCCACTATTGTCGAGCAATGCAGGTATTTTTGAGTTAGGATTTACGTCAACAAAACCAGATGAAAATTGTTCACCGTCCAAAATATTAATTAAATGCGCGTCATATTCAGCTTCTGCAATACCGTTAGCTAACAACTCTTCAAGTAAAATAGTCATTTTTACGCCATTGGGTGTCGCCAAAGAATAAAGTTGTAAAGGGTGTTTACCAACGGGCAGTTCTTGTTGATGAGTAGCACCGGCAGTTGGACGATTAATGCTAGCAAATTTACCACCATTCTCATTATTCCATTGCCATACTTTTTCAGGTACGTAAGTTGGATCGGCCATATTTAGATTCTTATTAAAATAAAGTTACTATACCCATTACACTTCAAGATACAGGCTTTCAGTTGAAATTAAAACCACTTTAGGCAAGGCAGATGAATGTAGGCATAGTTATTCTATTTCAAATTCATCTAACGCAGAATAAAGTGGTTTTGAATCCCCCCTACGGGGAACACAGAGCAAATACTGCTATTTGTTGCACCTTTTTTTAAGGGAATTACCATTAATACAAAAATGCGCCGCGATCAACAATTGCTCTGTGTTCCTGAAATTGCATCTTGAAGTACAATGGGTATATATAACATTGGGCATTTAGACCAACATTCAAGTTATTCGTTGATTGGTGTTACGGTAGGTTTAAATTACTGATTTTTTGAAAATTTAATGTGGTATGTAGTTATGGCTTGAATTCAGCATTTATAATTAGCGCTTATCTTTGTCATTTAAAGTTAAGCGCTATTATTTTTGCAGTTTTTAATTAGGCTTGATACGCCCAAGCTAAAAAGGCTTTCGATTCATTTACACTAGCAAATTGTATTAATTGCGAACCTTTTTGATCGGTTACGACAACATTTTGTTTGTTAACAGAAATGGATTTAATGGGGGAGTTAATCGAATAAATTTCCCCTTTATATGTATAAGACATAATAAAATTCTCTTTAATTTGCGCCAATATTTTTTGATAAAGCGCATGGTTATTAAAAAGCTATATTTTTGTACGGTTAACTAATTAACAGGTAATACTCATTAAGGTATTACCGCAAATAGCTATACCAAGTTAATTAAGTTCTTTCCCACTCAGCGAGAGTTAAAAGGCTTAGAGGCAAGGCATTGATTGAAGAGAATGGTTGTTCCCTTGTCAAAATCAATAACGCAGCATATAAGCCTTTTAAACTCGCCCTTGGGA
>NVTW01000061.1 GCA_002401725.1 Gammaproteobacteria bacterium
AGCGGACTTTGATCAGTAATTTTGAAATTGCAACACCTGCTGCGATCAGTTACTACACTAATTTAAATACTAAATTATTAAACAGCATCAGCCAAATAGCGGTGTTAAGCAGCAATGCTGATATTTCTAAACAAGCGGCAGCTTATGTTAATTTTTTAAAGAGTAAAGAACGCGCTGGCATTGAAAGAGCCGTATTGGCCAATACCTTTGCTGCGGGTAAATTTGCGCCTAACATGTATGAAAAATTTAATGCTTTAGTGACTGAGCAACAAACCTATTTGAATGTATTTAATAGCTTTGCCTCGCAAAAACAACAAAATTATTTAAAACGTACCTTAGTGGGTAACAACGTTAATGAGGTAATGAAATACCGTAAAATTGCCCGTGAAAAATACGCAACCAATAGTCGTTTTGGTGTTGAGGCGGGTGATTGGTTTAAAGCCGCCACTGGACGTATTAACTTACTAAAACAAGTGGAAGATCAATTTTCACAAGACTTAGCAAAAACCGCAACTCGATTAAATGATGAAGCATCATCATCATTTATGCACGCATTAATTATTTCAATTGTTGCCGCTGCGGTTACCTTTATCTTTTCCTATTTAGTGGTTAAAGGCGTTACCGTGCCATTAACCGATGCGCTAGCGAGAATGCGAGATATTGCTGAGGGTGAAGGTGATTTAACCAAAAGAATTGAGGTTAAATCAAATGATGAAGTGGGTTTGTTATGTACAGCGGCTAATAATTTCATTCAAAAGATACATGATGTTATCAGTAGTGTTAAAACCAATGCTGAAGGTTTACGTGATGCGTCAAACCAAGTAAATAGTGCCGCGCAAGACTTATCGAGTGGCTCATCAGAACAAGCGGCGAGTGTTGAAGAAACCTCATCATCGCTTGAAGAAATGAGCGCGACAGTGAACCAAAATGCAGAAAATGCCAGCCAAACTGAAAAGATGGCGTCAAATTCAGCGATACAAGCACAAGAAGGCGGCAAACAAGTGTCTGAAACGGTTGTCGCAATGAAAGATATCGCCGAAAAAATTGGTATTATTGAAGATATTGCTTACCAAACAAATTTACTGGCATTAAATGCGGCTATTGAAGCAGCAAGAGCTGGTGAGCATGGTCGTGGCTTTGCGGTAGTTGCCTCAGAGGTGCGTAAATTAGCGGGGCGTAGTGAAACCGCCGCCGGAGAAATTAGTGGTTTAGCTAAATCGAGTGTAGATGTTGCGGAAGAAGCGGGTAAATTACTGCAAGAAATTGTACCAAGCATTGCCAAAACGGCTGAGTTGGTTGAAGAAATAAACGCGTCTAGTGAAGAGCAAGCGAGTGGTATAAGTGAAATTAATAGCGCGATGGAACAGCTTGATACGGTTACGCAAAACAATGCTTCACTAGCTGAAGAATTATCAGCAACCGCTGAGGAAATGACCGCTCAAGTACAATCTTTAGCTGATATGATGTCTTTCTTCACCGTTGCAGACAGTGGTAATGCGCCGATGATGCCAGCGCAAAATGTTCATCAGATCAAAACCTCCAAGAAAGTATCCCAAGTAGCTACCTCGGCAACTACTGGTGGTGAATTGCCTGATGAATTTGTGCGTTATTAAGGAGTAAATCATGTCTGATGTTGACTTAATAGAACTCAATGACTCCTTAATTGATAGCCAATATTTAACTTTTATTATTAGTGACGAAGAGTTTGCGGTGCCCATTATGCGCGTTAAAGAGATCATCGAATATCAATCACTGACTCAAGTTCCTATGGTGCCTAAATTTATTGCTGGCGCGGTTAATTTACGTGGTGCTGTGGTGCCGGTTATTAATTTAGCCATTAAATTTGGTATGCAAGCACTGCCCATTAATCGCCGCAGTTGTATTGTCATTATGGAAATTCAGCAAGCGAATGAATTAATTACTTTAGGTGTTTTGGTTGACAAAGTATTACAAGTTTTTGATATTCCTGATAATGATATTGAAATTGCACCGAGTTTTGGCGCGCAAATTAAAACAGAATTTATTCAAGGTATGGCGAGGGTAAACGAACAATTTATTATTATTTTATCRATTAACGAGGTGTTGTCGCTTAATGAAATATCGGTACTGGGTGATATTAAAGATGAAGATAATGTTGACGTTGAAACTGCGGCTATTAACAATGAGATGAGCACTAGCTAACATGACAGCTACGATGATTAATATCACCGCTGAACAGTGTGATATTTCAGCTAAAGCGTTTAAAAATATTCAAGCGTTGATCTATAAAATTGCTGGTATTAGCTTATCCGATGCTAAAAAAACCTTAGTTACCGGGCGCTTAAATAAAAGATTACGCGTTTTAAAATTAGCAAATTTTGATGACTATTATGACTTTTTACTGAGTAATGAGGTGAATACAAGTAATGGCATAAATAACAATGATGAGTTGCAGACTTTTGTCGATTTATTAACAACTAACGAAACATACTTTTTTCGTGAACAAATGCACTTTGATTTTTTGGTTAACACCATTTTACCAAGCTTTAAAAATAACCAGCCATTAGCCCTTTGGAGTGCAGCAAGTTCTTCTGGAGAAGAAGCGTATACCTTAGCAATGTTATTAGCAGAGCACTTAGGAATAAACGGCAATTGGCGTATTTTAGGTACTGATATTTCAGCAACAATTTTAGCCGATGCCCGCCGCGCCATTTATAACGAACAACGAGTACGTTTAGTGCCCGCTCATTATCGCCATAAATACTTACTTCAAGGCACAGGTTCACAACAGGGCAATGTTGCCGTAGTACCTGAATTGAAAAAACATGTGCGTTTTGAATCGTTTAATTTAGTTGATGGGGTAATAAATTCCGATAAATTTGACGTGATTTTTTGTCGAAACGTTTTAATTTATTTTGATCACCACACCAAAGATAAAGTGGTTAATCGTTTGTGCCGAAACCTAAAAGCGGGTGGTTATTTTATTTCAGGTCGTTCGGAGTCGTTGCATTCATTATCACATGGCTTAAATACAGTAAAACCGTCAATTTATCAGCAAGGTTTAAAACAAGGAAAAAATAAAATAAGGACAGCAAGTCATGGTTAAAAAACAGATCAAGGTAATGGTGGTTGACGATTCGGCGTTGGTGAGAAAGGTAATGACCGAGGTATTAACCAGCGATCCTGAAATTAAAGTCATTGCTCAAGCTAATGATCCCATTTTTGCTATGGAAAAAATGAAAAAAGAAATGCCAGATGTGATCACCTTAGATGTAGAAATGCCACGTATGGATGGCATTACTTTTTTAAAAAAAATAATGGCTGAAAATCCTTTGCCGGTAGTTATTTGTTCAAGCTTAACCAGTAGTAATGCTAGCACCACAGTGGAAGCTATTCGTGCGGGTGCAGTCGAAATAATTACCAAGCCACAAATGGGCGTTAAAGGGTTTATAAAGGAATCGGCTATTCAAATTATTGATGCCATTAAAGCGGCGGCACAAGCAAAAGTTAAACGTAAAAGCAAACCATTAGTAGTAAAAGAAAAATTAAATGCTGACAGTATGTTAGCAAAACTGCCGAAGTCTTACCGTTCAAAAGCAATGACTGAAACCACGCAAAAAATTATTGCCATTGGCGCCTCAACGGGTGGTACGCAAGCCTTACGAAAGGTTCTCAGTGCTATGCCCAAAATTTCACCCGGCATAGTCATTGTGCAACACATGCCGGAAAAATTTACCACCTCGTTTGCTCAACACTTAAATGAGATCAGCCAAATGGAAGTAAGAGAAGCCAAACATGGTGATAAATTACTCGATGGCTTAGTGTTATTAGCACCGGGTGGCAAACATATGATTTTAAAACGCAGTGGCGCTGTTTATCACGTTGATGTGCTTGAAGGCCCATTGGTGAGCCGACATCGACCATCGGTTGATGTGATGTTTAGATCGGTGGCTCGTTATGCTGGTAGCAATGCCGTGGCGTGTTTAATGACAGGAATGGGCGATGATGGTGCGGATGGCCTCAAAGAAATTCTCGATACTGGCGGTTGCACCTTTGCCCAAGACGAAGAAAGTTGTGTGGTTTTTGGAATGCCAAAAGAGGCGTGGAAACGCGGTGGTGCGCAAGCATTAGTAGCACTCGATGACATTCCACAAACCTTGTTGAATGAAATAGCTAGAATACGGTGAGTAATAAATTTAAGGAAATATGAGGGTGTAAACATGACTAAAAAGMTACTATTTGTTGATGATTCTGCATCAATGCGACAAATTTTAAAAATGGCRATAACCAATGCCGGTTATGACGTTGATACCGCCGATGATGGTAAACAAGGYTTAGCTAAAGCTGAGCAAACACGTTATAACTTGATCATTTCTGATGTCAATATGCCTAATATGAATGGCATTGAGATGTTAAAAGCGGTCAAGGCAGGTAGAACCAATAAATTTACCCCTGTGGTTATGCTTACGACAGAAGCGGGTGATGAAATGAAACAACAGGGTAAAGCCGCTGGCGCCAAAGTTTGGGTGGTAAAACCCTTTAAACCCGATCAATTACTTGTGGTGATCAAAAAATTGATCGGTTAACCGTATTGATATATGCCTATGCAGATAACTCAGGTATTTATACTAATCGTCATCTTCGAGACGCTTTTATCGAAGATCTCATGTTTTTTGACAGATATCCTCGCTTAAAAGACTGCGGAAATGACGATCCTGAGCCAAGTACATAGGCAGGTAAATTTAAGAGTAAATCATGATCAAAGCTCAGCTTGAAAGCACATTAAACAGCTACTGGGATAATCGCTTTAAACGCACTGCGGTGACATTATTACCAGGAGACTTTTTTGCCTGTAAAGGARAGCAGATACTTATCACGGTTTTAGGATCGTGTATTGCCGTGTGCTTGTACGAAACTGAGCTTAAAATTGGTGGTATGAATCATTTTATATTGCCACAAGCGGCTAGCGATGAGTTATCTAATAAAAAAGTAAATAACAACGAAGCATTATTATTTACTTATCAGCATTCAAAAGCTGCGCGCTATGGTAATACTGCGATGGAATTATTAATTAATGAAATTATTAAGTTAGGCGGTCATCGTAAAAATTTAATCGCAAAACTTTTTGGTGGTAGTTCAATGAATAACACAGCAAATAACACATTACGCAATTCAAGCATAAATATTGGTCAAAAAAATATTGMKTTTRTTYATGAYTATTTGGCTATCGAAAATATTCCCRTTGTMAGTRAAGATMTKGGYGGGTATCAGGCTCGTAAAGTTTATTTTGTTGCGACCAAAAATGAGGTTTACGTTAAAACTATTAATAACCATGACAATAAAACAATTATTCAATATGCCTATGCAGATAACTCAGGTATTTATTATAATCGTCATCTTCGAAACGCTTTTATCGAAGATCTCGTACTTTTTGACGTAGATTCCCGCTTAAAAGACTGCGGGAAAGACGATCCTGAGCCAAGTGCATAGGCATGTTACTCAAAGAGAACGCACTTATCTTAACAACTCAAATTTAAAAAGCATTGACCAACTTAATAGCAATAGTATTTTCTATTTATAGGATGAAATCGTATGAACGCACAAACAACGGATGATCAAAATAAGCAACAAATAGACAACTATTTAAATTGGCTTAARCGAAYAATRCTTTTAAGTTTATTAACCGTTGTCGTRRCTTTATTWGTACTGKTATTTGATTTTGCWGAGCCTTGGTTTARCTTGACGAGTTTATTGGTTGTACTCATTGAATTATTGGCATTGTTTTATTTTTTCAACAAAATARTKATAACTMAAGCAATAGTTGAARCKRCCCMTCAAGAAAYAGAKCAAGATAATCCTTTTGAKAAAATYCTCTCGGATGCTGATAAAGAAATGARTCAGCAGTTCGTGCAATTTRATCAAGAAGTATTACGTTTAGAAAGTATTCAAACAGAYGCCATCAAAGAACTTTTTGACAGTTTTACTGGGCTTGGYGAKCAGTCAAAAGTACAAATTGAMTTRGTWAGYGAATTAATTGCATCAGTGAATGARTCGGAACAACCAAGAGAYAAWAAAGAACATAAAAGTTTTAAAGAAGAAGCSACWGAACTCATTGCTTTGTTTGTTTCCAGTATTCAATCGATGAGTGAAGGTAGTTTGCAATTAGTCGAYTCGATGAATTCAATGAATGAAGATATTAATGCAGTACAAAATTTATTGGGCGAAATCGAYGGCATTAGTTCACAAACTAATTTRTTRGCSCTAAATGCWGCCATTGAAGCRGCAAGAGCCGGCGAAGCWGGGCGYGGTTTTGCTGTTGTTGCYGATGARGTRCGCGCACTTTCAGGGCGCAGTGCTGATTTTAGTAGTCAAATAAGAGAAAACTATCAGCAAATATTAAAAACCATGAATGCAGCTAAAATGACCATAGGTAAATTAGCMTCCAGCGATTTAGATCTTACCTTAACTTCACAAAATCGCATGGAAGAACTAATGAGCGAACTAGAATCTCAAAATGAATTAGTCGGGGGAAAATTATCAACCATATCGAGTATCTCTACTGAAATTCAAGCCAGTGTTGATCAATCACTACTCGGTTTGCAATTTGAAGACATGACCAAACAATTATTGGCTCACATGAGTTCAAGAATTAATGTGGTGAAAAGTTTTATTGATGCCATTAGCTTGTTTCGTCAAGACTTTAGTTTTGCACAAAGAGCAGATTTAGCTGATTCAGCAGAGCAACATTTACAAAAACTAACCGAAGCGATGAACGTTGCCCATCAACTTTCAGAGCAAACTATCAATAATCCGGTAACMCAAGACAGTATGGATAACGGCGAAATTGAATTTTTTTAAATTTTAGTAGGTAAAACACCATGAAAAAAATATTGATTGTTGATGACGAATTATCGGTAAGAGAAATGATTTCTGCAATGTTAACTAACAATGAAACGCAAGTTTTACTTGCTGAAAACGGCATACAAGCGCTACAAATCCTTGCTGATGAAAATATAGATTTAGTGGTTACTGATATCGTAATGGCAGAAGAAAATGGCATTGACTTGATCATGGATATGAAAAAATCGTATTCAGCTATTCCTGTGATTGCTATTTCAGGTGGTGGCGGTATTGAAGGACGTTTTAACTATTTAGAGATTGCCAAGTTGGTGGGGGCGAATCAAATTTTAGAAAAACCATTTTCAGCGGCAACACTAAGAACTATTGTTGCGGAKCTYATMWYGTAAAMTWWAKKYWWTRWYKTACYYRASKRWWRKKYRAYKRAWWWTWATMSCRWMMAAMSTGCKWARKTWSSRCTWSARYYMWTYWATWYTGMCKKMAWKRMYRCGGTAGACACTGTGGTTATTGTTGATGCCCAAGGTACCATTTTATGGGTAAATAATGCTTTTGAACAGCTGACTGGTTATAGCTATAAAGAAGTGCTTGGTCAAGATACACGTTTATTAAAATCAGGTAAACAATCGTATTCATTTTATCAAAACATGTGGAATACTCTAACCTCGGGCAATGTTTGGCAAGGAGAGTTATGGAATAGAAAAAAAGATGGTAGCCTTTATTTTGAAGATCAAACCATTACGCCGGTAATGAATAACGATATTGTTAGTTATTATGTAGCAATAAAGCGTGATATTTCTGTAAAGGTCGCAATAAAAAAACAACTTGAACATGCTGAAAAAATGGAAGCCATTGGCCAACTTGTTGGCGGTATTAGTCATAATTTTAACAATAATTTAGCCAATGTATTAGGATATAATGAATTAGCAACGGAGTTTGTTCTACATTTAACTAAAAATGACCACGCCCAAAAACAAACTTACGCCAAGTTAAATAACTACTTAAACAAAATAAATTCAGCCGCACATGCAGCTAAAAATTTGGTGAGTCAATTACAAACCTTTTGTCGAGAAGAAGGCCAAGAATTTAAACCACTTTCATTACTGACTGTCATTAATGATATTTTACCAATCGCCAGCAATTTACTACCGCAAAATATTCATTTTACTTTTAACAGTGATAACCACCAAGAGTTAATTAACGCTGACGCAGTGCAATTACAACAAATGCTAATGATTTTGATCAAAAACTCGATAAAAGCCATTACTGGCGTAGGTAGCATCACTGTTGA
>NVTW01000062.1 GCA_002401725.1 Gammaproteobacteria bacterium
TGCACTAGCCATGCGTTGGTTAGTTGAAGCAGCTCGTAAACGTGGTGAAAAATCAATGGCTCAGCGCCTAGCTAACGAAATGTTAGATGCGTCTGACAGTAAAGGCTCAGCGGTTAAAAAACGTGAAGACGTTCACCGTATGGCTGAAGCAAACAAAGCGTTTGCTCATTATCGCTGGTGATCTGGCTGATAATATAAAAGAGTGGCGTAGTTATATTGCTTGGCAATTAACTGCGCTTTTCTATTATCTAAAGGTGAGTTGTTCACCCTTAGAACGAGGAAATAATTTTGGCACGTACAACGCCGATAGAGCATTACCGTAATATAGGTATTTGTGCTCATGTTGATGCTGGTAAAACGACGACAACTGAACGAGTACTTTTCTACACCGGCTTATCACATAAGATCGGTGAAGTTCATGATGGCGCAGCTACCATGGATTGGATGGAGCAAGAACAAGAACGTGGAATTACTATTACTTCTGCGGCTACTACTTGTTTTTGGCAAGGTATGGAAAGTCAGTTTGACTCGCATCGCATCAATATTATCGACACTCCTGGTCACGTTGACTTTACTATTGAAGTAGAGCGTTCTTTGCGCGTACTTGATGGTGCTGTGTT
The DNA here is from genome assembly GCA_002401725.1 of Gammaproteobacteria bacterium. GTDB lineage: Bacteria > Pseudomonadota > Gammaproteobacteria > Enterobacterales > Alteromonadaceae. The sequence continues at coordinate 621 of NVTW01000062.1, forward strand.
AGTGCTTTGTGCTTCTTCTGGTGTGCAACCGCAAACTGAAACTGTATGGCGACAAATGGAAAAATATTCCGTGCCGCGCTTGGTTTTTGTTAACAAAATGGACAGAGCGGGTGCTAACTTCTTAGATGTAGTGCAACAAATGAAAGACCGCTTAGGCGCTAATCCTGTTCCTATTCAACTAGCAATAGGTGCAGAAGAAGAGTTTAAGGGCGTTGTTGACCTGATAAAGATGAAAGCAATTAATTGGAATGAAGAAGATCAGGGTATGACCTTTTCTTATGAAGACATTCCTGATGACATGCTTGAACTTGCCGAGGAATGGCGAGAAAATCTTATCTCTGAAGCCGCAGAAGCAAACGATGAGTTGATGGACAAATACCTTGAAGAAGGCGATTTATCCGAAGATGAAATCAAAACAGGTTTACGTCAGCGAACACTCGCTAATGAAATAATTCTTTGTACTTGTGGCAGTGCCTTTAAAAATAAAGGTGTACAAGCAGTACTTGATGCTGTTGTTGAATACCTACCATCGCCAACAGAAGTTGCCGCGATAACAGGTATTAATGACGACAAAGACGAAACGCAAGGTAGTCGTGAAGCAGATGATGATGCACCATTTTCGGCATTAGCATTTAAAATTGCTGCGGATCCTTTTGTGGGTACGTTAACCTTTTTCCGTGTTTATTCGGGCGTGATAAAAACTGGCGACAGTGTTTATAACCCCGTTAAGCATAAAAAAGAGCGTTTTGGTCGTATCGTGCAAATGCATGCTAATGATCGTCAAGAGATCAAAGAAGTACGTGCAGGTGACATTGCTGCCGCGATTGGTTTAAAAGATGTGACTACTGGTGATACATTATGTGATTTAAAAAATGTTATTACCTTAGAACGTATGGAGTTTCCTGAACCTGTTATTTCAGTAGCCGTAGAGCCAAAAACGATTGCTGATCAAGAAAAAATGGGTGTAGCGCTAGGTAAACTAGCAGCAGAAGACCCTTCTTTTCGAGTTGAAACCGATGACGAAACTGGACAAACCATCATTTCTGGTATGGGTGAACTACACTTAGATATCTTGGTTGAACGGATGAAGCGCGAATTTAAAGTGCAATGTAATGTCGGCAAACCTCAGGTTTCATATCGAGAAACTATTCGTTCATCGGTAGAAATTGAAGGTAAATTTGTACGTCAATCAGGTGGGCGTGGTCAATTTGGCCATGTTTGGCTGAAAATGGAACCCTTAGAAGAAGGTGCTGGCTTCGAATTCGTTAACGAAATCGTTGGTGGTGCAGTTCCTCGTGAATATATTCCAGCCGTAGAAAAAGGCTGTAAAGAACAAATGGAAAATGGTGTACTCGCGGGTTACCCGATGCTGGACATCAAAGTGACGTTATATGACGGCTCTTTCCATGATGTAGACTCTAACGAAATGGCATTTAAAGTTGCTGCTTCAATAGGGTTTAGAAAAGGTGCATTAGAGGCAACGCCTGTATTGCTAGAACCTATGATGAAAGTTGAAGTAACAACACCTGAATTAAATATGGGTGATGTTGTTGGAGACTTAAATCGTCGTCGTGGTTTAATCGAAGGAATGGATGAAGGCCCGGCAGGCATGAAGTTAGTTAATGGACTAGTTCCGTTAGCTGAAATGTTTGGTTATGCTACTGCTTTGCGTAGTGCAACCCAAGGTCGAGCGTCATTTTCGATGGAGTTTAAGCAGTATAACGAAGCTCCAAAAAATGTTGCTGACGCAATAATAAATTCAACTATGGCTTAATGAAAGCCTGGCTCGGTTTAAACGTCGGGCTTTTAATAAACTTTAAAGGTATAGAACAATGGCTAAAGAAAAATTTGAACGCACGAAACCGCATGTTAACGTTGGTACAATCGGCCACGTTGATCACGGTAAAACAACATTAACGGCTGCTATTTCAGCAGTATTAACTAAAGTTCACGGTGGTGAAGTTAAAGATTTTGCCCAAATCGATAAYGCACCAGAAGAGCGTGAACGTGGTATTACCATTAATACTTCTCACATTGAGTATGATACAGCGGTGCGTCACTACGCGCACGTAGATTGCCCAGGCCATGCCGATTACATTAAAAACATGATCACTGGTGCAGCCCAAATGGATGGCGCTATCTTAGTAGTAGCAGCTACCGATGGTCCTATGCCACAAACACGTGAACACATCTTGTTATCACGTCAAGTAGGCGTACCTTATATCATCGTATTCATGAACAAATGTGACATGGTAGATGACGAAGAATTACTAGAATTAGTAGAAATGGAAGTACGTGAATTACTTTCAGAATACGACTTTCCAGGTGATGACTTACCCGTAATTCAAGGTTCAGCGCTTAAAGCGCTTGAAGGTGAAGAAGAATGGGAAGCAAAAATAATTGAACTTGCTGACCAATTAGATACTTATATTCCAGAGCCAGAGCGTGCAATTGATGGTGCGTTCATCATGCCAATTGAAGATGTATTCTCAATATCAGGTCGTGGTACTGTTGTTACAGGTCGTGTAGAGCGTGGTATCGTCAAAGTTGGCGATGAAGTAGAAATCGTTGGTATTCGTGAAACACAAAAATCTACCTGTACTGGTGTAGAAATGTTCCGTAAATTGCTTGACGAAGGTCGAGCAGGCGAGAACTGTGGTATTTTATTACGTGGTCTTAAACGTGAAGACGTAGAGCGTGGTCAAGTATTATGTGCACCAGGTGCGATTAATCCACACACTAAATTCGAATCAGAAGTATACGTGTTAAGTAARGATGAAGGTGGTCGTCATACACCATTCTTTAAAGGTTACCGYCCACAGTTTTACTTCCGTACCACCGATATTACCGGTGCAGTAGAATTACCTGAAGGTGTAGAAATGGTCATGCCAGGCGACAACTTGAAATTTGTAGTTGAGCTTATTCACCCAGTAGCGATGGAAGAAGGTTTACGCTTCGCCATTCGTGAAGGTGGTCGTACCGTAGGTGCTGGTGTTGTATCTGCAATTCTTGATTAATTAGCTGCTAACTTAGCTTTAACGTCGTTGTAGGTACTCACTTACTGGCGTAAGCTCCGTGCCTACGCCTTGTTAAATCGTCAGTTATCAAGCAGATTAAAACAAGAAGAATTTATTACTATTAAAAGGTCGCTTTCACGGCCTTTTTTGTACCTGCTGATTTATATCAAATATCATATTTTGCTGTGCTATATTTAATTGCTGAGTAGGTTGGTGTTGAGGAACGAAACCCAACACAAAACACCAAGAACCTAAAAACTTATGAAATTGGTATTAGCTCTTACAAAAAGCCTGTGCGTAACCAGAATGGTTTATCTCGAAACCATAGGGTAATGATCCACTTCTCTCCTTGCACAACCTCAGTACCACGATGTAGGCTTTGCGTTAGTCGTTTGCCTGCTGGATCGCAATTATTAAAGGTGGCTATTTGTCCTTGTTTTGGTTTTACCGAAACAAAAGGACTTTTAAATTCGGTCTCACCACCACTAAAATTGTCATTTAAATAGAAAATAGCGGTTTTTTTGCGTTGTCCAAATTGATTTATTTGCTGCTGAATTTGTTCATTATGAGGATAAATATGATCATAATGCCATTTGTAATATTGCTCTGGCTTATAGCGTAATATCACCGCAGGCTCAGCAAACTGTATAGATTCGTTTGAATTCGCGGCCATTATTTTTTCAAGTAAAGCTAATTCCAGCATGGTGTTTGGTAATGGCGTTGGAAAGTGAGTATTGTTTCTGATTGAGGTATCTTTACTGTCACTGCCTTGATCACCAAAAAGAGCTACTGCTGTTAACTGTGGTTTGCTGTCAGCAATGATCTTATCTATTAATATCTGTGGAATATTAGTTTGTGTTGTAAAGAGGTTTTGGGAAACAATATTTAGTTCTTTATTATTGTTTGTTAAGCAAGTTATTTGGTTTAATAGTTTAATTAATCGACGATGTGAATAGCCTGACATCATCTGCTCAATGGTGCGCAGTTCATTATCAAATGAAAGTTTACTTGCGGTATTTTGATCAAGAATGGGGGTTAAATAATTTTCTAAATCATCTAATACGGTTAGTTTCCATCTGTCAGCAAAAGCGATAGCAAACGCTAGCTCAAGAGTAGAACAGTTGCTGCGAATGCAATGAATTAACCATTGTGAAGAAAATTCAGCACTAGTATTGGCAAATTCAAAGATAATTTTTTTTTGTAAGCGGTTAAAGTGTTTTGCTTCTAATAATTGTAAAAATGTCATAAAAAATAGTTTCTGTTAGCAAGTAATCGTTAAAGCAGTAAAAATTTAATTGCCGCTAATTTAAATGCTTTTTGTATAAATATCATCTAATATTTAATCTGCTTATGAAGAATCCAAAATATCACTTGAGTAAAATATTTGGCTGAGTATAATAGCGCCTCACTTCTAGAGTCTCTCTTAATTCCCTAAAAACTAAGAACCACTCGATAAGTGTAATTATAGTATGTGATAGGGGTATAGCTCCAATTGGTAGAGCACCGGATTCCAAATCCGGGTGTTGGGAGTTCGAATCTCTCTACCCCTGCCATTTTAACTTTACGTAGCAGGGTTGTTTTTTGTGTTAATGAACCGCATTAATACATAATTAGTCTAGACAGTAGTAACAGGTCAAAAATATGAATGCAAGTACAGAAAGCCAACCAAGTACAAGTCTTGATGGTTTAAAATGGGTGGTAATTATCCTGCTTTTAGCTGGGGCTGTTGTTGGTAATTATATTTTCACAGAAGAATCAGTATTATTAAGAGCAATCGCTATAGTCATTAGTGTTGTGGTTGCCGGCTTAATTGCCATGCAAACTGAAAAAGGTCGTACTGCAGTTGCTTTTGCTAAAGAATCTCGCACTGAAGTTCGTAAAGTTGTGTGGCCTACTCGCCAAGAAGCTATTCAAACTACAGCCATTGTACTTGTTGTTACCGCAATAATGTCAGTGTTGTTATGGGGATTAGATTCAGTTCTATTCTGGGTTGTCGGTTTTATTACTGGTTTAAAGGTGTAATTATGTCAGAAGAAAATAATTCAGCGCAAGAAAACGAAGACAATGCTGAACATGAAGAAAAAGTAGTTAACACCAACCCAAAACTAAAATGGTATGTTGTACAGGCTTTTTCTGGTTATGAAGCGCGTGTACAAAAAACAATGCTTGAGCATATTGAAGTACAAAGTTTACAAGAACTTTTTGGTCAAATATTAGTGCCAACTGAAGAAATAGTTGAAATGCGTGCTGGTCAAAAACGTAAAAGTGCGCGTAAGTTCTTTCCTGGCTATGTACTAGTACAAATGGAAATGAATGAGCAATCTTGGCATTTAGTTAAAAGTGTGCCGCGTGTGCTTGGTTTTATTGGTGGTACCACTGAACGTCCCGCAGCTATTACGCAAGTTGAAGCTGATCGTATTTTGCAACGTTTAGAAGATTCTACTGATAAGCCGAAGCCTAAGACATTATTTGAACCAGGTGAAGTGGTTCGTGTTATTGATGGTCCATTCGTTGACTTTAGTGGTGTGGTTGAAGAACTTGATTACGAGAAAAACCGTATTAAAGTGTCAGTGTTGATCTTTGGTCGTTCAACACCAGTTGACCTAGAATTTAGTCAAGTTGAGAAAAGTAGTTAACTGAATTAAATAACTGAAAAAATTAAAATAACTTCTTGCAACGGCAGCGACGATTAATATATAATCCGCTGCCGTTTTTATTTGGCTGATTATGTATTGTATCAATATTTTGTATAAATAATCGCCAACTTAACGGGTATTATTAACGGGGAGCTAATTTAAATTGGCGTTTGCACCCAAAACAAAGGTATTTAAAAATGGCTAAAAAAGTCCAAGCTTTTATCAAGCTACAAGTAGCTGCTGGTGCAGCTAATCCGTCACCACCAGTTGGTCCTGCGTTAGGTCAACACGGTGTTAACATCATGGAATTCTGTAAAGCGTTTAACGCAAAAACAGATTCTTTAGAAAAAGGCGCACCGGTTCCAGTAGTTATTACTGTATATAACGATCGCTCTTTCACTTTTGAAACTAAAACTCCACCCGCTTCTTACTTATTGAAAAAAGCAGCTGGCATCAAAAGCGGTTCAGGCCGTCCTAACACTGAAAAAGTGGGTACTGTTACAACAGCTCAACTTGAAGAAATTGTGAAGACCAAAGAACCAGATCTTACTGCCGGCTCATTAGAAGCTGCAGTGCGTACCATTGCGGGCAGCGCTCGTTCAATGGGTTTAGTGGTAGAGGATTAATCATGGCTAAATTATCAAAACGCACACGTCTTATCCGTGAAAAAGTAGACGTATTAAAAGAATATGAAATTAGTGAAGCATTGGCTTTATTAAAAGAATTAGCGACAGCTAAATTTCGTGAAAGCGTTGATGTTGCTATTAAACTTGGCATTGATGCTCGTAAATCAGATCAAAATGTTCGTGGCGCAACGGTATTACCCAATGGTACAGGTCGTGACGTTCGTGTTGCTGTATTTACGCAAGGCGCTAATGTAGAAAAAGCTAAAGCAGCCGGTGCTGACCTTGTTGGTATGGAAGATTTAGCTGAATTAGTTAAAAAAGGCGAAATGAACTTTGACGTTGTTGTTGCTTCTCCTGATGCAATGCGCGTTGTTGGTCAATTAGGTCAAATTTTAGGGCCACGTGGTTTAATGCCTAACCCTAAAGTTGGCACAGTAACACCTGACGTTGCTGGCGCGGTTAAAAACGCCAAGTCTGGTCAAATTCGTTACCGTAATGACAAAAACGGCATCATCCATACTACTATTGGTAAGGCTGATTTCGAAGCAGATCAATTACAACAAAACCTTGAAGCATTATTAGAAGCGCTTAAAAAAGCAAAACCTGCTAATGCTAAAGGTCAGTACCTTCAAAAAGTTTCAATCTCAACTACTATGGGTGCCGGTGTTACGGTTGACCAGTCTAGTTTAGAAGCATAACTTTTTGTAAAGTGGTGAATTTTACCGCTTTACAAAGGCAAAATTATTGTCTATAATTTTGCCCCTTAAATTTTGGTAGGAGTTGGTTATAAATTTAGCAGTGTTTTAATTCAATTTAAAGCACAAGTTAACGCCTTAACCGACCCCCGTCCAAGACCGTAGGTGTCAGTCTTTATAGAAAAATATTTTTATAAATGGCCAACTTAATTTCCTACGTAGATGGTGAAACCCCAGATATTTTCTTAAATTCTGGCTCTCGCCGTATTGGCCTAAAGTAGAACATTACAATTTACTTTAGGAGTTGTTATTACCGGTGCTTTTATATTAGAGGCCCGGGTTGAACCAGGAGTTAAAGCCAATGGCTATCAATCTTGATGACAAAAAAGCAATTGTTGCTGAAGTTCAAGAAGCTGCCAAAGGCGCTCAATCAGCTGTT
>NVTW01000063.1 GCA_002401725.1 Gammaproteobacteria bacterium
AGCTGAAAGCTTCATACTTACAACGTCTGAGCCAGCATTAGGCTCACTCATGGCTAATGCGCCAACATGTTCGCCGGTACATAATTTAGGAAGATATTTCGATTTTTGTTGGTGTGAGCCATTTTTACGTAATTGGTTTAAACATAAATTTGACATCGCGCCATAACTTAAGCCAACAGAAGCACTGGCACGACTGATTTCTTGCATCGCAATAAGGTGTTCTAAATAACCTAAGCCAGAACCACCATATTGCTCTTCAACGGTCATACCTAATAAACCCATATCACCAAATTTACGCCATAAGTCGCTGGGAAATTCGTTATCAATATCAATTTGCGCAGCGCGTGGTGCTATTTCATCACGAGCAAAGGCGTTGACTTGATCGCGGATCATGTCGACGGTTTCGCCTAAATTGAAGTTAAGTGAGGTAAATGTTGAAATCATGGTTGATCCTTATTCTCTTAATCATTTTCTTAATATTAGGTATTTAAATATACTGTTAGGCTTTTGGTGTTGAAGTAGTGTTTTCAAGCTCAGCTAATGTTTTTAAACAATTTTTTTCTAAATCATCTAATTCGATCAGCACTGCTTTAATATCATCGAGTTGTTGATTTAATTCTGATTTTTTATGGGCAATAATTTCCATCATGGTGGCTAATTGTTTAGCACTACTTTTATCAGCATCGTAAAGTTCGAATAAGCGTCCCGTTTCAGCTAATGAAAAACCTAAGCGTTTGCCGCGTAGAATTAACTTTAGTCGAACTCTGTCTCTTTGGTTATAAATTCGTGTTTGACCTTTGCGAGTTGGTGAAATTAAGCCTTGATCTTCATAAAAGCGAATACTACGCGTGGTAATATCAAATTCTTTTGATAAATCGCTAATAGAATAGGTGGCTTGTTTGGCTTCGTTTTCTATTTTTATTTTATTATTACTTGCTGTAGTCATAGTATTAATTACTTGCCGACGTTGGTTATATGCACGTTAAATATTCACTTACCTTACAATAAGTTTACGTTAACGTAAAGGTGATGCTAACGGTTGTTTTCTGATTATTGCTTAGGTGGGTATAAATAAGTTTACATTACAACTTATTTACTACTAAAGTTTACGTTGGCGTAAACGTCAAATTAAGTTAATCTGTGCTCATATTTTGTTATATTTACTATAATGAGTTTTTTTGGAGAATTTCATGTCTGTTTCTGATCCTATCGTAATTGTTGCTGCTACTAGAACGCCAATGGGCGGTTTTAATGGTTGTTTATCACCTGTTGTTTCGCCTGAATTAGGTGCTACGGCTATTCGTGGCGCATTAGCTCAAGCTAACTTGGCTAATGATCAAGTTGATGAAGTGATCATGGGCTGTGTATTACCTGCAGGTTTAAAACAAGCACCAGCACGACAAGCTGCTGTAGCCGCTGATTTAGCGTTATCAACAGTATGTACCACTATTAATAAAGTGTGTGGTTCTGGTATGAAAGCAGCAATGCAAGCACATGATGCACTAATTGCTGGTTCGATTGATGTTGCTATTGCTGGCGGTATGGAAAGTATGAGTAATGCACCATATTTGTTACCCAAAGCTCGCTCAGGTATGCGTATGGGGCATGGCCAAGTGCTTGATCACATGATGTTAGACGGTTTAGAAAATGCTTATGATGGCATTTCAATGGGCTGTTTTGCTCAAGAAACTGCCGACGAAACAGGGTTTACGCGTGAAGATATGGACGCTTTTGCGATTCGCTCACTTGAGCGTGCTAATGCGGCTATCGCTGCGGGGGATTTTAAAAATGAAATCACACCAGTAACCGTTAAAAATCGTCGTGGTGATATCGTCGTGGATACTGATGAACAACCGGGTAATGCTCGTCCTGAAAAAATTCCATCATTACGTGCTGCCTTTAAAAAAGACGGCACTATTACCGCCGCTAACTCTAGTTCTATTTCTGATGGTGGTGCGGCAATGATAATGATGAAGTTATCACAAGCACAAAAACGTGGTTTAACGCCGTTATGTAAAGTGGTTGCGCATGCAACTCATGCACAAAAACCTGAAGAATTTACTGTTGCCCCTGTTGGCGCGATGACTAAATTACTTGATAAAGCAGGTTGGACAACGGCGGATGTTGATTTATTTGAAATTAACGAAGCTTTTGCCATGGTCACTATGTTAGCAGTTAAGAATATGGAATTAGATATTAATAAAGTCAATATTCATGGTGGCGCTTGTGCATTGGGTCATCCGTTAGGCTGTAGTGGAGCGCGTATTATGGTTACGCTTATTCATGCTCTTAAAAATAAAGGCTTATCAAAAGGTGTTGCTTCTTTATGTATTGGCGGCGGTGAAGCGACGGCAATTGCATTAGAAATACTTAGCTAACTATCTATCTTGTCGCTGTATTGTCCAATTTATGCGTCAAAAGTACTCATTGATTAGCGTCAACTCCGTGCTTTTTCCTTTAACTTGAACCATACAGCTTAAAGCTAAATGTTAGCTGAATTGAATTACATAATAGTGAAATTAATAAATTTTAAAAATTAGCTTGGGGAAGTATACGTGAATTTTGATTTAACTGAAGATCAGCAAATGTTCGCTGACACCGCAAAACAATTTAGTGACGCCGAGTTTTTGCCCAATGCGGCAAAATGGGATCAACAGCATATTTTTCCTAAAGAAGTTATCGCCAAAGCCGGTGAATTAGGCTTTTGTGGTCTATATTCACCTGAAGAAGCTGGCGGGTTAGGATTAAGCCGTTTAGATTCATCGATTATTTTTGAACAACTTGCTATGGGCTGTACTGCCACTACTGCGATGATGACTATTCATAATATGGCAACATGGATGATCGCCACTTGGGGTAGAACTGAGCTAAAAGATAACTGGTGTCCGTCTTTAGTTATGGGTGAAAAACTCGCCTCTTATTGTTTAACCGAACCAGGTTCAGGCTCTGATGCTGCTTCATTAACTTCATCAGCAAAAAAAGAGAACGATTATTACCGTGTTAACGGCTCTAAAGTGTTTATTTCAGGTGCAGGTGAAACCGATATTTTAGTAGTGATGGTGCGCACTGGTGAAGCGGGTGCTAAAGGTATTTCAGCATTAGCTGTTCCTGCTGATCTTGAGGGAATTATTTATGGAAAAGCCGAAGAGAAATTAGGCTGGAATGCTCAACCGACACGTCAAATTACTTTCGATAATGTTAAAGTGCCGGTCGAAAATTTACTCGGCAGTGAAGGCGAAGGCTTTGCTCTGGCGATGAAAGGACTTGATGGTGGTCGTATTAATATTGCTACTTGCTCTATCGGTACAGCTCAGCAAGCGCTAAATAGTGCTAAAGCCTATATGCAAGAACGTCAACAGTTTGGTAAACCCATTGCTGCTTTTCAAGGGCTGCAATTTAAATTAGCCGATATGGCAACCGAACTTGTTGCTGCACGACAATTAGTGCGATTAGCGGCTTATAAACTTGATCAAAACGATAATGAGAAAACTGCTTATTGTGCGATGGCAAAACGTTTTGCTACCGATATTGGTTTTAAAGTGTGTGATGCAGCACTGCAAATACATGGTGGTTACGGTTATATTAAAGAGTATCCGTTAGAACGTCATTTTAGAGATGTACGTGTTCATCAAATTCTTGAAGGCACTAATGAAATTATGCGCGTAATTATTGCGCGTCGTTTATTAACTGAAGGTGCTGGTCAGCTTTTATAACCTTGGTATGAAAATCTTATGACAGATGTAGTTTTATTTGAAGAATTAATCGCTAATAATGGTAAAAAAATTGCCATTGCCACGTTAAACTCACAACGTTCGCTTAACGCTTTAAGTGGTGAGATGATCGATGCTTTATACCCTAAATTATTAGCTTGGCATCAAAATGATGACATTGCGTTAGTACTTTTACAGGGGAGTGGTCAAAAAGCTTTTTGTGCTGGTGGCGACATTGTGCATATGTATAAATGTATGCAACAACACAAAGGTGAATACGCCCCCGAAATAGAAGAATACTTTACTAAAGAATATCAATTAGATTATTTGATCCATACTTTTAGCAAACCTTTTATCGTTTGGGGTAATGGTATTGTTATGGGCGGTGGTTTAGGCATGATGGTTGGCGCAAGTCATCGTGTGGTAACCGAAACTTCGCGTATTGCTATGCCAGAAATTAGTATCGGTTTATACCCAGATGTTGGCGGTACACGTTTTCTAAATAATATGCCGCAACCTTGTGGACTATTTTTAGGATTAACTGGCGCTTCAATTAATGCTGCGGATGCTAAATACAGTAAATTAGCCGATCACTTTATTTTGAGTGATAAAAAAGAGGCTTTTATTGAACAGTTAAAAACAATTAAGTGGGGCGATACAGTCGCATTAAATCATGAAAAACTATCAAATATTATGCTTGAACAAGAGCTTGCATCAAATATTCATTTACCTGTTTCACATTTAAAAGCACAAAAATCATTAATTGAACATGTGATGAATCGTGACAATATTGTTGATATTGTCAATAGCATAATCACGGTTGAAGTCGAAGATAAATGGTTTAACCGTGCACAAAAATCATTAAAACATGGTAGCGCCGTTAGTGGACATATTGTTTATCGTCAATTAAACGAAGGAAAAAAATTATCATTAGCAGACTGCTTTCGTTTAGAGCTGAATTTATCGGTTAAATGTGGTCAATATGGTGAGTTTGTTGAAGGCGTTCGTGCACTCTTAATAGATAAAGACAATAAACCGCAATGGCGTTTTAACTCAGTAGAAGAAGTCGACTTAAGTGTTATTGATTGGTTCTTTGAGTCTAAATGGTCTGCTGAAGAGCATCCATTAGTGCGCTTAGGTAAATAAAAGTTAAGCACTAAAGCAAGCAAAATTATATTACATTTTATGGGGAAAAATTATGGCGAATATTGCATTTATCGGTTTAGGTAATATGGGCGGCCCAATGGCTGTCAACTTAGTAAAAGCAGGTCATCAAGTTTGTGTTTTTGATTTATCAGAGCAAGCGGTTGCGCATGTTGTAGAGCAAGGCGCAAGTACACAAGGTAATGCCATTGATTGTGTGCAAGGTGCTGAGTTTATTATTTCTATGTTGCCCGCAGGCAAGCATGTTGACGGCGTTTATTTAAATGCTGAGAGTGGCTTGATTAATCATATAGCTAAAGGCGCAATGGTTATCGATTCTTCAACGATTGATGCAGCAACCTCGAAAAAAGTAGCCGCAGCGTTAGCTCAAAAAGGAATTGATTTTGTTGATGCACCGGTTTCTGGTGGTGTAGGTGGCGCGGTAGCTGGCACACTAAGTTTTATGGTTGGTGGTAGCGAAGCTGAATTTACTAAAGTAAAACCGATACTTGATAATATGGGTAAAAATATTTTTCATGCGGGTGCACATGGCGCAGGTCAAATAGCGAAAACTTGTAATAACATGTTGCTTAGTGTGTTAATGGTAGGTACGAGCGAAGCATTACAATTAGGTTTAGCCAATGGTTTAGACGCTAAAGTGTTGTCTAACATTATGAGCAAAAGCTCAGGTAGTAACTGGACCTTAGATCTTTATAATCCTTGCCCTGATGTAATGGAAAACGTGCCATCGTCGAATGATTATCAAGGCGGTTTTATGGTGGATTTAATGGCAAAAGATTTGGGCTTAGCGATGGATGCGTCAGTAGGAAGTCAATCATCGACCCCAATGGGGGCGCTTGCACGGAGCTTATATGCAATGCATGCAGCAGCGGGTAATGGCAGCAAAGACTTCTCAAGTATTTTTAATCTTTTTAATCATTCAAACAATAAATAATAAGTCTATGTACTTGATTCAGGATCGTAATTCCCGCAGTCTTTTAAGCGGGGAACTATGTCAAAAAATACGAAATCTTCGATTAAAACGCCTTGAAGATGACGATTACAATAAATACCTGAGTGATCTGCATAGTAATAATAAATAACCAATAGCTAAGAAGGGTATTATGAATATACAAGATAAAGTGATCGTTATTACTGGTGGTGGTCAAGGTTTGGGCCGTACTATGGCGGTTAAGTTTGCTGAAAATGGTGCTAAAATCGCCCTAATTGATTTAAATGAAGAGTTATTACAAGAAACTGTTGCTTTAGTTGAAGCGGTTGGTTCAAATGCAAAATATTATTTAACTAATGTTGCTCAAGAGCAAGAAGTTGAACAAACCTTTAACAAAATTAATAATGACTTTGCTGGTATTGATGGTTTAGTTAATAATGCAGGTATTTTACGCGATGGCATGTTTGTTAAAGCTAAAGATGGTGTGGTTATTAAAAAAATGTCACTAGCACAATTTCAATCAGTGATTGATGTCAATTTAACTGGCGTGTTTTTATGTGGACGCGAAGCTGCGGTACACATGATTGAAGGAAAACGTAAAGGTGTAATTATCAATATGTCATCGATTGCACGTGGTGGTAATATGGGGCAAACCAATTATGCGGCGGCTAAAGCGGGTGTGGTTGCTATGACTACTACTTGGGCTCGAGAGTTAGGACGTCACGGTATTCGAGTTGGCGCTATTGCGCCTGGTGTTATTCGTACGGCAATGACCGATGCGATGAAACCAGAAATGCGTGAACGTTTAGAAAAAATGAAACCAGTAGGGCGTTTAGGTGAAGCTGATGAAATAGCCCATACCGCACAGTATATTTTTGAAAATGAATTTTTCACTGGTCGCGTGGTAGAAATTGATGGCGGACTTTGCATGTAAGCATTATGCTTAGTGTTGTAATATTAAAGAAAAGACGAGCTTAGCTCGTCTTTTTTGTATAACTAATAAAATACGAGTCATATAAGCATGATTAAAGCATTATTTTTAGATCGGGATGGCATCATCAATATCGATCATGGCTATGTTTATAAAATTGCAGATTTTGAATTTGTTGATGGTATCTTTGAACTTTGTCAAAAAGCCCTGCAATTTAATTATCAAATTATTGTCATCACTAATCAAGCGGGTATCGCTCGTGGTTATTATAATGAAAATGATTTTTTAGCATTAACTCACTGGATGAAAACTGAATTTAAAAAACATGATGTTGTTATAACTGATGTTTTCTTTTGTCCACACCACCCCACAAGTGGTGTTAATGAGTTTAAACAACAGTGCAATTGTAGAAAACCAGCACCTGGGATGATATTAAAAGCGCAACAATTGCATAATATCGATTTACAACAAAGTATTTTTATTGGTGATAAAGGCTCAGATATGATGGCAGCAAAAAAGGCAGGCATAGAAAAACGTATTTTCGTGACCAGTAAATATCTCGATGAAGTATCAACAGCAACAACAGTTGCAACCAATAAAGTAGATTCAATTCTATTGGCAATCGATTATATCTGTTGATTTGACTACTTATTAACCGAACAAACCGTTTTTATTAAAAAAACACAAATAAAGTGATTTTAACGCTTGACCTCAGCGTAAAAATCTCTAAACTGCGCATCCAGATTCAAGGGGTTCACCTCATAAGGAAGTCCAAGAGTCTGTTATGATAAGTTATCTCAATTTAGTTTACCTAAACAGAGTAACTTAACGTTTTAAAATGAGTGTTTGAGTTTTTATAAAAACTTTAAACTTTCTTCGAGAAA